>JBBRLZ010000015.1:0-78132 GCA_038231095.1 Gemmatimonadales bacterium
CCAGAGAGCGGGCCCGCCCCTACTGCACCGTATTCATCATATCGAAGATCGGCAGATACATCGCCACCACCATACCACCCACCACCACACCAAGGAACACGATCATCAACGGTTCCAAAAGTGACAGCAGCCCGCCGACCGCCGTATCCACTTCTTCATCATAGAAGTCCGCGATCTTCGACAACATCTCGTCCAGACCACCGGTCTGCTCACCGACCGAGATCATCGAAATCACCATCGGCGGAAACACGCCTGACTTCTGCAACGGCCCGGCAATCGTTTCACCGCCAGCAATCGAGGCGCGGCTCGCCATGATCGCGTTCTGAATCACACGGTTACCCGACGTACGCGCCGTGATCTCCAACCCATCGAGAATGCTCACGCCCGAACTGATCAGCGTACCGAGCGTCCGCGTGAATCGACTCACCGCCGATTTCCGCAACACGTCGCCGAGCACCGGCACCTTGAGCAGAAATCCGTCGATCCGCAGACGACCATCATCGGTGGCGTAATAGCGATTGATCATTACAGACGCCCCGAACCCACCTGCAATCAGCGCCCACCAGTAGCCCTGCAGGAACTTCGAACACCCGATCACGATGCGCGTCGGCAACGGCAACGCCAGACCCACACCGCTGAACATCTTCTCGAACGTCGGAATCACGAAGATCAGCAGGATCGCGATCGCCGCCGCGGCCACCGTCATGATCGTGACCGGATAGATCATCGCGCTCTTCACCTTCCGGACCAGGGCATCGGTCTTTTCGATGAACGTCGCGAGACGCATCAGGATCGTGTCCAGGATACCGCCGGCCTCGCCGGCGGCCACCATGTTCACATACAACTCGTTGAACGCCTTCGGCTGCTTCCGCAACGCGTCAGCCACGGTCTGGCCGCTCTCGACGTCGAACACGACCTGCTTCGTCGCAGCCTGCAGCGCCTTGTTCTCGCTCTGCTTGCTGAGAATGTCGAGCGCCTGCACCAGCGGCAGGCCGGCGTTGATCATCGTCGAGAACTGACGCGTGAACACGACGATGTCGCGCATCCCGATGCCACCAAGGCTCTTCGGCGGCTTTTCGGTATCGACCTTGACGACACTCATGCGCTGCTTGCGCAGCATCGTGATCACTTCGTCGCGACTGCCTGCTTCGACCGTCGCGGTCTTCAGTTCGCCGCCAACGGAACGGGCGGTGTAGGTGAATACTGCCATCTAATAGGTCTCCATCACGCCACCGTCGACGCCATGCCAGAGGGAATCGGCTTGCCGATCATCCGGAGGAATTCCACCGCATCACCGGTCACGCGCAGGCATTCCTCTTCCGACACCTCGCGCGATACATACAGCTGGTACAACGAGTCGTTCAACGTCTGCATGCCGAACTTCTTGCCGGCCTGCATCATGCTGTAGATCTGGTGAATCTTGTCGTCACGGATCAGCGCACGGATCGCCGGCGTCACCACCAGCACCTCGCTCGCCATCACGCGCCCGCGCCCACCGAGGCGCGGCAACAGCACTTGGGTCACGATGCCCTCGAGCGAGAACGCCAGCTGCGCCCGCACCTGGCTCTGCTGATGACTCGGGAACACGTCGATGATGCGGTTCACTGCCTCCGCCGCACTGTTCGTGTGCAACGTCGCAAAGGCGAGGTGACCGGTTTCGGCAATCGTGATCGCCGCACTGATCGTCTCCAGATCGCGCATTTCGCCCACCAGAATCACGTCGGGATCCTCACGCAGCGCCGACTTCAACGCCGCCGCGAAACTGCGCGTATCGGTGCCCACTTCGCGCTGATTGACGATCGACTGCTGATGCTTGTGCACGAACTCGATCGGATCTTCGACCGTCAGGATGTGCGCCTGACGCTCCTTGTTGATCTTGTCGATCAGGCTCGCCAGCGTCGTGCTCTTCCCCGAGCCAGTCGGCCCGGTGACCAGCACCAGCCCGCGTGGTTTCTCGGCAAACCGCACGATCGCCGGCGGCAGCTTGAGGTCATCACAGGTCGGGATCTTCATCGGAATGCGACGCACCACCATCGCCACCTGGCCGCGCTGCTTGAACAGGTTGCCACGGAACCGCGCCAGCGACGCAATACCGAACGAGAAGTCCAACTCATCGTCCAGCTCGAAGCGCTTCTTCTGGCCTTCCGTCAACACGCTGTACGCGAGCTGCAGCGTGTCCTTGCCGCTCAGGACCTGCGATGTGCGCGCCGGGATGATGTGACCATCGATGCGCAGCATCGGGCGCTCACCCACAGTGGCGTGCAGGTCCGATGCGTCACGCTCGATCACTTCCTCGAGCAGGGACCGCAGGTTGAGCGGCGGGTGCGTCGGCGCACCCGCGGGAGCACCGGAATGCGGCACGCCCGGCTGCGCCGCGCCGGGCTGCGGTGGTGCACCAGGACGCGGATACGCCAACGGCGCAGCAGCCGCCGGTGGCGCGCCACCAGCATGCGGCGTCGCGGCAATACCACTCATCGCAAGCGATGGGGTCAGCCGACGCGGCGGTAACGGAGGAAGACTCGAGGACATGGGTGGTGTCTGGGGTCGGAAAAGTGATCGCTAACGTGAAGAGACTCTCAGCCGGGCACGCACGTCACGCCGCCGTTTCACGGACGACCTGCTCGAGCGTCGTGATGCCGCGCAACACCTTCAGCCAGCCGTCCATGCGCAACGTCAACATGCCTTCGTCCACCGCCGCATCCTTCAATTCCGCCGCGCCCGCGTTCTGCAGAACCAGCTTCCGGATGTTCGGCGTCATGTTCATCACTTCGTACAGACCCTGACGACCCTTCATTCCGGTGCCGTTGCACGCGTCGCATCCCTTTCCGCGGAAGTACGGCAGCGATCCGACCGTCGAATCGAGCGTCAGCCCCTCGAGGAACGGTGCCGCATCCGGCATCGCGCCGCGCTTCGCACCATCCAGCGCTTCCTGCGAGAACTTCATCTCGCGCAGCGTCGTCGCCGACTTCACTTTCGCGCCCGCGAATTCGATGTCGCTCGGCACGTACTTCTCACGGCAGCTCTTGCAGATGCGGCGGACCAGGCGCTGCGCCAGAATCAGGTTCAGCGCGCTCGACACGTTGAACGGCTCGAGCCCCATGTCCATCAGACGCGTGATCGTCTCTGGTGCACTGTTGGTGTGCAACGTGCTGAGCACCATGTGCCCCGTCAGTGCGGCCTTGATCGCGATCGAGCCCGTCTCCAGGTCTCGGATTTCACCCACCATGATCACGTTCGGGTCCTGCCGCAAAAACGCCTTCAGCGCCGCCGCGAACGTCATGCCGATTTCGTTGCGCACCAGCACCTGATTGATGCCGAACAGGTTGTACTCGACCGGATCTTCGGCCGTCATGATGTTCGTGTCGCCCGTGTTGATCTTCGACAGGCACGAATACAACGTCGTCGTCTTGCCCGAACCCGTCGGCCCGGTGACCAGTACCATCCCGTACGGATTGGACACCGCTTCCATCAGCTCGCGCTCGGCGCGCGGCTCGATGCCGAACTTCTCGAGATCGAGCGTCAGGTTGCCCTTGTCGAGGATTCGGAGCACGATCTTCTCGCCGAACAGCGTCGGCAGCGTGCTTACGCGGAAGTCGATCACCTTCCCGCCGAACTTCAGCTTGATACGCCCGTCCTGCGGAACACGACGCTCGGCGATGTTCAGGCTCGACATGATCTTGAATCGGCTCACCAGCGACGCCCGCAGCTTGATCGGCGGCTTCATCACTTCCTGCAACGCACCGTCCACGCGGTAGCGCACACGCAGCTCATGCTCGAAGCACTCGAAGTGAATGTCCGACGCCCCGCGCTGCACGGCTTCGATCAGGATCGCGTTGATCAGACGCACGACCGGCGCTTCGTCCATCCCGGCGACGGAACCGGCGACATTGTCTTCCGCTTCCGACTCCAGCACCTCGACGTCCGACATCTCTGACGTGATGTCGGCCAGCATCGAGTTCACCGTCTCCTCGGTGCTCACCTTCGCCGGGTAGTACTTCTCCAACTGCGTCTGCATCGACACTTCGCCGGCCAGCACCGGGAAGATTTCGTAGCGCGTCGTAAAACGGAGCGTATCCTGCGCTTCGTGGTTCCACGGATCGGTAATGGCCACCGTCAGCTTCTGCCCTTCACGACGCAGCGGCAGCATCCGGTACTTGTGCACCATGTCCGACGGCACCGCGCGCAACACCTTCTCGTCCGGCTCGACCTTCATCAGATCGACAGCCGGCATGCTGTGCGCTTTCGACAGCGACTTGAGCAGCGCGACTTCGTTCAGCGCACCGGCGCGGATCGCCAGCAGCGGCACCGAGCCGCCAGCCGGCGTGGTCGCCAGATCCTTGCTGAACTTCTTGACCTGCTCATGCGTGAGCAGCTGCTCCTTCACGAGATGCTGCAACAGCGACGTGCCACCTGCGGCACCTGCTGGCGAGCCGGGACGATACCCGGCGGGCTTCGGTGCGCCGGCAGCGCCTGACGGCGCAGGACGCGAGTCGGTTGCTGAACGGACGTCGGACATGAGACGGGTGGGTCTGGAGTGTGCGCAACGCAACACGAGCAGTGGTGGAGCTCGGTCAGCGCTGTACCGGGGAGGGACGCGGATTGCCTGAGAACGTCACGAGCGAATCGAGACCCTGAGCCAGCTTCGGCCCGATGCCCCGCACCCGCTGCAATCCCTCCAGCGATCCGAACGGCCCCTGCACCCCACGGTCTTTCACGATGCGGCCCGCGAGTGCTGGGCCGATCCTCGGCAGCCGCTCGATGGTCGCCGCATCCGCGCGGTCGAGATCCACCCGCTCCAGTATCGGCAGCTTCCCGCCACGACCCGCGTGCACGGAATCGCCACCAAATCCGCGCCGGCGACTGGTCCGGCGTCGCCGCGAAAACGTGTCCGCCTCCGCCCTCGCCGGACGTCCCGACCGGCGTCCGGCGGCCCGATCTGCGCGCCCGTGTCGCCCTGCCCGCTGCGCGGAATCGACCGCCAACAATTGTCGCGACAGCGCCTGAGCTGCCGCCGGCGTCGCAGCATCAGCATGACGCCACTGACGTACCAGTTGCGCGCCAGCGCCAATCACGACCACCGCGATCACCCAGCGCAGGGCCGCCTTTTCACCACCTGTCAGGGACATGCTCTCTCCGGCGTATCGGACCGGAGCACTGTGGGCCGCGCCAGCGCGCCGCGCCCACCTGATTCGCGCCCATCGGCGCAATTCAGCGCATCACGTCAGCTGCTCAGGGCTTCTCCAGATCCCGGATCAGCGCCACCGCCACCGTGCCCACCGCCTGCATGCTCGCGAGGCTCACCTTGTCTTCGGTGTCCTCGAGCGTGTGGTGATACGGATAGTCGATGTCGATCACATCAATCGCCTTGATGCCGGCCGCCTGCAGCGGCACATGATCGTCGCGCACCGTGTACTTCGGCTGCTGAATGAAGAGGCCCGCGTACCCCAGCGCTTCCGCCTGTCGCCACACGCGTGCCACCACGTCGGGTGCGACGTCGAGCGAAATCGTCTCCTGAAAAATCTGCAGGCTGCGGTCGCCGATCATGTCCCACACCACGGCGAATACCGGCTTGTACGCTGGGGACGGCAGGTGCTTTGCGAAGTAGTCGGAGCCGATGAAAACGTCCACTTCGGGCGGCCCGAATTCGCCGTAGTCCTCGCCATCGACGAACACCAGATCGACACCGATCGCCGTCGGCTTGCTCTTGAGTGCGTCCCCGATCGCGAGAAAGAGCGCAATCCCGCTCGTGCCGTCATTCGCCCCGACGATCGGCTTCAGCGTGTCGGCGGCCGGTGCTTTTTCCGCCTTCGGGCGCGTGTCCCAGTGCGTCACGTAAAGCACGCGCTGTGCGGCGGCCGGATTCCATCGCGCGAGGATGTTGCGCATCGGAATCTGCCGGCCGGCCTTCGTCGTATGTGTCCATGTCTGCTCGGTGACCGTCGCGCCGCGGGCCGTCATCTCCGCGACGATCCAGTCACCCGTTGCCTTCGAGCCGGTGGAGCCAGGCACGCGCGTGCCGAACTGCAGTGCCGTGTGGAGATAGGTCATCGACGCCGCACCGTCGAACGCGGCCGCGGTTCGCAGGGCGAGTGAGTCGGCGCCGGGACCGGCAGTCGATGATGGCGATTCACCTGAGCACGCCATCAGGGTCGCCAGCAACGGAACATGAAGCGCCAGGATGGTGCGGCGAATGGTCATGAGGGCTGGAACACTGAAGTGGACAGGACGATCCGATCGGCCAGTCACGGGGACCACCGCGGAACCCGAGACTTAAACCCGTGTGATAACTAGCTTTGAAGCGCGTGCCGAGGCGGTCGAATATACGGTGCGACGAATTGCTGCTGCACCTCTCCGTCCCCACGCCGTGAAGATCCTCAGCCGCTATGTACTCCGGGAGCACCTCGGGCCGCTCGCCTTTGCGCTCACGGCACTGACGTCGCTCCTGCTGCTGAACTTCATCGCGAAACGATTCGGCGATCTCGTTGGCAAAGGGCTGCCGACCTCGGTCATCGCGGAGTTCTTCGCGCTGGCGGTGCCGTTCACGGTGGCCATGACGCTGCCGATGGCGGTGCTGGTTGCGGTCCTCTACGCCTTCAGCCGGCTCGCCTCGGAAAGCGAGATCACCGCCCTCAAGGCCAGCGGCGTCTCGATGGGCCGGATCCTCGCGCCGGTCCTCGGCGGGGCGACGGTGCTCGCCATCGGCATGGTGTTCTTCAACGACTATGTGCTGCCGGCGGCCAATCACCGCCTGCGCATTCTGCAGACCGACATCGGTCGCACCAAGCCGACGTTTGCGCTGCGTGAGCAGGTCATCAACGAGGTCGTGCCCGGCCGCCTCTTCCTCAAGGCGACCACGATCGACAAGGCTCGCAACCGGCTGCATCAGGTCGTGATCTACGATTTCGGCGATGGCAGCAAGCGACGCACGATCGTGGCCGACAGCGGCGATCTCGCGCTGGTCGCCGGCACCGGTGACATGGACCTCGTGCTCTTCCACGGCACCATGACGGAGATCCCGACCGCCACACCGACGCAGCTGTCACGGCTCGCGTATGAGCGCGACCGGATCGTGGTGCGCGGCGTCGCGAATAGCTTTTCGCGCGACAGCGCTGACAGCTACCGGTCGGAACGCGAAATGGGCGTCTGCGAAATGCAGGCCCAGGTGTTCGGCGCCGAAAAGGATCTGTATCGCGAAACGCGCAGCGTCGCACAGATGCAGCAGCGCGCACTGAAGGCGCTCACGCGCGGCATCGTCGATCCGGTGGTGCGTCCCGACACGCTCCGCAAATCATCCCCGGGCATCGGCCGCTACTACTGCGATGCGACAAAGGCGATGACGGCGTTCTTCACGCGCGGCGACAGCACGACGGACGCACGCGGCAGTCTGACCAATGCACCGCTCACCGCCACGCCGAACACTGCGTCGACCGTCACACCGAACGACAAGCCAAGCACGACGGTCCCGGCAGGCGTGACGCCAGCCGCCGCCGACAGCACCGTGAAGAAGGACAGTGCGAAACGCGATGGCAGCACACCGGCGAAGGCCGGTGCGCCATCGGCCCTGCCGAACGCGATTGCCGCGGCACAGAAACAGGCCAGCGCGCCGCCGGCGAAGAGCTTCCCGATTGCGCCGCTCGTGGCGCCTTCCTCGGGAACCGGTGGTACGCTCGGCGAACCAGCGCCAGCGATCGTCCCCTCGACGATCACGCCGTCGATCGCAGCCTCCGGCATCAGCTCGATGGTCGAGCAGACCATACAGCGCGCGACGATCGCGCGCTCGACCTGGTCGCAATACGAAGTCGAGATCCACAAGAAGTTCTCGCTCGCGGTCGCCTGCATCGTGTTCGTGCTGCTCGGCGCGCCGATCGCGCTGCGCTTTCCGCGCGGCGGTGTCGGTCTCGTGATCGGCGCCAGCCTCGGCGTGTTCGCGCTGTATTACGTCTGTCTGATCGCCGGTGAATCGATGGCCGATGACGGCGTGCTGCCGCCGTGGGTCGCGATGTGGGGGGCCAATCTGATCTTCACGCTGGTCGGCGTCGGACTGTTCCTGCGCATGGGTCGGGAAGGCAGCACTGCACGCGGTGGGGATCTCGATGATGTGAAGGACAAGATCACGGCGTGGTTCGCATCGCTTCGACCGTCGGTACGGCGCAACGCGCCGATGCCTGCCACCGACCGCTGACGCATGCGTGCACTTGACCGGTACGTCCTGCTCGAGTGGTTGAAGATCTTCCTCATCACGGCATTCGGCTTCCCCGTGCTGATCGTCATCGTCGATCTGACGGAGAAGCTCGACACGTATCTGCAGCGCCAGATTCCGGCTGCTGACATCGGCCTCAGTTACCTGTATGGCGTGCCCGAAACGATGTTTCAGGTGCTTCCTGCCGCCGTGTTGTTCGCGACCGTGTTCACCGTCAGTTCGTTCACGCGCTATGCCGAAATCACGGCGGCAAAGGCCAGCGGTATCTCGTTCCATCGCTTCATCCGCCCGTTGACCTTCGGTGCGGTATTCGCGATGTGCATCGGATTCGGACTCAACGGCATCATCCCACCGCTCAATCAGAAGAAGCTGAATCTGCTGCAGGAGCAGAAGTTCAAGGACACCGGCGAGCGCTACAACTTCGCGTTCAGCACCAGTGAGAACCGCACGTACAAGGTCGGGGCACTGCACGCGGCGCGGAACATGATGGAGAATGTCGAGGTCGAGCGACTCGGCACCGGTCCGACAATGCCGACGATATACAGCATCGCCGAGCAGGCGTTCTTCCGACGTGATACGTACTGGATGCTGGTGCGCGGGCATCTGCACGTCGTACCGAACGCGAACGTGGACATCGTGTTCTCGTACGATTCGCTGCTCGACCGGCAGTTCACGGAGCGGCCGCTGGAACTCAACGCGGCCACCAAGGCGCCGGCCGACATGGGCTGGAGTGAACTGGGTCGCTACATTCGAGCATTGCAGCGTTCGGGCACAGATGTGAATCCACTCAAGGTGGAGCGCATGCTGAAGCTCGCGATCCCGGTCACCTGCGTGATCATCCTGCTCTTCGCGGCCCCGCTCGCCACCAGCACTCAGCGCGGTGGAGCGGCCTGGGGCATTGGCGTCAGCCTACTGACCACGGTGGTCTTCCTCATACTCGTGAATCTGATGCGTGGCTTCGGCGGCAAGGGAATCATCTCGCCCGATCTCGCAGCGTGGGTGCCCAGCCTGATTTTCGGCGTCGTTGGCGCCGTGCTGCTCTGGCGCGTCCGCACGTGACTGGGGGATCGCACACTCCGGCGCCGGTGAAGGCTGCCGACGTCGCCGTCGACATTTTCCCGATCCGTGCCCTCCGGGCGCTCGGCAGGGGCGCCGTCGAGCAGCTCGCGCATACCGGGCGGTTCGCGCAGTTCATGGGCGATATCGGTCGTGGGTTTGCGGAGGTGCGCACCTGGCTGCCGGAAGTCGCGAAGCAGATGCGCGGCATCGGTGTGGACTCACTTCCACTGGTCGTGATCGTCGCCGCATTCCTTGGCGCGGTCTCGGCATTCCAGACCCGGTATCAGCTCTTTCCAGGCGTGCAGCTCAGCGTCATCGGCCTGATCGTCCGTCAGTCGATCGTGCTCGAACTCGGGCCGCTGCTGACGGCGCTCGTGCTGGCTGGACGTGTCGGCGCAAAGATGACCGCGGAAATCGGCACCATGCGCGTCACCGAACAGATCGACGCACTCGAGACGCTGGCGTTCGATCCGGTCGCGTTCCTTGCGGTGCCGCGTCTGATCGCCGCGTTGATCATGGTGCCAGTGCTGGTGCTGGTCGCGAACTTCATGGCGATCTTCAGCGCGTTCGTGACGTTGATCATGGCGACGGACGTCTCGCCGCTCGACTTCAAGGCCGGACTGCAGTTGGCGTTCATTCCGTTCCAGATCTGGTACAGCGTCATCAAGTCGGTCGGCTTCGGTGCAGCGATTGCACTCGTCTGCACCTACGAAGGCTACGTCAGCGGGTCAGGCGCCGAGGGCGTCGGTCGGTCGACGGCGAAAGCGGTGGTTCTCACGTCAGTCGCCATTCTTGTCTACGATGCCATCATCGCGGCGCTCCTCGCACCATTCATTCAGGCATGAAGCGCACTAACGAAGTTCTCGTCGGCCTGCTGCTGTTGCTCGGCGGCGGCATTGCCATTTTCGGATCGATCTGGCTCGTGCGCGGCAGTCTCGGCAAGGGCTATCCGCTGTACGCGCGGTTCCCCTGGGGCGCCGGACTGAAGCCCGGCCAACCGGTGCTGCTCGCCGGTGTCACCGCCGGCTCCGTCGCCGATGTCGAATACGATCCGAAGGGCACCGTACGTGTCACGCTGCGCATGACGAAGGAATTTCACGTGCCGAAAGGCAGCGTGGCCTCGTCGATTCCGGTCGGTTTCTTCGGCGACCGCGCCATCGCGATCGAGCCGATCATCGGCGTCACCGACATGATCGCCGCGGGCGACAGCATCGTCGTCAGCAAGAGCGGCGCGACGACGGACGAGGTGATCGCGACCGGCGACAGCATCGCGAAGGACATCCGCGGGATCACGCTGCCGCTCCGTCAGCAGATGACCGACAGCGGCGGCGTGCAGGACATCCGTGAAATCCTGCGCAGCACCAGCGCGCTCACGAAGCAGTTGAACAGCGTGATCCTCGCGCAGAACACGCAACTCACGCTGGCGATGACGAGCGTGAACCGGTCACTCAAGGCGCTCGAGCGCACGGCCAGCGCACTCGACTCGATGCGCGTCGACAGCCTGACGCGCAACGCCGGCCGCGCCACCGCCAACGTCGCCGCCATTACCGACTCGCTGCGTCACACGATGCAGTCGCTGAACGCCACGCTCGCGCACCTTGAAAAGGGCGATGGCACCGCGGGAAAGCTCCTCACCGATTCGTTGCTCTACAACGACGTCCGCCGCCTCGTCACGCGCCTCGACAGCGTGACCGCGGACTTCAAACGCGATCCGCGGAAGTACATCAAGTTCTCGGTGTTCTAGTCGGTCGCCTGTCGAACGAGCGCACAGCGAACTGCCGTCACTCGGCGGCGCGACGATTGCTCGCGTCGCTGGCGGAACGGCCCCGCGATATTAGGATCACGATGCCCGCCCATGATCTGCCGACCACCGAGGTTGCGGGTTGCGGGTTGCGGCGCAGCGATCCAACCGTCGGGCAAGCCGACTTCAACTACATGAGGTGCGCGTGGGCGAGTTCAAGGCGTTTCTGAAGGAGTACGGCGTCATAGGACTGGCGTTGGGCGTCATCATCGGCAGCAAGGCCGGCGAACTCGTGACCTCGATTGTGGAGGGCCTCCTGATGCCGGTCGTGGGCCTCGTCCTCCCGGCTGGCGGCTGGCAGAAGTGGGCTATCGGCGACTTCAAGTTCGGCCCCGTCCTCGCTGCGCTGATCAACTTCATCATCGTCGCCTACTTCGTGTACTTCGTCGCCAAGAAACTGCTGAAGGAAGACACGGTAACCAAGAAGTGAACTGACCCACCGCAGAACGCACACCGGGCGGGCCCGCATCGCAGGTCCGCCCGGCTGCACAGCAACGTCCACGATCCGTACCCGCATCGCTCCGTTCGGAGCACTGCGCCGGCCGCATGTCATCCGGAATTGCTGTATACCGCGGGCGTCGGAATTTCCGCCCGCAGGAATCACCTGGCTGGTGCTTTCCGCCGCGCGAACACGAGCAGATAGACCGGAATCCCCGCCAGAATCGCGCCGAACACACCGATCGTCGCCCACCGGCTGCTCTCGTCCCAGAGCGCATTGCCAATCAGGAAGATCGATGACGCGATGAACAGCGCCGGCACCACCGGATAGCCGGGTGTGCGGAACGGCGGCGCGTAGTTCGCCTTGCGACGCAGTACGTATACGCTCGCCACACCGAGCGCATAGAACGGCACGATCGCCGTCACGAACGCGTCGGCCAGTTGTTCGAAGCTGCGCGCGAGCACGAAGATGATGCCCAGCGTCGCACAGGTGATGATCGCGACGTAGGGCGTCTCGTACTTCGGATGCACTTTCGCGAGCGCCTTGAAGAACATGCCGTCGTCGGCCATCGCGAAGAAGATGCGCGGGGCGGTGAGCAACGTGCCGTTCAGCGTGCCGAACGTGGAGAGCATCACGGTGATGGCAACGAAGCTCACGCCCCAATCGCCCACCAGCAGCTGCGCAGCGTCTGCGGCGACCAGACGGCTGTGCGCGATCTGATCCACCGTGAACACGGACAGATATGCGAGGTTCGCGAGCAGGTAGATCGCGACCACCGCCAACGTGCCGATGATGAGCGCTTTCGGCAGGTTCTTCTGCGGGTCCTTCACTTCACCACCGACGAAACTCAGGTCCGCCCATCCGTCGAACGCCCAGAGTGCGCTGACGAGCGCCAGCCCGAACGCGCCAAGCGCAAAGCTTCCGGCTGGCGCGGCAGGCGTGAAATGCCCGCCGGTCTTCGGCAGGCCGAGTGCAAACGCAAGGATGATGATGAACGCCAGGCCGCCGTACTTCGCGATCGTCGTCACGTTCTGAACCAGACTGCCCCATTTGACGCCGACGATGTTGAAGAACGACGTCAGGGCGATGGCGGCGGCGGCGACGTAGTGCGCGTAGTCACTGTACGGCGCCACCGACGGGTCGTACCCGCGCACCCGCAGCGCGTACTCGGCGAACGTGATCGAGACCGCCCCCATCGACGCCGCGCGGATGACGACGAACTCGGACCACCCGAACAGGAACGCCGGCATGCGGCCCCACCCCTGACGGATGTAGACGTACAGCCCGCCCGTCTCGGGGTACACGCCGGCGATCTCGGCGAGGGTCAGCGCGCCGCAGATGGCGACCAATCCGCCGGCAACCCAGACCGACATCAGCGGGAGGGGCCCGGGGAGCTTGGCGGCAATGCCCGCCGGCGACCGGAATATCCCCGAGCCGATGGTCGAGCCGATGAGCACGGCGACGGCGCTCCACAGGCCCAGTTGCCGGCGGAGGGTGGGTGCGGGGGCAGTGGTCATTGCTGCACAGGCTACGTACCCACCGCTTCAGCCGCAACGCGGCTACCAAACCTCATCCGGACCGGCGAACTTAGACCGCACGGTTGCCGTTCAATCGAGGGTAACCCGTTGTCCGTCTTTTGCCCTGATTCCGATGATCGCCATGACGATCTTCTGGGTGGCTGTCGTGCTCTGCGTGATTGCGCATCGCTACATCCTGCGCTCCGCATTCGCCGCGGGCGCTGCCGTCGAGCATTCCCACACCCTGCCGCCGACGCGCAAGGCGCTCGAACTGCTGTGGGTGCTGGTGCCCGCCGTCGCCCTCGTATTTCTCCTGATCGCGACCTGGCGCGCGATCGACACGCGCCACACGTCGCACGCGACTTCCGTTGCCGAGGTCACCGCATGACCACGCTCCGTCGTCTGGCCGGAGTGTCGCTGCTGGCTGCGCTCGGCCATGTGATCTTCGGCGGCTTCGTCCGCATCTCCGGCTCCGGTATGGGCTGTGGAGACAACTGGCCGAAGTGCTACGGGTACTGGTTCCCGCCGTTCGATCGCCCCGACCTCGTGATCGAGGTGATGCACCGCTACTTCGCGGCGACACTGTCGACCGTGGTAGCGGTGTTTCTGCTGGTGAGCTTTCTCAAGCGCGCGGAACGCGGCGTGTCGGGCAAGGGCGGCGTCCTGCGCACGTCAGTGCTCGCGTTCTGCATCGTCATCACGGCCGCGACGCTGGGCGCGGTGACGGTCAATTATCGCAACGAGTGGTGGGCGACGCTGGCCCACAAGGCCGTCGCGATGTCGCTGCTGGCGACGCTCAGCGTGGCGTGGATCCGTGCGGGAGGGTTGCCGTCATTGTCGGTCGTCTCTGATCGCATGGTGTCGGACAAGACGATCCGCGGCACGACCGTCGCTGCCGTGCTCGCACTCATCACGGTGATGATGGGTGGGATGGTCGCGAAGTGGACGGGAGCGTCGGTCGCCTGCGTCGGGTTCCCGCTCTGCGGCGCGGGGTCGCTCGGCGGTGCCGCGCAGCACATCCAGCTCACGCATCGCGTCCTCGCGTACCTGACTGCTTTTCACGTCGTGCTGATGGCGCTGCTGATCATGCGGCGCAGGGAGCATGCGACGATCACGGCGCTGGCCGGCCTGGCGTCGGTGGTCGTTGCGCTGCAGATCGTGTTCGGCGCACTGATGGTGTTGAACGGCTTCCCGATTGTGATCCGCTCGCTGCATCAGGCGACCGGTGTGTTGCTCTGGTTGAGCACCCTCACGCTGACGTATGCCGCGCGTCGCGCGAAATATCCGCCGCCTGAAAGTGCTGCTGTCGGCGCGGCGGTGCGTCCGCGCACACCGCAGATGGCCGGAGCCACTGCATGACCACCCCCGCGCTCGCCACCGACACGATGGTCGGGCGCCCATTATGGCGCGACCTGGTGATGCTCACCAAGCCGACGATCATCTCGCTGCTGCTCGTCACGACGGCGGCACCGATGTACATCGCCGGACGACCCGATCTCTGGCTGCTCGGCGTCGTGATGCTGAGCGGTTACCTGATGGCGGGCGGTGCGAACGCGGTCAACATGTATCTCGATCGCGACATCGACAACGTGATGACGCGTACGCGTCGCCGTCCGATTCCGAGTGGTCGGATGACACCGCTGGCGGTGCTCTCCTTCGGCATCGTGCTGGCGGCGACGGCCACGTGGCTGCTGGCGTTCTACGTGAACGTGCTGACGGCGGCGCTCGCACTGGGTGGCTTCTACTTCTACGTGTTCATCTACACGCGTTGGCTCAAGCGCTCGACGCCGCAGAACATCGTGATCGGTGGCGCGGCGGGCGCGTTCCCGCCGCTGGTGGGCTGGGCCGCCGTCACGAATCGCATCGACCTCACCGCGATCTATCTCTTCCTGATCGTCTTCTACTGGACGCCGCCGCATTTCTGGGCGCTCGCGCTCAACAAGCAGAAGGACTACGGCAACGCGAAAGTCCCGATGGCACCGCTGGTCTGGGGCGAGCGCGAAACGATGCGGCAGATGTTCTGGTATACGATCGTGCTGCTCGTCGTGACGTTGCTCCCGCTGACATACGGCGCGTTCGGCTGGATCTACGGTGTCAGCGCCTCCGTGTTCGGCGCACTGCTGCTCGGTGGTGTCGTGAAGATGATGCGCGCGAAGGATTGGGTGAAGCCGGCGTGGTGGGTGTACGGCTACTCGCTGTTGTATCTCGCGCTGCTGTTCGTGGCGATGGTCGTCGATCGTCAGGTCGCGCTCTGACGTCCGTGTGCGCACGTCGCGCTGCGATCGGCGCTGATGCAGGGCTGTGATTGTGGAGCCGCACGTGCATCATACTGAGCGGCTAGGTTGCAAACATGCCACTGCCGCCTGACAACCGACCACCTGCGCCGCTTCCGCCCGACCTGCTGCCGCTGACGGCGTACGCGGATGTGGAATCGGCGGCGACGGAAGCGGTACGGCGCTTCACGACGCCACCAGCGATCACGCGTCGTATCACGGATCCTGCTGCGCGCATGGCGATGCCGAAGTTCATGCCGCCCGATGCCACGCACGGCGATGTCGTCGGCAGCGAAGGGCGCGTCGCATTCTGGAGCTGGGGCGATCCGACCTGGCCGCTCGTCGTCTGCCTGCATGGCTGGGGAGGACGCGGCACGCAATGGTCGCCGCTCGCCACCGCGCTGCTCGCTCGCCAACATCGCGTGGTGGTGCTCGACGCGCCGGCGCACGGCGCATCCGATGGAGATCGCGCATCGCTGCCCGGGTTCCGGAACGCCCTGCTGCGCGTGCTCGATGCCGTCGGCAGGCCGAGCGCGCTGGTTGGACACTCGCTCGGTGGTCTCGCGGTGCTGGCCGCGATTGCGTCGCGTGCGAATGCCGGCGTCACGGAGTTGCCGCGCGCCGTCAGCATCGGTGCGCCAAGCAGCGTCGATCGACCGATGTCACGCTTCCTGCGGCGACATGAAGGCACCGACGCCGTCGCGCAGGCCATGATTGCGCAGCTCGAACAGCGATGGCACTTCCGCTGGCGCGACATGGACACGGTGTCGCTCGCCTCACAGGCCGCACAGGGCGGTGGCGCGCCACTGCTCGTCGTGCACGCGGATGACGACGAACAGGTACCGGTGATCGAAGCGGATGGGCTGATCGCGGACTGGCCCCGCGCCGTGCGCTTCAGCGCGTCGGCCGGCAGTGGTCACGTCCGCATTCTGCGCGACGAGTCCGTGGTCGATCGGATCGTGGAGTTCATCACCGCGCCGGACACCTCACGCGACTGACGGGCCGCGGTGGCAATCAGCGCTTGAACGTGATCGTGAGCACGCCGTTCGCATCAAACGTCGATGGATTCACCGTCGTCGACACATCGCCAAGCGTCGGGTGCCAGACGCGGATCGTCGCCTTCGTCACGCGACGGTCGAAGACGAAACTGACCTGGCCGTTGGCATCCGAGATCCCGCTGGTGCCCGATGGCGCTGCGACCACGAAGGCGCGCGCCCACGGCAACCGCGTCGCGTAGATGGCGATCACGCCGTTGCTGTCCGCGCGATGCTGCAGCGGAACGAGTTGGCCATCGGTGTTGAACGTCACCGTGTCCGGATGTGCGGATTGCGGCACCGGCACCACCACCAGGGACTCGACGCGCGTGTCATGCACCACCAGCTGCAGCGTGCTGCCCGGTGCGGCGATCTGCACGCGCGGCTGCAGTCGGCAGTTCTCGAGTGTCACCGTCGGGCGATGCTCGGACGACGGCAGCGCGTCGATCACGGTCGTCGGCGCTTCAACCCACACCAGCGCACCAACGACCGACGTGCCGTTCCGGTCGACCTGCGTATCGACGAAGTTCCGGCCGCATTCCCTGTCCACGCGCAACGCCTGCACCGTCGTGTCGGCGGGTAGTGTTCCCTCGAACGCGACACGCACGCGAATCGTGCTGCCAGACACGCCGGCGCTGAGCGGCGTGACGGTCGCAACGCGCATCGCCGGCAGTCGCATTTCGCGTACGATCGGCGCAACCGTCGGGCCCGCGACGGCACGCGCGACCGGCGGCGCGTCCTTCGCACCGCGGCAGGCGGCCACCACCACCAACAGCGGGATGATTCGCAGCATCATGGGACTCATGTCAACGCGCAGTTTCGAATACGCTGGCAACGTGCGGCTCCATGTGTACCAGCACACCCAGCACCTGCGGATTCGAGTTGCGGATTGCCCACTTCACCTTGCCGCTGACGATGTGCGCTGCGTCGAGCGACATCCGGGGATCCGCCTCGACGTGAATATCCACCCAGTACCCACGACCGGCGCGACGCACGGCCAGCTTCTCGACGGCGCGTACGTCCTCGACGGAACACGCCGCGCTCCGGATCGCCTTCACGACGTCCGGCGCGGCGATGCGATCCATCAGGTCCGCCACGGCAGTACGCATCAGCGCGACGCCGTTCCACGCGATGATGAATGCCGCGACCAGCGCGGCCCAGTCGTCCGCGCTCTCCCAGCCCGCGCCACCGGCAAGCGCGACGGCGATACCGATGAACGCCGCCAATGACGTCAGCGCATCGCTGCGGTGATGCTGTGCATCCGCAGCCAGCGCGACGCTGCCTTCGGCCTTGGCAATGCGCTGCACCCGACGCGTCATCAACTCTTTCACGATGATCACGGCGGCCAGCACGCCGAGCGTCCACGGTGCCGGTGCGTGATGCGGCGTGCGGATCTCGTGCACCGACGCCACCGCGATGCCCACACTCGCGATCAGCAGCAGCATCGCAACCGAAGCACCGGCCAGCGCTTCAGCCTTGCCGAAGCCGAATGGGTATTCGTCGGTCGCGTCGCGGTCGGCGATCCGAATGCCAGCCCACACCGCCAGTGATCCGAACAGGTCGAACGCGCTCTCGGCCGCGTCGGCCACGAGCGCATACGAATGCCCGATCAGGCCGCCGATGAGCTTCGCGGCAGTGAGGGCGATATTGACGGCCATGCCCAGCTGCGCGGCGCGCACCGCTGGCCCTCCAGCGCGCGCAGTTTCCGGTGACGCCATTACAGTCGGAACAGATCGGTCTGGATCGTGGCTGGCGTGACCAGCACGTCGCCCGACAGCGTCACGGCGACATTCACTTCCGTGCGCATGCCGAATCGTCCGGTGAGGTACACGCCCGGCTCGACCGAGAACAGCACGCCCGGCAACAGCTCTCGTTCCTCACGCGTTTCGAATCCGTCCATATGCGGACCGGAGCCGTGCAGGTCACGGGCATCGATCGAGTGTCCGGTGCGATGCGTGAATGACGCACCAAAGCCGCGTGCCGTGATGATTGCGCGCGCCGCATCATCAACCGCCGCGCCACGCGCCGTCTCGCCGCGTCCACGCGCATCCCGCACGACCGCGATCGCAGCATCGCGCGCATCGCGGATTGCCATCCATACCGGCAACACGTCCGGATCACTCGGCTCGCCGACCGTCGCCATCCACGTCTGATCGGCGAACGGCTGACCCGACTCACCGGCCCACAGATCGATCAGCAGCACCTGGTCCATGGTGATCAGTGCATGGCGATCCGGCGCTGGCTCGTAATGCGGATTGGCGCTGTTGGCGCCGACGCTGACGTTGCACGGATGCGTTGTGATCAGCGCATGCGCCGCGAACTGCGCCATGATCCACTGTTGTACCTCGAACTCGTTCAGCGGCGTGCCGGCGCGCGCGGCATCAGCGGCGCGGCGCAGGGCGGCGGGTCCGATCTGCGCGATGAGCTCCGCGGCCCTCACATGAGCCGCGAGTTGCTCCTCGCTGAGAACTGCGTAGAAGCGCGTCACCAGTGCGCCTGATGTGACGATCTCCGCACCGCACGCACGGACCATGTCGATCACGCCAGCCGGCACACGATCGAGGTACGGCACGGCGTCACCCGGCGAGTACTCCATCGCCACGCGTTTGCCGTTCACGAGCGCGCGCACCTCGGATTCGAGCGAGACCCAGGACTGGTAGATCCGTCGGCCCCACGTGGCGGGCCATTTCCGCCACGAATCGAGTTCGATGGCGTGCATCAGTGCGACCGGTGTACCGACAGCGGGAATCCACGCCACCGCGCGCCTCGACGAGAGGCCCTCGAAGCCGAGCATGCCGGCCGCGATCGGATTGCATCCTTTGAAGTCGTAGAGCAACCAGCCGTCAGCGCCCATGTCACGCAGGGCCGTCTGGATTTCCTGCAGGCGGTGGGGTTCTCGCATCCCCGCAAACTATCGCTGCGGGCTGCCCTCGGTCAGGCGCGACCCCACGATGCTTTCCAGCGTTGGCCCGGTGCCGCGCCATCGATGCGCGTCACCACCGCCGGCACACCAGTCAACTCCTCGAGCATTGTCGCAAAGGCTGATGCATAGAACGCATAGCCCGCGATCACGGAGCCTTCCATCGTCACCGGATCGTGCACGACGAGAATCACCGATGCCCCGACACGCTCGCATGTCGCATCCAGGTAGCGCTTGGCGAGCTTGCGCACCGCCGACAGCGCCATCGGGCGAGAGAGCATTCCCGGCAAACGCCTGATCGCCGCGCGACGCACGCCGGCGACGGTCTCCACTGCTTCATGCGCCAGCAGCGATCCCGCCGATTCGAAGACACGGTGCGCATCGGTGCGCCGACCGATCAGCCGCGCGAGCGCGGCCGCCTCATCACGCACCGTGCGCTCATTGCGACGCACCGCTTCGCTGTAGCGCTTGATCTGCGCGTATACCGTGTCACTCAATCCCAACCGCTTCGTGCGCAACTCTTCGATGTACTCGGCTTCGACATTGCCTTCGGGCGTGTCGACGACACGCACGGCTTCGAGCAGGCTCAGTGGGAGGCGCGCATCAACGGTCGTGGACATGAGCGGGGGGTCCTTGAAGAATACGCCCGCCGCGGCGCTGCGGAACCGGGTCGCACGTCGGCTCGTGCCTGTGCGTCACGCAGAGGCTTACCAACACGCACCGAACCTATACCGAAGCGTAAAAACGAACAAGCAACCCCCCACTTCAGACCGACCACAACCGCCGAAGGAACCGCTGCAGCAGCGGATCGGTTCACTAGCTTGACTCCGTTACATCTGTCCCTGACAACGGCGCATTGGCTCATGGCTCGCACAACTGCTGGCAGGGACGTGTTCGCACTGTACGGCCCGTCGCTCCCATGCTGAGAGCACAACCCGCCGATCCGGGCGGGCGCACGGGCTGCGGCGCCGTTCAGTCGCTCGCATTCGCCGCCTGCGATGACGAGCTGACGATTGACGAAATCGCCGCCATCAACAGCCACCTTGTCGGATGCCACGCCTGCCGCGAGCTGCTCGCGCGCGACGCCACATTCGTGCGTGCTGTTCGTCGAGCCGCGTCGCTCGATGCCGCGCCAGGGTCGTTGCGCGATCGCGTCGCGCAGATTCTCCAATCGCACGCCGCCGAAAACGCGTCGACCTGATGCTGCCCACCGTCGTCGCATTCGCGCTCGGCCCGCTCGTGGCTGGCGTCGTGTGGCGAGCAGGCCTGCTCACGAATGGCGGGGCGATCACGGCGGCGATCGTCGGCAGTGCCTCCGCGCTGGCTGGACTGGACTGGATGGTGCTGCTGCTCTCGTTCTTCTGCAGCAGCGTGCTGCTCGGCCGAGTCGGCCGCGCTGAGAAGCTGCGGCGCAGCGCATCGGTGATCGAGAAGGCCGGGCCGCGTGACGCGATGCAGGTGCTCGCCAACGGCGCGTTGTTCGGGCTCGGCGCGGCGTTCGTGGCGTCCGGACATGCGTCACCCGCCTGGCCGGCAATCGCCATCGGCGGGCTCGCGGCAGCAATGGCCGACACGTGGGGTACGGAAATCGGCATGCTGTCGAAGCAGCGTCCTCGATCGATCCTCACGTGGGCGCCACTCGACACCGGCATGTCCGGCGGTGTGTCGGCGCAGGGCCTGATCGCGACGGCCGGTGGCGCGAGCGTGATCGCAGTGCTGGCGTGGGTCCTCGGCTGGTCGATGCCTGTCGTGACCGCGGGCGCAGTTGGCGGAATCGTCGGCGCGATGGCTGATTCCATCCTCGGTGCCACATTGCAGCAACGCCGCCGCTCACGCCGCACCGGCCGACTCACGGAACGCACCACCGATACGGACGGTTCGCCGACTGTTTTCGCCGGCGGGCTGACATGGCTCGACAACGACGGCGTGAATTTCGCCGCGACGCTCATCGGCGCCGGTACGGCCTTTGAAGTGCACTTTCTGCTTTCTGCTGTCCGCAGCACATGAAGACTCAACGTGAATCCGTGCAGGCCGTGGTTGTCGGTGGTGGCCCCGCCGGCGCCGCCACGGCGTGGGCGCTGGCGTCGCAGGGCCTCGACGTGGTGGTGGTGGACAAGGCGCGCTTCCCGCGCGACAAGCCGTGCGCCGAGTATCTCAGTCCACAGGGGTCACGCATCCTGAGTGCGATGGGTGTGCTGAGCGCGGTGGAAGATGCGGGCGCAGCGCAGTTGGCGGGCATGCGCGTGCGCAGCCCTGATGGCGGCATCATTCACGGCGAGTTCGCCGCGAAGCACGGCTTCACCGGCTTCCGCGATCGCGGCCTGGCGTTGCGACGCCGCTATCTCGACCCGATTCTGCTCGGCGCCGCACGGGATGCCGGCGCGTGTTTCCGTGAAGGGATGGCGCTGGAGTCGCTGATCACGGTCGGCGATGCGGTGTGCGGCGTGCGCGTGCGCAGCGGCGGTGCGGTGCACGAGATTCGTGCGCCACTGGTGATTGGTGCGGACGGGTTGCGCAGCACCGTCGCCCGTCGCCTCGATCTCTCGGCCCGCCTGCCGTGGCCGCGGCGGGTCGCCTTCGTCGCACACTATCAGAACGTGCAGGGCATCGGCGCGCATGGTGAAATGCATGTCGAAGCCGATGGTTACGTCGGTCTCGCCGATGTCGGACATGGTGAGACGAACGTGGCGCTGGTCGTCCCGAAGGCGCTGGCGAAGGACGCCAGCGGCGACAGCGCCGGCTTCATGACGCGCTGGATCGAGCGGCACGCGCAGCTTGCACCGCGGTTCGCGAGCGCCACGCGTGTCAGTCAGGTGCGGGTGACGGGCCCGTTCGCCTCCCATGCACGGCGCGGTTTCGCGCCCGGCGCGGCGCTGGTGGGCGATGCCGCCGATTTCTTCGACCCGTTCACCGGCGAAGGCATCTATGCCGCGCTGCGCGGCGGTGAATTGCTCGGCAGCTACGCGCGCGATGCGATCCTCGCGACGTCCCCGCGTGAGGCGCTCGAGGCATTGAAGGCGTACGACGCGGCACGGACGCGTGAGTTCCGCAACAAGTGGCTCGTCGAGCGGGTGATCGGTGCCGCGGTGGCGTCACCCATGCTCATGAATCATGCGGCGCGTGTCCTTGGCTCGCGTCGCGATCTGGCCGATCTGCTGATCGGCGTGACCGGTGACTTCGTTCCGGCGACAGCCATCCTCCGTCCGTCGTTCCTGCTGCACTTCCTCGACCCTCGCACGTGGCGCCCCACGCGCAAAGCCGCCTGAACCCATGCCAATCGACAAGGACCTCTTCCGCGCCGTGCTCGGGCGCTTCGCTTCCGGTGTCACCGTCATCACCACCGTGGACAAGGACGGTCGCGATCAGGGCATGACGGTGAGTGCGTTCTCGTCGCTCTCGCTCGATCCGCCGCTGGTGCTCGTGTGTGTCGATCATCGCGCCTCGCTGTGGCCCGTGTTCGAGACCGCCGACATCTTCGCGATCAACATCCTCGCCGCCGCGCAGGAGGCGCTTTCGCGGCGCTTCTCGAGCAAGGAAGGTGATCGCT
This sequence comes from Gemmatimonadales bacterium, assembly GCA_038231095.1. Lineage (GTDB taxonomy): Bacteria > Gemmatimonadota > Gemmatimonadetes > Gemmatimonadales > Gemmatimonadaceae > JACMLX01. Next base: position 22,791 of record JBBRLZ010000015.1, read on the forward strand.
TCGACGGTACCGGCTTCACGCGCGGCAGTACCGGTGTCGCGCTGCTCGATGACACGCTGGCGGCCGTCGAGTGCACGATCGTCGCACGAATTCCACAGGGCGACCATTCGATTCTGGTCGGCAACGTGGAGTCGGGCACAGCGCGAGATCTGCAGCCGCTGCTCTACTACCGCGGCGGCTACGCGTCGCTGACGCGCTGAATCCGAGCACGTGGGGCTGTTCACTCCGGCGCGCCGCATGGGACACGAGGTGCTCGACGAGCCCGGCGTGCCTGCCGACCTCGTGGCACGATCGCACGCCGACATCGCCCGCGCCAACGCCCTGTTCGGCGGCACGCATGCGGTCGTCGCCCGGGTCCGGGCCATCGCCGAGCGCCTGCCGGAGTCGCCACTGATCGTCGATGTCGGCGCAGGGTCGGGCGACATCCTTGACGCCGTCTGCCACACGCTGCGCCTGACCGGACGCCGGCCACGCCCGGTCGCCGTCGATGTTGCCGTCGCGCTCGCACCGGCCGTGCGGCAGCGCGGGAGCTACTTCATCTGTGGCTCCATCTTTGCGCTGCCCCTTCCCACCGCCTGCGCCGATCTCGTGATTGCAGCACAGGTCGTGCATCACTTTCCCCCCGATGCACTGCCGCTGATAATTGCTGAACTCAACCGTGTCGCGCGTCACGCGGTGCTGATCAGTGACCTTCAGCGCAGCTGGATTGCGGCAGCCGGACTCTGGCTGACCAGCTTTCCCCTCGGCTTTCATCCAGTCAGCCGTCACGACGGTGTTGTCAGCGTGTTGCGCGGCTTCGCGCCTGACGAACTCCGCAGTGTCGTCGAGCAGACCACCGGCGCGCGCGCTGCGGTGCACACGCACCTCGGCTGGCGCGTGACTGCCGACTGGCATCCCGGCCACGCCGCCTGACACGCACGCGAATGCCGTCCGTCGCACCACACGCACCATCTCCATGACCACACCACCGCCTGACAAACTGCGTTCACCCTATCGTCTCGGCACGATGCCGCTGACGAAGCACATGGTGGTCGTCGATGAGCAGACCGTGCGGGTACCGCGAGAGACGTTCTTTGCGCTCGCAAAGGACGTGGACCAGTGGCCCACGCATCTGCCGCACTACAACCTCGTGAAGTTCCGCAATCGCGCGCGCGACGGTGGTGGACTGGTGGAGATGAGTGCGAATCGTCCCTTCGGACCGCTCAACTGGCCCACCTGGTGGCTGTCCGAGATGTCGGTGGACGAGACGACGCCGAATATCCGCTTCAAGCATGTCGGCGGGATCACCACCGGCATGGAAGTGGAGTGGCAGTTCCTGCGTCGTGACGATCCGAACGTCTGCCACGTGCGCATCGTCCATGCATGGGATGGTCCGTGGTGGCCGCTGATCGGCAAGGTGGCGGCCATGGCCGCCATCGGGCCGGTCTTCATTCACGGCATCGCTTCCCGCACGCTCGCGGGCCTCGCACGCGCCGCCGAACAGCGCACCTGACCCGCCCTCTTCCTTCAATGACTCAGTGATGTCTTCTCCCCGACGCGTTGTCGTCACCGGCCTTGGCGCCATCACGCCGATCGGTATCGGGCTCGATGCCGTGCGTGCATCCCTGCGTGCCGAGCAATCGGCGGTGGGCATGATCACGCGCTTCGATCCGGCGCCGTTCCGCACGCACATCGCCGCGCAGGTGAATGATTTCAACGCCGAGGATCACCTCGAGGCCAAGCGCGTCAAGCGTCTCGATCGATTCGGACAATTGAGCGTGATCGCGGCCAACATGGCGATGGCCGATGCCGGTATCGACCTCGCGAAGGAAGCTCGCGAGAACATCGGCGTCATGATGGGCACCGCACTGGCCGGCGTCGGGTATGCCGAAGAACAACTCGGGCGCTATATCGTCGGCGGATTGCGCGCCGTCGACGCGACCCTCGCGCTCGCCGTCTTCGGTGGTGCGTCGAGTTGCAACATCGCCATCGAGACGGGCGTGCAGGGCCCGAACTCCACCAACGCGATGAGCTGTGCCAGCGGCGCGATTGCGATCGGCGAAGCGTATCGGCAGGTGCGCGATGGCTACGCCGACGTGATGATCGGTGGCGGCGCCGAAGCGCCACTCGCACCGCTCTGCTTCGGCGCGTTCGCCCTGATCCGCGCGATGTCCACGCGCAACGACGATCCGACGCACGCCAGCCGACCGTTCGACGCCGATCGCGATGGCTTCGTGATGGGCGAAGGTGGTGCCGCGTTGATTCTCGAAGAGCGCAGTCGCGCGCTGGCACGCGGCGCGCACATCTACGGCGAGATCGTCGGCTTCGGCACCACCAACGATGCCCATCACATGACGGCGCCGCTGCCGGGCGGCGCGCAGGCCGCGCGCGCCATGCAGCAGGCACTCACGCGCGCCGGGCTGACGGCGAGCGACGTGGACTACGTGAACGCGCACGCCAGCGCCACTCCGCTCAACGATCCCACCGAAGTCGATGCGATGCGAACCGTCTTCGGCCCCGCCCTCGACAGCGTCTGGGTCAGCGGCACCAAGGGCTATCACGGCCACGCCCTCGGCGCGAGCGGCGCGATCGAGGCGGTGATCTGCATGCTCGCCTTCACGGATGGCTGGCTGCCGCCGACTGTGAACCTCAAGCAGTCCGATACCCGATGCACCCTGCGGCATGTGCCGAGCGGCGGAATCACGACAGCGCCGGACGTCATCATGTCCAACTCGTTCGGCTTTGGTGGGATCAACGCCTCGCTCGTATTCCGCGCACCGGACTGATCCTTTATGTTGACCGTCCTCCCCAACCCCAGGCCCGGTTACGCATGAAGTCCGCACGTGAGTTTGTCGCCGAGTTTTTCGGCACGTTTGCTCTGACGTTCATCGGTGGCGCGGCCATCATGCAGACCAAGAACGTCGATGCTGGCTCCGGCCTGATCGAAGTGGCGCTTGCCCACGGCCTCGTGCTGTTTCTGATGGTGAGTGCGTTGATGAAAGTCAGCGGGAACTTCAACCCCGCTGTCTCTATCGGCCTGCTGGTATCCGGACGCATCACACCGACCCAGGCTGCCACGTTCATTGGCGGACAGTTCTCCGGTGCGATCATTGCGGCACTGTCGCTCAAGGGCCTCTTCCCCGCCGCGCTGTGGGAGGCCGCACGCGGCACCCGGCAGATGGTCTCGCTCGACGTATCCACTGGGCAGGCCTTTGCGCTCGAGGCGATCGCCACAGCCTTCCTGATGACCGCGGTGATGGGGACCGCAGTAGACACGAAGGGGCCGAAGATCGGTGGCCTGGCAATCGGGATGGCGGTCACGGTCGGCATTCTGGCGATCGGCCCACTGACCGGTGGCAGCATGAATCCGGCGCGTACGATCGGACCGATGGTCGCCACCGGCGTATACGAAGGGCTCGCGCTGTATCTGGCGGCGCCGATCGTGGGTGCCGTGTCCGCGGCGCTGCTGTATCGCTACCTGATGCTCGATGCGGAGTAGCGTTCGTTGAGTTCTGCGCGACACCCAACGACAGCGGGGCGGCCTCGGAGATCCGAGACCGCCCCGCGTCGCATCACACTGCGGCCTGACTTACGGCAGCTTGTACGTGACTTCGGTCGACACCAGCGAATATGATCCTGATGCACCGAAGAGTGCACTCCGCGCCCGCAGCACAACGGTCGTGCCGGAGCCGACGAGCGTGCGGATTCTAGCCTGGTCCGCAGCGGCCGTGATCGACGTCGTGGCACCGGGTGCGAGCGAGACGGCGATGGCCGAGCAGGCGAACGACTGCGACGTCACATCGGTCCACGTGGTGCTGGATGGCGTGCGGCCCTCGACGACCTGCGCACAGACGCCGCCACTGACGATCTCCGGCAACGCCGACGTGACGGAGACCTTCATCGTGACGTTGGGATCGCTCAGGCTGCCAACGGGGGCGGCGGCGACGGCACTCAGGCCGGCAGTGATCGGCGCGTCGATGGACGGGCCGCTGGTACCGTCCGACGCGCAGGCGCTGCCGGCGAGTGATGCGATGACGAGAGCAAAACGGGCAGTGCGCATATGAAGACGTCTCCTGTAATCCTATGTTCGGAATGGGGTCGTCGCCCCTCGATCGGGGCGTGGAAGCGCTGCGGTCCAATTCCGACGAGCACACGTGCATACCCCGTGCCGAGCTTATGAGTCACATTACGTAACGAGCTCGGTCGGAGAAAGTCTCCGCCGAGCTCATCTACGATCGTCGTCGGTGAACCGCCGAAGCGAGCTCAAGCGCCAGCGAGGGCCGCGCCGTATTTCGCGTTGTAGCGATCGATGCTTTCCTGAATGATCCGGCGCGCTTCTTCGGCACCGAACCAGCCAATGATCTCGACGCGCTTGCCCTCGAGATCCTTATAGATCTTGAAGAAGTGCTCGACTTCACGCAGAAAGTGACTCGGGAAATCTTCGAGGTCGTGCACCTCGTCGTGAATCGGATCGTGCATCGGCACCGCGAGCACCTTGTCGTCCGGTTCGCCCTTGTCGAGCATTTTCAGCACGCCGACCGGGCGCGCATCGATCTGACATCCCGGGAACGTCGGCTCGTTGATCCGGACCATGATGTCGAGCGGATCGTTGTCCTCATGCAGCGTGCGCGGAATGAAGCCGTAGTCGCCCGGATAATGCACGGCCGAATAGAGCACGCGGTCGAGCTTGAGGAGCCCGGTCTGCTTGTCGAGTTCGTACTTGTTCCGGCTCTTGGCCGGAATCTCGATCACCGCCGTGACATGCTCGGGTGGCTTGTCGCCGGGCGGAAGGTCGTGCCAGGGATTGAACATTTACTGGTGAGAACGAGTGGGCCGTCGGCGGCTACTCCGCTGTCGCACAATAGCATAGCGGCCATTGGAAGGGCGACACCGCGAGTCGGACCGCGTCAGCGCTGGGCTGTGAGCACCCGTGCTGCCGTGGTCGCGAAGTAGGTCAGGATGATGTCCGCCCCTGCACGCCGGATCGCCACCAGACTCTCGAGCATCGCGCGCTCGAGATCCAGCCAGCCCCGTTCCGCCGCCGCGTGCAACATGGCGTATTCACCGCTCACCTGATACGCGGCAACGGGCATACTGGTCACGTCCTTCACGCGCCGGATGATGTCCAGATAGGCGCCGGCCGGCTTGACCATGATGATGTCCGCGCCCTCGGTGATGTCCTGCGCCACCTCACGCAGCGCCTCATCGCTGTTCGCGGGATCCATCTGGTAGCTCCGGCGATCACCAAACGCCGGTGTCGACTCGGCCGCCTCGCGGAATGGGCCGTAGAAGGCGCTCGAGTACTTGGCGGCATACGACATGATCGGGATCTGCTCATGTCCCGCCGCATCGAGCGCCGCGCGGATCGCGCCGACGCGACCATCCATCATGTCGCTCGGCGCGATGATGTCGGCACCCGCATCGGCATGCATCACGGCTTCCCGCGCGAGCAGTACGAGCGTCGCGTCGTTGTCCACCTCTTCGCCGCGCAGCACACCGCAGTGCCCATGATCGGTGTACTCGCACATGCACACATCGGTGATCACGAGCAGCGACGGTACCGCCGCCTTGATCGCGCGCACCGCTGCAGCCACCGGCCCGTGCGCATCCGACGCACCGGAGCCGACAGCATCCTTGCGCTCGGGAATACCGAACAGAATCACGCCGCCGACACCCGCCGCGGCAGCGGCCTGCGCGTCCTTCACGCATTCGTCCACCGAGGTCTGCGCGCACCCCGGCATGGACGACACCGGCTGACGAATGCCCGTCCCCGGCCGCACGAAGAGCGGCAGAATGAATTGCGATGGATGCAGGTGCGTTTCACGCACCAGCGCGCGCATCGCCGGCGAGCGGCGCAGGCGACGCAGCCGGACATGCGGAAACGCGGCGCCGGTATTCACCGGTGCGCTGTCGCTGCCAGTCGGCGCGACGCTCCCCATACGGGGCGGAAGGATGGTCGCCATGAGTCTCGGAATACCTGCGAAATGAAAACCAGCCAGCCGGTGACGGCGGGCACCAATCGATCAGGCCTGATCGCGTGACGCGGCACCGACGGCGCGCGCTTCTGCGAGAATCTCGGCCGCACCGGCGTCACGCAGTTCAGCGGCCAACGCCTGCGCCGTTGCAATCACGTCGGCACCGACCACGGCACTCGCCCGCAGCATCGGCGTGCCTTCCAGGCCAGCCACCAGTCCGTGCAGCGTGCGTCGTCCACCGTCGGATTCCGTCATCAGCGCGCCGATCGGCACCTGACAACCGCCATCCAGTGCGGCGAGCAACGCGCGCTCGCAATTCGTTGCGTCCATCGTCGGCTGATGATTCAGTCGCGTGACGATTGCCATCACGGCGGCATCCTCTTCACGCACCTGTATCGCGATCGCGCCCTGCCCTGCGGCCGACAGCCATTCCGGTGCGCCGAGATAGCTGCGAATACGCGAGGAAAGCCCGAGGCGGTTGAGTCCTGCGGCGGCGAGGATCGCGGCGTGACAGAGCCCTTTGTCGAGCTTGGAGAGTCGCGTACCGACGTTGCCGCGCAAATCCACCACGCTGCAATCGGGGCGCAACGCCTTGAGCTGTGCACGCCGCCGCAGGCTCGACGTGCCGATGATCGCACCGTGGGGCAACTCGTGCAGCAGTGCGCCCGGCACATCGTCGCGCACCACCAGTGCATCGCGTGCATCCTCGCGCGGCAGCTGAGCGACGACCTTCAGTCCACGCGGATCGTCGGTCGGCAGGTCCTTCAGCGAATGCACGCAGAGATCGGTGACGCCTTCGCGCAGATCGCGCTGGAGCTCCTCGGTGAACAATCCCTTGCTGCCGATGGCCGTGAGTGCCACATCGAGCCGGCGATCACCGATGGTCGTGTAGGTGACCAGTTCACTCTCGACGCCGATCGCGGCCAGTTCCGCCTGCACCGTGTGCGCCTGCGCGAGCGCGAGGGCAGAGGACCGGGTGCCGATCTTCAGCGGACGCTTGTCTGTGCTCATGAATTCGTAGTCAGGTGATGATGACGGTCGCGCTGAGCCCGGACGGCGCGCACCACGGCGGCCACCAGCCCATCGAGAGTGGATGGCATCGCTTCCGCGGCCACCCGCATGCCGGCGGCACGCGCCGCCTCTGTCGTGATCGGGCCGATCGAGACGACGTCGGCCGAGTTGTGCAGACTTCCCATCGCGCTCACCCACGCATCGACCGCGCTCCGCGCCGTCATCGTGACCGCATCCACCCGCCCGTCACGAAGGGCCGCACGCACCTCGGCAACGTCTTCATCGGTTGCGACGCTGTCGTACACATCGAGGCGGTCCACCGTCGCACCGAGTGCGCGCAGACCGTCGCACAGTTCGTGACGGGCACCAGCAGCGGCGGGGTACAGGACGGTTGTGCCGGCGATATCATCGCGCTGGGCGAACGCATCGATCAGGCCTTCGGCGACGAAGCGTTCGGGAACGAGCGTTGGTTCGAGACCGCGTTGACGGATCGCGGATGCCGTCGCCGATCCGACGGCCGCGATCCGCGTATGCACCCAATCCTTCGGCGCGATTCCACAGAATTCCGTCGCGTTGAATGTCATCGCGACGCTCGTTGCACTGGTGAAGATCACCCAGTCGTATCGCGCCAGCGAGCTCGCCGCGGTGCGCAATCCGTCGATGTCACGCGGCTCGATGCGCGTGGCGGCGTACGTCAGCACGTGCGCACCGAGTGCCTCGAGCGGTGCCGTGAGCTGCTCGGCGCGCGTCGCCGCGCGCGTCACGACGATGGTCGCACCGTCCAGCGGCCGGGCCGCGCCGACTTCATCGGGAGCCATCGTCACGCGCACATCGGCTGCGGCACGATCACGAACGGGAGACGGAATCGATCGCATCGCCACGCCGCGCCATGGTGCGTGCGCGCACGATCAGCGACAGCACATACCCTCCGAACACCAGCGCCGCCGCGATGTACGCGGCGAACATGAAACCAGCGTTGTCAGGCATCACGCATCTCCGGCTTCGAGTGCCTCGACGCGATCACGCAGTGCCGCGTACTTGAGGCGACCGCGCAGCAGTGCGACGAAGAGCAGCGCGAACGCGAGGAACGCCAGCGACAATGTCAGGCCCATTTCTGCCGACAGCTTCGGCTTGTCCGGGGCCAGCACGATCGGCTGCGGGTGCATGGTGCGGAACAGGCGCACGCTCAGGTGAATGAACGGCACCAGCAGCGATGCCAGAATCCCGAGCACCGCGGAATAGCGCGCGCGCTGCTGGCGATCTTCGATGGCGCCGCGCAGCACGGTGTATCCGAGCAGCACGAACCAGAGGAAGAGCGTGCTGGTGAGGCGCGCATCCCACGTCCACCAGGTGCCCCAGATCGGCTTGCCCCAGAGCGGTCCGGTGACGAGTACGATGCTGAGGAAGACGAGCGCGATTTCCGCGGCGCTTTCGGCGAGGCGATCAAGGCGTTCGTCGCGGAGCCAGAGGTACATGGCGCCGCCGATGGCCACGAGCGGACAGGCGAGATAGAGACCGACCACGGCCGACGGGACGTGGATGTAGAAGATCTTCTGCGCTTCGCCCTGCAGCGCTTCGGGCGGCGTGAACCAGATCGCGCGGGCGAGAACGGCCGCCACGGCGACGACGGCGATAGCCAGCAGCCAGTCGAACACGGCAGCCGGCGCCTTGACGGAGCGACTGGCCCCGGCGGAGGGCAGCGAGCGCGCGAGAGTATCAGACATGAGACGCGAATGAAGGGTACTGATCAGAATCGGCGTGCAATTTGAACTGCCCGCAAGGGTCGAAAGTTACCGGCGACGTGCACAGAACCGGCACACTCAGTCCTCGATCGTGAACGGAAACGCGAGAATGCAGGCGACGCCGAACATCAGATCGAATGCCACGAGCACCTCGATCCACGGGATGACGGTCTGTAACTCCGCGCCCACCAGCAACTTGGCTGACGCCTGTGCGGCTGGTACGACGACCGGGATGAAGAACGGGAGGGCCAGCATCGGCAGCAGGAGTTCGGCAAACCGGGTGTGCACGGTCATCGAGCTGAAGAGCGTCCCGACGGTGACGAGACCGATCGCCGCCAGCACGCCGATACCGCCCAGAATCAGCAGTCCGCTGCCGAACTCGAGGTTGTAGAACAGAACCACGGCCGGGATCGTGATCGCCAGCACACTCGCCACGTACACGAAATTCGCGAGTGCCTTGCCGAGGAAGATGGATTCTCGAGGGATCGGGGCGAGAAGCAGGCCGTCCATGGCACGGGTCTGGAGCTCGAGGCCAAAGGCGCGATGCAGGCCGAGCATGCCCGCAAAGGCGAAGATCGTCCAGAGGACGCCGGGGGCGATGTCGATCGGGCGCACGGCCGTCGGATCCCAGACCATGTAAAAGATGCTGACGCCGAGCAACGAGAAGACCAGCGACGCGAAGAAGGCGCTGCGGGTCCGGTACTCGATCGCGAGGTCCTTCCGGGCGATCATCCAGGCGGCGGCGAACAGGCCGGGCGGTCGTGCGGGGCTCATGCTGCGTCCACGAGGGCGAGGAGCCGGTAGTCTTCCGCATACTGCACCGGATCGATTCCGGTGGTGCGCTCGTGTCGCTTGATCACACCGTCGAGAACGATGGCGGCATGTGTGGCGAGCGAGAGGCCCTCATCGACCGAATGCGTGACTAGCGCCAGTGCTGCGCCATCATCGCGCAATGATCGCAGGAGCGTAGTCAGTGCGCGGGCGCCGGACACATCCAGACCGGTGTACGGCTCGTCCAGCAGGACCAGCGCCGGCCCGTGCACGATCGCCCGCGCGATCGACACGCGCTGCTGCCAGCCGCGACTGAGCGCGCGGACCGGTGTGAGCTCACGCCCGTCGAGGCCGAGCCGGGTCAGCGCCTCTGCGGTGGCCTTCGGCACATCGGGCACGCCGTGCAGCCGTGCCGCAAACGCCACGTTCTCCGCCACCGTCAGCACGTCATACAGCATGCTCTGGTGCGAGATCATGCCGACGCTGCCGCGCGCCTCGATGGCATCGCCCTTGAGTGGCGAGCCGAGCAAGCGGACTTCGCCGCTGGTCGGACGCAGCAATCCCGCGAGCAACCGCAGGAGCGTGGTCTTGCCCGCGCCATTCGGTCCGAACAGCGCCAGACACTCACCGGCATTGATCGCCAGGTCCACGCCGGCGACTGCGCGTCGTCGTCCAAACCGACGCACCAGTGCGCGTGTTTCAACAACAGGTATTGCGGCGTGATTGTCGCTCGGGCCGGACGAAGTCATCGCGCCAAGCTAATCCACACTGCGACTGTCGGCCGATGCGGTTGCCCGCCGCCGCGCGTCGCTGCAGACTCACCGCTCGCTGTACATCCCGTCATTTCCCTGCCTGACTCCATACATGTCCGAGATCGACGCGCTGCTGACCGAGAATCGCCGCTTCCCGACACCGTCGGCGTTTCAGCGTGATGCCAATGTGAGTGATGCGACGGTCTCGCGTGACGCCGCCGCCGACCCGGAAGCGTACTGGGTGCGCATGGCGCAGGAACTGGAGTGGATCCGTCCGTTCACGAAGGGGCTCGAATGGGAGGCGCCGTTCGCCACCTGGTTCCGCGACGGGCAGCTGAACGTCTCTGCCAACTGCCTCGATCGACACATCCGCACGGCGCGTCGCAACAAGGCCGCGATCATCTTCGAGGGGGAGCCCGGCGATCAGCGTACGCTCACCTACTGGCAGCTCTACACCGACGTCTGCAAGTTCGGCAACGTGCTGCGCTCACTCGGCGTGCAGAAGGGCGATCGCGTGGCGATCTACCTGCCGATGATCCCCGAAGCCGCGATTGCGATGCTGGCGTGCGCGCGCATCGGCGCGATTCACAGCGTGGTGTTCGGCGGCTTCAGCCCGGAATCACTGCGCGATCGCATCAACGATTCGCAGTGTCGCGTGCTGATCACGGCCGATGGCGGCTTCCGTCGCGGGCAGGTGGTGCCGCTCAAGCGCAATGCGGATGTCGCGATGCAGGACACGCCGAGCATCGAGCATTGCGTGGTGGTGCAGCGGCGTGCCGGCGCGATAAGTCAGGAGACGTTCGCGGAGATGCAGGACGGTCGCGATGCATTCTGGCATCGCCTGATGCAGAAGGCGCCGATGACCTGCGAACCGGCTGTGATGGATGCCGAGGATCCGCTGTTCATTCTCTATACGTCGGGGACGACGGGCAAGCCGAAGGGCATCGTGCACAGCACGGGTGGGTATCTGACCGGCGTCACCGCCACATCGAAGCAGGTCTTCGATCTGAAGGATGATGATGTGTTCTGGTGTACCGCCGATGTCGGGTGGGTGACTGGGCATTCATACGTGGTGTACGGTCCGCTGGCGAACGGTGCGACCTGCATGCTGTATGAAGGCGCACCGGACTGGCCCGACAGGAATCGCATGTGGGATATGTGCGAACGGCAAGGTGTGACGATTTTCTACACGGCGCCGACTGCGATCCGCGCCTTCATGAAGTGGGGCGAGAAGCATCCGAATGAGCACGACCTCTCGCGCCTTCGGTTGCTCGGCACGGTCGGTGAACCGATCAACCCCGAAGCGTGGATGTGGTATCACCGCGTGATCGGCAAGGAACGCTGCCCGATTGTCGACACGTGGTGGCAGACGGAGACCGGCGCGATCGTGATTTCGCCGCTGCCGGGTGTGACCGAAACAAAGCCTGGAAGCGCGACACATCCGCTGCCGGGATTCAGCGTGGCGCTGGTGGACAAGGATGCGAATCCGATTCCCGTCGGCGGTGGCCTGCTGACGATCACGAAGCCGTGGCCGAGCATGCTTCGCACGATCTGGGGCGATCGGCAGCGCTATGTCGATACGTATTTCAGCAAGTGGCCGGGTCGTCCCGACCTCTATTTCGCCGGCGATGGCGCCAAACTCGACGAGGATGGCTACTGGTGGATTCTCGGTCGTGTGGACGACGTGTTGAACGTCGCCGGACATCGCATCGGCACGATGGAAGTGGAAAGTGCGCTGGTTGGCCATCCCTCGGTGGCGGAAGCCGCGGTGGTCGGCAAGGAGCACGAGTTGAAGGGTCAGGCGATCGCGGCGTTCGTCACGCTGCGCGAAGGCTTCACCGCGTCGAGTGCGCTGCGCGACGAGTTACGCGATTTCGTCGGCGAGAAGATCGGCGCGATCGCGAAGCCGGACGATATTCTGTTCAGCGCGGACCTGCCCAAGACGCGATCAGGCAAGATCATGCGCCGGTTGCTGCGTGACATTGCGGAAGGCCGTGCGCTGGGCGACACGACGACGCTTGCAGACCCGAGCGTGGTTGCCGGACTGAAGGACCAATACGAGGCGCAGGAGTCGTGAGGTAGCGCGCGCCAGCCGACCGCGCTTACTCTTCAATCCATGAGTCTTCTCGGCCGTCTCTTCCCCGACACGCTGTTCCCCAGAAAGTTGAGCGACGCCGCCGAGCGCCGCCTTCGTCTGGCGCAGGCGCGCGCGGAGGAAGCGGTCCTCGAGACGCATGTGCGGAATGCGCTGCTGTATGTGGACACACTCGCCGGCGAGCTACCGTTCGATCGTGCGATCGAGACGTACATCCGCATGCTCAACATTCCCGAACCGCTCGCCAGCACGGTCGCCACGCGCACACTGGTGGTGCTTGGCGATGACGTGGTCCCGGAGCGCACGACACCGCTCGGTGATCAGATGGTCGGCGACGATGTGCTGCCGATGGTGCGGATCGCGTCGGCGAACGACGTCAACTCCGCGCGCCGCCGCTGAGCTCACTTCGGTTTCTACACGGAACTGCAGGCGCCGCAAGCGCGGCGCAGGAGAGACGGGAGAAGAGCAGATGCTCCTACACCGTGATTTATGGTATGGGCAACAGCAACAGCAACAATCACGCGAAAAGGGCAACAGCGACACACGACGAAATCGTGGTTGTTGTTGCCCTTCTTTCACATCAGTAGCCGTTCAGTTTCAGTTCGTCGCACGGGCTGCGGCTCTTCTCCCGTCTCTCCTGCGCCGCGCTTGCGGCGCCTCCAATTAGCGATCCCGCGCGCGCGGCTCCTGCAGTCAGCGGTGCCGCGACGAACGATAACTACTTCTTTTTTGATGCCGGTGCGTCGGGCATGGACGAGGGGATCGGCAGCGTCGGGGCGACTGCGACGTCGACGGCTTTCTTGATGTCATCGTAGTTGGCCGCGCCGTTCATCTTGGTGTCGTTGATGATGAACGTCGGCGTGCTGCCCACCTGCTTGGTCATGCCGAGTGCGTAGTTGGCCTTGATGCGATCGAGGTGAGCGCTGGCGTCCATACAGGCGTTCCACTTCGTCATGTCGAGGCCGATCTTCGTCGCGTAGCCGCTCATCACGCTGCGGGGATTGCTCGTTGCCTGGCCGTTCCATTCGATCTGGCCGTTGAACAATTCATCGTGCATCTCCCAGAACTTGCCCTGATCATCGGCGCAGGCCGCGGACATCGATGCGGGGATCGTGTTCAAATGCGCGTTCACGAGTGGGAAGTCGTAGAACGTGTACCTGATGATGCCGGCGTTGACCAGATTCTTGCGCACGTCGGGCTCAGTGATCGTGAAGAAGTTGCCGCAGGCGGGGCACTCGAAGTCCGCGAACTCGATCACTTCCACCTTCGCGTCTGCTGATCCCATCGTGTACCCGTGCGCCTGCTTCGCGAGTGAGGAATCGGCGACACTCGGCAGCACGAGCGGCTCCGTCGGCAGCTTCTGCTGCGTCTTCCAGACGATGAATGCGCCGCCGGCAGCGACGATGCCGACGAGTGCGACGACGAAACCGGTGTTGCTGGACTTCTTGCGTACCTTCGTAGCCACGATGCGTCGCCCTCAGCGGTAACGGATGCGCCAGGGTAGCGCGTCCGGGAATGGTCAGTCAGTTCACGAATTGCTGCTTACGCCTCGCGGCGCCAGCGCTCCGCGCTGGTCAGCCGACTCGGCAGCGTCATCAAGCCTAGGTGTACCACCGTCGTCTTCGCTAGTTCACTTCGCCCATTCGGCGCATTTTCCAGCGTGGTACATTGCTCGTGTGCCGCCGCGTCCGCCCGTCATCGCCACACCCGCATTCACGTCCGTGCCGTCGGCTCAGCGCCGACTGCCGCCGTCGCGATCGGTGCTGCCGTATCTCCCACCCGATGGCGACTACGTGCGTCTGCCGGTCGGCCCCGGCGCGCTTCACGCGCTCCGCTACGGCCACGGCGGCCCCGCCGTGCTGCTCCTCCACGGGTTCACCACCAGCGCGCCGGTCTGGATCCGTGTCGCCCCGATTCTGCTCTCGCGCGGCTGTCAGGTGATCGTCCCCGACCTGCTGGGCTTTGGTGAGTCGGACCGGCCCATCGGCGGCCCGTATACCGTGACGGCGCAGGCCCGGTACATCGATCGCGCGCTGGCGCTGCTGCGCGTGAATCGTGTCGTGGCGGTTGGCCAGGACCTCGGCTGCGTCGTGCTCTCGCGCCTCGCGCAGCTCCGACCGGAGCGCATCGGCGCCCTGATCTACTGCTCACCGACGCCGGGAGACGCCGCCGGCGGGCCTGAGATCGACGCGGTGCGCGGTCAGACTGGGCCGGTGCTCCTCGAGATTTCCAGTCGCCCCCTGGGCGTGGTAGACCTGCTGGGGCCCGTGCTGCGCGGCGCGGTGAGTGAGGCGGAGAGCATGCCGGACAAACTGGTGGCGCGCTTTTCTGCCCCGTACACGGGCAGCCAGGGTGCGCGGCACCTGCTTGATCTGGCCCGCGCGGTGGGGGAGGAAGAGGATGCGCTCCCCGCGCGCGTCAGCGAACTGAGCGCGCTGCGCGTCACAGGAGAGGCAGATCCGATGGTGGCGACAGCATCGGCGCCGATCATCCGTCTCCCCGGCGCCATGCGATTGCTGCCGGTGGAACGCCCGGAGCCACTCGCAGCGCTCATCATGGAGCGGGTGGATGCAACGAACGATTCGCCCGTCTTGCTGGAAGATCGTGGCGAACGCGACTAGTTTTCCAGCATGACAGTTGCCACCAATGAGGTGAATTTGACGAAAAAGAATCGACAGCGTCGAGTAGTGACGCCGCCGACCCCGTTCGAGCAGGCGCGCGACGAGTTGTTCCAGCAGATCATGCGGTGTGAAGTCATTGGTGCGGCGCCTGATCATCAGGGCGAGTGGTTCACCGAAACCATGGCTTATTTCGCCGGGCGGTACCCTGAGTTGAAGCCGGCCGATGTGAACGACCTGCGCCAGTTGGGTGAGCGCTTCGTTCAGCCTCCAAAGGCGGCAGCAGTGACCGAGGACGCATCGGCTGCAGAGCCGGTCGCCCAGACGCCCGAAGCAGCCGCGATCGATGCGCTGGTCGGAAACGAGATCGGCGCGGAAACAGAGATGGAAACAGAAATCGAATCGGAGCACAGCACCGAGACGTCAGACGTGGAAGACGCCGAGACCGTTCCGGCCTGACACGTTGCACTCCGGTGCACGCAGAACGCCCCCGCACACCACGTGCGGGGGCGTTCTGCTGTGCATCCGCCGTTGCCGGTACGATGCCGGACGCCCGCACAGCGACGTCCGGCACCGCACCTGTTCGTGCTAGAAGCGCGTGCCGATCGAGAAGAACAACAGGCGACGTGCGCCGGCCAACAGCGTCTGCGTATCGCCAGTGCGCGTGAAGCCACCGGTGCCCATCGTCCCGATGTAATTCGCATCGGCGAGGTTGAGCGCATTCGCGCGGAAGGTCAGCTCACGAAGGCCCGGGACCGCCTTGAGCGTGTACTCGACGTTCGCATCGATCGTCGTGTAGCTCGGCACCTTGCCATCCTCGCTGTTCAGGATCGAGAAGAAACGCTCGGCGACATAGCGTCCACCGAGCTGCGCGGCGAAGCCCTTGTGCTGGTAGCGCAGCTGTGCGTTGCCGAGGAGCCGCGGCGTATCCACGACACGCTTGCCCTTCGACTTCACGGTGTCGGCAGCGCCGCTCACGTAGTTGTCGTTGATCGTCGCGTCTGTGTACGCTGCGCTCGTGGTCAGCGAGAACCCGTCGCCGAACTTGAAGGCGACCAGGCCTTCGGCACCACGGGACGTCACGCCACCGACGTTGGCGAACGAACTGACGCAGGTTGCCGTCAGCGGGCAGACGGAGACACCGATGAGGCGATTGCGGTAATTCACGTTGAACAGCGTGACCGACGCTTCCACCTGGCCACGGCGGAGCCGGTAACCACCCTCGATGGTGGTCGCGCGCTCAGGCTTCGTGTTGTCCTTGAAGAACTGAAAACCGGCCGCGCTCGTGTTGTACACGCCCGACTGCGGGCTGTACGGGAACGCATTCACATTCTCCGCCACGTTGGCGAAGAACTCATCCTGCTCCGTCGCACTGAACACGGCGCCGAACTGCGGCAGGAAGCTGGCCGTGGTCGGGATCGAGAAATTCGGGCGACCCGAGTCCGGCAACGTCTTCGCGCTGGCGATCGTGCGTCCGTTGCTGTTGAAGTCTGCACCGATGTTGAGCGCCTTGAAGCCATAGTTCAGCTTCAGTCGGCCATCGAGCAGCCGGTTCGTGTTCTGGATGTAGCCGAGCGTCGTGTTGTAGGTGCCAGTACGATCGAAGAACAGGCGCAGGACGTTGCTGAAATCCACGGCCGGTCCGGCGGTGGCATTCTGCAGACGCCAGCCGACGCGACGGATCGTCGATGCATTGTGCTCGTACCAGCCTCCGATTTCGACTTCGTTGCCAGGCAATTCGAATGTCAATTTTGCGTTCGTACCGTAGCGCTGACTCTGATACTGCGTCTGGCGGAAGAAGATCGGATCCGGGCTCCAGCTGGACCCGTAGCTCGGCGCGGTCCAGTCGCCGGCACCACGATTGGTATGTGCGTACGGCTGCACTTCGAGCTTGACGCCGTCAGCCAGTCGGAACATGCCCTTCACGTAACCGATGTTGTCGCGACGCGCGCCCTGCGCCGTGTTGTAGTAGGCCTCGTCGGGCGTACTGCTCGAGGCGGCGGTGAGTGCAGTCTGCCAATTCGAATACTGATCCCAATCACGGCCGCTCTGGCGCCAGCGCGCCAGCGACAGATCGGTGTAGTCGTTCTCCGTGCGATCGGACAGACCGTAGTACGCCACGACCTGATGCGGGCCGGCGAAGTACTGCACCTTGGCGTTGATCTGATCCTGCCACGTCTGTCCCAGTCCGAACAGACCGCCGCGCGAACCAATGAACGCATCGGCCGGGTTCGATGCGCGCGTGCCAGTGCCCTTCCACTTGTTGTTATCGATGCGCGAGACACTGAAGAACGCCTTGATGCCGCTGCTCGACCCGAGCGTGAGCAGACCGGTGTCATAGCGGCCAGCGGTGCGACGCGTGCTGGCCTCGCCAACCATCTGCGACAACGAAAAAGTCCGCTTGCCGAACGGATCGGCGGACGTGTACTGCACCACGCCACCGAGGTTGTTGCTCGACGACGTGCCGAGTGCGCCACTGCCCTGCAGCACCGTCGCGCCGCCAAGATTGTCCGAGTCGATCGCGCGTCCGATACCAAGGCCGTTGAAGTTGCCGTACGACATGTCGCCCAGCGTGATCCCATCGAACGTCTGTCCGATCTGCTGCGACTGGAAGCCGCGCATGGTGATGCGATTCGACCACTCGTACGTGCCGAATGGATCGGCGCTCTGCATGTTCACGCCGGGCAGACGCTCAATCACCTTGAGTGCACTGGTGCCGATCGGCGCCAACTGCAGATCGATCGCATCGACCGCGCTGCCCGCGCGCGTCTTGCCCCGGCCGACGCGGGATGCGACGACCTCGACAGTGCGCAGACGCTGCACGGAGTCACGAACGATGGCGGCGCGACGCGCGCGCGTGCTGTCCTGCGCGTGCACGGCGCCGACGAAGACGACGCTGAGTGCCGCCGAAGCGAGCAGCGTGCGCGTAATGTCCGTTTTCGGACGAAGTAACGACATGAGAAATCTCGGGTAGGATGTGACGCTGGCATGTGAGCGCCAGCACCGAACATCATCCCGGATTTCTGCATCAGCCACGCGGTGATTTCGCTACGGGCATGTCACGATTGTCCGCATGCCGCCGTGACATGCACGCAGCATCACGACCAGATCACATCACATTCCGCACTACTGCCGCGGTGCGGGCATCACCGGAAAGAGTGCGCGCACTGCAGCGTTGTTGGGTACCGGCGGCAATGATGCGGGCGCCTTCCTGGCGACCGGCTTCTCAGCAGGCTCATCCCATTCATCGGGCTCTGCGTCGGCGGCGATCTGCGGCAAAGCGCTTTCGGCTACCGATAACGCCGCAGGCTTCGGCGCCTGAGCGCGCGTGGTGATCGCGGCCGCGATATCGCGCGGCTCTGCCGCTGCCGCAACCGCTTCGACGATGTCGAACATGCCGAACGGATTGACCGCCGCAGCTGATGCTTCAGCCGTCCGCACATCCGCCCCGAGCTTCGGCGCTGATGGAACCGTTGCTGGAAGCACCCGCTGAACAACCGGCGCGCCGATGACTGAGAGCGCGTCCACCGTCGGCAGCAGTGCGGAGAGATCACCGCTGGTCAGCGCGGCCCGCTGTACGGCAACGCGCTGCTCGGCATCGCCGATCTGCTCTTCGACCGCGTCGAGGGCGTGCGAGAGCTTGTCGAGAATCTCGAACGGGCGGAAGCCCGGCACGCGCAGCATCGGCGTCCAGTCCACCACGTCGCGCATCAGACCGACCGGCAGCGAACGCCCCGGTTCGAGAATCAGCAGCAGATCGCGGGAATCCGCCGAGCGCGCAGTAAAGAGCCGCAGCGATCCATCGCGACCGAGCAGCAACGCACGAACCAGAGTGCCGCTGTTCGTGTTGTGAATCGTGCGATGCAGGATGCGATGGCGAATGCGCCGCAATCCGCGCGCCGACTGCGGCAGTAACGTGCTCGTGAACTCCGTCAGCGGAATCGAGTCGAAGAACGACGCCGCGGTGCGCGCCAGCACCTGCACTTCGCGCGTCGTCAGCTCCTTCACTTCGGCTTGCGCGCGACGCAGATCGCGCGCGCGGTTCGCGAGCGCAGAGGCGCGGGCCAGCGCATCGTTCCGGACAGGGGTGGTGTCTGTGGACATGGGCGTGGGCGAGAGCACGAACCCGGAGGGATGGACCGGGCTCATCCATTGAGTATCGGGTGGCGTCCGTCAGACTTGAGCCACCTAACTCGCCGCGGCTTTGCGACGGCGGTCAGCGCTGGCGGCGGGGAGCACGGCGCAACGTCACGCCCGCTCGCACACCTCCGCCCAGCCCCACTTCGACGCCCGGCACCCACGCCCCGTCACTCGGTCCCTCGACGCCGAGCGTCACGATCGCGACCGTGCGCGGTCCGCGGCGCGCTTCGAATCGCTCGCCGATGCCGCCTCCGGCGTTGATCGCCCATCGGGCCTGCCGGAAGGGGTCGCTCAGCCAACGGACGGTCATGTCGAGCCGGCCGGACGCGGACGCGCCGCCCGCCCGAAGTACGCCGCCGACGCCGGCGTCGGCGGCGATGCGCACGTTGTAGTCCAGCGGGGTCGACATGCCCAACGCGACCTGCGCTCCGGGATCGCGGTCGATCAGGGCGTCAACACGGAGGGAGGGGCGCCAACGGTCCACCGGCGTCCGCACGACCCGCTGGGCCGACGCCGGCGCGAACGGACTGAGGATCGCGAGCATGATGAGCGCACTGACACCGTGCGACCACAGATCCGGACGCGTCACCCGGCGATGTCGTGTGGCTCGGCGCTCAACGCCGCCAGCGCTGCCGCCTGCTCCTTCGGACCGCCGGCGCGATTCACCCAGAGCATCAGCGTGTAGTCAGTCGTCGCGACGAGCGCGAGAATGCCGGCGGCCAGCGCGAGGCCGGCAACCAGTCGTGGCGCCTGCAATGCCGCGAGCAGCGTGACGAACTGCAGTACGGTGACACCTTTGCCAGGCCAGCGTGCCTGAAACGCGATCTGCTTGAGCCAACTGACGTTCCGCGCCACGAACCAGCCGATCACGGTCATCACGTCGCGCACCATCAGTAGCGCCAGCTGCCACGGCGAGATCAGCCCGTCCCAGGTCACCGCGATGAATGCGACGAGCATGAAGATGCGATCGGCGATCGGATCGATCAGTGCGCCGATGGTCGTCGTCGTGCGTGAGATGCGCGCGATGACGCCGTCGAGGACGTCGGAGGCCATCGCGGTGAGCACCACCGCCAACCGCCAGTCGGCGTCGCGCACACCGAGAAAGACGCCGGCCATCACGAGCCGTGACAGCGAAATCAGATTCGGAGGTGTGAAAAAGTCACTGCGGCGCATACCGACAAGAAAGCAAGACATGTGCTTGGCGGCCAGCAGTTGCCACACCTGCCGCGCCGGCATAGGCTGACCACGCGCCGACTGCGCTGTCGCGGTTGGCTTTCCTTCCATCGTCAGATGCCTTGCGATCGTTCCCTTCCGCGCGACAGGTGATCGTCTGCTGACCGTTGCGCTGCCGCTGCTCTCGCTGATTGCGGCCGTCCTGATGCTGCTGTGGGACGTGGGCCTGGCGGGACGGCTGGCACGGGTGGCGGAAGCGCCGCGCGGCTGGGCCGCACTGACGGCGATCGCCGGGCTGCTGCTGCTCCCCGCGCTGTTGATCCGCATCGTCGGGAGTTCCTTGCTCGACGGGCGCACCGTCGCCGCGCTCGGCTGGCTCTGGCCGCTGGTGCTGACGCTGGTGGCGTGGCAGGCGGTCATCACGCTCGCACGCGGGCTTGGCGCGCGCACGATTGTCGCGCCGATCGTGATCTACGATGCGATTCTGGCCGCGTCCGCATGGATCGAATACGCGGCCGGCAACGGTGTCTCGCTGCCGGTCTGGCTGCACGCGATTCCAACGGCGACGGCTGGTGCGATGGGCTACCTCGCGGGGCCGGCGGCACTCTGGTCGCCCCTGGCGATTGCGCCACCGTTGCTGGCGCCCGCCTATCGCGCACGGTGGGCAGCGAACGCCTCGGTGCGCGGTCTGATCGGCGTGTACGCACTGACGGCCGTGGTCGCGTTCGCGAGTGAGCTGCCGCAGGCGATTCGCGGCGTGATGAGTTTCTCGCGCTGGACACTGGCCCCACTGCGTGAACGGCCGACCGACAGGCCGCTGCTCGTCGGCGTGCAGATCCTGCCCGCGCTGCGCGGCTCACCGGCGCCGCTCGCGCTCCGTTACGACATCGATCTGGCAGACAGCGCGAACGTCGATGCGATCGCGGTCACGATTGCACCGAACGGCGCCACGCCGCGCGCGTTGGATTCGCTGGCACGCGCACTGGACGCGTATCGCGTGGACAGCACGCTGCTCGTCGTCACGCTCGGCTGGGATATCGAGGAAGCACTCAAGGTGCGACTCAACTCCTTCGAGTGGGAGCGCTCCCGTGTCCAGCTCGTCGATCAGGTCGTGCGCAGGCTGCGGCCGGACGTGCTGGTCCCGATTGAGGATCCGAACGGCGCGGGAGTGCAGATCGTTGGCACCCGCACGGCTGGCTCGTGGGAACCGCTGCTGACAGAACTCGCAAAGACGGCACATGCGTTACGACCGCGCACACGCGTGCTGACAGAGATTTCAACGTTCGATGACCGGGACAGTTCGCTCGCAACGTGGGCGACGACGCCAGCATCGGGGATGGATGGCATCGGTTACATCCTGCAGCCCGGATTTCGCGGCGGCGTGAGTCTCGAAGCGCGATTGCAGGCCGCGGATCGCTGGCGCGCGGTGCGCGCGAAGCGCACGTCGGCGACAGCCAACGACGAATGGGTGATGCTCGCGGCAGGCTTTCCATGGACGCAGGGCGAGCAGGCGCAGGACCGCGGCATCTGGGGCGTGCTGGCCTGGGCGAGCGCCCGGCCGAGCATCGGCGGCGTGATCGTCGGTGATGCGGGCGACTACGACACGCGCCGCGGGTTGCGTGGCCCTGGCGGGCGCCTGCGACTCGCGAACACCTCGTTGCGGCGTGCGATCCGCGGCTTGAGCGAAGCGACACGCTGACGCGCCCGTCAGCCCTTCGGCACGCCTCGGACGACCGCATCGACACGCCGCGACGGATCACACCACACTCGCACGACGTTCTGCACATCCTCGGCAGTCACGGCGCGCAGCTGCGGCACCTCGTCCGCGAGCTCGTGCAGTCCGTCGCCGGCGCACCACGCATCGACCATGTCGCCGAGCTGCGCGCTCGCGCTCTCCTGACGCAACGCGTGCATGCCAATGGCATATGTACGCGCGCGTTCCAACTCGTCGCTGGTGACCGGCGCCTCACGCAGCACCGCGAACTCCGCCAGCAGGCCGGCACGCGCTTCCATTTCGCGCTCCGGCGCACAGGCGATGTACGATGAGATCATGCCCGCATCGCGTAACGTGGAGATGCTGACAAAGACGCTGTAGGCGAGTGATTGCCGACTGCGCAGCGATTCGAAGAATCGGCCGCCGAGTCCACTCGCCACGCCGGTCATGAGTTGCGCAGCGTAGCGCTCCGGATCGCGCCGACCGGGCCCACGGAAGAGCATCGCGACCGCGCTCTGCTGTTTGGCACGGGGCTCGACGATCTCGATCGGCTCCGACGTCAGCGCCGGCGCACTGACTCGCGCGCGCGACGCAGGTGCGAGCAACGTGAACGCCGAGGCCACCTGCTGTGCGAGCAGGTCGGGCTCTGCATCGCCGACGATGGCGAGTACCGGATCACCCGCGAGGACGGCGTTGGCGTGCCACGCACGCACCGTCGCCACGTCGAGCGCCGCGACGCTGGCGTCGCTGCCGAGGGCATCGACGCCGAAGGTGTGCGTGCCGAACAACGCCTGTCGCGCGAGCGCCAGCGGATACCGCAGCATGTCATCGCGACGCGCCCGCAGGTCGCTCAGCATCTGCGCGCGCTCGGCGAGGACGGCGTCCTCAGGGAACGTCGCATGCTGTACGACATCGGCGAGCAATGTCGCGGCAGGCAACGCATCGTCTGCCGGCACGCTGATCGACCATCCGAACAGCTCCTTGCTCGTCGACGTGGACACGCTGCCGCCAAGTCGCTCGGCATCTTCCGCGATCTGTGCTGCAGTGCGCGTGGCCGTGCCCTTGATCGACGACCGCATCATGAGCGACGTGAGCCCCGCCTGTGCCATTGCTTCATCGACGGCGCCACCCTTCATATAGCAGCCCATGTGCACCAGCCTGGCGCCGGGCTTGCGACGCACCAGCACGGGCACGCCCTCTGCCGTGCGGAAGACGTGCACGTCACCAACGCGTGATTCACCGCGCACCGCGGTCAAAGCATCCGCCGCAACGAGCGGGGCACGCGCATCGATTGTGACTGGTGCTGCCGTGCCGCCGTTCCACGCTGCGACGAGCGCTGCGCCATCTGCCGCGAGCGGCGCGCTGTCCTTCGGCCGATAGCTCACCACACCGAGCGCATCCGCCGTGCACCAGGTGCGCAACACGCGCTGCACATCGGCGGCTGTCACCGCATCGATCGCAGTCCAGTACGCGTCGCCGACGTCGGTGCCACCGAGTGATTCCCACGCCACCAGCTCACTGGCCTGCCCTTCCATCGACTCGTCGGAGCGCATCTGGCGTGTGCGCATGATGTGCTTCACGCGCGAGAGCTCGTCGGCGGTGGGCCCGTCACGCTCGAGCAGGCGGAGTTGTCGCCACGCCTCCGCCGTCGCCTCGGCAACCGTTGCATCGGCGCCGACAACGCCGATTGCGAACACCCCGAGTTGCGTTGGCGTGTAGTGATACGCACTCACGCTCATGGCGAGCCCCCGTTCGCGAATCGCGCGATAGAGGCGTGACGCACGACCAGTGGCAAGCACCGAGGCTGCAACGTCCAGCGCCGCCGCGTCGGGGTGCAACGGGCCGACGGTGCGGAAGCCGAACGTGGTGTGCGCCTGCTGCACATCGCCGTTCAGCGCGCGATACCGAGCGCCACGCCAGCCCGGCTCCTCCGGTCCGTGATCGGGCATCGGATCGTGCGCCGCGAGCGCACCATATCGTTCGCCGACCGCCGCCTGCACTGCGGTGGCGTTCACATCACCGACGATCGCGAGAATGCTGTTCGACGGCGTGTACCAGTTGCGGTAGAAGCCATGCACCATCTCGCGCGTGAAGGTGCGCAGTCCGGCCTCCCGCCCGATGCGCCACCGGCGCATGCGATGCGTGTCATGCAGCACTTCGTAGAGCGTTTCGGCGGTCACGGCGCTCGGCGTGTCTTCCTTGCGCGCCGCCTCCTGAATGATGACTTCCAGCTCGCGGCGCAGCTCATCGCCATCGATCGTCGAGTTCGCGAACGCATCGAACTGGATGTCGAGGCCGTGCTCCCAGTTGTCGCTCGGGAGGACGGTGATGTAGGTCGTCGCATCGTAGATCGTGTGGGCATTGAGCCAGCCCCCGACTTCCTTCGTCGCGGTGGCAATCTCGCCCGGGCCGCGTGTCGGCGTGCCCTTGAAGTACATGTGTTCGAGGACGTGCGCGATGCCGATTTCGGTGTCCGGCTCATCGAAGTAGCCGGCCTTCACGCGCGTCACGATCGCGACGACCGGCGCCGCACGATCTTCCCGAACGAGGAGGGTGAAGCCGTTCGGAAAGACGGTGCGCTGTGTTGTCAGACTCAATGCAGGATCTTCAGGATACCGGCGTCGGCGCTGCCACGAAGGAACGCCTCGGCCGTCTCGGTCGGGACGCGCTGACCGGTCTGCGCCTGCACGCGTGCGGCCTCGGCGAGCATGAATTCGTACAGTGACTTGCCACCGGCAACGGCATCGCGCATTTCCGTCACGATGTCGTCCCACGAACCGATGAAGGTGTCGCCCGTGCGCGTCATCACGCTGTGCTCGACGCCCGTGTCCTTCTTGTCGCGCATTTCGGCCAGCAGCGTGCCGAAGAGCTCAAGCTGGCCCTTGGAATCGGAATCGTCGTCTCCTTCGCCGAGCACACGCGCTTCGATCTCCGAAAGCATCTCGTCGATGCTGTCGGTTTCGGCGTTCAACTCCTCGAGTTGCGCCTGCCATGGTGCGAGGTCAGGATCGTCGTCCTGCAGACGGTAGGCGGCCTTCTTCAATTCGATCAGACGCCAGATTCCGAGTTCATCCCAGTGATCCTCCGGCGATGACTTCTCGAACTGATACAGCGCCGCTTCGTACTCCTGCTTGTCGTAGAGCAGGTTCGCGAGATAGATGCGCGCTTCGGTGTAGTCGGGATCGAGCTTGAGCGCGCGGCGCAGCGTCGAGATCGCGGCATCGTCCTCGCCGGAGCGATGCTGAGCGTACCCCATGCAGCTCACCGCCTCGGCCGACTCCGGCTCCTGTTGCACCGCGATGTCGAAGAACTGTGCGGCATCCTCGACGAGGTTGTCGCGGAACAGTGCACGGCCGACCTGGAGCATCAGCTCCACGTCATCATGATACCCGAGCTCGAGGATGCGACGGAAGTTCTTCTTCGCATGCTCGACCTGGCCGAACCGGAGCAGGGTCTCGCCCATGCCGGCGAGACCGTCCTCATGCTCCGAGTCGAGTGTCAGCGCCTCTTCGAAGCTGCGGCGCGCCCACGCGTATTCCTCACGCGCCAGGCGCGCGTATCCCTCGCCGACGTGCAGTTCGACTGACGTCGGGTAGAGCACCAGGCCTTCACGCAGTACGGCCAGTGCATCATCGAACCGCCCCTCGTTGTAGAGCTGGTGAGCGCGTTCGTCGTACTCTTCGGACGACAGGAATTGCGAGGGCATTGCGGCAATCCTCCGGGCAAAGCGTCAGCAGAGAAGATAGACCACGGTACGCACCGTGAGCCAGCCTGCCAATCGGTTAGTACACCGAACTGCAGCCATCGGTCATCCATGGCGCGCGGCACCGCGCACCAACCTCGTTCATGCGCCCTGCTGCATTGTAGTGAACGGTTCGCGCCAGCGTGCAGTGCCCACGGTAACGTGCGCGCATCAGCGGGCGAGCGACGCCAGCGCGACCGCGATCTGTGCGGCCAGCGTCGCGTTGCTCTCGAGCAACGCGAGATTCGCCGGCAGCGAACGTCCCGCCGTTGCCACCAGTACCGCGCCGAGGAGAAATGGCGTCAGCGCCGGACCGGAAAGGCCGGTGAGGCCAGCATCGCGCACGGCTCCGGTGACTGCGGCATCCACCGTCTCCTGCTCGAGCGCCGCACTCGCGGGAGGCGGTTGCACGACGAGCACGGCGCTGCGTTGGCCGAGCGCCCAGTGGGTGCGCGCGATGCGCGCGATCTCCTCAGGCGTTTCCGCACGCTGCGGCACGCGCAGTCCGGTGCCGACGGTGAAAAAGCCCGGCATGTCGCTGGTCCGGTACCCGACAACCGGCACGCCAAGTGTTTCCAGACGCTCGAGCGTCGCTGGCAGATCGAGAATCGACTTCGCACCAGCGCAAACAGTGATGACGGGTGTGTTCGCGAGCGCCTGCAGGTCGGCCGACTCGTCGAACGGTGCGCCGCGATGCACGCCGCCGATTCCACCCGTCGCAAACACTTCGATGCCGCCGGCATGCGCGAGTGCGAGTGACGCGGCGACCGTCGTCGCGCCGTCGGCGTTCTGGACGATGCAGGCGGCGAGGTCGCGCGCGCTCACCTTCCGCACGCCATCGCGCGCCAGAAAACGCGCCAACTCTTCCGACGTCAGGCCGAGAGTCGCGAGTCCGCCTGCGATGGCCGTCAGCGCTGGGACCGCGCCTTCACGTTCGACGGCAGCGAGCATTCGCGCCGCCGCATCGGCGTTGTGCGGAATCGGCAGCCCTTGCGACAGCACCGACGTCTCGAGCGCGACGACAGGCGTACCGCGACGGATGGCATCGGCGATGTGCGGCAACACGCGCAGCGTGGTCATGAGACGCGGATTGTCAGAGTGCGATCGGGACACCGGCGAACGTGCAAACTAGCGCGTCACGGCACCCGGTTCGACGGCCCTCGGCCCTGTCTCGCGTTCCTTCATCGACACCGGCTCGGCGGTCAGCAACAGGCGCTCGGGCGCCGGTCCGACATAGCGCGTCGGCCAGCAGGTCGTGAGCGTGAGCATCGGTGCGACCGACTCGAAAATCGCGCGTTCGTCCTTGCCGATCACACGGCGTTGCGTGACGCGCCACAGCACGCTGATCCGCGGCGTCTGCGTCTCGATCATGTCGCCGATGCGCACATCGTCGAGACGATGGAAATGACGGTCACGATGCGCCGAAATGACGGAGTTGCCATTCTGCCCAGGGAACACGGTGCCGGGCATGTGTCCCGGGCCCGCCCACAAATCCTTGTCCGACAACCCTTCGACCACGACTTCGTCGAGACGGATCGACGGGATGAGGACGCGCACGACCGGCGCACCGGCCGCGACGCGCGTCAGGCCGAGGCTCGCGATTGCACTCATGCTGGACGAACGCATGACTTTCGTCCATTCCTCGCGTGCGCGCTCACGGGCCACAGACCCCCGAAGGAGTTGCACGCCGACGACGGTGACGATGATGAGGCCGATCGCGAGCAGCGCGATGCCAACGATGCGAGGTGCGCGACGGCGTGGCCGGCGACGCGCCTCACGGAGACCGACCGGGCTAGCTCCGAGTGCGGAGAACTGTGACACAGCCGATGGCGATCAGACCGGTACCGAGGAGAAAGACCGATGGCAGCGGCGTCCCGGTGTTCGGCGCGCGCAAGCCGGCGCGCAGCGAATCCGGCGATACGGGCTCAGGCACATTGCCACGCCGGCTGGCCGCAGCGTCGCCAGTGGCCGGCGACTCCGGATTCGTGCTGCGGGCGCGCTCGGTCGTGGCCACTTCCGGCTCTCCAGACTTGGCCGGCACGGTGGTCGCGGGCGCGGTATTGGTCGCCACGTTCTGCGCGGCACCGGTCTGAGCCGGACCGGTGTCAGCAGGCTTGGCGCCGAAGATCGCCGGAGTGCCGCCTGCGGCGGCCATCACACCGAGCAGTCCCAGCGGCGCGAAGGCGGCGAGGTTCCGCAGATCGCCGCGCGGATCGCCCACCGGGCAATCGCAGGTGAGAGGCGCCGTGGTCGGGGGCGGTGCCGTAGTGGCCTGCGCACCCACGAGAACCGGCGTCACGGACAGCGCCGCCCATGCGGCCACAGTCATGGCTTGCTTGATCATTCAAGGACTCCAGTGCTGTGGCTCGTGAGACCGCTCGCCAGGAATGAGCGCACCTCGCATGCCAACGCGACACACCGAACCGCGCGATACCGCGCGGTTCGGGACCGATTCCCCAACTGAAAGCCCTGCCGTCAGTTAGCTGGTCCAGTCCCATGACACATTAGTGGGCGGTACCGCAACAAGCGAGCACAGCAATGCGGCCTGGAGCCGTGCCTGTCGACCCGATACGACAGTCTGCCGACCTCAGGCCGCAGGTGGGTCCGGTCAGGGGTGCGGGGGCGGCAGTCGAGGCCAGGCCTGCACGACCGCCCGACCCAGCTCGGCCAGCGTCCGCTGCGGCTCCGAGTCGATGAGCCACCGCTGGTCCAGATTCTCGCGCGTGAAGACGCACATGACGACGCGCGATTGCAGATAGAACACGCTGCATTCCGTGCGCACGGCGTCGGTGGCGCCGGTCTTGTGCGGTGCGTGGACGCCGTCCACGAACCGCTGCAGCAGCTGGCCATCCTCGTTGTGATCGAGCATGTCCATCACGACCGAATCGGCCGGCGCAGACACCGCCTTCCCGTTCGCGAGCAGCGTGAACAGGCTCACCATCTCGTTCGGCGTGCTGACACCGAGTCCGTATTTCACGGAACTGTCGGGCGCGATACTCGCGAGTCGGAGGAAGACTTTTGAATGCACCTTCGTGCGCATCAGTCCACGCTTCTCCATCGCGTCCCAGACGCGCCGCATCTCGACGCGCGACAGGAGAAGATTTGTGGCGGTGTTATCACTCAGCGTGAGCATCAGCCACGCCGCATCGCGGATCGTGATCTCTGCACCGTCGTGCAGGAACTGCAGAATACCGGCACCCGGCACCTTCTCGATGCGCAGCACGGTGATCCGGTCGTCGAGCGAGAGCTGGCCCGCGGCCACCTGCTCCATCAGCGCGACGGCGATCGGCACCTTGATCAGACTCGCCGTGGGAAACGGTTCTTCGCCGCGACGCGTGAATCGTTCACCCGTCTCGAGATTCGACACGGCGTAGCCCACGATGCCGTGGTGCGCATCACTGATCGAGTCGAGTGTGCGATGCAACGCGGCGGTGTCGGTGCGCGCGTACGTCGGCGACTTCGCGGTCGGTGCGCGCGTGGATTGCGCGCGCGCTGACACAACGACGAACGGGGCGATGATGGCCAGTTGCCACCACCGCCCCGCCGCACCACGGACCGCGGTACTCACTCGGCGGCGTCCGGGAAATCGTCGGACTTCTTCGTTGCGACCAGTTCACGCTCCGTGCTGGTCGGATCGTACAGCGCGAGGATCTTGATCGTCTCGCCCGGATAGCAGTCGAACTCCTTGCCGGTGCCCTTGTAGACCTTGATCTCATGCCCGTCCTCGAAACGCAGCAGCGCGAGAGGATACGAGTCGTTCATGTACTGCTTGCGGACACGCTTCGGAGCTGTTGACATCGGTGGACGTTCCTCGGAGAGCTGTGCGGGCGGCGACGACGCGAAATGCGTCAGGTGACCACGGGTCGGTTGGCAGCGAACGGTTCCCACGCCCGTGTGGCGAGGATGTCATCGATGGCCGTCACGGCGGCTTCGAGCTCCTCATCGGTCGTATAGAAGTGCGGTGCCACCCGGATTCCTGCCCCGGGACGGTAATCGATCACAATGTCTCGCGAGAGCAGGGCCTGCGCCACGGCAGGGCCGTTCGGCACGTCAAAGGCGACGGTACCGCCGCGCCGTTCCGGGTCACGCGGGGCGTGGACCGAGAACCCGCGCGCGTCGGCGAGCGCGATCAATCGGGCGGTCTGCCGCTGACTCTTGGCGCGAATCGCGGGCAGGCCGGCCTCGCCGACGATCGTCGGCCCGTCGATCGCGGCGTAGAGCGCGGGGACGGTCGGGGTGCCCCCGAGCCAGCGCCAGGCACCGTCAGCCGGCGTCAGCGACGGCTCGAACGCGAATGGCCGCTGGTGCGCCTGCCAGCCAGTCAGCACCGGCCGCAGCGCGGTCGACTGCTCGGGTGACACCCAGAGGAAGCAGCCGCCGGGCCCGCCGCAGAGCCACTTCAGCACACCCCCCATGTAGAAATCGACGCCGAGCGCGACGACGTCCACCGGGATCACGCCGACGGCGTGATAGGCATCGAGCAGCACCAGCGCACCGACAGCGTGCGCCTTCGCGATGATCGGCGCGACGTCCATGATGTACGCCGACTTGAACAGCACATGGCTGATGGCGACGATCGTCGTCTGCGCCGTGATCGCGTCCACGACGCGCTGCGCATCGATGCTCAGGTTGTCGTCGGTCGGCACGACGGTGACTCGCGCGCCCAGCTTCGGCGCCAGCTCATCGGTCACGTACCGGACGCTCGGGAAATCGAGCGCCGTCATGACGATCTCGTTGCGCTCAGGCGTGTACGTCAGCGCGCTGATGATCATCGCCTGCGCCTGGCTGACCGTTGGCACCATCGCGACCGAACCGCTCGGTGCACCGAGCAGTGGCGCGACGATATTGCCGACCTCGATCGGCAACTGCCACCAGCGATCCGCCCACGCCTTCACGCCGAGCGTATTCCACGACTCCGCATATTCGGCGAGGCGATCGGCGGTGGTCGCCGGCATGGCACCGAGCGAATTGCTGACGAGATACGTGCTCGTCGCAAGGATGGGAAAGCGCTCGCGCAGGCGGAGCAGCGGATCCTCTGCCGTGGTGCTCATTCTGTGGTACTCATGCGGTGGTGCTCATGCGGTGGTTGCGGCCATCGGTGTGAGGGTGCGACGGGCGATCATGTAGATGATCGTGGCGACGGCGAGTGTCGCGACGAACACGCTCCACTCAGCCGGCGTGATCGAGGTGAGGAGCCAACTGATCAACATGACGGTGATCACCGGAATGGCCGGACCGCCGGGCACCGAGAACGGCACCGCACCTTCCTGGCGGATGCCACGCCGACGAAGAATCAGGGTGGCTGCCGCGCATCCGGCGTAGAGCAGCAGCGCCGCCAGGTTCGAGAGCACGGCCAGTTGCTCGAACGAATTGAAGATCGCCAGCAGCCCGACCAGTGATGTCTGCACGACGATTGCCACATGCGGGGTGCGGTACACAGGATGAATCGCACCCACGGCGCGCGGCAGCAGTCCATCCTGCGCGAATTTCCAGAGCGCACGTGGGACGGCGAGCGTCATGCCGCTGACGTAACCGAACATGGAGATCGACGCGCCGATCAGCAGCAGCAAGCGACCGGGCGTACCGAGGAATTGTTCGGCGGCGAATGCGAGTGGGGCGGTCTTGACGGTGGCGAGTCGATCGCCGAGCAGGCCGGCAGCGACGAGATGCACACAGAGATACAGCACCGTCACGCCGATCATTGCGATGGCCAGCGCGCGCGGCACGGTGCGCGCCGGGTCCTTCACTTCACCGCTCGGCACCAGTGCACTTTCGCAGCCGCTGAACGCGAAGATCAGAATGATCGCGGCGCGTGCGAGGCTGGCCGGCGCGGGCATGTGTTCGATCACCAGATTCGACGGCGTGATGAAGAACGCGCCGACTCCGACGAAGATCAGCAGCGGCACGAGCTTCGCCACGCTCAATACCATGATGAGGCGCGTGCCCTGCTTCACGCCGCGGATGTTGATGAGCGCGAGACCGACAAAGGCCGCAACGATGATCGGTGTGCGCAGCTGCGGCATGCCGAGCAGCGTGCCGAGTCCCTCGGCGAAGGCGGACGCCACGCCGGCGACCGCCGTGGTGCCGATCATCCAGAGCAGCACACCCGCGAGAAAGCCGATATAACGGCCGAACACCGCTTCAACGTAGGCGTACGGCCCTCCAGTGAGCGGCACGCGACTACCCGCTTCCGCGAAGCAGAGCACCACGCAGCCGATGACGGCGGCGCAGATCAGATACACCAGCGGCGCCGCGGTGCCAGCGGCGGCCGCGGCGCCGGATGGCAGGCGGAAGATTCCGCCACCGACCGTGACGTTGAAGATGCTGGCCGCGAGTCCGAAGACGCCGACGGCGCGCACGAGGCCCGGCGCAGATGAGGTCGAGGCAGTGGTAGACACGCGGGCAAGATCGTCGCCCGAGTCATGAATCGACAGGCCCACTGGCCGATGCACGTGCCGGCACGCGCGCGGTGACGCTCCTGCGCGGCCGGGCGTCGTCGATTGCGCCCGTCATCCGGCAGACTCGCGACGTCGGTGCGACCCGCCTCTGGCGCGCGTCGTCATACTTCGGGGACGTGCAGCGGCATCACCTCAGGCAACCGGGCGGGCATGACAGCGGACAGACCACGAATTGGCTTGGTGTTGGGTGGCGGTGGTCTGAAGGGCTTCGCTCACATCGGCGTGCTCGAGGTGTTGCATGCGGCAGGTATTGCGCCGGTCCTGATGGCGGGATCGAGCATCGGATCGCTGATCGCGAGTTCGTATGCGCTGGGGACACCGGTGTCGCGAATGCGGGAGCGCGCATTGTCACTGCGCCGGAAGGACCTGTTTCGCGTGAATGCGGGCGGGTTCGCGCGCGGATTTCTCAAGAGCCCGAGCTTCTACAACGCCGAGCCGCTGAAGGCGCTGATCGCCGGCGTGATTCCCGATCGCCGCTTCGATCAGCTGTCGTTCCCGCTGCTCGTGAACACGGTCGATCTCGAGGGCGGGATGCAGGTGGTCTGGGGTGCGCCAGGCTTCCGCACGGCGTCGATTCGCGACGCGGTCTACGCGTCGTGCGCGCTGCCGGGATTCTTTCCGCCGGGCGCGGTGTCGGGCCGCGTCTGCGTGGATGGCGGCACGGTGGACAACATGCCCGTGTCAGCGGCGATGACGGGTGTCGATCTGCTGATCGCCGTCGATGTCGGCAACAGTGAAGTGGAGCACGAATCCGACATCACGACGCAAGGTGTCGGTTCGATCTTCATGCGCGCCGCGACGCTGATGATGCGGACCTTGCAAGGCTGGCCGCTGAGCCATTGGAGTGGTCCGCCGCTGGTGTTGATCCGTCCGCACGTGAGTCGGTTCGGCTGGTTCAACTTCGAGAAGATTCCGATGTTGATCAGCGCCGGCGCGCAGGCGGCGGAAGAAGCGCTGGACGCGATTCCGATGGCATTGAGCGCCGGACGTGGCATCTTCCCACGCAAGCCGGTTCGTCTCGACATGGCACCGGATCTGTGCAACGGCTGCGGTATCTGCATCGCAATGGCGCCGTATGCGATGGCGCGCGGAGAGGATGGCAAGGCGCGGCCGATCACGCGCGAGTTCAACTGGTCACCGGTGGACAGTGACTTCGTTCAGCAGTGTCCGACGGGGGCGATCATCATGGAGCGTTTGGAATAGCGCCAGTCGGGATCGCAGCCAGCGCCGCCGCCGCCAACCGCTGATACGCGTCCACCGCCGCCCGCAGCTCCGCGATCGCGATGAATTCGTGATCGGTGTGCGCAACGTGAATGCTCCCCGGCCCGAACAGATACGGCGTGCCCCACTTACTCAACTCCGGAATATCGGTCGCATACGCCACGACCTCCGTGTCGAAGCCTGCGACGGACCCGAGCAGTACTGGCTGGACTTCCGTTTCGACGCGGAACTCCGCACGATCGCCGACCCACGCCGTCAGCAGCGCGATCGTCTCCGCACTCGACGTGACGAGTCGCACCATCAGTCGCGCCGTCGCGTCCGGCGCGATCACGTTGTCCGCCACCCCGCCGCTGAGCATGCCGATGTTCACCGTCGTTGCACCGAGAATCGGATGCGTTGGCAGCGTGAGCGAGGGCAACTCGCCAAGCAGCGCGACGAGATTCGCGGTCGCGCTGATGCCGTTCAGCGGGTAGGCCGAATGGGCGGCCTTGCCGCGGGTCGTGACGGTGCAGCGGAGCGCGCCCTTGGTGCCGACGGCGAGCTTCGACTCGGTCGGTTCCCCATTGATCAGCACCTTGCAGCTGTTCCTGATGGCGTTGGCTGCGCGTGCACCGTCATGGGGCGATTCCTCGCCGACCACGAGCAGCACTCCGACGGCGCTGCCCGCGTCCCGAAGCGCCGTCGCGGCGCAGATCATCGCGGCGGCGATTCCTTTCGCGTCGCAGGCACCGCGGCCGGTGAGCCGGTCGCCCTCGATCTGCGGCGGGATGTGCGGCGGCACGGTGTCGAGGTGGGTCGAGAAGACCAACTCAACCGGCTTCGAGCCGTATGCGAGCAGGTTGTCGCGGCCCGCTGTGACTGGAATGCGCCGGACGTTCCAGCCCAGTTCGGTCAGGATGCCCTCGGCCACAGTCATCACGCGACCTTCGTCGCCGGTGATCGAGTCGGTGGCCATGAGCTGCACGGCAATCGCCAGCACGTCGGGAGCAGAAGTCGTCGTCATTTCACAAACGTACCCGACACTCCGGTTATCTTCAGCGCAGCCTGTCGACCCGGCCTCACGTCCGACAACCGGCAGTGGCTCCACTCATCACTACGCTCCCGCCCACTGCGGGGGCCCGGTTCCGGAGATCGTCGGACCATGTCCCATCCGAACTCCTTCGGTGCACGCGCGTCACTCGACGTCGGCGGCACCACCTACTCCATCTTCCGTCTCGACGCGCTGAAGGCCGTCCCGGGCGCCCGTGTGGACCGCCTGCCGGTCTCGCTGCGTGTACTGCTCGAGAACCTGCTGCGTTGTGAAGACGGCGCGTTCGTGAAGAAGAGTGACATCGAGGCGCTCGCCGCGTGGGATGTCACCGTCACGACCGAGCGCGACATCAGCTTCATGCCCGCGCGTGTTCTGCTGCAGGATTTCACCGGCGTGCCCTGCGTCGTCGACCTCGCGGCCATGCGCGATGCGCTCAAGACCCTCGGCGGCGATCCGAATCGCATCAACCCGCTGCAGCCCGTCGATCTGGTGATCGATCACTCGGTGCAGGTCGATGAATTCGGCACGGCCGATGCGTTCTTCCAGAACGTCGCACTCGAGTTCGAGCGCAACACCGAGCGCTATCAGTTCCTGCGCTGGGGTCAGACGGCGCTGAAGAATTTCCGCGCCGTGCCGCCGGGTACCGGCATCTGTCATCAGGTGAATCTCGAATACCTCGGGCAGACGGTGTTCTCGCGCACCGATGACGACGGCAGCAAGCACGCGTATTTCGATTCACTCGTCGGCACCGACAGTCACACGACGATGATCAACGGCCTTGGCGTGTTCGGTTGGGGCGTCGGTGGCATCGAAGCAGAAGCGGCGATGCTCGGTCAGCCGCTGTCGATGCTGATCCCGGACGTGATCGGCTTCAAGCTCACCGGCAAGCTGCCGATCGGCGCAACCGCGACGGATCTGGTGCTGACGGTGACCGAAATGCTGCGCAAGAAGAAGGTCGTCGGCAAGTTCGTCGAGTTCTACGGCGCGGGCCTGAGCAATCTGTCGCTCGCCGATCGCGCGACGATCGCGAACATGGCGCCGGAATACGGCGCGACGATGGGCTTCTTCCCGGTGGACGCCGAGACGCTGAACTATCTGCACCTGAGCGGCCGCAGCGCGCAGCAGATCGCACTCGTCGAAGCGTATTCGAAGTCACAAGGCACGTTCCGGACCGACGCGACGCCGGATCCGGTCTACACCGACACGATCTCGCTCGACATGACGACCGTCGTGCCGAGCATGGCCGGCCCGCGGCGTCCGCAGGATCGCATTCCGCTGACCGAGTCGAAGGCGAACTACCGCACCAACCTCGCCGACACGCTGAAGACCCTCGGCGCGACCGCTGCTGGTGCCACCGCACCGGTGACCAACAGCACGGCGCTGGCGGTGGCGGAGATGGTCTCTGAAGGCGGCCACGTAGAGCCGCCGCAGACCGGAGTGACCTGTCACTTCCGCGGCGAGACGTTCCAATTGACGCATGGTGCGGTCGTCATCGCCGCAATCACGAGCTGCACGAATACGAGCAATCCGAGCGTCATGCTCGCTGCAGGCATGCTCGCACGCAGCGCCGTGAAAGCCGGGCTGCGGTCGCAGCCCTGGGTGAAGACGTCGCTGGCACCGGGGTCGAAGGTCGTCACCGAGTACTTCGCGAAGAGCGGCGTCGACAAGTATCTCGACAAGCTCGGTTTCCAGACGGTCGGGTACGGCTGCACGACCTGCATCGGCAACAGCGGCCCGTTGCCGGACGAAATCAGCGCGGCGATCGATAGCGGCAAGCTGGTCGTCACCGCAGTCCTGAGCGGCAATCGCAACTTCGAAGGCCGCGTCAATCCGCAGACGCGCTTCAACTATCTCGCATCGCCGCCGCTGGTCGTCGCATATGCGTTGGCCGGTCGTATGGACATCGACTTCGCCACCGAGCCGCTCGGCATCGGTGATCGCGGCCCCGTGTACCTGAAGGACATCTGGCCGTCGCTGCCGGAAGTCGAGCGGGAAGTGCTGGCGAGCGTGAAGCGCGAGCAGTTCGAGAAGGAATACAGCGCGGTCTTCGAAGGCGATCAGCAGTGGCGCGATCTGCCGACCCCGGTCGGCGAGACGTACACGTGGGACGAGAAGAGCACATACGTGGCGCTGCCGCCGTACTTCGATGGCATGACGATGACGCCGCCAGGCATCATGCCGATCACCGGTGCGCGCGTGCTGGGCATGTTCGGCGACAGCATCACGACCGACCACATCTCGCCGGCCGGCAACATCGCCGCGGCGTCACCGGCGGGCGTGTACCTGCAGGGCCGTGGTGTAGCCAAGAAGGACTTCAACTCGTACGGCGCACGTCGCGGCCACCATGAAGTGATGATGCGCGGCACGTTCGCGAACATCCGACTCAGGAATGAGCTGGTGGGCGGCAAGGAAGGCTGGTGGACCGCGACGGCGCCCGGTGCGACGCCGGAGACAATCTTCGATGTCGCGATGCGCATGCAGGGCGACGGCACGCCGCTCGTGATCATCGCCGGCAAGGAGTACGGCACCGGCTCGAGCCGTGACTGGGCCGCCAAGGGCACGCGCCTGCTCGGGGTGCGCGGTGTGCTCGCCGAGAGCTTCGAGCGTATCCACCGGTCCAATCTCGTCGGCATGGGCGTGTTGCCGATGGAATTCGTGAACGGCGAAAGCCGTCTGACGCTGGGGCTGACCGGGTTCGAGACGATCAGCATTGCCGGCGTGGATGACACGCTGCAGCCGCGAGCGATCCTGACCGCGACGGCGACGGCAACCGATGGGACGGTCAAGACGTTCAACGTGCGGGCGCGCATCGACACCCCGGAAGAGATCCAGTATTTCCGCAACGGTGGCATTTTGCCGTACGTGCTGCGGAACCTGGCTCGCGGCGCCTAGTACTCGTTTATCAACTCATGCCTTCAACACGGATCCTCATGCAGATGAATCGCACACTGGCGGCTCTTGCCGTCGCCGCCTTGCTCGTCTCGCCGACCGCAGCGCGTGCGCAGGCGCCGGCCGCCCCCGCTCCGAGTGGTCCGGAAGTCGGGCAGATGGCACCCGAGTTCACGATCAGCGTAGTCGGCAAGGAAGGCACGGCTCGTCCGATGACGCTGGCGTCGTTGCGTGGGCAGACCGTCGTGCTCGCGTTCTTCCCGAAGGTGCGTACGTCGGGTTGCACGACGCAGATGCATTCGTATCGCGACAAGTACACGGAACTGTTCCGCGGTGGCCGCAAGGTGACGCTGATCTCGATCAGCGCCGACGCGAGCGCGGATCAGCAGGCCTGGGCGCGCGATGACAATCTGCCGATGCTGTTCGGCACCGACATCGGTGGTCCGGTCGGTTCGCTGTACGGTGCGTATCAGAGCGGCACCGGCTACGACGCCCGCTATCTCTACGTCATCGATCCGAACGGCAAGATTTCCTACACGGCCAAACCGTTCAAGCAGATGGTCGAGACCGCGTACAGCGATCTCGGCGCTGCCATCGCAAAGGCCGCCGGCGGTCGCTGAGCCACGTACATGGGCCTGACGGCCAAGCGCGGGCACGTTCTCAGGTGAGGGCGTGCCCGCGCTGTTGTTTCACAGAGTCGGGAACGAAATCGCTCCGCGGCGACTAAACCGCGCGCCCCGTTCCCTTGCTTCGCTTCTGCCAGGTTGCCACCATGCGTCACGGATTCCTGCTCGCATCGACTCTGCTCGCCGTCACATACGCCGTCCCGGCCAGCGCGCAGAATCGCATGGCGCTGGGCC
Organism: Gemmatimonadales bacterium; assembly: GCA_038231095.1. Classification (GTDB taxonomy): domain Bacteria; phylum Gemmatimonadota; class Gemmatimonadetes; order Gemmatimonadales; family Gemmatimonadaceae; genus JACMLX01. Next base: position 60,961 of record JBBRLZ010000015.1, read on the forward strand.
CGAGTGATGGGCGCGAACTGACAGCCACCGAGATCGAGCGCGTGGCGATCGGTGCCAAGGCGCCTGATTTCACGTTGACGCAGATGGGTGGCGGCACGGTGACACTCTCGCAGTTCCGCGGCCGCAAGAACGTGGTGCTGGTGTTCTATCGTGGGTTCTGGTGCCCGTACTGCATGAAGCAACTGGCAGGGATGCGACAGCTGCTCGACGCCGAGATGAAGAAGGACACGGAGCTGCTCGCCGTGTCGGTCGATGACTCGATTGGTACGCGAAAGGCGATTGCACGGATCAGCGCCGACGGCGCAGCGCCGGACTTCAGCTTCCTCTCCGATCCGGATCACGCCGTGATCGCACGGTATGGCATTCTCAACCCGAACGGCGGCGATCGTGGCATTCCACATCCGGCGACGTACGTGATCGATCGTACTGGCGTCGTGCGATGGAAGGACATCGAGACCGACTACAAGATTCGTCCCACCAACGACGCGATCCTGACGGCGGTGCGCGCGCTCCCGCGCGGCAAATAGCCAGATGAATCTGTACCGCGCGCACACTGGTCTCGCCTGTCGCCTGGCCGTCGGGGTCTCGCTCGGCTTCGCGACGACGGGCGCGGCACAAGGCACGGCGCTCCGGAATGTGACGCGCGACGGTGTCCTCTCATTCGCGCTCGATCGCACGCAGGCGACGGTCATCGTTCGCGATCTGCTGAACGACTCGACGCTCGCGAAAACCCACGTCTGCGCGCACGCGCGAACGGGCGTGCTGTCCGGTGACGACGTGACCTTCGTGGTCACCTGCACGGGTGGTGCACCGATCGGCATCAACACCGCATCATTCGCGGCGGGTGCGGTGCCACGGTCGGCCCGCCCGGCGCCGGCCGTCGCGAACCCGACGCGTCGCAACGAAGTGATCGTCGTCGGCACCATCCACGGCGAGCATCGCACGAGCACTCGCTACAGCACGCGCGTCCTGCACGATCTGCTGCGCGAGATGCGACCGGACTATGTCTTGACGGAGATTCCGCCCAATCGCTTCGCGGCGGCGCGGGACGAGTTCGCGCGCACCGGGACCATCACGGAAGCGCGTGTTGCGCGCTTCCCGGAATACGTGGACGTCCTGTTTCCACTGACGCGCGAACTGACGTTCGAGATCATCCCCACCGCGGGGTGGACGCGACCGATGGATCTGTTCCGGAATGCAGCGCTCAAGCGCCTCGCCGCTGACCCGTCTCGCCGCCCGCAGTGGGACGAGTATCAGGCCGCCACGCGCACGGCGGATTCGCTGGTCGCCCTGCACGGGAGCGACGATCCGTACTTCATCAATTCGATGGCCTACGACTCGATCCAGACCACCGCGCACGTACCATACAACGTGTACTTCAATCGCGACCTTGGGCCGGGCGGCTGGGACAACATCAACGTCAGCCACTTCGGGCTCATTCGCGCTGCACTCGACGCGCATGCTGGCGAAGGCAAGCGATTCGTGATCACCTACGGCGCGGGCCACAAGGAGTGGTTTCTGCGCGAGCTTCGGAAGCGGTCGGACATAGTGGTCCTCGACGTCGCCCCGTTCCTCGACCGCATCGGCGCAAAGCGCTAAGGCATCGCCCGACGCATCGCGACGGCGCTCGCCGGGCACCCCTGTTTCCATTCGCGTGATGCCATGAGTGCAGCCGGTGCGTCCTCGCGCCCAGTACGCTCGAAGCCGAAGCGAGGCCAGTAGTCCGCTGCAGTCTCGGTCAGCAGGCAGACGGCGCGCAGCGCCTCATGTTCGGCCCATGCCAGGCGATCATGCGTGAGTGCCGCACCGACGCCATGACCGCGCCACTTCTCGTCCACGACTGCCGAGCGGAACAGTCCGACCGCGTTGCCCGCAGTGCCGTACATCTCGACACCGGCAGCACCGATTACAGCGCCGCTCGCTTGCTCCACCGCAACAGCGAACTGCGGCCCGAATTGCATATCGATCCCGTTCAGTGCAAGATGCGCTGACGACAGCAATGCCGAGACCGGGCCGAGATCGGCTGCGCTCGCAGGACGGATCGTGAAGGCTGCCTGCGTAGTGTCTGTCGGGGGCACGAGTTCTCCGGCTGCTGATGTACTGTGATGCAGGTGACGTACGCGACGACGCGGCGCGCTGTCAACGAGGGCCACCTTTGCCACGCGCCTGACGTGCAACTCACCACCGCGCCGTGACCGTCCTGTCACCCCGCCTTCTGCTCGACACGCTTTATCGCGACACGGTCGCTGCGCTCCAACCCGAACGCGCGGTCCATCTCGCGCTTGATACGACCATCGATCGATTCGGCACGACGACGCCGGTCCACCTGATCGGACTTGGCAAGGCGGCGGTTGCGATGTGCGGCGCAGCGATGTCGTGGCATGCGTCGCACGGGATGTCGATTGCCAGTGGGCTCTGCGTCACACACGTCATGCCCGAGGAGGAATTCGCGCCGCTCGCGTTCATCCTCGGCGATCATCCGATACCTGGCACCCGATCCGCCGCAGCTGCCGCGATGCTCAGCGCGTACATCGAAGCACGGATCAATCACGGCGATCGCGTACTGGTGTTGCTCTCCGGCGGTACGTCGGCACTGATCGGCGCGCCGCGCGGCGACATGTCACTCGCCGAGTATGCGGCGACCACGACCGCGCTGCTCGGTTCAGGCCTGAGCATCAATCAGATCAACCGACAGCGGCGGCAACTGTCACGCTGGGGTGGTGGACGACTGGGCGAGGCCCTGCAGGCGCGCGGCGCCACGGTGGAGGTTCTCGCGATTTCCGATGTGCTCGGTGATGACCTGGCGTCGATCGGCAGCGGGCCGTGCATTCCCGATCATGTCGATGCGGCGACAAGGATTCCTCATTACGTGATCAGCGACAATCGCGTCGCGCGCAACGCGGTGGTCGCGCAGGCCCGCACACACGGATTGACGGCCACGGCGATCGATGAGCCGTTGTATCGCGATGTGACGCCGTGCGCGGAGCGCATCGTGCTCGCGCTGCTCACACACGCATCGCACGCACGCGGTGGGAACGCGTCACGAGGCCCGAACCTCTTCTGCTGGGGCGGCGAACCGACCGTCTCACTGATCGGCACCGACGCACCGCCGGGTGGGCGCATGCAGGCGCTCGCACTGAACATTGCGCACCGATTGCACGAAGTCGGCGCCGATGCACGTGGCATCACGGTGCTCGCGGCCGGCACCGACGGTCGAGATGGTGCGACCGACGCGGCCGGCGCGATCGTCGATGCGCTGACGTGGTCAGGACTGCGCGCGATCAACCGCAACCCAGAGCGCGATCTCGCCACCTTCCGCAGTCACGACGCCCTGGCGTCGGTGAACGCGTTGATCCCTTCGTTTGCAAGCGGAACGAACGTGAATGATCTCGTGATTGCGCTCGTGCTGCGCGACTGACGCGAGCGCGCGTCAGCGCACGAGGCCTGCGAGGAATTCCGACATCTCCTCGGCAGCCGCAACGCTGCCGAGTCGACTGAACGCCTCGCGCGCGTCGGTGCCAACTGTCCGCGCACGTGTCACGTCGCCGCGCCGCAGCGAGATCTGCGCCTGCGTCTGCAACGCCTGCGCTTCCTGCGTGCGATGCTCGTGCTCGCGCGACAACTGCAGCGCGTGCGCGATGGACGCATCGGCGTCGGCAGTCATGCCGAGTCGATCGCTGGCGTCGGCGTGGACGCGCAACGCGTCCGCCTGCAGCAGATAGTCCGGCAGCGCGCCAAAGACCGTGGCCGCCCGCGACGCAGTCGCGCGCGCCCACGCGGCATCGTCGCGCCGCAGCGAGATCTCCGCACGCCCGACCTGCGCCATCGCAACGAGGCGTGTGTTCGCGGCCTCGGTCGCAAACTCAATGGCGCGACGCTCCGCATCTTCCGCCGCATCGAGCTCACCACGGGTCCGGAACGAGATCGCCAGGTTGTGCCAGCTCTCTGCAAGCCCACGCGCATTGCCGAGGCGCTGATACGCGGTAATCGCACGCTGGTACGCAGCGATCGCCTGTTCGGCATCGCCCCGGAGCGCGGCGATAAGGCCCAGGTTGTTCGTCGCGCGCGCCTGCAGCAACGCATCGGCGTCGATCTGCGCCATGTCGAGGGCGGTGCCGAAACGATCGGCCGCGCGATCGAGTGCACCGAGTGCGAAGGCGGCCGCGCCCTGCATGTTGACGGCGCGGCGCAGCAGCGGTCGATCGCCGGTGCGGACCAGCAGCGGCACCGCCGTGTCGAGCCAGCGTGAGGCCGCGGTCGGATCGCCCGTCCAGAGGCAGGCATCCGCCAGCAGAATCGCCCGCGATCCATCGCGCGCCGTGCCATCCGCATCCTGTTCCAGTGTGGCGCGCACGTCACGCCACACGCCGGCGGCGGCCGCGGCGCGTGCAGCAACGAGCACTGGGTCAGAGATCGGACCAGTCATCAGACGATTACCACGCGACCGCGTGATTGGTGAATCCATCGATGTTCGCCTTCACTTCCTCGAGGTTGCCGCTGATCTCGATCGCGCTGCTCAGCTTGACCCACGGCTGGCCGAGCGCCTCCTGCTTCCAGATGGCAAACGTCGGCACGAGGTTCGTGTCGTTCTGGTTCACGACGCCATCGCGATTGAAATCCTGATCACAGTGCCCGAAGTCCAGGCGCAGTTCCGCCGGCTTGAGTGGCGAGAACGTCAGGCCGCTGGGCAGGAACTGCATCACGAGCTTCGAGAAGTCGAGAATGCGGATCGTGATCCGCACTGAATCCCCAGCCGCGATCGTCGTGCCGTCGGGGCGCTTCAGCAGTGATTCGTTGCTGACCTTGAAGCGAAGAAACGTGGTCGAATCACGACCGCCGACGATGGGACGATAGAACATCGCCACTTCGCGATTCTGTCCCTTCACCGCCCAGAAGCTGAGGCTGTCGCGCGTCAGCGCGGCGCCGGCGACCGGCCGGAGGAACTGCAGATTCGCCTCCGGCGTGCCGACCGGATCCGTGCCCGGCGCCACTGGCGGCGTGGTGCCGTCGCTCGAACACGCGATGGCCAGCATCGCGGACAGCGTCAGAAAAGCCCACCCAGTACGTCGCATATCAGAAATCCTCGGAATATTCATCATCAGGCGCGCCGGAATTCTGCGCGTCGAGCAGTCGCTGCAGCCGTGGGCGACTGATGCCCAGGCGCCGTGCCGTTTCACTTTTGTTACCACCACACCGCTGCAGCATCGCACCAGCTGCGCCACGTGCGAGCATCGAGAGCGACGCCGGCCATGGCAGTTCACCACGCGACGACCCAGCAGCCACCGTCACACCATCACTCGCCAGATCGGCGGCGTCGAGCCGGATTCCATCACTCAGCAGCAGTGCCCGCTCGATCACGTTCCGCAGCTCACGCACATTGCCCGGCCAGCTCCGTTCCGTCAGTGCGCGCTGTGCACCAACGGACAGCAACGGCGCCGGTGTCATGCCGTATTCATGTGCGAACTTGAGGACGAATGCATTCGCCAGACCCACCACATCGTCCGGCCGTTCACGCAGCGGCGGCAACTCGATCGGCATCACGTTCAGGCGATACCAGAGGTCCTCGCGGAACTCGCCGCGCGCCACTGCGTCCTTGAGTTGCACATGTGTCGCGGCAATCACGCGCACATCGAACGGAATCGTCCGTGTGCCACCCACACGTCGCAGCGTCCGCTCCTCGAGCACGCGCAACAGCTTACCCTGCAACGCCAGCGGCAGATGCCCGATCTCGTCGAGAAAGAGTGTACCGCCATGGGCCAGTTCGAACAGGCCGGGCTTCGCCGTGCGCGCATCAGTGAATGCCCCTGCCTCATGGCCGAACAACTCGCTCTCGAGCAGCGTGTCAGGAATCGCCGTACAGTTCACATCCACGAACGGCTGCCTGGCGCGTGGTCCGTTGTAGTGAATCGCGCGCGCAAACAGTTCCTTGCCGGTCCCCGTCTCGCCGGTCAGCAGCACGGTCACGTTGCCATGCGGAATCACGCGCGCCGCCCGTGTCAGTGCGGCACTCAGCGCCGCGCTCTTCCCCAGAATTCCATCGAACGCGTACTTCATCCCTTCGCGCGAGGCGAAGGCCGAGCCATCACGCTGCTCCGCGATGCGCCGACTGGCATCACCGACCCAGCTGCGCAACGTTTCCAGATCACCCGGCAGCGCGAAGTATTCCTGGGCACCGCTGCGCATCGCACTCACCGCCAGCCGATGATCGGTCGTCGCGCCGATGACCGCGGTGTGCGACGGCACCGCCACGCGCTCGAGCGCACCGATCGCCTCAGTCTCCACGCCACCCGCCGCGAGCAGGTGAATCGCATCGTTCTCGCTCGCCCAGGCGGCCATGCCATCGGTCGTCGCCGCGAACATCTGCAGCGACGCGCCGGATGCTGTGGCCAGTTCGGGCCACAGCATCGCGAACGAGTCCGACCAACCGAGGAGTGCGAGCGTCGTCACCAGGATCGTTGGCGCCTACGTCGCGCGCCGGAAGAAGAGACATGTGTGAATGCCGGTGTCGGCGCTCACCCGTGGCCGCCCTTGCCACGCCCATGACTTTCGCCGCGACCGCCATCCTCGTGGCCGTCGCGATCCCGGTCGCCGAAGGCGTTGAAGGACGTCATGATATTCTGGTCGATCTGCGCCTGATTTGCGATGGTCGGGGCCAACACGGCGCCATTGGCAGCCTTGAACCACTCACTCAGGTTCAACGAAATCGTGACGTTGTCATTGACATCCTTTTGCACGACGAGTGCTGGATTGAACTCGAATTCGATTTCCGCGCTCGCCCTGCTGAGGAATGTGAACGCCGTCCCCTTGTACGTCCCGGTCACCTTGACGGTCACATCGCGGAATTCGGGATGCGCGGTGAGGAAGTCCTTTTCGGCCTGCGACGCACGCGCGCTCGTGTTCACGTCGTCGAGCTCGAATTCCGCCGCTGAATAGGAGCCGGCAGGGATCGTGACCGCGAGCGGCGACGTGCTGGCACCGCTCAACGGCAGGTCGATCAGCATTGGTCCAAGGTCGAGGCGCGAGCAGCCACGATCCTCATGGCTACGACCACGCGTGTCGCTCACCTTGATCGAGTCGGGACATGCCGTCACACCGCTGAGGCGCAGCTTCACGTTGTCGAGCACCATCTGCACCTTCGTGATCACCATCGTATCCGCAGCGGTACCGACGAGGACCGCATTGCCGAAGGCATTGGTGGTGGCAGCACCGGTCGCTGCAAAGGACACCGAGAGCGACGTGCTGCCGGCCGCTGCCGGGGACGTCGTGGCATCACTCGCACAGGCGGCGAACAGGCCGAGCGCGGCGGCGGGCAGCAGTGCGCTGAAAGGGGGACGAGCGAGTCGTGAGATCATGGAAGGCTCCGGTAGAGGATCGAACGGGTGGTTGGTTCTCAGCAGTACATAGGGCACGTCACACGCCACCGGACCAAATGGCAGACTGTTCGTGCAAACCGTTCATTCCCAATGGCTTACGTGAGAGCAACGACTGGCGTCAGGCGCTCGGTATGTGATCACCGCGATCCAGCCTGTATCGCCGCGTTACAACGCGGCTACCGGCCGCCGCCGATAGCGACGTGTGCCGTGGCAGCGAGATGCGCCAATCGACGGGCACGCGAAGCGAACTGCGTACATTTCCCGCGCGCCTCCACGGCGCCATTCCCCAAGTCCGATTCCAGACATCATGACCGCTTCGTCCACGTTCACGGTGGGCCTCGTCCAGATGGCCGTCACCGGCGACCGTGCCTCCACCGTGACGGCCGCGATCGAGAAGATTCGCGAGGCCGCCGGTCGTGGCGCGCAGATCATCTCGCTGCAGGAGCTCTTCAACGCGCCGTACTTCTGCAAGTCGCTGAAGCTCGAGCGCTTTGACATCGCCGAGTCGATTCCAGGGCCGACGGTCGAGCAACTGCAGCGCGTGGCGGCGGAACTCGACGTCGTGCTGGTGGTGCCGATCTACGAGAAGCAGGCACCCGGGATCTACAAGAATTCCGCCGCCGTCATCGACGCGGACGGTTCGTTGCTCGGTGCGTATCGCAAGATGCACATCCCGCACGACCCGATGTTCGAGGAGAAGTACTACTTCACCCCCGGCGACGTCGGTCCCGACCTGCGCACCGATCGCCATCCCGGCATCAACGGATTCCGAGTCTGGCAGACGAAGTACGCAAAGATCGGTGTGCTGATCTGCTGGGATCAGTGGTATCCCGAAGCGGCCCGCATCACGGCGATGCTCGGCGCGGAGCTGCTGATCTATCCGACCGCGATCGGCTGGCATCCGGCCGAGAAGGCGACGTTCGGTGCGGCGCAGGTGGATGCGTGGCGCACCGCGCAGCGGGCGCACGCGATCGCGAATGGTGTGTTCGTCGCGGCGCCCAATCGCGTTGGCTTCGAACCGGAACCGGGCACGGATGGCCTCGAGTTCTTCGGCAACTCGTTCATCTGCGATCCGATCGGCCGCTATCTCGTCCAGGGCGGGACGGATCCCGAGGTGCTCGTCGCAACCTGTGACCGGGCGCTGATCGAAGACACGCGACGCAACTGGCCCTTCCTGCGCGATCGACGCATCGATGCATATGCACCGATCACGCAGCGGTGGCTTGGTGGCGTCTGATTCCGGACGGTTCCCGATGGTGACACCACTCACGTCGCCTACGCGCCGGATGCCGGCGGAGTGGGAGAAGCACGCTGCGACCTGGCTCGCGTGGCCCGTGCATGAACCCGACTGGCCGGGCAAGTTCGCGCCCATTCCGTGGGTCTATGCCGAGATCGTGCGTACGCTGGCGGCACACGAGCATGTGGACGTGCTCTGTCATGATCCGCACATTCGCGAACAGGCGCGCGAGATGCTCACTGCGCACGCGGTGAATCTCGACAATGTGCGATTGCACGTGGCGCGCACTGATCGCGTGTGGGTGCGCGACTCTGGGCCAACCGGCGTGATGCGACCGGACGGCACGGTCGAGCTGGTGCAGTGGGGCTTCAACGCGTGGGCGAAGTACGAGAACTATCTGCACGACACGCAGGTACCGGAACACATCGCAGACGTGACACGGTTGCCGATCACGCGGGCGCAGCGCGCGGATGGCAATGGTGCACTGGTCCTTGAAGGTGGCGGCATCGAAGTGAACGGCCGTGGTCGCGTCCTCGTCACAGAAGAGTGGCTGCTCACCGACATTCAGGTGCGCAATCCGGGCCTCGAGCGGCTCGACTACGAGCGCGCGTTCGCGGAGTGGCTCGGCTGTCCGGAAACCATCTGGCTTGGTGAAGGCTGCGTGGGCGATGACACGCACGGCCACGTGGACGACATCGCACGCTTCACCGCAGCCGATACGGTGGTGCTGGCGGTCGAGCACGATCCGGCGGACGACGACAACCACCGCCGCTCGCTCGACAACCTGCATCGCCTGCAGAAAGTCCGCGGCGGCGCGGGCCCGCTGCGCGTGATCGAACTGCCGTATCCGCGCCCCGTGATGATGGACGGCGTGCGCCTGCCGGCGAGCTACGCGAACTTCTACATCGCCAACGGCGTCGTGATCGTGCCGACGTTCAACGACCCGAACGATCGCGTCGCGATGAACATCCTCGCGGACTGTTTTCCGGGGCGGCAGATCGTGGGAATTCACGCGGTCGATCTGGTGTGGGGGCTTGGCACTCTGCACTGCCTCACCCAGCAACAGCCGGCTGCTCGGTCGCGGTAGCGACGGACGTCTCGCATCGGGCGCGTGCAACTGTACTCGCGCGGAGACGCGAGCAGACTTGACGATCTCCCACGCGTTACAGAATCCGGACCAGGTACTACTCCGGTGACTCCGGGCCGGAGGGCTTCCTGACCGGGATCGAATCCGCCGGCGGCACGGTCGCGCGCATCAGAAGCGGATTCTTGTGCGCGATGAAGCCCGCGAGGTACGCGGTGCGCACCGTTGCCGCCGTCGAGGCAAGCGCCGTGACCACCACCGCGCCGCGCAGCCACGCCGGCACCACCGGTGCGTCGGTCTGCGGTCCACGGGCGCGCCAGAACGCATAGCCTGCCACGGCACCTGCCAGCAGTACGACGAACAGCGCCTTGTCCGATGCTTCCTCGTGTTCTTCGATCGCGTCGCGCTGCACGTACCACCGCTTCATGTCCTCATGCTCGGCATTGCCGCCGGTCCACTGCACCGGATAAAAGGAGAGCGCCGCCACGCAGAGTGACGCTGTGCCGATGCGCCAGAGCACGCGACGCTGAATCACAGTTGCGAGCAGGACGAAGAGCGTGCCGACGATGCCGAACAGGATCGGCGTGTGGTTGACCATCAGGTGGAATGACAGCGCGTCCATATCGTGGGGTTGATGTACAGAAGAGATCCGGCGCTCAGGATGGTCGGACACGTGCATCCAGACAACCTCGACCGTGACCTTGTCATGGTCGGGCTCGTCACTGCGATGCCCACCTCCGCCCACCTCGCCCGGTCATACGCATGGTCGCTGTGCCGTTCCGAAGCGCGACTGCTCTCCTCGCCAGCCTCGCGCTCGCATCCTGCGAACGGGCGTCGCCGCTCGCGTACGGTGAGCTGCAGCTTGGCGCGGCCGGCGCATGGGAGACGGGGTACGGCGAGATGGCGCACCATGGCATCGAGCTGGCGGTCGAAGAGCTGAATCGCGATGGAGGCGTCAACGGCCGGCGCGTGCACGTGAACTTCCGCGACGATCGGGCCGACGGCGGACTCGCCGCCGACATCGCGCGGGACTTCGTCAACGACCCGAAGATTCTCGGTGTCATCGGCCATCTCAGTTCGACGGCCATGGTCGCTGCGGCGCGCGTGTACGACGGCGATCTCGCCTCGCTGTCGCCATCCGCCACGTCGCCCGACCTGAGCGGCATGTCCAGTTGGATGTTCCGACTCAACCCGAGCGACTCGATGACCGGCCGCAAACTGGGTGAGGTCGCGCACAAGCAGCTCGGCAAGCGGCGCGTCGCCATCATCTACGACAATACATCGTACGGTCGCGGCCTCGTCGAGCCGTTCCTCGTCGGCCTCGACATGCCGCCTGTGGCACTCGAACCGATCGATCCGTCGGGTGACAGCATCACCGTCAACATCGCCTCGATTGCGCGCAGGAAGCCCGACCTGATTTTCGCCGTCGGCACCGTGTCGGGTGTGCCGGTGCTGAAAGCGTTGCGCGCGGCGGGCATCATGGTGCCGGTCATCGCCGGTGACGGCTGGAGCGGCGTCGAGAACGCAATGGAAGTGCACGACGTCGCGATCGCGCTGCCGTTCTCGAGCAACGAAGATCGTCCCGACGTCCGGCGCTTTGTCGCAGCGTACAAGGCCCGGTACCGCGCCGATCCCGATGCGTACGCGGCCCTCTCCTATGATGCCACGATCGCGATGGCGCGCGCTGCCGCGCAGGGTAAGACACGCGCTGGCACACGCGAAGCGCTCGCCTCGATGCGTGACACACGCGGCTACGCGACCGGCGCCGTGCGCTTCTCGCGCGCCGGCGATCCGATCGGGAGAAGCATGCGCCTGCTGCACCTCGATGGCGCGACCCGCACGTTCGGAGTGATGCAGTGACCGAGAAAGTGCACCACCTCATCGCGGCCAGAACGATCAGCGGTCGGCTGCTGCGCGCCTTCCTCGTCATCGCCGTGATGCTGAGTGGCGCCGGCGTGCTGGCGTACAACTCGCTGCACACGTCGGCTGCCACTGCGACCGATGCACTGGAAGTGATCCGGCGCGACGCGCGCCTGTCGTCAGAACTCTCGGCCACGGTGGCGGAAGAAATCCAGTCGGCGAGTCACTACCTGCGTGACGGTGACACCGCCGCACTTGCCACGTTTCAGCGCCTGAACTTCCAGACGCACCGCATCACGCGGCAGATGAATCGCCAGTCCACGCGCGAGTCGGATCACATCGCGCTCGTCGCGCAGGTTGATCGCACGCTGTCCGGCGTCGAAGTCACGTACGCCCGCGCGCATCGCTTTCTCGAGATGGGCGACACGCTCTCCGCACGACGCGAGGAGGCCGGCGTCTCCACCGGCGTCCATCAGTTACTCGGTGCGATCGACCGGCTCGGCTCACTGACGGAACGCCAGGTCACGATCGTTGCGGCCGACATGCGCAAGGAAGCCGAGACGCGCGCGTTGATGGTGCTGCTCGTCTTCGGCGGTGTGCTGATTCTCGGGACGCTGCTCGTGGGGGCAACGCTGCGCTCGGTCAATGATCCGCTCCATCAGCTCGTGCAACACGCTGATGCACTCAGCCGCGGGGCGTTCGACACGCGCACGCACACGCGCATGCCAGGCGAGTTCGAGCGAATCGCTGCCGCGTTGAATGAAGCCGGCACCTCGCTTGGCGTGCTCGCGACGGCGACTGCCGCGACGGCATCGGAACTCGCAACATCGTCCAGTGAACTGTCACAGGTCAGCGATCGCATCGCACACAAGGCGACGGAAGTCTCGCATGTGATGGAGAACGTCACGCGCGGTGCCGAGAACCAGGTCGGCATGCTGAAGCGGATCGATGCCGAGCTGACAGCGAATGGGGAGCGCGCACTCGAAGTCCGTCAGGAGGCGGGCTCGGTGGCGGCGCTGGCCGAGTCGATCGAACGCGAAGCGATGGAGAAACGTCAGACGATCAGTCGCGCGCTGTCGGTGATGGGCGACATTCGCACGTCGGTGCAGAACGCCAGCCGCACCGCGGAATCGCTGCACGGCGTGACCGAAGGCATCGCACAGTTCGTGACGTCGGTCGGTCGGATCGCCGAGCAGACGAACATGCTGGCGCTGAACGCCGCGATCGAGGCCGCGCGCGCGGGCGATGCGGGGCGCGGGTTCGTGGTCGTGGCCGACGAAGTACGCAAGCTGGCCGAAGCGGCACAGCGCGCAGCTGACGACGTGGCACGTCTGACGAAGGCGATCACCGGCGGTGTCAACGAAACGGTGAGCACGATGCAACGAAGCGCGGGCCTCGTCGGTGAGATCGAAACCGTCGGTCGCGACGTCGGCCTGGCCCTCGAAAGCATCACCGCCTCGGCCGAGCGCACGGTCGCTGCCGCTGCAAACCTCAGTCAGATCGCCGCGCTCAACTCGTCGCAGATGGCCAGCGTGCAGCAGTCGCTCAGTATCGTCGCCAGTGACGCGGTCGGTCACGCGACGAGCGCGCAGCAGGCGAACGCCTCGGCGCAGGAGCAGAGCGCAGCCTGTCAGCAGATGAGCGCTGCGTCACAGGTGCTGCACGGTCGCAGCAACCGCCTTCGCGCGCTCGTCGAGACGCGCGGTGCGGCGCAGACCACGCCCGGTAACACGGCGGAGTTCATGGTGTCGCACAAACTCGAAGTCGTGCCCGCGACGCGCGATGGCGGCACGCCGACGCGTATTTCGAAGATCACGCCGCTCAACAACCGCGTGCTGAATCGTGCGCCCGAGTCGCGGAACTCGCCGCCGTCAGGAAAGCGGCACGCCTGACGCTGTTCCCGAACGCTCCACGAAACACACGACTCGCGCGGAGACGCGCGTTCGCGGCTCCGCGCGAGCAGCGTGACTGCTGCGATTGCCGTTCCCCGCGCTCCCCGCGCCTCCGCGCGACGCCTGCAGTTCAGACTGTCAGATGCGCCGCGATCCGGTCACTTCGTCGGCGCGGTCTTCTTGCGCAGCTTGATGTTGAGCATCTCGGTGATCACCGAGAACGCCATCGCGAAGTACGTGTAGCCCTTCGGGATGTGAAAGCCCGTCCCTTCGGCGACGAGGTTCGTCCCGATCAGCACGAGAAAGCTCAGTGCCAGCAATTTCACCGTCGGATGCTTGTCGACGAAGGCGCTGATCGGCGTCGCGGCCAGCATCATGATGCCAAGCGCGATGACGTTCGCCGCGATCATCACCTCGATGTGCGGCACCATGCCGACGGCGGTGATCACCGAGTCGAGTGAAAAGACGATGTCGATGACCGTGATCTGCGCGACAACCGCCCAGAGGCCGGCGCTTGCGGACTTGCTCTTCTCGGCCAATGCCGCGCGCTCATCGTCTTCCAGCTTGTGATGGATTTCAGTCGTGGCCTTGCCGATGAGGAACAGGCCGCCGACGATCAGGATCAGGTCCTTGCCCGTGATCTCACGTCCGACGACGCTGAACAGTGGCGCGGTCAGCTTCATGATCCACGTGATGCTCAACAGGAGCAGCATCCGGGAGCAGAACGCGCCGGCCAGACCGAGACGGCGCCCGCGCGGCTGCTGTGCCACGGGCAACGAGCCCGCGAGAATCGAGATGAAGATGATGTTGTCGATCCCGAGCACGACCTCGAGCACGGTCAGTGTCGCGAGGCCGATCAGGGCATCAGCGGTGAGCAGGTGCGACATGGAAGCCGGGTGGGGGACGCAGCACGCGCGGCACCGCCGATCAGGCGATGTCGCGCGTTGGAAAAGCTAATGAGACGCCGCAATCGCGAGGGAACGTCGCCGGGCTGGAGCATGAAACCGCCGAGTGCTATTGGCGGCAGGCACCATTCGGATCGGGCTTCGGCTTGTCCACCACCGGGGTTGCACCATTGCCCACCGTCACCAGCAGATCCCTGATGTAGTTCGCGATCAGGCTGTAGTGCGGATAGTCGATGTACTGCGGTTCGTCGGTGACCTGGTGGTAGTCGCCGTGCAGTCCGGTGAAGAAGAACGCGACGGGAATGCCCCACCGCGCATAGTTGTAGTGGTCGCTGCGGCAGTAGATGTTCTCCGGATGCCCGTCCGTGTCCATGCGATAGTCGAGATCGATCGGCGTGCGGTACACCTTCGCCAGAGAATCGACCGTCGCGCCGAGCATCGACGACAGCCGCTTTGCACCGACGACGCCGACATAGCGCGGACCTCCACCCTTCACGTCCACCGAGTCGCCGCGGCCGATCATGTCGATGTTGATCTGCGCCACGATCGAATCGCGCGCGACGGGAAAGTGGTTGCTGATCCATTGTGACCCGAGCAGCCCCTTCTCTTCACCGGTATGCCAGACGAAGAGAATCGAACGCCTCGGCCTGACCTTCGACTTTGCGAGATTCTCCGCGATCTCGAGCACGGCCATCGAGCCCGAGCCGTCATCATCCGCGCCGTTCGCAATGCTGTCGCGGCGCGCGGGTCGCAGTGTGTGCAGGCTATCCACGTTGATGTGAATCGACGCACGCTGCACCGCGTTCAGCGGGGGCAGGCCGGCATACGCGCCAGCCATCGTCCACGCCGCACGCTGGAACGCGCGCAGCGAATCGTGATCCACCGGCGCGCGGTTGTATCCGACGTGATCGTTGTGCGCACCGATCGCGACGAACTCGCCTTTCAGCGTCGCATCGGAGCCGGCGATCATCGCCACCACGTTGTACGCCGGCGCCGGCGTGGCCACGAATGCGAGATTCGTCGTCAGCGCCTTACCCGTCTGACCGGGCGTGAGCGTTGTCGCATCGGCACCGAACAACACCTGCGCCGCGTGTGGCGAGAGGACGAGCGTCGTCGGCGCCAGCTGCGTGCCGGACTGGCCGTCGGGCATCGACAGACCAGGCACGCGGAAAAAGTTCAGGAACTGCTCCGGCACTGGTGCCGTGACCAGCAGGGCGATGCCGGCGGCATTCGTCAGCGGGCTGCCCGCGGGCAACCGCGGCGCACGCAGCGGACCGGGCGACTTCAACACGACGATCCTGCCGGTGGCCTGCTCTGCCGTGATCATCCGCGTCGCTTCCTCGACCGTACCGCCATAAATCACCGTCGCACCATTCACAGGGCGCGGAGTGGCGGCTCGCAACGGCAGCGGCACCACGTCGACCCACGGTGCCAGCACGGTGCCGTCCACACTTGCTGTGAAGGTTGCATTCCAGCCACGCTTCACGAGCGGCACTTCCTGCAGAAAACCGCCCTTGTCGCCCATCGGTGTGAGGCCGAGCCGCTTCAGCTCACCTTCGATGTAACGCAGGCCACGCATGTTGCCGTCGGTGCTCGTCTCGCGGCCCTGCATCGAGTCATCGGCGAAGATGTACAACCGCGTCATCAGGTCGGCCGGCGTGATCGCGGCGACGGTTGGCTGCGGTGCGTGCGTTCGCGGCAGTTCTTTCACACCGGACGCGGGCGTCTGCGCGCATGCCAACACCGGCGCCACAACTGCACTGAGGAACACCAAACGGATACGGGACACAGGCTCTTGAATTGAAAATCGGGAGTTGCACGTCGCCGGTCTGTTGCGACGTGATGCGCGCAGGTCAGTGCGTTGACCGACCTGCGCCGGCCAGTTCACTACGGTGCGCGGCCGGGCACCTTCCACTGCGATGACGAAAAAAGTCGCGCATCGATCGCCGAATTGAGCACGACGTCGGTGTATTGCTCTTTGAAGAACGGCTGTCCATCGCGCAGGAACGTGATCTCGTGCACCACCGGCACGCCGCTCAGCGTGCGGTAGTCGGCCAACCGGAATTCCGTGGCTGGACGCGCGGGCTGCGATGCTCCGCTCGCGGGACGGTCGAACACGCGCGTCACCACCCACGTCTCGGCATCCACCCAGAACTGCGGTGACCCGAGATCCGCCGCACCCGTCGCGCCGACAACCCACATCGGCCGACCGTTCCACGTGTCGCGGCGCAGTTTCGCCAGATCGACGCCAACGCCAGTGAGCTGCCGGAGGCTCGTCGCTGTCGGCTGCGCATACACGTCCGCCGTCAGCACCAGCAGGATGTTCGTCTGCACCACCGTGCGCGACAGCTTGCCACCTTCGAACGAGTAGACATTGCCATCGGCGTAGACCGCACCGTTGCCGCCGCTGGCCGGCAGAAACTCGATGCGCAACCGGCCCGGCACCAGCATGAACTCCCTCCACTGGCTGCGTTCCGTCCTGCCGTTCGCCGCGTACCGCGTGTTCTCCTGCGCGAACTGCAGCGTCTGGAACCACTTGCCGGTGTAGGCGCCATGCATGCGCTGCACAACGTCAGTGCCGGTCGCCGGCGGCGGCGATGGCTTCGGCACGGTCGAGGACTGTCGTCCGCAGGCGGCGAGCAGCAACGCCGCGATGACGAGCGATGAACGCAGCGATCGAAGAAGCATCATGGCGGAAACAAGTGAAAGAGCTGCGCGACGACGCCCGCCGACACTGCGGCAAGCAGGAGCACCGTCGCGAGACCACGACGAACGAACAACAGCACCGCGGCCGCCAGACACACCAGCCACTGCCAGCCGC
>JBBRLZ010000016.1:0-74906 GCA_038231095.1 Gemmatimonadales bacterium
CCCCGACCGCTGCGATCCTCCACATGCACCTGCACCACCGACATAGCGCGTACGGGAATCGAACCCGTCTCTGGACCTTGAAAGGGTCCCGTCCTAACCGCTAGACGAACGCGCCTCAGGGCTAGACCTCCCAACTCCACCGGCCGCAATCCCTCAGCCCCACACCCGCGACCACACTCCCGCAGCCCCATAGCGCTAACGGGATTCGAACCCGTGTTCCAGCCTTGAGAGGGCCGTGTCCTAGTCCCCTAGACGATAGCGCCGTCGTCGTACGCAATCACCTGCTCCACCACCTTCACCACCACCTACACATCAGCCGCACAGGCCCGGCAGGAATCGAACCTGCAACCCCCGGTTTTGGAGACCGGTGCTCTACCAATTGAGCTACGGACCTACACCGAGATTCGCAGTATCGACCCCACACCGCCGAGGTCCACACCGCAGGGTGCCTGACGGGGATTGAACCCGCAACCCCCGGAACCACAATCCGGTGCTCTAACCAATTGAGCTACAGGCACCATGCCACACTGCTGTACAACAGACACCCAAAATAGATCAACCAAGGCGCAGCTTCAAGTGTTGCGGCCAAGCTCGTTGCGGCCAACACTGACGCGCGCGGAATCCGCAGCGCGTCAGCCGACTCAGCGCTCAGCCTTCGCACGCTCGAGGAAATCACCGGTTCGCGGATCCACGCGCACCTTCTCGCCCGCGCTCAAATACTCGGGCACGTTCACCGTCACACCGTTCTCCAACTTCGCCGGCTTCTGGCTCGCCGACTTCGTCGCCGTCTTCATCACCGGCGCCGTCTCGACAATCTCCAGCGTCAGCGAATTCGGCAGCTCGATGCCGATCGGCTTTCCGTTGTAATACTCGGCCAGAATCTTCATGCCAGGCTGCATCCACTGCGCATTGTCGCCCAGCATCTCTTCATCCATCTCGAGCTGATCGTAGTCGCTCGTCTTCATGAAGTAGTACGTGCCCGTGGACTCGTACAGGAACTCCAGATCGTGCGTCTCCATCATCGCCTTCTCGATGGCATCCGCCGCGCGGAAGCGATGCTCGAAGTTCGAACCGGTGCGCAGGTTCTTCATCTTCGTCTGCACCATCGCGCGCAGGTTGCCCGGCGTGTGATGCCGGAACTCGATCACGCGGCAGGGGTCGCCCTCCATCACGATCACCATCCCGCGACGAAGCTGCGTAGCCGGAACTGCCATATCAGTACATCCTCAACTCTGTGGGGTCCATTGTATTGAGCAGCCTAGAAACATAGCGGCCCCATCCCGCCGCCACGACCCCCGCGGGATCCGGGGCGAATACACCGCAAGGCCCCTCGGCGATCGAGGAGCGGCTCGCGCAGAGGCGCCGAGAGCGCAGAAAACCGCAACTGCCGTCAAAGGGCCTTTCGGGCAACTCGCGCGATGCGCTGTCCCCTGCGGGCCCTGCGTCTCTGCGCGAGACATTTTTCAAGACGGCCCAAGGGACTTCAGACCTTCGGCGGCGCGGGCGGATGCAGCGCGTCCAGCACTCCCTTGATCGTCGGCCACACGGTCCGGGCGGCCTTGGCGGCGCCCACGGCGGTCGGATGGATGCCATCGGCCTGGTTGAGGGTCGCGATCCCGGCCACCCCATCCAGCAGGAAGGGCGTCAGCGTGGATTTGGTCGCCGCCGCCACCGCCGGAAAGACCTTCCGGAACGCCGTCGCATACTCGGCCCCCATGTTCGGCGGGGCCTCCATCGCGACGATCACCACCTGCGCCTTCGGGCTCCGCTCCCGCACCTTGGCCACGATACCAGTCAGGTTCTGCGAGAGATCCGCCGCCGACAGCCCGCGCAGCCCGTCGTTCGCGCCCGTCTCGATCACCACCACATCCGCCGTGTCCTTGAGCAGCCAGTCGGCCCGACGGAGCGCGCCGGCCGAGGTCTCGCCGCTGAGTCCGGCATTCTGGACCTTCACCTTGTAGCCAAGGGAGTCGGCGATGTGGCCGATCTGCCCGGGCCACGCCTCGACAGGGTCGGGCAGGCCCAGCCCGGCAGTGAGACTGGTCCCGATGAACAGCACGCGCGTCGGCGCCGCGATCGACTTTGCGCCCGGATCGACTGAACTTCCAGCCGGCAGCGGCGTTTGTGCACCAGCTACCGTTGAGTCAGGAGCGGCGCCCGCCCGATTGGCAGATTGTGCCGCACTGCCGCCGCCGCAACCATGCAGTATCCCCAGCACGACCAGTGCGGCGCCCCACCGGGCGGCGCGCCGACGATGGCCCTGCTTCCCACTTTCCCGCTGCTTCCGCATGTCTGACACCGGTTTGTCGTCTCCCAGTCGCGCGACGCCTATGCTCGCCGTCCGCAATCTGACGAAAGAATATCGCAGCGGCGGCGGCGCACTGGCGGTGCTCCGCAATGTGACCTTCGACATCGCCGCTGGCGAGACGGTCGCAATCGTCGGGCCATCCGGCAGCGGCAAGACGACGCTCCTCGGACTGCTCGCCGGTTTGGATACCCCGACGACCGGCGCCGTGTTACTCGACGGCAACGACCTCGCAGGGCTCGACGAGGATGCGCGCGCGCGGCTGCGCGGCGACAAGGTGGGCTTCGTGTTCCAGAGTTTCCAATTGGTGCCCACGCTCACGGCCCTCGAAAACGTTCAGGTGCCTCTCGAGCTGCGCGGCATCCGTGACAGCGACGCCCGCGCGCGCGACCTGCTCCAACGCGTCGGACTCGGGTCGCGCACGCATCACTTCCCGACACAACTCTCCGGCGGTGAACAGCAGCGCGTTGCGATCGCGCGCGCCTTCGTGAATCGCCCGCGCGTGCTCTTCGCCGACGAACCGACCGGAAACCTCGACGGGGCCACCGGCGAGAAAATCGTCGGCCTGCTCGAGCAACTGAATCGGGAGGACGGCACTACGATCGTCCTCGTCACACACGACCAGTCTCTCGCAAAACGTCTCGGCCGCAGTATCCGACTGGCTGACGGTCTGGTCATCGAAGACACCGGCGCCATTACGCGCGCCATGGCCGAGGCGGTGGCGTGAGCGCTGGCGTGTCGGGCCCACGTTTCCCGTGGCGACGACTGCCCGCGCTGGCGTGGAAGGAAAGCCGTACCGCACGCCGTCGTCTGCTGCTCTACATGTCGTCGATTGCACTCGGTGTCGCCGCACTCGTCGCGATCGATTCGTTCGCCGACAACCTCACGAAGTCGGTGCGCGAGCAGAGTCGCTCACTGCTCGGTGGTGATGCATCGCTGTCCACGCGCGCCGAAATGTCGCCGGCCGCCGATTCGCTCGTCGATTCACTGCGACGCGGCGGCATGACGATCGCGCGCGTCGTACAGTTCCCCTCGATGGCCGCGATCACGAACACGGGTAACACGCGCCTCGTGCAGGTGCGCGGCGTGTCGAACACGTATCCGCTCTACGGCGACGTGATCACGGAACCCGCCAGTGCGTTCGTGCGCATCCGCAACGCGCACACGGCGATCGTCGATCCGGGACTGCTGCTCTCGCTGAACGCGAAAGTCGGCGACTCGCTGTCGCTCGGCTACTCCACATTCCTGATTGCCGGCACGCTCAAGCAGGTGCCCGGCGACGCAGGCTTCGTCTCCGTCGTCGGCCCGCGCGTGTTCATCTCGGATGAGTGGCTCGACGAAACCCGCCTGCTCAGCTTCGGCTCGCGCGCGTCGTACGAAACGCTGCTCAAGATGCCGCCGGGCATTCAGGCGCCGGACTGGGCGAAGCGCAGCAAGCCAGCACTCGAGAAGCTGAAGCTGCGCGTGCGCACCGCCGCCGAATCGGAAGCGAATATCACCGAAGCGATCAGCACGCTCGGCAACTTCCTCGGGCTGGTGGGCCTCGTTGCGCTGTTGCTCGGCGGCATCGGTGTCGCGTCCGGCGTGCACGCATTCATCCGCCGCAAGCAGGAGACCATCGCCGTCATGCGCTGCCTCGGCGCGACGAGTGGGCAGGTCCTGGTGATCTACGGCCTGCAGGCCGCGTCGATGGGTTTTGTCGGCGCTGCGGCCGGCGCCGTGCTCGGCGTGGCAATTCAGCTCGCACTGCCGGGACTCGTGCGCGAACTGCTGCCGGTGGATGTGTCGATCGCGCTCTCACCGATGGCGATCGTGTCCGGACTCGGCGTCGGTGTGTGGGTCGCGCTGGCATTCGCGCTGCGACCGCTGGTGGGTGTGCGCAACATCTCGCCATTGCAGGTGCTGCGCACCGATGTGGACAGCAGCTCGCGCCCGCCCTGGTACAAGGATTGGCGTGGACTGATCGTGCTCGGCGGCATCGTGTTGAGTGTCGTCGCGTTGGCAATCACACGCGCGGGCAGCGTTCGTGCGGGCCTCGCGATCAGTGCCGCGATCGCGTTCGTGCTATTGCTGCTGCTCGGCAGCGCGTCGCTGCTGATGTGGATCGCTCGGAAGGCGATGCGCGCCGGTTGGCCGTACGTGATGCGGCAGGGCGTCGCGAACCTGTATCGCCCGTCGAATCAGACACGATCCGTCGTGCTGTCACTCGGCTTCGGTGCGTTCCTGGTCAGTACGCTGTACCTGTTGCAGACCACGCTGCTGACGCGCTTTGCCGTCGATGCGTCGGCGAGCGGTGGCAACGTGCTGTTCTATGATGTGCAGGATGATCAGGGCGCCGGCATGGATACCATCATCCAGAAGTCAGGGCACAAGCTGATTCAGCGTGTCCCGATCGTGACGATGCGCCTGAGCGAGGTGAAGGGCGTGCCGGTGAAAGTCGCGCAGGCGGCGGCGGAGAAGCTGAAGAAGGCGCCGTGGCCCTACACCCGCGAGTATCGCAGCACCTATCGCGATACGCTCGTCAAGAGCGAGCAGATGATCACCGGCAAGTGGTTCGACAAGGCGCCCGCCGCGCCCGCTGGCATGAGCCGGGTGAGCATCGACGAAAGCATTGCGGACGACCTGTTGATCAAGGTCGGCGATGAACTGACGTGGAACGTGCAGGGTGCGATGGTGAAGACAGTCGTCGCCAGTACGCGCAAGGTGAACTTCACGCGTTTCGAGCCGAACTTCTTCGTGGTGTTCGAACCAAGCGCGATCAGGGAGGCGCCGAAGCAGTTCGCTGTGATTGCGAGCGTGACCGGCGACAGCGCGGTGGCGGTGCTGCAGCGGGATGTCGTGCGCAAGTATCCGAACGTCAGCTCGCTCGACATCTCGCTGATCACGCGCACGATCACGAACATTCTCGACAAGGTGAGCAGCGCAATCCGCTTCATGGCGCTCTTCGCCCTGATCATGGGCGTGCCGGTACTGATCAGCGCCGTCGCCGCCACGCGTCGCGAGCGGCTGCGTGAAGGCGTCCTGCTCAAGGTGCTCGGTGCGACGCGTGCGCAGATCGGACGGATCATGGTCAGCGAGTACGCCGTACTCGGACTGCTCGGCGCGCTGGCCGGTATGCTGCTCGGCATTGGCGGAGCGTGGGGCCTCGCGCGCTTCAGCTTCAACGTGCCGTTTGTCATGACGTGGACACCGGCGTTCGCGATTGCTGGCCTGCTGCTCGGGATCACGATCCTCGTCGGCGTGCTGACCGGACGCGAAGTATTCCGTGAAACACCGATGGCCGCACTCAGGGAAAGCTGAGCGCGGCCATCGACGTCCAGTGCGTGCGGCGATGGCGGACTACGGCACGACCAACCGAACGGTCGCGGTCTGACCTGAGACGATCGTGGCACGCGTTTCGACGAGCGCGCCACCGAACGGAATCGCGAGCACGCGCAGCTGACCGACCGGCACATTCGTGAACGTCGCGGTGCCGGTGCTGTCGGTGTTCTTGTTGCCGAGCAACGTGTTGAAGTTGTTGCCAGGGCCCTGAATGACGACGCCGATATTCGGCGCGACCGCCCCACCCTGCGTGCCCTTGGTCACGATGGCCTTCACGGTCCCGAGGGCCGCACGCTTCGCACGCAATGCGGCGGGCAGTTGCGCGCGCTGCACCGTCATCAGGCTGTAGATCGAGAGGCCGGTCTTCAGCAGTGGCGCAGCAGTCTTCGGCTCGAGAATCAGATCGACGCGCGTGTAGTTCTCGGCCTGACCGATCACGTCGTTTGACGGCTGCACCGCACGCAGTACCGGGATGATCGTGTCTTTCGCCAGATCGGCATCGGCGAGTGACTTGTCCGCCGCGTCGTAGCTCGCGCCCCAGGCATACGCGATCCCCGACAGGCTGTCGATGATGAACGGCTGGTAGTAGTAGCCGAGCGGTGGTTTCGGCAACGCGGCGAAATCCACTCGGAACGCCGGCTTGCCGGTGCTCACGACATCCCAGAACAGCAGCGACCCCGAACCAGCGGACTTGTACGTCCGCTGACGCGTGGGGCTGCGGAACTCACCGAAGCCGCCGCGCAGCGTATCAGGCAGCACCTGATCGTCGTCGCGCGTGACGGTGCCCTTCTGGTCGCGGAACTTGATGTACAGGGGGCGCGGCGTGGAATCGTTGTACTTCGTGTTCGTCGAATCGGACTGAATCGTCAACACCAGCCACGCGCCGCGCTGCTGGACGGAGTCGGTCGCTGACAGCGTGACGGCAAAGCGCAGCTTCTGTCCGAAGAACGCGCCGGCCCAGAAGTCGCGGATGCCGGCGGCGCGATTCGTGTCCACTGGTAATCTCAGGCCGCCATTTGCATCGAGCAGCGAATCGGTGCGCACGATCCACTGCCGATGCGAGACCGGTGCCGCACTCGAATCGAGGCCGTTGACGATGTAGAACTGATAGCGCGCGCGACCATCGAGCTGCTTCAGCAGCGAGACTTCACCCACGATGGAATCGACGACCGCGGCGTTGTTGACCGTGCGACCAAACGCCTTGGCGATGATCGTCGGAGAACGGACCGCCGCGACTGTCGTGAACGGTGTTTCGAACGCGACGCCACCCTGCGGCGTGACGGCCGCATCCTGATTGCAGCCCGCGACGACGGCCACGACTGCTACGGCGGCAAGAGCAAGACGCATCTTCACTTGGCGCCTCCCTTCGTCGTGGACTTCACACCGAGCCGGTACGTGATGCCGACCACGACGCGCGCGCCGCCAAAACTCTTCACGGCCGCCGGTGGTGGCACGAGCGGTGTGATGAAGACGGGATCGGCGAGCGCGGGATCGCTCGGCCGCAGTTTCTCGCGATCGAAATTCATGAACTGTGTGAAGCCGAGTGTCGCGGTGAGTCCGAAGCGCGCCGTGATATCGGCTTCGCCCACGAATCCACCGCCGAATGTTGGCGCGACGAAAGGCCCGGCCCCAGCGCCGCCGGATGGCGACGGCAGCATCGTGTATGCGCCGGCGTTGAATGAGACGCCCGCGCGGAATTTCTCATCCTCATCGAGCGGGAAGAGCGCCTCGGCGTTGAAGCGGGCCGCGACCATCGTCGCGTTGCCGTCCACCTGGACGAACTGCGAACTGTCGCCGAGCGACCGCTTCTCGTACGGGAAAAACCTGCCATCGATCGTCGTCGTGCCGAGATCGACGCTGCCACCGAGGTAGAGCCAATCGGGCGACACCTGGTGCCGGAATCCAGCGCTGACGATCGGCATCGAGCCTTTCGTCGCATTCGCTTCGTTCAGCTTGACGAAGCCGCCGCCGATGAAGAGTTCGGTGCGACGCTTGGGCGCCGTGATGCCGGACCGCGGGCCATTCGGCACAGGGTCGGGGCGCCGGACCTGCGCGAACAGGGAGAACGGAGCCGCGCCAAGGAGCATCGCCGTGAAGGCGCTCCGGCGCAGCCAACCGCTCCGATGTGAAGAGAGCATGCTGAGGCTGAATGGGTGCAGGACTGCCGCATCACGAGACCTACCCGTGGGGACGATAGAGGATAATCCCGGTCACGGGGTGTGGCAGGCCGCGCGCGACTACTTGAACCGGATCCCGTTCGGCGCGACCCATCCCTTGCCGGGCTGGACAGGCGGGGCGGCCGGGGCGGCAGGCTTCGGCGCGCGCGGCTTCGGTGCAGCGGACACGGCGGGTTTCTCGCCGGTTTTCATGGTCAGCGCAATGCGATTGCGCGGCAGGTCGATCGACTGCACGGTGACCATCACCTTCTGCCCCACCTGCACCACGTCGTTCGGGTCCTTCACGAAGCGGTCGGAGAGCTGGCTTACGTGCACGAGGCCGTCCTGATGCACGCCGATGTCCACAAAGGCACCGAATGCAACGATATTCGTGACCACGCCTTCCAGCACCATACCGGCGGTGAGGTGCTTCGGCTCGGTGACGTCGTCGCGGAACGCCGGTGGCACGAAGCTCTCACGCGGATCGCGGCCGGGCTTCCGCAGCTCCGTCACGATGTCGTGCAGCGTCGGCAGTCCGACGTCGGCGGAGACGTACGGCGCGAGGTCGAGCGATGAAAGGACCGCTTCGTTCCCGATCAGGTCCTTCAGGTGAACGCCGCGGTCCTTCGCGATCTTCGCGACGAGCGCATAGCGCTCCGGATGCACCGCACTCGCGTCGAGTGGATGCGCCCCGCCGCGTACACGCAGGAATCCGCCCGCCTGTTCAAACGCCTTCGCACCGAGCCGTGGTACATCCTGCAGATCCTTGCGCGCGGTGAAGCCGCCCTTCGCGTCGCGCGTCGCCACGATCGACTGCGCCAGCGCCGGCCCGACACCGGAGACGTACGCGAGGAGCTGCGCCGACGCGGTATTCACTTCGACACCGACGCGGTTCACGCAGCTCTCGACGATGTCCACGAGGCGCTGACGCAGCTTCGGCTGATTGACATCGTGCTGGTACTGGCCGACGCCGATCGACTTGGGATCGATCTTCACCAGCTCCGCCAGCGGATCCTGCAACCGTCGTGCGATCGACACCGCGCCGCGGATAGATACGTCGAGGTCGGGGAACTCCTCGCGCGCCACGTCGCTCGCCGAGTACACCGAAGCTCCGGCTTCGCTCACGACGACCACGGTCGGCGCGGGCGGCGTGAGTTCACGCAGTGTCGCGCGCACCAGCGTCTCCGTCTCGCGCGACGCCGTGCCGTTGCCGATGGCGATCAGCTCCGGCTTGAAGCGCGTGACGACGGCGCGGATCGTAGCCGCGAAGCGATCCTCCTGATGCAGGTACAGCGTATCGGTGTGCTGCAGC
Organism: Gemmatimonadales bacterium; assembly: GCA_038231095.1. GTDB lineage: Bacteria > Gemmatimonadota > Gemmatimonadetes > Gemmatimonadales > Gemmatimonadaceae > JACMLX01. Next base: position 9,095 of record JBBRLZ010000016.1, read on the forward strand.
GCGCCGGTCTTGCTGACGAGCGCGATCTTGACGCCGGTACGGAAGCCCGGGTCGAGACCAAGCACGCTCTTCTCACCGGCAGGTGCCGACAACAGCAGCTGCTCGAGGTTGCGACCGAAGATGATGATCGCCTCTTCATCGGCGCGCGTCTTGAGCTCCAGACGCAGCTCGACCTCGATGCTCGGTGCCAGCAACCGGTTGTACGCGTCCTCGGCGACGAGCGCGAGCAGCGCCGGTGCCTTGCGATGGCCGGTCACATCGCGCTGAAGCCGCGGCGCGATGTCGGCGATCGGTGCTTCAACACTCCAGACCAGTTCACCTTCGGTCTCACCGCGACGGATCGCGAGCACACGGTGCGACGGAATCGTACCGAGTGATTCGCGGAAATCGAAGTAGTCGGAGAACTTCGAGACTTCCTCGGTGCGCCCGAATGAACGGGCGCTCTTGACGGCCCCCTTGGTGCGCGTCATGTCGCGAATCCAGCCGCGGACACCTGCATCCTCCGCAACCTGCTCGGCGAGAATGTCGCGCGCGCCGTGCAAGGCCGCGTCGATGTCCGGCACTTCCGTCGCGACGTCCACGAACGCAGCCGCTGCATCGCGGGCCGATGCGTCGGTGAGATCGCCCGCCCACAACTGCTCCGCCAGCGGGCCAAGCCCGCGTTCACGCGCGATCGTCGCACGTGTGCGACGCTTCGGCTTGTACGGCAGGTAGAGGTCCTCGAGAGCCTGCTTCGTCAACGCGCCAAGGATCGCGGCCTTCAGCTTGTCATCCAGCTTACCCTGCTCGTCGATGCTCTTGAGCACGGCAGTGCGCCGCTCCTCGAGTTCGCCGAGGTACTGCGCCCTGTCGCGTACGTCGCGCAGCTGCACTTCGTCGAGGCCGCCGGTGACTTCCTTGCGGTAGCGGGCGATGAACGGCAGGGTGTTGCCTTCGCCGAAGAGCTCGAGTGTGCGCTCGACCGATGCCACCGGGAGCGCGAGTTCACGTGCGACAGTTATGACGAGTGACGAGGCCATCGGTGTGCTGAAGCGGAAAACGCGGCGAACGACGAAGCGGCAAACTGTCGTGCGTGGGCGTTCACTTCAACGGCTTGACACTCTGGGTCCGATCAGTTCGTGGTTTGGTGGCGAAGTGGGGGCGGGAGAACACCGAGAACACTGAGTGTGAACGGAGCGACGGTCGTCGGCAATCGAAGCATCTTCTTATTTGTGGGTGCGCGGCAGCAACGTTTGGCGTCCGCCGTTGCTTTTCTCCCTAAAAAGATGCGGCGTGCAGCCAGAAGCCACGCGCCGTGCACACCAAGTGTTCTCGGTGGTCTCCCGCCCCCCACGAAGCCACCGGAGTCTTCACAAAGCACGGAGCCAGAGGACGCTAGTGCAGGTCCGCCGCCGACAACGCCGAGCGATTCCGCCCTGTCCGCCAGAACAGCAGCAACGGCAGCGCGAGCACCATCAGCACGGCGCTGATCTGATAGATCTTCGAGAACGAGATCACGCTCGCCTGCGCAAATACCTGACGTTCCAGAATACGGTACGCCTGCGCCGTCGCGGTCGTGGCATCGGAGCCCCGCGCGATCATCGCGCGTGTCAGCAGGGTGATGCGTGACGTCACGTCCGGATCACCGGCACTCATGTGCGTCACGAGGCTCGTGCGTGCGCTGGTCGTGAAGCGGGACAGCAGCGTCGCCATGATCGCGATGCCAAGCGATCCACCGAGCTGACGCGTCAGGTTGAAGAGCGCTGTGCCCTGCGGCACGTCCTTCGGCTCGAGGTCCGCCATGCTCGCATTCGTCAACGGCACGAAGATCAGGCCCATGCCGACACCACGCAGGATCAGCGGCCAGAACACATCGTCCGCACCACCATCCAACGACAGGCCTGACAACCACGTCATGCAGATGCCGAACAGTGCGACGCCGAGCACGATCGTGTAGCGCGCGTCGATGCGATTCGCATTGCGACCAATCACCGCCATCGTCACCGCACTCGCAATCGCGCCCGGAAAGATCACCTTGCCCGTCTGCCACGCCGTGAAGCCATGCAACTGCTGCAGGAACACCGGCAGCACGAAGATCGACCCGTACATCGCGAGGCCCAGTGCGGCGGCGAACGTCACGCCGGCCGCCAGCTGACGGCTCTTCAGCACACGCAGATTCACGATCGGCTGTTCGAACGTCAGCTCGCGCCACACAAACAGCACAAACGTGATCAGGCTCGTCGCCGCCAGGCCGGTCACCAGGCCGCTCTCGAACCAGTCGTTGCGTTCACCGCGCTCCAGCATGAACTGCAAGGAACCCACACTCGCGGCGAGCAGCACGATACCGATCACATCGATCTTCGTCGCGCGCACACCGACCTTCGAATTGCGCACGAAATTCCACGTCATCACCGCTGCCAGAAGGCCGAGTGGCACGTTGATGTAGAAGATCCACGGCCAGTCGTAATTGTCGACGATGAATCCGCCGAGTGTGGGCCCGAGCGTCGGGCCGACCATGACACCCATCCCGAAGATCGCCTGCCCCTTGCCGACGTCCTTCGGGGGGAACGCCTCGAAGAGCGTGGACTGCGCGATACTGAGCAGCGCGCCGCCCCCGAGGCCCTGGATCACGCGCCAGAAGACCAGCGACCAGAGCCCCGTCGCGGCGCCGCAGAAGAAGCTTGCCGCGACGAACAACAGGATGCTGCCGGTCAGGTAGCGTCGCCGGCCGAACCAGTTCGACAACCAGCTCGACATCGGAATCACGATCACGTTCGCGATGATGTAGCCTGTGCTGACCCAGGCGATTTCATCGAGCGTCGCACCAAGATTGCCCATCATGTGGGGCACGGCCACGTTCACGATCGACGTATCGATCAGTTCCAGAACTGCCGCCAGCGTCACCGCAGCGGCAATCCAGTAGCGATTTTTGTACGGGTCCTCGGCCACCGGCACGGCGGCGGTCGGGAACGCGAGTGTTGTTGCGGCCATCTGCACGAACTCCGCTGACGCGATGCTGGATTACTTCGTGACGACGTGCGCGACCACGCTCAGACCAATACGCAACGGACGAGTCGTGTCGAGGCCTTTCGTGATGCGAATGCGCACCGGCACCCGCTGCACGACCTTCGTGAAGTTGCCGCTCGCGTTGTCCGGCGGGAGCAGCGTGAACCGCGCACCCGTCGCGGCACTGATGCTCTCGACCACACCGTCGATCTTCGCGCCGCCGTAGGCATCGACTTCCAGCTCGACCGTCTGGCCGATCCGCAGATCGTCGAGCTGCGTTTCCTTGAAGTTCGCGGTCACGAACAATCCGGTGTCGGACGCGATGTTCATTAACGTCTGGCCCGGCTGTACGAGCTGGCCAATCTCGACCAGCTTCTTACTCACTGCGCCCGGCGTCGGTGCGGTGATCTTCGTGAACGACAGCTGCAGCGCTGCGTTGTCGCGGCTGGCCTGCGCTGCGCCGAGTCGTGCATCGGCGAGACGCACACCGGCTTCCATGCTGACGACGTTCGCGCCCGCGGCGTTCACCTGCTTCTGCACCGCCACGAGCTGCGCGCGCGTCGCTGCAACCTGGGCCTTCGCGCCGTCGAGCTGTTGCTGACTGACGATGTTCTTCGCCGCCAGATCGGCGTAGCGCGCCAGATCGGCTTCAGCCTTCACGACCTGAGCGCGGGCCGCGTCGACGTTTGCGTTCTGCGCCGCCGTCTGCGCGGAGGCATTCGCGACCATCGCCTGCGCCTGACCGGTTCCACCGCGGCCGCCGGTGGACGCGCGGGCTGCGGCCAGATCGGCCTCGGCCAGCGCGAGACGCACCTTGAACTCACGATCATCGATCTGCACGAGGGGTGCATCGCCCTTCACGCGATCGTTCTCGGCAACGGTCACTGATGTCACGAACCCACCGACCTTCGCGAGCACCGGAATCACATGCCCATCGATGGTGGCATTGTCGGTGCTCTCATGGCTGCGCCCATACGAGATGGTCCGATAGGCCCAGATACCGCCGACGATCAGCAGTGCACCGAGGATGAACGGCAGTGGGCTGCGCTTGGTCGGCGCTGCAGGCGGCGTCGTGCGAAGTGGGGTCTCGCTCTCGGCAGGCATCGGATCGCTGGACGGGGTCTCTGGGCGGACTTGTGCGGTCATGACGGAATTCCTCGGCTCAGCGGAGCGACGTGAGGGTGCCCTGTGACCGGGCGATCGAGATGCGGGCCAACTGGCGGGCTGCCAGGGCATCAACCAGTTGTGTGCGCGCACCGCTCAGGCCGAGCAGCGCCGACGTCACATCGAGATTGCCGGAGACGCCGGCCTTGAAACGGTCGCGCGCCTGCGCGACTTCCTGCTCGGCGAGGCGCACGCGCTCGCGCGCCGCCTCCACCGCTTCACCAGCCGACGCCGCATCGAGCAACGCGCTGCGGACATCCACGTCGATCTGCGCCAGCAGGTCGGTGCGCCGCGTTTCGAGTTCCTGCTGCGCGTACGACTGTTCGTGCTCACGCGCCTGGCGCTTGCCGCCTTCGTACATGGGCACCGACACGCGCAGCCCCCAGGTCCACGTGTTGAGCATGCGCGTGTAGTTCTTGCCGATGATGCCTTCGTCACCCACGGCAGCCAGCGTCGGCAGGCGTTCGGCGCGAATCGCCTGTGACGACAGCTTCGACGACGCGAGCTGCGCATTGAGCACCGCAACTTCAGGGCGCATTCTCGCCGCCACCGCCAGTGCGTCGACCTCCGATGGAATCGCCACGACGCCCCCGTCGAGCGGATCGGAGAGCGTGATCGGCTGATTCAGGTCGATGTTGATCGTCCGCCGAAGCTCCAGTCGCGCCTTGTCACGCTCGACACGCGAGGTGATCAGCTGCGAACGGATTCCGATCAGTTGTGATTCCGCGCGCGTCACATCGAGCGCAACACCGGTGCCCGCGCGCAGGGTCTCGCGCGCAATGCGCAACAGATCCGCCGCCAGTGTGGAATCCGCTGCGCGCGCATCGAACACGGCCTCGGCGCGCAGCACACGCACATACGCGATGGCGGCTTGTGTGGCCACCGCTGCGCCGGTCTGCGCCGCTTCCGTGCGCGACGCCTCACCCTGCGAGCGTGCCAGGCGGAGTCGCGCGATCGCCGCGCCATCGAAGATGTTCGCCTGCACGCGCGCGCGAATGTCGCTTGTCGGCACCGGGCCCAGCACTTCACCGTTCGGATCGAAGAAGGGCTTCTGACCGGGCAGCGCCGGAAAACTGATGCCGAGTGTGGCGGAGTTGAACGTGCGGCTGTTCGACTCGGTGAAGCCGGTGACCGTCGGCAGCAAGTCGGCGCGACGTTGGGCAACGCGCGCTTCAACCGCAGAGGCACGCAGCAGGCTGGCGATGACCGGCAGGCTCATCTCGCGCGCGCGCTGCGCCGCCTGACCCATGCTCAACGACATCGGTGCGGGAGTGCCCTGTGCGGCGGCGACACTGCCCGAGACGAGCAGCAGCGTCAGTGCGCGTCGCAGCAGGGATTCAGTGCGTGTGACCATTGGTGTCTGCGAGAGAGTGCCCAGCCGGACGCATCGCGGCAGAGAAGAAGTCGAGTACGCGATCCATCACCGCGTCGGAATCCTGCAGGTGGATGGCGTTGCACATCGTTGGATTGGCGCGCATGAGCGCGTGCTGCATCATGAGCGCGTGGAGCATACGCGCCGAATCCGGCGCCTGTTCCTCACCGAAGGCGCCGTCGCGCACGCAGGCATCGATGCAGCTCTGCAGCAGCCGTTGCCAGCGCAGCGAGACGCGTTCCGAGAAGAACTGCTGCAGCTCCGGCAAGCGCGGCAACACGCTCGTCACGAGGCGATAGAGCACCGGGAAGGTCGGCTCGTTGACGTACGCCCAGTACGTGCGGACCACGCGATGGAAGTCGGCCATCGCATCCGGATCGCGCGGGGCGTTTTCGAGCTCGTCCAGACGGACGACGACCGTGCGTCGGATCATCTCGCGGAAGAGCGCTTCCTTGTTCGGGAAATACAGATAGATGGTGCCCTTCGCGACGCCGGCGAGGCGGGCGATATCCTCGAGACGCGTTTCCTCGAAGCCGGCAGCGCCGAATTCAGTAAACGCCGCTTCGATGATCTGTGCCTCGCGCTCCTCGGCGGGCCGCCGGGTTCGCGTATCGGCCTTGTGGGCGGGCTCGATCAAAGTGACTGACTCGTCAGTCATGCAATTCTCCAAAGAAAATCCCGGTCGTCCGGGGAGTGGTCAGGATACTGACCGGTCAGTCATTATGCAAGCGAGCACACGCACTCGCCCGACACCGGGCTGCTTTGTCGGGCAGAACGGAAACCGCCCGCCATCCAGATCGGACGGCGGGCGGCTTCACTCCGCGACGGGCTGGAGTCTCTACTGGTGGCCACCCGCTGCCTTGATCCCTGCTGCCGGCGACATGGGATCGAGGCCCTGCCACGACTGCGCCGGCAACGTGCGCACGGTCGGCCAGACTTCGTTGAGCGTCGCCGCTTCATACAGGCGCCCGCCCTTCATCACGTACCGCAGTGTGTTCGTGTTGCGGATGTTCGTCAGCGGATCGCCATCCATCACGAGGATGTCGGCCATCTTGCCGACCTCCAGCGAGCCCACATCCTGCGCCAGGCCGATCGCTTCGGCACCGTAGATCGTTGCGACGCGCAGCAGGTCGTACGGCGTGATGCCACCGCTGCCCATCGCCCACATCTCCCAGTGATAGCCAAGGCCCTGCAGCTGGCCATGCGATCCCACACCGACGCGTGCACCGCCGTCGATCATCCGCTTCACGAAGTCCGCGTGCCGCGGGAAGATGTACTCGTCCTCACGGAACCAGCCGCCCGGGCCAGGACCGGTGCCGGCGCCCTGACGGCGCGACTTCGCATCGATCAGCGCGGACGGCATGAAGTGATGCAGCTTCGCATCCGCCTGCAGATCTTCATGTGTGTAGAAGAAGTTCTCACCCCACGGTCCACCGTAGCTCACCAGCAACGTCGGTGAGTTGGTGGTCTGACTCGCCTTGAACAGTTCGACGACGTCGTTGTACATCGGTGCGATCGGCAGCGCGTGCTCGACGCCCGGATAGCCATCGAGCGCATGCGTGATGTCGAGCTTGTAGTCGAGACCACCTTCGGTCGTCGGCATGATGCCAAGCTCCTTCGCCGCCATGATCACCCACTGCCGCTGCTGACGATTGCCCGTCATGTACATCTTGAGCGTCTTGGTGTCGTAGTACTGCGCGTAGCGCTTGAGGATCGAGCGTGCCTGATCGAGATCCTTGATCTGCTCCGCCCAGAACACGCCCGGCCCGGTGGAGTAGATGCGTGGCCCGATCATGCCACCGCTCTCCACGCGATCGGTGTACGTGAGCACATCGGTGGTGCTCGTCTGCGGATCGCGCGTCGTGGTCGTGCCGTAGGCGAGCGTCGTCAGATACTGCCACACCTGTGAGGTATGCACGTCGGTCTGCAGCCACTGCGTGTGATAGTGCGTGTCGACGAAGCCCGGTGTGATCGTCTTGCCCGTGACGTCGATGATGCGCGCGTCGGCCGGGACCGGCACCGAGCCACGTGCACCGACGCCCACGATGCGACGATCGGTCACCACGATGTCGGCGTTGTCGATGATCTCGTGTCCCTTCATCGTCAGCGCGCGACCGCCACGCAGCACCACGGTGCCGGTGGGCCGATCGCGCGGCACCGTGACCACGATGCGCTTCTCGAATGGCTTGTATCCCGGCTTCGCCGAATCGCCGGCGGCCTTCTTCACCGAATCGGCAAGCGCCAACGCCTTCTTCGCACTGTCGCCCAGCGCGCCACGACGGCGTGCGTCGGCCCGCAGTGAATCATCGACCGTCTTCGCGCGATCGAGATCGTAGATGAAGTACGCGTTCGCGAGCGAGTAGTGCACTTTGCGGCCGTCGCTGCTCCACGTCGCCATCTCGCCGGCGATATCCGTCAGGCGGCGCGCCGGGAAACTCGCGCTCGTCGGCATCGAGATGTTGATCGTCGGCACCTGGCCCGACACGGGCGGCACCGTCACCACATACAGATCGTGACCGACTTCCGCCAGCGCCTGATCGCCGGTCGGTGCCATGCGAATCGTGTTCGCGGGCATCGGCTGCGGTGTCCCTTCCATCGCCAGCTCGGGATCGAGATCGGTGTGCGCCAACGCCTCACGACTGAACACCTTCGCACTGCGCTCATTGGTCGGCATGTTCGCCGATGGCGGCACCGGGCCGACCACTTTCACGATCGCCTTCTCGTCGGTGTTGTCCCAGCGGAAGCTCACCAGCCCCTTCGCCTGCGAGAACGCGAAGATCCGCGTCGTGTCACGCGTGAAGTGCAAACCACCGCGGCCGTTCGCTGCACCGATCATCGTCAGCGCACCGCCGTCGGCCGGTACCCAGACCAACTGCTCGTCGTACACGCCGCCGCCGCCGGTGCCGAGGATCACGAGGTCGCGCGCATTGGTCATCGCGGACACGATGCGACGACCGGTCGGATCCCATGCCAGATCGGTGTAGATCGCGGCCATCGACGTCAGCTTTTTCGGCGTCGCCTTGCCGTCCACGCGCACCGTGTAGATGTGCCCACCGTCGCCATCCTTGAACGTGCTGAAGGCGATCGACTTGCCGTCCGGGCTCCATGTCGGCATCTGCTCGCCGACATCCATCGTCGTCAGGCGGCGCGGCGTTCCGTTCGGCCAATCCATCACGTACAACCGATCGACGGCGGTGAACGTCAGCTTCGTGCCGTCGGGCGACGGCACGGTGTTACGGATCTGACGCGCCGTGAACGTCGCGCTGTCATTCACCCGCCACGCGAACTTCACTTCCGGCCCGACTGCAACATCCGCGTTCACCGTGAACGGGATCTTCGCCGGCGCGCTGCCATCCACCGGCACACGCCAGATCTCGCCGCCGTAGCTGACGACGATCGACTTGCTGTCCGGCATGAAGCTGTAACCCGGCAGCACATCGAGCGGCGAGCGCGATTCCTGATCGTCACGCTGCACGGGATAGGCGAGCCACTTCTCGTCACCACTCTGCAAGTCACGGAGGCGGAGTCCCGTCTCCACGCCCTGACGCGTGCCGTACACGAGATACTTGCCATCTGGTGAGAGCGCTGGCCGGAACGCCGACCCGTAGCGCGCCGATACCGCGCGACGTTCGCCTGTTTCACGATCGTAGACGTTCAACTGATACTGCGGCAGGATGGCGTTGTACTGCCAGTCGCCGGTCCGCGACGCGAACCAGATCTGCTTGCCGTCGGCGGAGAATGCCGCGCCAAGCGTCTTGATCTGCGCGGGCTGCGTGATGAGCTGAATGCCAGTGCCACCATCGACATGCCACATCCAGAGCTTGGCGGCGCCGCCGAGCGGACCACCGCTGCGCGAGGCGACGATGTACTTGCCGTCGGGTGTCCACTCCGGCGACAGCATCAGCGCGTCGTTGCCCTTCGTGACCTGCGTCGTGTCCTTGCCGTCGAGCGACTGAATCCAGACGTTATCGCCGCCGCTGCGATCGGAAATGAAGACGACTTTCTTGCCATCCGGACTGAAGCGCGGCTGTGCATCGAATGCCAGCCCGTTCGTCAGCACCGACGCCGTGCCGCCAGCAATCGGCAGCGTGTACAGATCGCCGAGAAAGTCGAACACGATCGTCTGCCCATCCGGGCTCACGTCGAGCGACATCCAGGTGGCCTTGTTGCTGGCGAACTTTGCCGCGCGTGCCGCGACGAGTGGCAGATCCTTTTTCGCGCCGCCCTTTGCACTGTCGGCCTTCACGGCAGCTTGCGCGCTCACCAGCATCGGGACCGCCAGCACAGCTGGCAGCAACACACGACACACACTCCGCATCGAACGCATTCTCATCAAACCAGCTCCCCGGCAAAAGAAAGCATCGGTGCGCGCTGGATGCGGCACCGATGCGACTGACACACTGAACCGCACCGTGGTTTACCGGGCAGTGAACTGCCCCTTCAGATCCGACTTCTCGTCGCCCACCGACATCGAACCGGTGATGGCCTTTCCCGCCACCGTCATCACGATGCGGAACGGGCCGACCGGCGTGTCGCCGCCGATGGTCACGACATTGCCGCTCACCGTGACGCTGCTCGCCGGCACGTCACCGCGCTCGGGATTGCCGCATGTCGCGTCAAATCCACCAGCGGCCGTCTTCGTCACCGCGCACGTCACGTCGAAGATGGACGCACCCATCATCGGACCGGTCGTCTTCATCTCGTAGCTGCCAACGGGGCTCATCCCTGCGGCTGCCGCTGGCGGCATCGCGCCGCCCGCTGCGGCAAACGTGCCGTCGAGCGCCATTTCCGTGCCCTGATACGTGACCTTGCCCGTGATCTTGTCGCTGCCCGCGAACTTCATGCTCACGAGCACTGCGCCATCGGGCGAATCACCCTGCAGCGTCACACCGGTGTCGGACGGCACGACGTTGCTCACAGGAATCTCGGGGAATCCATCCGCAGCGAGCGTGCCGGTGTAGGCAGCCCCGCTCTTCTTCAGCACGATCACCGCCTTCACCCCACCCTGCGGGCTCGTGATCATTGTCGTGTACGTCCCGCTGACCGTGCGGCCCTGCGCGAGCAGTGACGCTGGCAGAAGCAGCAGGGCAGCCGCGGCGATTCCGGCGAAACGAAGTGTGATACGCATGGGAGAGCTCGGTCGAGTGGAGGTGAACTGAGATCGTGCAAGCGTTGACGCCAACGCGCCACGTCAGGTGCTGCGGGTCCATACGCATCGACGCGCAGCAGGTGTCAGGCAATCATCTCGCAACCGGCTGACTGCCACAAATCCTCACCACTGAGCGTACGGACACAAGCAGCGGGCGCGCGTCTCCGTTGCGTCGCACTCACGAGTCCGTGACCGTCCCGGCACAAAGCAGTCACCGGTCCTCTACCTCGGCCCCGTTTCTTCAGGAAACCTCCACCCTGAGGATGCGATGCCGCTTCCCGCGTTTCTGGCCGACAGCACGCCGATCGCACGCCGAGTCATCGTGCTCGTTCTCGACGGACTGCGCGCGGACCTCGTCGGCGACCCGCGCTTCCCGAACCTGATCGCGCTGCGCGACGCGAGCGCGCACACGCTGGACGCGATCACGGTCCTGCCAAGCGTGACGGCGGCCGCGATGACATCGCTCCTCTCAGGTGTCGCGCCGGCAGACCACGGCGTGGACAGTGACCGCTTCCGCGTCCCCGACCCGATCCGCGCGCTGCGCGCCGTGCCGCAGGTCGTTGCCGAGGCCGGCCTGCCGGCGCTGGGTGTCGTGCGACAGGTACCGTGGCTGATTCGCCCGCTCGCACGCCGCATCGTGGCCACACTCGGCCTCACTACCGTGCGCTTCGCGAGCGCCAATGCCCACTCGCTGCTTGCCGCCGCGCTACCGGCGCTCCGCACGCAGCGCGATGGCTTCATGATCATTCACTGGCCGGACTGCGATGCGATCGGGCACCGCGACGGGTGGATGTCGCCGGCGTATCTCGCCGCCGTCGGTCGCATGGATCACGCACTCGGCATGCTGCGCGGTGAACTCGCAGCGTCGCGCGACGACACCCTGCTGATCGCGCTGGCGGATCACGGTGGCGGCGGACGCGTGCCGACGCATCACGACAGCGCGCATCCGCTGGATTGCACGATCCCGATCTTTCTCGATGGCGCCGGCGTGCTGCCGCAGGAACTCGGATCGGGTCTCTCGCTACTCGATGTCCCGGCGACGGTGCTGTGGGCATTGGGCCTCGCGGTGCCGGCGCAGTATGCGGGCGCTCCGATCACGGATGCCTTCATGGCACCGTCTCTTGCAGCCGCCGCCGCATGACTGACGTATTGATTGCATTTTCGGATACCGGCGGCGGGCACCGCGCTGCGGCCACAGCGTTGCGCGAGGCGCTCGCACGCGTGCGCCCGGACGTGCACACGCAGCTCATCGACCCGTTTGCGATCTGCCCGCGCTGGCCGTTTCGCAGCCTCGGCGCGACCTATCCGACGGTCATCGAACGCGCACCGTGGTTCTGGAACACAGGCTTCCAGCTCACGAACACACCGAAACGCACGCACTTCGTGCAGACGCTGGCGTGGCCGGCGATGCGCGAAACGTTCCAGACGATCGCGCGCGATCACGCGCCCGATGTCATCGTGTCGACACACCCGCTGCTGACTGCCGCCCTGCGTCGCGTGTTTCCGGACACACCGATCGTCGTGGTCGTGACGGACCTGATCACCGGGCACGTGTCGTGGTACAACGAGGACGCCGACCTCACCGTCGTGCCCACACTCGCGGCGCGCGATCGCGCGGTGGAATGCGGCGTCGACAAGTGCGCACTGCACGTGCTCGGCGTGCCAGTGTCGCAACCATTCGTTGCCGTGCCCGGAGAGAAGACGGCATTGCAGGAGCAGCTCGGCTGGTCCGTCGAGCGGCCGACGATTCTGCTGGCTGGCGGTGCCGAGGGCATGGGTCCGCTCGAAGCGCTGAGCGCCGCGATCGATCAGGCGCAACTGCCCTGCGACATTGCCGTCGTGGCTGGCCGCAACGCGGCGCTCGCGCGACGACTGCGTGCACGGACCTGGCAGCGCGCGACGCACATCTACGACTTTGTGGGCAACTTCGCCGAGATGATGCGCGCAGCGTCGGTGTTGGTGACGAAGGCTGGCCCGGGCACCATCAGTGAAGCGTGCGCGAGCGGATGTCCGCTGGTGCTGTACGGCGCAATTCCAGGTCAGGAGACCGGCAACATCGCATTCGTGACGAACGGTCGCGCGGGCGTCTGGGCGCCATCTCCGCTGGCCGTCACGGCGGCGTTGCACGCATGGCTGATTGGTCGCGACGCGCCGGCGGCACTTCGCCGCGCATCACATGCAGCGCTGCGTCTTGGTCGCCCGAACGCTGCGCAGGATATCGCGATGCGCATCCTGAACCTTGCCGACACGGGTCGCGTCGGCACGGCAACCGTCAGCGCGCCGATCGCGGAGTCGCCGCCCGCATTGCGGGTCGCCGCCGCGTAGAACTCAGCGGCCCATCAGCTGGTTGCAGCTCGCATCGACAGGATCGGCGGCACCGTAGGTCGAGCGCTGCAGCTTCACGTCGCTGCCGGCGCTGCGCCGCAGCGTGAAGAGACGCGAATACTGTGAGTCGCAGAGCGACGGCATCGCGGGTCCGCCGAGCGCCTGCACGATCGGCGTGACGGTGTTGCTGTGTCCGACGACAAGCACGCCCGTGTGCCCGTACGTGGTCAGGATCGCGCGCACGGTGTCGGCCACCGCCTTCGCATGCGCCGGCACACCGTCGGGCCCGATCGGCACCACATGCACCGTGGCGTTCGTGCGCGTCACGAAGACCGATGCCGTGAGTGCAGTACGCTGCAGCTGACTCACGACCACATCGGTGATCGGCAAGGCACGCAGCTGCGCATCGAGTGCGGCGGCGCGTACCGTGCCGGCCTCGCTCAACACCGGATCGTTCGCCGGCGCCGGCGCCTTTTCGGCATGTCGCACGACGACGACCAGCATCGACGGCGTCACCGCCGATGCTGGCGACGGCAGGCGCGCGTGCGAGCAGGCCGTGGCGACGAGCAGCGCAGTCGCAAGCAGGACCGAACGTGTCACGGCAGAATCCTCGCGCGCCAGGCGGGGGGCCAGAGCTGACAGGCTTCGACGCGGCCGAAGAACCGGAAGCGTCGCTTTGCAAAGGCCTTGTATGCGGTGTCGCGAAACCAGCGCGGCACTGCGTGGCCAAGCACACCAAGCAGGCCCCATCCGCCACCGAGGATTCGCAGCACCGACAGGGCGGCATCGGAGTGGATCTGCACTGACGCTGCACGTGTCGGCGTGGCAGGCAGGTAGAGCACCGTCGAATCGACATCGGCAAGCATGTCGGCGAACGGCGCCAGCGCCCACGTCGCGGTTTCACCACTCAGCGTGGCCGCACACAACCGACCATGCGCGTCACGTGACATCGCAAAGCGGATCGCTCCATCGCAGAACCCGCACTCGCCGTCGAAGAACAGGATCGGCGAGGCGACGGCGGTGGCTCCAGCTGCTGCGGGCATGGCGGCCGATGCGGTGTTCACCAGCCGCTTCGCGCGCGCAGCGCCGTGATGTGCGCCGTGTGATGACGACCGTGCCACGCGTAGCGCAGCAGCGAGCCGTCGATGCGCTGCGGGCCGAGTTCGGGATGCACGAACGGTCGAACCATCTGCGCGGCGTCGAGCCCACGGATGCAGGCAATCCAGCGCGCGTGAATGCCGTCGATCAGCGACAGGCTGATGTCCGCCGGCAACGCGGCCACATCGGGCAGTGCCGACCACGCCGCCTCGTCATACGGACGGATCGTGGGGCTTTCCTCCGTCAACGCGAACTTCACGCGCATGTAGGCGTGCATGTGACTGTCGGCAACATGATGCACCACCTGGCGCACCGTCCATCCGCGCTCGCGATACGGCGTTTCGAATTGCGCGGCCGTCAGTCCGTGCACCGCCGCACGCATCGCCGCCGGCAACGCCGCGATCTCGTCAATCGCGGCCGACAACGCAGCAGCCGTGACGGTGTGCGGTACGGTGAATCGACCGACGGGATACTGCAGCGATGTCTCGGGCACAGTGGCAGTCATCGATCAGTGAGTAGCGAGTTGAGCGGCCACTTCGCGAATCTGTGCCGCGTGCCGCAGTTCATGGCCTCCCGTCATATACACCCACTGATACAAGTCGAGCGGACCGAAGAACGGATGCGGATGACTTGCCTGCGACAGCGCATAGCCGTCCGCCGCACGCAGCTGATCGAGCAGCGCGCCACGGGTCAGCAACAACGCGCTGAGCGCCTCCTCAGCCGACAGCTCACCGCGCGGGACGACACGCTCCGGGGCCGGCAGTCGGAATGAGCGGTCGGGAAGCTGCCGCAGCTTGGACATGTCGAGCGGCACATCGTCCGGCGCTTCGCGTGGGGGATCGGGCAGCGTCTGCATCTCGCCGAGCTTGAGTGCCACGAGCTTCGCGACGCCGCGTTCGACGATCATGAGGTGTTCGAGAATTTCAGCCACGGACCAGACGTCTTCACTCGGGCGGGCCTCGCGCAAGGGCGGCGGTACCGCATCCACCGTCGCCAGCAACTCGACGCGAGCACGGTCCGCGAAATCGATCACTGCCACGAGACGGGGGTGCATTGGGACTCCTCCGGCAGTGCCGGACCGATCGTGAACGGCGTGCCCCGCGACGTCCGCAGGACCGCGCAGCTTAAAGTTAGCCTCGTGCCTCCCGTCGAAGATCCTGCTCGTCCGGCCGGTCTGGCCGCGCTCCCGGTCATGGCCGTCGTGCCGACCCTCAAGCGCGCGCTGGCCGCCGGCACCGCCGCAGTGCTCGTGGCGCCGCCCGGCGCCGGCAAGACCACCGGCGTGCCACTCGCCCTGCTCGACGCGGACTGGCTGCAGGGACAACGGATTCTGCTGCTCGAGCCACGGCGTCTCGCGGCACGCGCCGCCGCCAGCCGGATGGCCGCCGTGCGCGGCGAGCGTGTGGGTGACACGATCGGCTGGCGCATGCGCGGCGACACACGCGTCGGCAGCGCCACCCGCATCGAAGTCGTCACCGAAGGCGTGCTGACGCGCATGCTGCTCGACGACCCCACGCTCGACGGCACGGGGCTGGTCTGTTTCGACGAATTTCACGAGCGCTCGATTCACGGCGATACCGGGCTCGCGCTCGCACTGCATTCGCAGTCGCTGCTGCGCCCGGACCTGCGCCTGCTGGTGATGTCCGCCACGATCGACGGTGCGCGCGTTGCCTCCGTGCTCGGCGATGCGCCGGTCATCACCAGCAGCGGTCGCGCATTCCCCGTGAGTACGGCGTTTCGTCCGCCGCGAGAAGGTCAGCGGATGGAAGAGGCGGTCACCGGTGCGGTGCGTGAGGCACTCGCGATGCATGCCGGTGACATCCTCGCGTTTCTGCCAGGCGCGCGCGAAATCCGGCGCGTCGCATCGCTGCTCGATGGCACGCTGGACGCGCACGTTGACGTCTGGCCGCTCTTCGGTATGCTTGATGCGCGCGCGCAGGACGCCGCGATTGCGCCATCACCCACCGGCCGCCGAAAGGTCGTGATCGCGAGTGCGATCGCCGAGACCTCACTCACGATTGAAGGGGTGCGCGTCGTCGTGGACAGCGGCTGGTCACGTATTCCACGCTACGCCGCGCGCACCGGCATGACGCGCCTCGAGACGGTGCGCGTCTCGCGTGCAAGTGCTGACCAGCGTCGTGGCCGCGCGGGCCGCGTCGCGGTCGGCCACTGCATCCGATGCTGGCACGAGCATGAGGATGCGGCACTGCGCGCGCACGGTTCGGCCGAGATTCTCGACGCCGATCTGGCACCACTCGCACTCGATCTGGCGGGCGCCGGCATCGCGCACGCCGGCGAGTTGTCATGGCTCGATACGCCGCCGGCACCGGCGTTTGCGCGGGCGCGGGCGCTGCTCGCGGAGCTCGGCGCGCTCGACGAGCAGGGTCGCCTCACGGCCCACGGCTCCGCGATGTCGGCGATCGGAGTCCACCCGCGCATGGCGCACCTGCTGCTCATGGCGCGCGCGCGCGGAACGCTCGCACTGGCCTGCGATCTCGTCGCCGTGCTCGAGGAGCGCGATCCGATCCGCGCCGCCGATGCGCGGCAGATCGATCCCGACCTCGCGCTGCGCATCGACGCGCTGCGATCCGGCCGACGCGCATTGCCCGCCGGACTGTCGCTCGACGATGGTGCCCTCGCACGCTGCCGTGAGACCGGGCGCGCGTTGCGCGATCGCATGAGCGTGAAACGCAGCGACGAGCGGCCGGACGACGATCATGCCGATCTCGGCGCGCTCGTCGCACTCGCCTACCCCGATCGCATCGCTCGACGCCGCGATGGCACCGGTGCCCGCTATCTGCTGCGGAATGGCAGCGGCGCATTCCTGCGCGATCAGGGCTCGCCGCTCGCGCGCGAGGAATGGCTCGCCTGCGCTGCGCTCGATGACACGGGCCGCGACGCGACGGTGCAACTCGCGGCGCGCATCGATCTGACGACCGTCCGTGAGCTCTACGCTGAACAGATCATCACGACACGCACCGTCAGCGTCACCCCGGAGACCGGACGTCCACGCGGGACGGTCACCGAGTCCCTTGGCACGATCGTCCTCGTCGAACGCATCGCCGAGCAGCTCAGCGTCGCGGAGCGGACGGCCGCGCTCACATCGCATGTGCTGCAGGGCTGGCCCGACGCGCTGCCGTGGAGCGAGAGCGCGGTGCGCATGCGTGAGCGGATGGCATTTCTGCATCGTCAGGACGCGCGCTGGCCCGATGTCAGCGACGACGCGCTGCGCCGCGACATCGGCGAATGGCTGACGCCTGGGCTGCGTGACAGTCGATCGCTCGAGGATCTCCGGCGCGCAGATCTCGGTGCCGCGTTACTCGATCGCGTGGAGTGGTCGCTGCGTGCATCGCTCGATCGCCTCGCGCCAACGCACATTGCCGTGCCGAGCGGCTCACGGATTCCGATCGACTACTCGGATGCGGCGGCGCCGGTGCTGGCGGTGCGCCTGCAGGAACTCTTCGGCGCGACCGTCACGCCGACGGTGCTCGATGGGCGCGTGCCGCTCGTGATTCACCTGCTGTCACCAGCGCATCGACCCGTGCAGGTGACGCGCGATCTGCCGGGATTCTGGCGCAGCAGCTACGCCGATGTGCGGAAGGATCTGCGCGGTCGCTATCCGCGGCACTCGTGGCCGGAAGACCCGACGACCGCCACGCCCACGCATCGCGCCAAACCGCGCGGGACGTAACGGACGGGCAATCGCACGCTCACTTCTCCGCGAGGTGCAGCTGCGCGCGCAGGTATCGCAGGATGCGACGCTCGAGTTCACCCTTCGTCGAACACGAGACGTCGTTGCCCCCTGACAGCGGCGACCGACCAAGCCCGGTCACCAACGTCGTGAGCTCGGTGGCGTTGCCGACGGCGGCCACGCGGGTCTCGATGGTGAGCTTGATGTCGTACGTCTCTGCTTTCTCGCCATTCAGATCGCTGCCGCAATCGACGATCGTCCGCAGCTGCACGCCATTCAGCGCGCGACGCGCCTTGATCTGATCATTGCCGAGCCGGAATCCGACGTCCTCCTTGAAGTTGAGCGGCAATCCGAGCGACTCGTACGCGGCCGGCAATATCGCCCAGACCGCATCGCGCGACGCAGCCACGGTCGCCTTCTGACCGACGCTGCCGACGAGCATGACCACTCCAGACATGCCGCCGTTGAGGCCAGCACCACTCTGTGCGGACACAGTCACCGGCACTGGTGCGGTACCGCCGCCGCCGGACACGCAACCGGTGCAGGCACTGGCCAGGACAATCACGGTCGCACGCGAGAGGCGCATCTGAATCGAGGGCAGAGGAAGCGCGATCAGCGCGCGGGCACGCCGGTGCCGGCGCTCAGGATGTTGCGACGCGCGGGGACGCGTCGCGGCCACGGCGGCGCAGCGAGCGCTCCCACGCACGAGCACCAATCAGCGCCATCACGGGAATCAGCATCCACGAGGTGATGTAATACCAGGACGGCGCCGCGCCCCAGCGGACCGCACCAACCAGCACGGCGGCGGCCAGCCCGATCGTCGCCATCAGGATCGCGTGGCCGGCGCGATGATCGCTCACGAGGCGCGCGGTCACCCAGCCGGCAAACAGCGTCGTGACTTCCGTGATCGACAGCATCACGAAAAGCGCCACCACGTTCATCGTCGCGCCGTCACCATCAAATGCGGCGGGATATGCAAGCGGTGTAACCGCGGCTGCACCATACAGGCCAAGCCCCATGATGAGCAGCCCAAGTGCCAGCGCAGACGGGTTGCGCATAAGTGTTCTCTCCAGAAAAGACTCTCTGGCGAAACTAGCCTTCGCCGACGTTCCGGCAAGCGCGGCGTCAGGCGGGTGTCACTGCGCGCGGACAAACCAGGCGCGCGGACCGCCGAAGTCGCACGTCAACACGTCGGCGTCGCCCAGTGCAATAGCAACCTGCACGGGATTCGACCCATCGTCGTGCGCCGTGTGCAGGATGTCGCCCTCGATGCGCCACTTGAGGGTCACGCGCAGGAGGCGATCGCCAGCCGGAATGGCGTATTCCAGATCGTCATTCGCCGAGAAGTGCATCCGCGTGCCCGACTGAATCTCGAGCGGCGCCTCGCATCGGAGCAACTGCCACCCGCCGAGCAGCCATGCCGTCGGGGTGTCGCGCGCTGACGCGCGGTCGCTCACTGACCGCGCAACGGCGCCATCGACGCCATCCACCGCCCACCCTCGATCACGTCGGCCGCGTCCTGCGCCACCTGCGCCAGGTTCAGCGAACTGCGCGCAAGTCGCGTTGCGACACCAATCAGATCCAGCGGATGCTCGGTGATCAGGACGACGACGTGCGCGGCGGTGACTGGCTCGCCTCCCGGACGGACACTGCGCGAGGTGAGGGCAATCTCCTGCCGCGCGGCTTCGGCCTGCAGTGTGTCACTGAACACAGGCGGCGCGTCGAAGGCGTCCATCTGACGGCGGATGGGCCGCAGTGTGGGTCGCCCCATCGACCGCGGAGCACTGCGCGGCATCTGCAGCATGTCGGCCAGTGACATGGGGCTCGAGAGTCGGTCGAGCGGATAGCGATGCACGCCCTTCTCCGAATATTGGCTCTGCAATTCGCCGCGCCGGAAACGCACCGACGCACCCCGATCCGGATCGACGACGATGATAGTCACGTAACCGGGCGCTTCGAGCGACACGCGCAGGTCGCGACCATTCGGCGTGTATTCGACCGCCTCGATCAGCGCGATACCGACATCCTCATACCCACTTGCATCGTTTTCCCGGATTCGCAGCGGGAGACGATAGCAGGCAGCAACGCTGAGCAACGTCACAGCGGCCGTGGCGACACGGATGAAACGGCGCATGGCCAAACCATATGCGGCGGACCACAAAAACGAAACATCACGCCGGAATCACGACCGATCCCCCCGGTCCGCCATCGGCATTGCGATCGGTGCCGCAGGCAACTCGGCCGCTGGATCGCGCGGTTCGTCGAAGGCGGTGTACGCCAGCTTGCTGATGGCCGAGCGTCGCGAACGCTGGCGTCGCCGATCACGCGCCACGAGCCCCGCGACCACGCCGACGATCGCGCCAACGATCGCCGTGATCAGCAGCGAAGTCGCGACCAGCAACGGCTCAGCCTCCTCCGGAAAGCGCAACTGGCCGTCGAGTATGTACGACCCGATCGGCCACGAGAGCACGTTGGTCACGCCGGCCAGCAGCGCACCGACCAGCGCGCCCCATACCAGCGGCAGCCGCCGGACGGTGTCGAATCCCGCCAACGCAACCAGTCCGAAGCTCACCGGCACCCACAGCACGCGCGCCACGCCTCGCTCCCGGTAGAGCAGATACGAGGCGAACTCCACCAGCAGCATCAGCGTCAGGATGCCCAGCATTCGGATGCTGAATCGGATGAACGATGCCATCAGCAGACGGGAGCAGAGACAGACGCGCCGCTCGAGACGGGATCGTCTCGCAGTGGACGAATCAGGGGCGGACGCAGACGAGCGCGCAGCGGGCGGGATCGAAGCATGACGGCGGATGATGGCATGGGTGCACTCATCACGCCACAGCGAGCCGTGTCACGTCTGCCCGTCAGCGCTCCGTGCGGTTGCGGCGGTCAACGCGGCAGGAGCGTCGGGAACGAGATCGAGACCGGCGCGCCGTCGCAGAGAAAGGCCGAGTCGGGTGGCGCGGACAAGGTGTCCAGCCACTCACGCCCATACACTGCTGCGATGTCGCATCGAAACGACGCTGTCGCATCAGCCCAGACGTTCCAGCGCGGATGTGCGACGCGATATTCAACCGTCCGACCGCTGCGTTGGCGGGTGTAGCCGAGGTAGTGCTCGGTGATGAAGCCGATGCCACTCGCCGGATCGACGGGGCGCGGGGAACCTGTCACCACGCCGTGCACGCCGTGCCACGCGCCGGCCTGTTTCCACTCGAATGCCACCGATCCGCCGCGCGCCGCATCGATGTCGATCGCGTGGCGCATGCGGACGGCAGCGTACGGTTCGTTGTACGCGAGCCGCGCCGTCCACGCGATCGCCGGGCGCGGTACCAATTCGCGCACGAAGACCACACCGCGCTGCCACGCACCGCCCACCTTGCGCCTGACATACGCGCGCAGATTGATCTCGTCAAAATCGCGATGCAGCGGAACCGGAACTCCCAGCAGTCGCGTGTCGAGAAAGCGGAACGCGACGATGCTCACGAGTGCCCGGCCGTCGAGCAGATCGAGTTCGGTACCCGCCGGAACCCAGCGCTGCACCAACGTCGGATCCGCCTCGTAATTCAGGAACAACAGATGACGCCAGAGCGCGGTGAGAAATGGTCGCTGCATTCGAGATCAACACACACTCGGCCCGCTTGCGTTCCGCATCGCCGGAAACACAAAACCCCGCGTCATGGTGCGGGGCTTTGTACACGCGTGCCGGAGCGGGTCAGCCGACCGTTCGCATCGATGGCTCACGGCGAAGGCGCCGCTCGCGATTGCGGCCAGGCGCGGGTCCGGACGCGACGTCACCACCGCGCGCCAGAATCAATCGACGCACGTCGTCCATCTGCAGCACGCCGCCCGTGCCGGGATGCAGGCGCTGCACTCCGAGCCGATTGAGGAGTGCCAGGCTGCGCACGATGCGCTGCGGCACTTCTGCGAAGTAGTGGCGCAATGGCCGTGATGCGAGCAGGCGCCCCCCGAACCAGCCGCCCATCAGCAGATCGCCGACGATCGCGTCACCCGTCGGCAGGACGACCGTCGCCGAGCCGATCGTATGACCAGGCGTGTGCACGACGGTGCCTGCACCGCCGAAATCGTTGAGTGCCAGCGTATGACCAAACACGACGTCCGGTGACGCCGCCTCGAAATGCGTGTCACCGAGCCACCGCATCACGAGACCCGCGGGTGCCATGATGCCAGGATGTCGATCGAGGCCGCTGGCCAGAATCGGTGCATCGGCACCATGCACCGCGACCGGGACGTGAAAGACGCGCTGCATGTAGGCGGCATTGCCGATCGATGTCGCATGCGCGTGTGTCGCGAGCACGAGCGAGAGATCTTCGCCACCGAGCCCGAGGCTCGCGAGCCCGTCGAGCAGTCTCGTGCGCGCCCGTTCCGGACCGGTGTCCACAAGAATATGGTGGTCACCACTGATCACGTATGCATTCGTACCATGCAAAGGCAGTCGATGAACCTGCATCTCTTCACTCCGAGTTGGCCGACATCGGCCAGTGGATCCTGCGACTTCGTTACGATACTACCCATTGAACGCAGCGTGAACCGATCGTTTCTCGAAATAGTGCTGAGTGTATTCGTGATCTGTGCGGCCGAGATCGTCTGCGCGGATTGCTGACCACTTTGTCATACGTCGCGAAATTTTCAGAAGTTCCGCGCAAGACGATACGAACTGAACCAATGCGACTCGCAGTGTTCAGTACCGACTGCGATCGACGTCGTATGAGCGAACGCACGTCAACCTGTGCTCGTTCGCGTGCTTGCTCGCGTGCCGATCCAGACTCCTGCGGTGCAGTCGCAGCTCAGGAGTCGATCGTGCCGCAGCCCCGCTGTACATGTACCTGGCAGGATGCGATCGTGCCACCCGTACCGCACTGATCCATTCACGGTGCGATGGAACCTCGCACCGATGCCGGCCTATCTTTCGGAAGCGCCGCAGAGAACGCTGCGAGCTCCCACCACACGAGTCAAACCCATGTCAACGCACACAGTCAGGCGCCGTACGGTTCAGCTCGCTTCAGTGATGGTCCTGTCTGCCGGCGCTCTGCGAGCGCAGCAGACAACAACACCAGTAGCAACTGCCGTGCCCGCAATCGTCACCCTGCCGAGCTCTGCCGCAGATACCACTGAGACCATCCTGGTCGCCCGCAACGCTGACTCCGTCCGCACAGACAAGGATCGGCTCCTCGGTGAGCGACGCGATGCCGAGTCACGATGGGCCACGCTCAAGGACCAGGAACTGCGCCTGAAGGCGAGCATCAGCGACGTGAAGACCGCTATTGGTGACGCCGGCAACCGCGAGAAACTGGCGAAGAAGGAGAAGCGTGACGGCGATCGCATCGCGGCCGCCGCCGACAGGAAGCGGCTCGAACGCGCGCTCGACCTCATCGATGCGCGCTACGGGCTACGGCGCGCCCAGAGTGAAGCGGCGCGTGTCGAGCGGGACCACCTCGATGCCGCCATCCGCGCCGACGATGTAGAACTCTCGATCGCCGAGCGGCAGTCGCAGGTGCTTCCTGATGACCCGACGCAGCGGACGGCGTTTCAGGAACTGACGAGCCGCTGGTTGCAGGCGCTGCGCACGCGCACTGCGCGCGCATACGACCTGGAAGATCGTCGCTTCAAGGTGGTCGAAGCGCAGATGGAACTGCTGAAACGTCAGCGCAACTGACGCCCCCGGCGCGCGCCGCTACGGCCGGGGTGAGCCGGCTGATTGCCGCGCGGCGATGACGCGTGAGCGCAACGCACGGGCCCGCAGTGCAATGCGCGTCACGTCCAGCGCCGTATCGAGCGGCACCGCCGCATCGTTCACGTTCAGCGAGGTCGCCGAGAGCCGCCCCGTGCTGTCGTAGCCGAAGGCAAGGCGCGTCCGGATCGGCGTCGGCGTGTTTGACGTCTGCAGCCGATCCAGCGCGACATAATGCAGTGACGAATCACGGAACAGATAGCGTGCGTTCTCCTCGATGCCCGGAGGGCCGCGACGCGTCTCGTCGAGCACGATCAGCGTATCGTTGGCGAAGTAGCCGAACCAGATCACGCTCGTGTCGCCAGACATGAACCCCGCCGTCACGCGCTGCAGTGCGCCGAGTCGCTGATTCGCACGCTCTCCATCCTTCACCAGATACTGCAGCACCAGCCGATCCTGCGCCGCGGCAGCTAGAGCCGCCTTGTGCGCCGCGCGCGCAGCCGGTGTCGGAACAGGTTGGTCGCCGCTGTTGCAGCCGGACACACTCACTGCCGTCATTGCGAGTAGCGCGCGCACGGCGCATCGGCGAACGCGTCGCATCGTCACGACGTCGCGTCGATCGTGGTTTCACGCCGGATCAACGTCCGCTGTACGCCGGCGCTGACGCCGATGATCACCTGCACCGATGCGCCGATCGGCCATTCCGGTCCGCCACGCAGAATGCACTCGACGGCTCCCGGACCATCCCCCGCGCGCTGTTCGGCCGGCGGCGCGACGAACACCGAATCGCCCGACACGAGATACATCCCGTCGCAAGCCAATGCTTTCGGTGGCACGACACCACCACGGATCTGCACGGACACCATCAAGCCGTGCGTCCTTCCCGTCGCCGCCGGTCCCGGAAGAAAATCACGCCAGGCATACGCGGACGCCTGCAGCGGCAGATCGATCGAGACGTCAGTGGCGACAGCGCGCAATTCCTGTGCAGTCATCGTCTGCAACGACGCGGTCGCTGTCTCGCCGGTACCGGATCGACTGCAGCCCATCAGCGCGACGCCTGCCACCATCGGGAGCCAGCCGAGCACGTGACATTGCCAGCTGCTCACGACTCTCCAGTGCTGATCGAACCACCGAGTTCGGTCCAGCCGCGCCAGCCGTCAGTCATCGAGCGCACGTTGGTGTAGCCCATCTGCTGGATGGCATCGGCCGCGAGCGCCGATCGGAAGCCACCACCGCAGTACAGGACGATCGGGGCGTCCACGTCGGGCACGGTGCGCTCGATGTCGCGCTCGATGATGCCCTTGCCGAGGTGCGAAGCGCCGGCGACATGTCCGGCGGCCCACTCGTTGTCTTCGCGCACGTCAAAGACGCGCGCGGTGCCGGCGCGCAGCAGCGCCTGCACGTCGGCCGGTGAGACTTCGCGGACGCGGGCGCGTACCGCTTCGACGTGCGAGAGAAATCGAGGTGTGTGATCCATGCGACGGCGCGAGTAAGTGAGCTTGCTCGCAGTGTAGCCTGTCCTGGAGTCAGCGACCAGTCATCGCCTGCGCGCGTGGTTGTAGCGAGGCCGCATGCGTGGCGCCGTCGTTCGCTCCGACATCGCATCGAACAGGCCCCAGACCGTCGCCACCAGCATCACCAGGAAGCCGAAGCCGTGTGCGAGCTGTGCGTACTGTGTCGCGTGCGTGAGTACGCCCCACTGGCCGAAGAGCAGGTTCCAGTCGTGATCGCCGCCACCGACGAGTGGGAGTTCCATCGCCCTGGCGTCGCCCATGTACGTGCTGATGTTCACGAAGTTCTGGCCAACCCACCACACGCCGACGCTGGCGGCGTGTTCATCGCGCTGCATCGTGAAGTAGGCCGCGAAGGCGAGCGGCAGCAGCAGTTGGAGCGCGGTGCCGCCGAGGAGCGCCAGAGTGTCGCCGAACGGCGCGAAGAGCAGGTGTCCCGTTTCGTGCACCGGCAGATTGATGTTGTCGATGAACGACCATGACTGCGGCGTCGCGACGATGGCGACGCCGTACACGGCCAATGCGATCGTCAGACCGACCCGGAATTGACGCATGGCTCCTCCTGAATTGTGCACCGCCCCGTGAAGTGACGCGCCAGATCCCGTGTGGTAACACCGGTTCCGCGGCCGCTCCCCGCCCCGGAAGAGAGCGCTGCAAAGCACAGGCCAGCGACCTCGGCGCTAGGTGGGAACCCGGGGGGTGCTGAGCTCGTTCATTTGTTCTATTGACGGAATGACAACTCGACTATACGGTTATGGCGCTGTGCTCCGCGTCTAGCTGACGCGGGCTGGGTTCGGTCCACGGGTCCGCCTGCTACAGCGCGGGCCCGTCGTCGTTTTCCAGCGCTCTTTCGTGGGGGTAGAGTCCGTCCACGAGTCCCGTTGTCGGTCAGTACCGGGTTGCCGGACTCCGACGCGATACAATCCACAGGAGTCCGTAGCAATGCGTACGACCGGCACCGTGAAGTGGTTCAATGACGCCAAGGGTTTTGGATTCATCACCCCGGCCTCAGGCGGAAAGGACTGCTTCGTCCACCACTCTGCCATCCAGATGAAGGGTTTCAAGACTCTGGCGGAAGGCGAGCAGGTTGAGTTCGACATCGTCGAGGGCGCGAAGGGCCCGGCGGCTGAGAACGTCACGAAGGCTTCGCGCTAAGCGACGCTGTCGGCCTCCTCGGAGGTCGTCACGCGAAGGGCTGGTTCGCCGCGGCGAACCAGCCCTTCGTTGCATTCCTGCCCCCGGCACCACGCCGCCAGACAGGTTAGCTTTCACGAATGCCTCGCGGCCGCCCTCCCCGGTGGTCCGCTTTTCGTAATCCGTCTGACAAGGGTGTATGGCCAAGGAAGAAGCACTGCAACTCGAAGGAACCGTGAGTGAAGTCCTGCCCAGCGCAATGTTTCGCGTGTCGCTCGATAACGGTCACACGGTGCTTGCCACGATCGGCGGCAACCTGCGCCGCTTCCGTATCCGCGTCCTCGCGGGCGACCGCGTGACGCTCGAAGTCTCGCCGTACGACCTGACGCGCGGCCGCATCGTGTACCGCCACAAGAACTGACCGCTGCTCGCGTGCCGGCGCCATCACCAGTGGCCGCGCGCACGCCGGGTTCGCTACGTCTCCGGCTCGCCACCCTGTTCTTCGGCGAATACCTGATCTGGGGACTCTGGTTCGTGTCGCTGGGCAGTTGGCTTGGCGTCACTCTGCACTTCAGCGGCACTGAAATCGGCGCGATCTACGGATCGCTGGCCATTGCCGGACTCGTCGCTCCCATGCTCGGCGGTGCCATCGCCGACCGCTTCGCACACACCGAACGGATGCTCGCCGTTCTGCACGGTCTGGGTGGCCTGCTGCTGCTGCTGGCATCGCGCCAGGCGAGCTTTGTCGCGCTCTACACTGCGACGCTGACGTACGCGTTCTGCTATCTCCCGACACTCGCACTCGCACCCGCACTCGCGCTCCGGCACCTGCGCAACGCGACGGCGGAATTCCCGGCGCTGCGCGGCGTGGGCACATTTGGATGGGTCGTCGCGGGGCTGATCGTCGGATCGCTTGCCATCGAGCTCACGTCGCGACCGATGGAGCTCGCGGGATTCGTGTCGCTCGCCTTCGCCGCCTACTGCCTCACGTTGCCGGCGACACCGCCGTTGCGGGCCGACGCGCCACGCAGCTGGTCCACGCTGCTCGGCCTCGATGCGCTGGCGCTGATGCGTGATCCGATCTTCGCGCTGTTCGTGATCGCAAACGTCGTGCTGTGCATCCCGAATCAGTTCTACACTGCGTTTGGCGCGCTGTATCTCACGGATCTGCACGTGCCGCGTCCGGCCACGCTGCTGACGATGGGGCAAGTCACCGAGATGCTCGTGCTGTTCACGCTGCCGTTGCTCACCCGGCGCATCGGTTCGCGCAACGTGTTGCTGATCGGCGCGTTGGCCTGGGCCGTGCGCAGTGTGCTCTTCTCGTTCGGCGCCGATGCGTCACGTACGGTCATCTACGCCGGCATCCTGATGCACGGCTTCGCGTACGGCTGCTCGTACATCGCCGGGCAGCTGATCGTGCATCAGCGGTCGCCCGTCGCGATGCGTGCCGCCGCGCAGGGGTTCTGGGCGGTGGCGACGATGGGGATCGGAAATCTGATCGGCAGCTGGACGGCTGGCCGCACGGTGCAGCACTACGCTGGCGCCAGCGCCGTGCACGATTGGCATGGCATCTGGATCGTCTCGGCCATCGTATCGGCGCTGGCGATGCTTGGCATTCTGGTCACACGACGCCGTACCGACGTCACCGCGAACGCCGACGCGGCATGATCACGGTGCGCTGTTGGCCGTCAGCCGCGTGAAGTCCGGCAATGGATCACCGAAGATGTAGTGATTGAACCAGGCGAGGTTGTGCTGCATCACGGCACGCTGTGACTTCGGTTTCGTGATGCCGTGGCCGAAGCCCTTGTACACGACCATCTCCACCGGCACGCCTCGATCCTCGAGCGCCTGCCGCAGCTGATAGCCATTCGCGATCGGCACACGTCGATCGAGTTCGCCATGCTGAATCAGCGTCGGCGTCTTCGCACTGCGCACGTAGTCGATCGGTGAGGTCTTCGCGTAGATCGCCGGATCCGCGACCGGATCGCCGCCCAGGTAGTTGATCGTGAATGGCGTGATGTCCGTGTTGTAGTAATACGTCCGCCAGTCGGAGATGCCGGCGCCGACCGAAATCGCGGCGAAGCGCGTGGTGCTGGTGGTCAGGAAGGCCGAGATATAGCCGCCCTGACTCCAGCCCATCGATGCCACTTTCGTGGGATCGACGAAGCCTTTCGCGATCAGGGCATCCACGCCGGACAGCACGTCCCACGCGTCGCCGACACCGAGATTGCGGTAGTTGAGCGCGCGGAACCGCTCACCGTAGCCGGCACTGCCGCGATAGTTCACCTTCAGCACGATCGCCCCGCGATTCACCCACTGATCGACGGGGTAGTAGCGCGCATCGGGCAGCGTCGCGCGATCGACGCCAGTCGGGCCACCGTGAATCACGCAGAGCAACGGATACTTCTTCGAGGGATCGAAGTCGCGCGGTTTGATGAGGATGCCTTCGATCTCCGCGCCATCCTTGCTCTTCCAGCGGATGACTTCGCGCGTCGCGAGCTTCCAGTCACGGATCTGCGCGCTCATCGACGTGACGGCGGTCGGCGCGAAGTTCGACAGTTCCGATGTCGCGATCTCGGCCAGCGCTGTCGGCGACGCGAGTGTGAACGACGCGCGCGTGCGATCGCGATTCAACGTCCAGCCGCTGGCGACGAGTGCGTCCGGTTGCGTGAGGCGTGTGACGATTCCGGTGGCAGGATCGGCGACGAAGAGGTGCGACGCTGTGCGTTGTGCGGCGGAGAAGTACACGCCGCGCGGTCCCCAATCGACGAACGCCGGGTTCTCGTCGAACGAGGCGGTGATGACGCGCGGTGCACCGCCGCTGGCATCGACGACCGCGAGGTGCGTGTTGCGGAAGTAATTCGACTTCACCTCGCCCATCTGCGTGCTGAATACGATCTGACGACCGTCGGGCGACCAGTGCGGATCACCGTCAGCTCCCGGCTGCATGACGAGGTCGCGGACGACGTTGTCGCTGACGGAGAGGACGCGAACATCCTCAGTATTGCCGGCCACCGCGTCGGGGACCGTCGTCGCGCTGAATGCGATGCTCGATCCGTCGGGTGACCATTCCAATGACGACACCGAGTATGCAGGCACCGATGGCGTGCGCAGCGTGCCTGCCTGCGGCGCGCTGAGCGCGGCGGCGACGTCGGCAGTGTACAGTTGCATCATCGCGTAGTCGCGCCGGACGACGTCGTAGCCGCCGAACGTGGAATCGCGCGACTTGCGCTGCGCCGCACCGCTGGCGGCCGTGAATGCGACCGCGCCGCCATCAGCGCGCCACGCATAACTGCTCACGCCACCGGCCGCATTCGTGAGTCGCACCGGTTCGCCGCCGTCGATCGCGAGTGCAAAGACCTGCGCCTTGTTTTCCACGCGCGAGCTCGTGAACGTGATCCACTTGCCGTCCGGCGACCATTGAATCTGCCCGACGCCTGCATCCTGTCGTGTGAGCTGCACTGCGGCCTTCGTGCGCACATCCACCACCCACAGCTGCGAGACGAACGCATCCTGCGTCCAGTCGGTGTGCGTCACCAGATAAGCCACCCGCTGTCCGTCGGGTGACAGCTTCGGGCTGCCGACCGACTTCAGCGACAACAAGCTGTCGATCGTCGGCGTGCGTTGTCCCGACTGGGCGGACAACGGCACGGCGAGCAGGCAGAGAATCAGGACGCGTCGCAACATCGGCATTCCGTGGTCAATGGTGGGATGATGTCATTTCAACTTCGGCGCGCGACGCGCGCGTGTCCACTACGCCCTCTGGAGCGGTGTGCGCTCCTCGCGCAGCCACGCCCGCCATCCCTGCACCGCAAGACCGAGCAACACGAGATACAGCACCGACGACAGCCAGAGTTGCTGCCGTGGCAACAGCCAGAATGCATACAGCGCGTTGACCAGCACCCAGCAGAACCAGTGCTCGAGCTTCTTGTGTGTCTGCAGATATTGTCCCGTGACGCTGACCGCCGTCACCAGCGCATCGGCCATCGACTGTTGCGCACCGGTGAACGACATCGCCCACCCGAGCAACGCGGCGAGCGGCAATGTGGCCACGATCCACACCAAGCGAGCCCGCGTCGACAGCCGCGTGATCGGCAGATCGTCGTGATGCGTCGGCCCCTGCTTCATCCAGACCCACCAGCCGTATGCCTGCATCGGCAGATAGTAGAGCAGCTGCAGTCCGGTGCTCGACCAGAGATGCGAGCGCCAGAACACCACCGCGTACAGCACCACCGACGCGACGCCCCACGCCCACGTCCAGATGTTGTTGCGAACCAGCAACCAGACGTTCACGAGAGTCGCAATCGCCGCCGCGACTTCCATCGGTGTGAGCTCGTGCACGATCGTCTGCCAGTCGATCACGCGCGCTCACAATGCAGCAGGAGTGAAAGTGGCGCGCCGGTGGCTGCGTTGACCGGCTCGAGCAGGCGCGTGACACGCAGGCCGGCGAGCGCGATCTCCTCGAACCACGCGCGCAGCGTACGGTAGTACCACGGCATCGGCGTCGGGAACGCGACCGCGAATGCATCGAACGATTCGGTGCGCCACGCACTCTCGTACGGCGCGTCGCCGCGTGCGCTCCACGGATGCACCGTCTGGATCAGCAGCGCACCGGGTGGTGCCAGCCGTCGCCGCAGTGCCGAAAGGACCGGGTGCACCGGATCACCAAGCAACGAGAAGTTGCAGACGATGGCCTGCCAGGGGCCGGCCGCGATGCCCGTGTCTGATTCCAGCGCGTCGTACGTCGCGACATCGAACGTACCGCCCCCCAACTCACGGGCGCGGTCGATGAGCGACGCACTGACGTCGATGCCGTGTGCGCGCACCCCGCGCAGGCCCAGTTCGCGCACCAGCCATCCTTCGCCGCACCCGACATCGAGCAACGGCCCATCGCCGAGTGTGAGGCAGGCCGCGACGATCGCCTCGTCGGTGCCTGCGCGTCGGCTCGGGATCAGGCCGTCGCGCACGACACGCGTCCAGGCGTCGGCATTGTCGGTCCAGCTGCGTGCGATGTGGGCGTGACGATCGTGGTCCGTCATCACGACGCGCCGTCGAGGTTCGACGGCATGCGATCCTGCGGCGGGTCGATGCGCACACTGGCGGTCGCGATCGAGATCTCCTGCAGGAACGTCACCAGGCCACCGATCAGCGCCAGCATCGCGAGCACGAACAGACCGGCAATCCAGCGCGAGCCGCTGACGTCGAGCAGCGCCGACACGAAGAGTGTGACGATGAGCAGGCAGACCAGCAGCGCGCAGACCGTGCACAGCGTGATCGCCCGGTTGATCAATCGCGAGCGCTTCGACAGCACCGCCAGCCGATCGCGCATGACATGACGTGCGTCGCCGAGCGGCAGATCGTGATACTCACCCTCCATTGCACGCGCGCGATCGATCACGCGGGCGAGGCGGCTGGTCAGCACGTTGAGCATCGCGGCCACGCCGGACAGCAGAAAGACCGGCGCGACGGCCTGCTGGATGGTGTGCGCAATGTCGAGTGCCTGCGGTGGCGTCTGAAGCATCCGCGAATGCTACTCATTTCCGGAGCCCGCGCCACGCGTGCGGCGCGGCCGCGTGGCGGCATCCCGCGGTCGTGCGAGTTGCGATACCTCCGCGGCACTGAGGTGTCGCCATGCGCCCTTTGCAAGCGTTCCCAGGTCCAGCGCGCCGATCGCGACGCGGACGAGTCGCAACACCGCCACGCCGTGCGCGTCGAGCATACGCCGGATCTGCCGGTTCTTCCCTTCATCGAGTTCGATCAGGAGCCAGCCATGGCGTTCGCCGCTGCGCAGCGTCTCGACGTGCACGGCAGCGAGCGTGTGACCGTCGGCATCAGTCACCCCGGCACGCACTGCGGCGAGCAGTGCCTCATCCGGGACACAATCGATCTGCACGTGATAGGTCTTACGGACCGCGGCGTCCGGCGACGTGATCGCGTTCGCCCACTGCGTGTCGTTGCTGAAGAGCAGCAATCCCTCGCTCGCCTGATCGAGTCGACCGACCGGCCCGACGAACGGCAGCGATGGATCAGCAAGACAGTCGTACACGGTGGCCCGGCCTTGCGGGTCCGTCCGCGTCGTGACGAGTCCGCGCGGCTTGTTGAGCATCAGGTAGGTGTGCGTGGCAGCCTGCACCCGTTCTCCGTCAAGCACGATCACATCCGTCTCCGGCACGACACGCCGACTACTGTCGGTGACGCGGCGCCCGTTCACTCGCACGCGCCCGTCGCGCACGGCGACCTCCGCCTGGGAGCGGGAACAGAGTCCGAGTTTGGACAGGGCGCGCGCCAGCGACACCGTGCCGCGAGCGGCGGGCGTTGCGGCGCGTGCGTGCGCCGGCTTGTGTGATCGGGTGGAGCGAGCAGCCATATCGGCGAAAGATGTGATACGCCGCGTGCCATGCGGAGCCACACGTCCGCATTCACGTATTTTCCCCGGACCCTCTGCCACCGCACATGCGTCGATCCTCCTCCCCACGCGACGAACGCTTCGCCCTCCCCGGCCTGCTCGATGTCTCGGCCGGGCTGGCGAAAGACTTCCTCGCGGGCATCGCCGCGCGCCCCGTGCAGCCGGGCCTCGTGCGCGTGGCCGACGTGTCGCTGCCGGAGATGGGGCTCGGCACCGCCGCGGTGCTCGACCGCCTGCGCGACGACGTCCTGCCACTGCTGACGGGTGCTGCGGGCCCGCGCTACCTCGGCTTCGTCACGGGTGGCGCAACCCCTGCGGCGCTGGCCGCCGACTGGATCACAAGCACCGTGGACAACAACGCCTCCGACGCGTCGAACGTCGCTGCGGTGACCATCGAACGGCAGGCCATCGCGATGTTGTGCGAACTCTTCGGCGTACCGACATCGTGGCAGGGCTGGTTCGTGAGCGGTGCGACGATGGCGAACGTCGTCGGACTCGCGACAGGTCGGCAGTGGCTTGGCGAGCAACGTGGCATCGACGTCTCCGACGCTGGCGCCGGCGCGCTCAGCGGCCTGCGCATTCTCTCCGGCGCGCCTCACTCGAGCACCGTGAAGGCCGCGTCGATGCTCGGCATTGGCCGCAGCAACGTGCAGGTCGTGCCCACGCTTCCCGGCACCGAGCAGGTCGACGTCGGTGCGCTCGAGGCGGCGCTGGCCGAGCGCGACGCGCCGACGATCATCGTGGCCAACAGCGGAACGGTGACGACCACGGCATTCGACGACCTTCGCGCCATCGGTGCACTGGCGCGCGCGCACGGTGCGTGGCTGCACGTGGACGGTGCGTTCGGGCTCTTTGCCGCGCTGCTTCCCTCGCATGCGCACCAGCTCGACGGCCTCGAACTGGCCGACTCCATCTGCGGAGACGCGCACAAGTGGCTCAACGTGCCGTACGACTGCGGCTTCGCGCTGACCCGTCATCCCGAAGTACAGGGCCGGGTATTCCACAACGCCGCGTCGTACTTCTTCGCCGCCGGCGCGCTCCCTGATCCGTTCCACTTCGTGCCGGAGAATTCCCGCCGATTCCGTGCGTTGCCGGTATGGACGTCGCTGCTGGCGTACGGGAGGTCAGGCGTCGCGGACATCGTCGCCGAGTGCTGCGCGTGCGCAAGGAGCCTTGGCGCGTGGATCGTGGAACATCCGGATCTCGATCTCCTTGCGCCGGTGACACTCAACATCGTGCCGTTCCGGCTCAGTGATGCAATGCTCCGCGGCCGTGACGAGGCGGACATGACGGCGCAGGTCCTGGCCGTCGTCGCGGCACAGGGCGACGTGTTCCTCACGCCGGGCGCCTACGCCGGGCACCGCGGCGCGCGTGCAGCCTTCAGCAATTGGCGCACGACATTCGGCGACGACCTGCCGCTGATCCAGCGCGGAATCGAATCGGGGCTGGCCGCAGTCCGCCTCGGGTAGCTGCGCCGACAGCGTTCCGGCCGGGTCAGTCGTAAGTATGGCCTGTGCCCAATTGCCGACAGCATCCCATCTGTGCCCTTCTCCTCGCAGTCAGCGCGGGGCTGACACCGTTGCGCGCCATCGGGCAGCCCTCGCAACCGGCGCGCGGGCCGCAGCAGGCGGAGAGCGCGCCGGCGTCGCCGTCCGCGCCGCAGCCGATCAACGTGGAGACGGCGCCGCGGCCCAGTGTGCCGGCGTTTCGCACGACAGCGCGGCCCGTGATCGACGGCCACCTGACCGAGGCCGAGTGGTCGCAGGCTCCGGCGATCACAAACTTCGTGCAGCAGTTGCCGCAGACCGGCTATCCAGCACGCTTCCAGACGCTGGTGCATGTGATGTACGATGCCGATCGCCTCTACATCGGCGCCACGATGTACGATCCAGAGCCGAAGAAGGCGATCGTCGCAGGAAAGGAACGCGACTTCACGTCCAGCACGAGCGACCTGTTCGGCCTTGCCCTGGACACGTTCAAGGATCGCCGGAACAGCTTCCTGTTCATCGTCAATCCGGCCGGTGCGCTGCGCGACGAGCAGACCTACAACGATTCGCGCACGATCGTCGAGGCGTGGGAGGGCGTGACGAAGATCCGCACCTCGATTGGCGACTCGTCGTGGACGGTCGAGATGGAGATCCCGCTGCGGACACTGCGCTTCGATGCGTCGCGCTCGCCGCAGGACTGGGGCATGAATTTCATTCGTCGCGTTCGTCGCACGAGCGAGACCTCGTACTGGGCACCGCTCGAGCGGCAGTACCGGATCCATCGCATGTCGAAGGCCGGCACGATGACGGGCCTCGACAGCCTGCGCCCCGGGCGCAACCTGCAGCTCAAGCCGTACGCCGTCGCGGGCAACTCGACCGGCGCGCAGGTGCCCGCATCGGCGCTCGGCTCGCGGGGCGACGTGGGCGTGGACCTGAAATACGGCGTGACGCCGTCACTCACGCTCGACGCCACGTACAACACCGACTTCTCGCAGGTGGAGGTGGATCAGGAGCAGGTGAATCTGACGCGATTCTCGCTGCTCTTCCCGGAGCGGCGCGAGTTCTTCATCGAGAACTCCGGATCGTTCCAGTTTGGCGACGTGTCTGAGCGGAACTACCGCATGGGCGCGAGCCCCAGCGACTTCACCTTCTTCAACTCGCGGCAGATCGGACTCACGGCCGATGGTCGTCCGATTCCGATCGTCGGCGGCGCGCGACTCACCGGCCGCGTTGGCCAGTGGGACGTCGGTGCGCTCGACATGCAGACACAGCGCGCGTTCAACGCGCCGGCCGAAAACTTCGGCGTGCTGCGCGCGCGACGGAACCTGTTCGGGAAGTCGGACATCGGCGTGCTGTTGCAGAATCGCGCCGCCACCGACAGCAACATCTGGAACCGGAGCATCGGTGCCGACGCGAATCTGCGGCTCGGCACCAACACGATCGTCAACGCCTATGCTGCGCGCAGCGATGCGCCCGGCACGACGAAGGATGGCAGCGCAGCGCGAACTCAGGTGGCCTATCGCGGCAAGCTGTGGG
Source organism: Gemmatimonadales bacterium (assembly GCA_038231095.1). Taxonomy (GTDB): domain Bacteria; phylum Gemmatimonadota; class Gemmatimonadetes; order Gemmatimonadales; family Gemmatimonadaceae; genus JACMLX01. The sequence continues at coordinate 44,642 of JBBRLZ010000016.1, forward strand.
ACAATTCGGTGATGTTGAAGCGCGTGTCTGAAGCCTTCGCCCCCGGCATCGGTTTCGTTCGTCGCCGCAACTTCCAGCAGTTCTACGGTACGATCGGCGCCCATCCCCGGCCGAAGATCCCGAAGGTGGCGGAGCTGAACCCGTACGTGTTGGTGGACTACATCACCGACCTGCGCTCACAGCTCGACACGCGTACGATCTCCGGCGGGCTGGATGTGGCACTCAAGTCGGAGGCCCTGCTGTCGATGGTCGTGAGCGATCAGTTCGACCGCATTGAGCAGACATTCACGCTCGTCCCGGGACGCACCGTGGCGCCGGGCGCCTATGCATGGCGCGAGGGCACAATGAAATACACGATGGCTCCCGGCAGCCGGATTCTCGGCACGGTGAATGCGACCATTGGTGACTTCTACAGTGGATCACGCCGCAGCGTCGGTGGCGGCGTGACGTGGCGCGTGGCGCCATCGCTTGTGATCGAGACGACGTACCAGCGAAGCGCCGTGTCCCTTGCCACGGGCGACTTCGTGGCGAACCTCGCGGGCATGCGCATGCGCTACGCCTGGTCGACTACGCTGCTCGGCAGCGCTTTCGTGCAGTACAACACGCAGACGCGCGCCTTCAGCACCAACGCCCGCCTGAATTGGCGCTGGGCGCCGCTCAGTGACGTGTTCCTGGTCTACACCGACCGCCGCGACACCGAATCATGGGCGAAGAACGAACGGTCCGTGGCTCTCAAAGTCACTCGCATGCTTGCGTTCTGACTCGGCCGTTCGCTGCGGGCGTCGAGTATGAAGCAGAGTTCGCTGTGAGCCGCCCCGATGCGAGACCGAGGATACATTTTCGCGCATCAACCGTCCGTCGCGCCGCAACGTTCCGCCACAGCCGTCCCTCATCTGATGCGCTCATCTCCCGGGCCAAATCGACTTCCTCGTCCGATCAGCGTTGTGGTCTCGGGACTCGCCGTTCTGATGTGTGTAGCCAGCGCGGCAGGCGCTCAGAAGAAGGCTCGACAGCATACTGCAACAGGGCCTGACACGACCGCTCTTCAGGCGCACTGCGCCGCGGGGAAGGAAGGCTCGTGCACGACCATGGCGTACCTCCTGCTCGCCGGAAAGCCGATTCCTGCCGATACGGCGCGGGCCACGAGCTTTCTCGAGAAGGCGTGTCGTGCCGGGAACGCACGGTCCTGTGGCCAGACCGCGTGGATGCTCCGTCAGGGTCGCGGTGTCGCGCCGGACACGTCGAAGGCGTTCGCGCTCTATGGTACGGGGTGCACCGCCGGCGACGCGAAGTCGTGCACATCGCTCGGGTACATGTACGAAACCGGCGCCGGCATCACGCGCGACATCGCATTGGCGGCGACCTTCTACGATCGCGCCTGCACGAAGGGCGATACGCGCGGCTGCGTGAACCTCGGTACGCTGACCGACTCGACGACGACCATCGGCACCGATGCGGCGCGCTCCACGTCATTGCTGACGAAGGGCTGCGCAACGAAGGACGCCGCAGCGTGCACGAATCTCGGCACGAAGTTCGAATCGGGGCGCGGTGTCACGCCGAATCCGCGTCGCGCGGCGCTGCTGTACACGCGCGCCTGTCAGCAGAATGTGCTCGTGGCCTGTGTGAACCTCGGTACACTCACCGCCGAAGGGCGTGGAGTGCCGCAGGATCCAGTGCGCGCCGCGAAGTTCTTCACGCAGGGCTGCGATGGCGGCGTGGCGGCAGGCTGCGTCAATCTCGCGATCGCACACCGTCAGGGTCGTGGCGTGCCGCGCGACACGGCACACGCGCAGGAGTTGTTCACCAGAGCCTGCAGACTCGGTGACGCGCCGGCCTGCCGTCGAGCGCCGCGCCGCTGAAACCGGTCAGGACGGCGCACACCGTTCGCTCGCAGCTGGGCTCTGGTGCCCTCGATTCCGCACGCGGTTGGGATCCACTGCCACGTTCGTGACGTAACAGATGCATCACCGCGGCCACTGCAGACATCCGCCGCCCGTGGGAACGAAGGGCGGCGGTGCCGACTATGTCTGTCACGAGCGCGGATTGCGTCACGAGCCGGTGACCGAGCTGCCGCCGTGCGGTACTGCCAGCGTATCAACCTCGAGTGAATTCATGACTTCGCATCGCTATACCGTTCTGATTGCTGCCACCATTGCTTTTCCATTCGTCGCGCAGGCGCAGGCTCGCACGGCGCCGACGACGAGGACACCATCCGTGACCACCACCCGCCGATTCGTGAAGCCCACTGAAGCCGAACTCCGCGCGCGTCTGACGCCGGAACAGTTTGAAGTCACGCAGCACGAAGGCACCGAGCGCGCGTTCCGCAATGCGTACTGGGACAACCACGAAGCCGGCATTTACGTCGACGTGGTGTCGGGCGAGGTGCTGTTCAGTTCACTCGACAAGTTCGAGTCGGGCACGGGTTGGCCGAGTTTCACGAAGCCGCTCGAGCCGGGCAACGTGAAGACGAAGTCGGATCGCCAATTCTTCATGACGCGCACCGAAGTTCGCAGCGCCAGTGCGGACTCACATCTCGGTCACGTGTTCGACGACGGCCCGAAGCCGACGGGGCTTCGCTACTGCATGAACTCCGCCTCGATGCGATTCATCCCGGTGGACAAGCTCGACGCCGAAGGCTACGGCCAGTACGCTGCCCTCTTCAAAGGCCAGCCGCAGCACAAGTAGGCGACAACTGATGTCGCGGTGACGAACGCCGAGCGCTCGTTGGTGTGAAATGACAAAAGCCGAGCCGCAAAATGCGGACTCGGCTTTTGTGCATTCGTGACGTCCTGCGGTGTGCCTACATCGCGATCTTCGGGCGATCCTTCTTGATCTCTTCCGTGCTCGGCGCGAGTTCCGGCAGGCCCGCGGCACGGAGGATGGCGTTCATGCGCGGGAGATGCGAGTCGAGGCTCTTCTTCATGCCGGTGAGCTGCACTTCGAGCTTGCCGCTCAGCATCTCGAATGCCTGACGCGCCTGGACCGTCGGACGGTATTCACCGGCACCCACCGTGCCCGCCAGTGCCGCGATCTGGTTGTTCAACTTGATCGGGTAGTTGAGCGGATCCTGCGAGCTCTGATTCTTCGTCTGATAAACTTCGTTCTCGTTCGTGGTCAGCTCGGTCATCATATCGTTCGCCAGCGACTGGAACTCGATCGACGGCTGACCGGTGAGCTTCGGCGCGCGATCGGCCACCTGCCAGCGCATGTTGCGCACCGTGCGCACCGCCATGTTCGCGTCGGTCGTGCGATCACGGATGGCCATCAGCATCTTGAACTGCAACGCCAGATCGGCGTCCGTCGCGTCACCACGCGGATCGCGCTTGAGGCGGAACGGATACGTCTGCGCGACGCTGCCTGCCGTCATGCGCACGCTGTACGCGCCGGGAGGTGCCATCGGCCCCGTCACTGAGCCCGCCCACATGATCAGGCCGTCGAACCGTGCGGCATCCGGGTAGCGCATGTTCCAGCCGAAGGTGTTGATACCCTTCTTGTTAGGCACGCGCGTCGGACGCGGGGTGCGCATCATGATCTCGTCGAAGTCGAGCGCTGCCATCGCGGCGGCCGGACTGGCGTACTTCGCGGCGATGACCTTCACCGCCGAATCCCGCGCCATACCAGCCTTGGTCATCGAATCGACCGCAGCGGCCTTGATGCCTTCGAGGCGCACCGAATCGGCGGCGGTCTCCGGATCCTGATCGCTCGTGAAGCCAGTGATCACCTTGCCGGCCGCATCGAGGAATTCAAACTTCACCGTCTGGTTCGCGTCCTTCAGCCAGTACTGGAACCGGGCGCCGCCCGGCGGATTCGCACCGATGGCACCGCCGCCTCCCATGGCTTCGGCCATCTGTGCCATGAAGCCACCACCGAAGTCGGCCCGCACGACGTCATCCGGCTTGAACAGATGCGCCGGCGCCGCAACGACCGTCGGCGTCAACTGACGCATCGACGCGATGTTGTCCAGCACCCAGAACGACCGGCCGTGCGTTGCGGCGATCAGATCGCTGTCCTTGATCTTCAGATCGTGCACCGGCACCAGCGGCAGGTTGCGACGCAGCGAACGCCAGTTCATTCCATCGTCGAACGACGCGTACACACCGCGTTCCGTGCCGGCGAACAGCAAGCCACGACGCACCGGATCCTCACGGATCACGCGCACGAAATGCTCCTCGCCGATGCCCGTCACGATCGACGTCCACGTCTTACCGAAGTCGGTCGTCTTGTAGATCAACGGACGCTTGTCGCCAAGCTGGTAGCGATTCGCCGCGACGTAGGCGGTACCCGCGGCGTAATGCGACGGCTCGATGATCGAGATGCGCGTGAAGTCACCGATACCCGGCGGCGTCACATTCTCCCACGTCTTCCCGTCGTTCTTCGACACGTGCACGAGACCGTCGTCGGTGCCGACCCAGAGCACGCCCTGCTGCACCGGCGATTCGTCGAACGCAAAGATCAGCGCGTACGTCTCGACGCCGGTCTGATCCTTCGTGATCGGACCACCGGAGGCTTCCATCGTCTTCGGATCGCGACGTGCGAGTTCCGGTGACACCTCCGTCCAGCTTTCGCCTTCGTTGATCGAGCGGAAGAGCTTCGATCCGGCGGCATACATCACGTTCGCATTGTGCTTCGAGAACACGATCGGGAACGTCCACTGGAAGCGGACCGCGATGTCCTTGGACGAGTAGCCCATCGGATTCACTGGATACACCGTCACATTGCGCTCGAAGCCCGTGCGCATGTCCTTGCGCGTCAGCAGGCCACCGTAGCTGCCGGCGAAGATGATCCACGGCTTCGTCGGATGCGGTGTCACGTAGCCTGACTCACCACCACCCGCGTCCTTCCAATCCGACAGGCTGACGCGCCCTTCAGCCTTGCTCGGCCCACAGAGCGTCGAGTTGTCCTGCTGCGCACCGCAGATGTGATACGGGTACTCGTTGCTCGTGTCGACGTGATAGAACTGTGCCGTCGGGAAGGCCTCCGCCGTCCAGTTCTTGCCGCCATTCGTGCTGATCGTCGCCCCACCGTCATTCGCTTCGATCATGCGATTCGGATCGTTCGACGCGATCCACAGATCGTGGTTGTCGCCGTGCGGCACGTTGAGCGGCTCGCGGAACGTGCGACCGCCGTCCTTCGATCGGTAGAAGCCCACGTTCAACGCGTAGACCGTGTTCGTGTCCTTCGGATCGGCCACGATGTTCGAGTAGTACCAGGCACGCTGGCGGAGCTTCCGATCGCGGTTGATGTAGCTCCACGTCGCGCCCGCGTCATCCGAGCGATAGACGCCACCCGAATCGTGTTCGATGATCGCCCACACACGACTCGGCTTGACTGGTGAAATCGCAAGGCCGACCTTGCCCATTGCGCCAACGGGGAGCCCGGTCCCGGACTTCCGCAGATCGGTCCACGACATGCCACCATCGGTGGACTTGTAGATGCCGCTGCCAGGACCGCCTGACGACAGCGACCACGAGGTGCGATACGCCTGCCAGGTGGCGGCATACAGAATGTCCGGATTCGACGGATCCACCTGGATGTCGATCGCACCGGTGGAATCATTCACGAACAGCACCTTCGTGAACGTCTTGCCACCGTCGGTTGTCTTGAACACACCGCGCGTGTTGCCGGCCTTGAATGGATTGCCGAACACCGCCAGCCACGCGATGTCCTTGTTCGTCGGATGAATGCGGATCGCGGCGATGTGCTCTTCCTTGAAGCCGAGCATCGTCCAGGTCTTTCCGGCATCCAGTGTCTTCCAGAGACCGTCGCCACCGGCCGTGTTGCCACGGATGTCGGTCTCACCACCACCAACCCAGACCTGGTCGGCATTCTGCGGATCGACCGCGATCGCGCCGATGGTGCCGCCGAAGTAAGCGTCGCTCACGGCAGCCCAGTTCTGACCGCCGTCGCTGGTCTTGTAGACGCCGCCACCGGTGGTGCCCATCCAGTATTCGGTCGGACGCTGCACGGAGCCGGTCGCGGCTACGGAACGACCGCCGCGTGCAGGACCCATCTCGCGCCAGCGCAGCGCGTTGAACACGGTCGAGTCGAACGTCAGCGGACCACTCGGCAACGGTTGTGCGGCGCGCACTGTGGCCGATCGTGTGGCTGCGGGCTTCGTGGCTTGTGCCGAGAGGGCCACCGGCAGCAGACCGACGAGGGCGAGGGCGCCGGCACGCATGGCACCGGAACGCGGAAGCGTGAACGTCACGCGTGATCTCCTTGGGTGTGCAGAACGCTGGGGGCGGCAGCGGCGCCGCAGGCTTTGTGCGACAAACCTATCGCCCCGATACGGGGCGCGAGCCGTGAGCGCTGATCGCCGTGGCTCGCCCTTGTGCAGAGGCGCGGTGACGCGATGCGTCCCACTGACGCGTTGGTCGCACACTGTTCATGTTTTGTTCATGTTCGAGTGGCGAACGCACTCGTGCGACGCGCCGCGGTGCGTGTATCGTCGCGTCGTCAGCGCACACTGCCAGGTGTGCGCGCTGAATCGTCGTGACACGTTGCGCGCAGGCGGAGCACGATCACGTCGCCGTCCGTCATGACGAGGTCGCGACCATCGTTCACGTGCAGGGCCATCGGCAACGCGCGTGGCACATCGGAGCGCTGCGCAATACAGTCCGCGGCCCACAGATCGTTCGCCACTTTGTCGCGCTCGGCGTCGATGGCCGCGTCGACGCGATGCGTGAAGTGGCGGCGATCCCTCAGGTACTCGATGCCGATGTCGTGCGACGCGCTCGCGAGCCAGACCGACGCGCCATCGATGCGGTCGATCCACTTCCAGAGCCGAATGTGATGGCGCTTGGCCATCGTGTTCGTCACGCGCTCGAAGACCAGGTCCGGCGCGCGGCCATCCAGCAGCAGCGTGGAGACCGGCTGGTTCGCATAACCGCGATTCGCCGACGCACGGATGAATGTCGCGACGTCAGCCTTCATCCCCATACGCGCCGCGATGTCCCAGCCGGCTGAGAGAAACGCTTGGACGATCGTCGCGCTGTCGCCGACCAGCGCGATGTTGATGGGATCTGCGTCGACTACGCCGCGCTCTGCACTCGCATGCACCGGCCACAGCGCAACCAGTGCCCGCAGCACATCTGATGGCAGCACGGCGGTCCACGCGGCGTGCAGCGCGACTGGTCGGATTGCGACGTCTCGCGTGAGCACAGTCGCGACGTCAGTGCCGGCGGGATATCGGATTCGCGCATCACGCTCATGCACACCGAGCGTCGATGCGCTCCAGAGTGCGGCCGCCGCGACGGGGTGCACGAGCCCGAGTGCCATCATGCTCCAGGTGCGCTTGGAGTGGACGTGTCGTACCGCAGCGCCACCGACAATACAGCCCGCACTGTCAACGTGTTCTCGTGCGTTGTCCACCGACGTAACGCGTACGGACACCGGGACGGTACCACCGGCGGTGGCAATCGAGTCGAACGCGAGCTTGAGCATGTAGCGGGTTGCACTGTCGCGGCCGGCGCGCAGCACGTGACCGAACGCTTTCGTGCCAGGCGCGATCGTCAGACGATCGCCCACATACACCGGAGCAATCACCACCGCATGAAATACGCGGCCCGCCATCGACGTGTCGCTCGACACGGATTCGCCGATGCGGAACGAGATCGGCGTGTCCGCTGGAATGCGCGACTGTGCTGCAAGCGCGGGGACTCGCGCAAGCAGCATTGCACAACACACTCCGTTCAGGACTCGCTTCATGGTCACGCGGACTCGATATCACTGCGCCGCGAGCACCAGAACCGCGTCACACGTGGCGACGTCGTTGCGCGCGACTATCTGCTATCCCGAATGGTAAACGAAAATGGCTGCACGATGACTGAAGGCACGGCGCACCCGTTGCTCGTTGCTGGGTGATACACCGAACCCTCCACGGCGCGCCGCATCGTCGAAACGAAGTCGCGCCACTCGAGTCGGGTGATCTGCGACGCGGGCATGATCGCTCTGCCGTCGCTGCCAACGACCACCTGCATCTCGCCTTCGTTCGTCACGCGCGAGTAGGTCAAACTCGTCGGGTAATAGAGCGGCCCGCGCTTGAGTACGGTCGGCGGGGTCGCCGCGATGTACGACACGACCTGCGCTCGCATCAGTGGCAGATCGGTCGCCGGAGACGGGTTTTCCGTTGTGCGCAGTTGGACGACGAGCGTGTCATCCACGGTGCGTGCCTCGGCGACCGGCATTCCTTCGAAGTCGTGGGCGGTGTCCGCCTCAATCGTCGCCCGGTAGAACGCGGTCGCGAGCGGCGTGGAGAAAGGCACCTCCTGCCAGAATGCTTCACGCAGCCGGCCGTTGGGCTTCACCACCAACACCAGCCTGCCGCTTACGGCGCTGTAGTGCGTCGGCTCGCTGCCCCACGCGACATGGGTCCACTCCGCCAGCGTCGGCACCGCCCCCAGCGACTTCGGCATCACGAAGTGCTGCCGGATCGCGTCGGCGTAGTTGAGGATCAGCTGACGCTCGGTGTCGGAGTATTTCCGGCTGTTCCAGGCGGTGCCCGCGTTCACCGTCACCGTCACGATCGCGGAATCCGTTGAGGGCGCGCGGCCGGCCGGGCAGATCGGTGCGCCGCCCACCGCCACCGTCGATTGCGCGCCAAGCTTCGTGCTGGGCGGTGTCAGGACGCAGATGCCAAGCAGCCAGCTGACGCAACGAGCAGCACGCATACGCCAGACCTCCGTGTTGTGGTCGAGTTGAGTCTATAGCTAAGCTGCCCAGCAACTTCCACAAGGACAATGGCAGGTGTCGCGCGCGGTGAGGTACGGCCACTGACGTGCGCGAGTGGAGTCAGGCGTGCGCACCAGGACGTGCTGGCGCAGAAGCAAAACGGGGACCCCGCCACCCGGAGTCCCCGCCTGCCCTGCAACCGCAACCCCATCACGCCATCAGAAGATCTCGCACGCGCCACCAGCGCAGGCGACAGTCTCCTTCAGCGACGTGTAATCCGCCGCCTCGCTCATCAGCGCATAGTCCACCGGCGCGTACGACAGGCCGTTCCACTTCGCGATGTCCGCAGCCGTGGTCACTTCCTCGTTCGGCGCCTGCGGGTAGTCCTTGTCGCCGCTGGCCGGGAGGATGCTCACGCCTGTGAAGAATGCGCGGTTGTCCCAGATGAAATCGGCGACCGCATCCCACTCGCCATCCTTCACCGTGACGGTGTTGCTGACGTTGTGACGCAGGCCGGGGTTGAACTTCTCGTGCGCCGTGCCGGGCACGACCCAGTTCTCCTGGACCAGCTTCACCATGTCGAGGAACTGCAGCGCGCCGATGTCCTTCTTGAGGATCGCGCCTTCGGGGGCCTCGACCGGGAAGGTGATGACGTCGGTGGTGTCGGCCTTCATGCCGTACACCTCGGTCATCTGTGGATTCCACGACTTGAAGAAATTATAGACCGGCTCCGTACGCGCCGCCTGCACGCGACGGAAATACCGCTTTGCGTGATGCGGATGAATGCCGCTGGCCGTGCCGAGCAACAGGCTGGCAGTGCCTTCCGGCTTGACGCACGTCACACGCGCGGCAGGCTGGATGCCGATGGCTTCGGCGACGGCGCGATTCGTCATCACGCAGGTCTCCGCACCCTTGCGCAACACGGCCGGATTCAGGAGCACGTCGGGGCGCTCGAGGATGCCGCAGATGCTGACGCCGAGCAGTGATTCGCGCTCGTTGATGACGCGAGTAATCGGGCCGAGGTACGCCATCTCGGTGTAGGCCGCCTGCAGCGTGCCGATCGTCGCGGCGACCGTGCACAACTCATAGAACCTTTCCGGCGTCTCGCACATGCGACCGTTGATCGTCGTCAGGTTGCAGTGCTGCCAGCCGCTGATCGTGTCACCCACCGCGACCGGCTCGCTGTAGCCATACGCTTCCAGCTTCGTCTTGACGGTGTCATCCACGACGAGCGACGGCGCGAGACCGATTTCGACGCACGGGTTGGCGCCGTAGTCCGCGTTCTCGGTGAAGTAGAAGCCCGGCTCGCCAAACTGACGGATGGCGTTGAAGAGTGACATGAACTCGTCCTTCGTCGCATCGCTGCGCACCAGCATCGCACTGTTGTTGCTGTGCTGCCGTTGCGGCTGGTGCTTCCACCATTCGCCCGTCTTGGCGTTGACCATCTCTTCGTCATCGGCGCTGAAGAGCGCGATCGTGGCCGAGCGACGGATACCACCGCTGATCACCGCACTGGCGGCGAGCATGAGAATGTCGTAAGCCTCGATCGGGCGCATCTTGCGGCCCGGAATCGCATCGAGCACGGCGCGGATCTTCTCGAGCGCCTTCTTGAGGGGCTGATGGCCCGGCGCGCGACCACCGCTGGTGCGCAGCACGGCACCCTTGGCCCGGATCTCCGAGAAGTCGAACTCGACGTAGGCGCCCTCGTAGTACGACATCACGAGTTCCTGCATCGCGTCCGCCCAGCCCTCGATCGTGTCGGGGATGGTGAAGTGCTTGACCGGCAGGTCCTCCGCGCTGGCCCGCAGCGGGAACGGCTGCAGCCGCGCGACGTGCTGCTTCTGCACGCTGAAGCCCACACCCGTACCGCTCAGCAGCAGCCACAGCGCCTCGCTGAACTTCTTCACGTTGTCGATGTGACCGAACGTGCAGTTGTACATGCGGGCGTTGTTGACTTCGATCGCGTCGCCACCGAACTGCATCGAGCGCATGCTCGGCAGAGCCTTGCGGTCGCGCACGGCCTCCTCGGCCGCGTCGATCAGCTGGCCCAGCGTGCGATCGAGCCCGAACGCCTCGTTGCTGAGGATCGCGGCGAATCGATTGCGGTGCATGTCGAACACGCGCTTGGCGGCCTCGGGCCACAGCTCGCGGCGGCCGAGGTCTTCGCGATAGCGCGCGTACTTCGACATGGCGATGTAGTCGCTGATGCCGCTGATACCATGCTTGGCGATGCGCGCTTCCGACTTCTTGGCACGGTAGAGCACGTAGCTCTTCGCAACGTCGAAGTGGCCGGCGCCGGCGATCATCATCTCCACGATGTCCTGAATCTCCTCCACCGACGGCTTCACGCCGCGCGTGGCCCGGAGCTCCACGGTATTGATCACCATACCGGCGATGCGCAGCACCTCGGCATGATCCATCAGGCTCAGGCCGTAATGCTTGGCCTGGTTGTCGCGGTTCGGGTTCTCGGCGCCCTTGTTCCGCTGCGCGAAGAACGCGAGCGCAATCGCGCGCACGATCCGCTCCGGGTCCCAATCGGCCGCACGTCCGTCACGCTTGCGCACCGCCTTGTCTGCGGCTGCCGTCATCATCGACGCCAGAGAATCCGGGTAATACACCGTCGTCATGTTCGTCCCCACGGGTGGTTGGTCCTGCGATGTCGCATCATTCATGAGAGTCCCGCCTGCGTTGCCATCCAGCTTCTCTGCGTCCGCCCGACCACCCAACCCCATCCTTCCTGATACCCCTCCGTCTCGCTCGTGCCCCATCGACAGGGACACGAACTCCCCCGCAGCGGTACCTCACCTGACTTGCTGCGGGACATTGAGTACGACACGGACCTTCAGGGACCAGCAACGACGGAGCGCGGCGTGACCGGATCGAAACAGACGGGCAACCAGCGCGGAGCAGGACAGTACGACCCTTCGTGAGTCCGCGCCAGCGTTCCGCAAACACCCATCGGAGCAACAGTTTAGCGTCTCTCGGATCACATTTGTACTGTTTTTCGATCCACATCCCGACGCCTGCACCGAAACATTTTGACGCGGACAGGCCGGTCCGCTGATCCGACGAAAACTCTGTAAGAGTATATCCGACAATGTCTTGGACGGTTCCAGCGTTGATCACGAAACCGGCGGACCAAGGCTTTCCACACAATCCACAGCCGTCAACATCGGTGGAGATTGCCCCGAGACACGTCGCCCGGATTCCACCGCCGAGGCCGACCCAACCGGTTTGGGCGCGTGTGACCAGGCAAGCCTCCGAATCGTCCGTGGTGGCGGGCCAGAAAGGCCCCGCCCGGTGACTGATCCGTTACGAGACGGGGTGGTAGCGCACCTGCCCTTCACGGTGCTCCACGGCCAGCCTGCGGTACGTCGCGCCGGACCGTGCGATCCGGTCCCGTTCCTCAGCCGTGGTCGCCCGAACCACCTTCCCGGGCACGCCGAGTACCAGCGAATCTGCCGGAATCACCACGCCTTCGGCCACGAGCGTACCCGCGCCGACGATGCTCCCGCGCCCGATCCGGCACCGGTTGAGGAGAATCGCACCCATGCCGATCAGCACATCGTCCTCGATCTGGCAACCGTGAAGGATCGCCCGATGGCCGACCGTGACCTGCGCACCGACGGTGGTCGGGGCGCCGGGATCGGCGTGGACCACGACCAGATCCTGGATATTCGAGCCGTCGCCAATCGTGATCTGCTCCGTGTCACCGCGGATCACTGCCCCGCCCCACACGCTCACCTCGGCGCCGAGCGTCACGGTGCCACAGACGGAAGCGCGCGGATGGACGAACGCCGTCGCGTGGACGGCCGGCGGGCCCCGGAACGCTCGTGCGTTGCCCGCCGCCGCGTCGTTACGTGCCGCGTCACTCACGGCCGCCCCTGCTCGACCGCCAGCGCGGCGAACCACGCCTCCAGCCCTTCGACGATCGCCAGCGCATACGCCTCCTGAAACTCCGGCGTGCGCAACGCCGCTTCCTGCTCGGGTACGATCACGTACGCACCTTCGACCAACACGCTCGGCATCCACGGGCCACGCACGACAGCCAGGTTGTCAAACCAGGTGCCCTCGTTCGACAAGCCGAGTCGCGCCAGAACACGCGCCTGAATCGCCCGTGCGAGCGACGCGCTGTTCGGGTGGAAGTAGTACGTGCCGCTGCCGTTGTTGAGATTTGGATTCACACCGTCCGGCTTCGCGTTCAGGTGAATCGACACGAAGGCCTGTGCATCGGCGCGGCGCGCCATCACGGGCCGGTCGCCAAGCGGTACCGGCGCGGCCGACGAGCGCGTCATGAACGGAATTGCACCGCGCTCGGTGAGCAGGCGCTGTACGCGTTCACCAACGGCCAGCGTGGCAACGCCTTCATACAAGCCCGTCGGGCCGGTGGAGCCGACCGGCGGATGGCCCGGATCGACGGCGATCTTCAAGCCGCGTAACGGATGCGCGGCATCGATCAGTGGCGCTCTCCGCATGCGCAACACGAACGCATCGCCGCGCCAGAACGCGAACCACCCGTACGCCTCACGCTGCAGTTGCACGGTGTACACCGCACGATCATTGGACTCGTTTGTCCATTGGACGTCGCGCACGAGCGAATCGGCGCGCTGGAACCAGACGATGTCGGTGTTGCCGGTCACGCCGTGCAGCGTGAGTCGCAGCGACCGGCCCATGCCCTCGACGCGATACGCCGGTCGTGCGCTCATGGGCAGCACCAGATCGACGAAGCCATCGCCCGGCACCAGTCGCGCGTTGTTGACGATGCGCCGTGGCGCGACGGTGCCCGCGGGCAACGGCGTCGTCGCATCGGCATCGACCCAGACGTCGAGCCCCTGATCGAGCTGCACGCGCACGGATTCGCCTTGCCGCGCGGTGGCGCGCAGCACGGTGCCTGGCAGCAGGAACCACTTGTAGGTGCCACCCGGGATCGGCCGTGCAATCACGACGGCGTCGCTGTCGGCGGAGGCGATGCCGATGCGCACGAGGCCGAGCGAATCGCCGTTGAGGATCGGCGGGAGCGGGCGTGACGTCCGTGTCGTGTCGCCGCGACCGAAGACGCTCAACGTCGCGCCGCAGCGCAGCGCCCGTGCGGTCAGCTCACGGACCGCTGTTTCACTGCCATCGGGTAGAAGCAGCGGAATGGGCGGCGACGCCGCAGCATTCGCGCAGATTGGGGTTTGGACCTCCGCGCGTGCCCCCGCAGCCAGCCGCACCGAGACGCGCACCGGCTCATCGTCGCGGAGCGCGAGGCCGGCGGCCCGGGGGGCGATGCTGGTGGTGTCGAAGTACGGCGGCCGCACAGCGTCCACCGGTCCGCGCTCGGCCGGTAGGCGGATCGGCAGCGAGGTGCGCTGCGGCTCGGTGCCAGCGACTGTCGCCACGACGTCGAACTGGGCGCGGCTGCGCGGCGGCATCGCGACCCAGGCGAGGAAGGCGCCGTTCGGTCGGACGACGACGGGAGCGCCGTTGATCGTGAGCGACGCGCCTCCATGGTTGACCGTGCCGAGGAGGAAGGTCGAGTCGCGGGCGGCGATGACCTGGTTGGGCGAGGGATATTGAATCCGGATGGCGAGCGGGCCGTCGGCGCGCGGAATGGCTGGCCAACTCGGCGCCGCAGTGGCGGGCGCTGGCGCGATTCCGGAACCCGGGCGGCTCGCGCAGCCTGTCGCGAGGAGACATGACAGCAGTGCGCCAGAGTGACACACCACGAAACCGGACCGAAGCGGAACGCGTAGCATGATCAAAGATAGTGCGGCTCGGGCACCCTCCGATTTGACCGCCTCATGCGCTTCGTCCTAGCTTCTCTCTACGCGGGTGCTGCCCGGAGGGGGCGAACTCGCGACCGGACCGCAGGCTTCACCCTCTTCACGCGACGACAGTGCCAGTCATGAGCCACCCCACGCCGTCCGAGACGCCCATTCCACGCCCCGGCGTGCGACTGCGTCTCGCCGGAATGTCGGATGTCGGCATCACCCGCGAACACAACGAAGATGCGTTCGCCTACCTCGATCTGACGACGGGGCGAACTCATGCGGAATCGCACGAGGGTCTGATCGACGTTGGGCTGCGCGGTGTCGTGTTGGTCGTGGCAGACGGCATGGGCGGCGCAGCCGCTGGCGAGATCGCCAGTGCGATGGCGGTTGAAGCGGTGCTCGACACGTTTCGCGCGCAGTGGATGCAGAGTGTCGGGCGCGACACCGATACGTTCGTCGAAACGATTCGCGACGCTGCCGATACGGCGAATCATCGCATCTTCGCGTATGCCGGTGCGCACCCCGAACATGCCGGCATGGGCACGACCGCGACGATCGCCGGCCTGCTCGGCAGCTCACTGTATCTGGCGCAGGTTGGTGACAGCCGCGCATACATCGTGCGCGATGGTGTGGCGCAACAGATCACGAAAGACCAGAGCCTGATGCAGCAGCTGATCGAGGCTGGTGAGATGACGCCGGATCAGGCGGAAGTCAGCGAACGTCGCAACATCATCCTTCAGGCGCTCGGGCCCGACAGCACGGTGCGCCCCGACTTCACGCAGCAGCCGCTCGCGCGCGGCGACACGCTGGTGATGTGCAGCGACGGCCTGACGACGCATCTGCGCGCGCACGACATCGCGCGCATCGTGACGGCGAGCTCCGATCCTGATGATGCGTGCGACCAGTTGATCGCGGCGGCGAATGCCGACGGTGGCCACGACAACATCACGGTGCTGGTCGCCACGTTCGACGGCGACGGCATGCCGGAGCACGAGGAGCTGCAACGATACATCGGCCATCAGACGTATCCGCTGCCCGACAGCGGCGTGCCGACGCTGGACCGGATGCGTGGTCGCATGCGGAGCGGTGCGGTGCCTGCGGTGACGCGCGCGCCGACACCGGCGCTCGGAGTGCAGGGCATGTCGAATGCGGAGACCCCTGGTGCCAGCAGCACGATTCCGCCGCGCGATCCCGCCAAGGCGTATCTGTACGTGGCGGTGTTCGCGATCGTGGTCGTGGTGGCGTGGGCAATCTGGAAATTCGGGAACTTCGGCGCACGCTGATTGCAGGTTGTGGTCGCCTGCCGCGACCGAGGGATCGATGAATCGCCGCAACTTCCTGATGTCGTCGGGCGCCGGTGTCGCCAGCCTGCTGACGTATGCGCACTGGATCGAACCGTTCTGGCTCGAGGTGACGCGCCGCGACCTGCCAATCGCGCATCTCCCGACATCGCTCGACGGCAGGACGCTGCTGCACCTCAGCGATGTGCACATCGGTCCCGTCGCGAACGACTATCTGACGCGTGTGTGGCGAACCGGCGCGGCGCTCGAGCCGGACATCGTTGCATTCACCGGCGACTGGGTCTCGTGGCGCGCGCCGGACCAGCTGCGTGAACTGGAAGCACACCTGCCGCACTTCCCGCGCGGCCGCATGGCGACCGTGTCGGTGCTCGGCAATCACGACTACGGATTCCGCTGGCGCGACCAGCGCGTGTCGGACGCGATCGTGGAACGCGTGCGCGCTGCGGGAATCACCGTGCTCCGCAACGAGGTGCTGGAGATCGACGGACTCGCGATCACAGGCATCGATGACTACTGGTCGCCGTTTGCCCGGCCGGAGAAGGCGCTCGCGACGTGGACGCGCGACACGCCGACGCTGGTGCTCAACCACAACCCCGACTGCATGGATGAACGTGCCCGCTGGAACGGCTATGACGGCTGGGTGCTGTCCGGGCACACGCACGGCGGTCAATGTCGCTCGCCGTTTCTGGCGCCGCCGATCATGCCAGTGAAGAACAAGCGCTACACGTCGGGCGAGATCGCGCTCGACGATGGGCGACGCGTGTACATCAGCCGCGGGGTCGGGTTCAATCTGCAGGCGCGCCTC
Source organism: Gemmatimonadales bacterium (assembly GCA_038231095.1). Lineage (GTDB taxonomy): Bacteria > Gemmatimonadota > Gemmatimonadetes > Gemmatimonadales > Gemmatimonadaceae > JACMLX01. The sequence goes on from JBBRLZ010000016.1 coordinate 61,171, forward strand.
GATGTGCGGCCGGAACTGACGCTCTTCACGCTCCGACGCGCGTAACGCGCGCCGCAGTTCGCAGCAAATCAGCTGCGCTGCTTCGCGAGCCAGCGACCGACGGCGGACTGCATGCACGCATCACCGCTCCACGCCACGACCAATGGCGCTTCGTCACCGAATGCTGCGGCGAGACGCGGATGCCCGAACCAGACGATGACGACATCGCGACCGGCGGCTTTCGCGTCGGCATAGAGCTGCAACGCGTTGTCACGCACGTCGGGAGCGACTTCGAGCGAGCCACGGCCCTGGGTCGGTTCACCGAACGCCGCGATCACCACGGTGCCGCGACTCGGCCCATCGGACCGCTCGGACGGCCGCGCATCGATGCTCAGCTGCCGCAACGTGTTCATGAGTGCCGCGCGCGGTGTGCGCATGTCGCCACCGCGGGCATCGCTGTCGAGCGAGCAGAGTTCGATCGGTGCGCGGATGCCGCGCGTGAGCGGACGCACGACCTGCAGGACGCGATCGGCGAGACCGGCGCACCAGAGCACGTCGGTCCCGGACGGACGGCGATAGTCGTTCGGGGGTGACACCCACTGCGCCCACTTGAGGCGGCGACGGAGCGACAGGCGCAACCGATCGCGTTCGATGCGCCCTTCGGCGACCGCTTCTTCGAGCGCCTGCACCGTCTTCTGCAGATCACCCGGCGCGAGCACCAGATCGCAGCCGGCGAGAATCGCACGCACTGCGGCCTCGCCTTCATCGATGCCCTGCAACACACCGAGCATGTTGATGGAGTCGCCGACGATCAGGTTCTCGTACTCGCAGCGCTGACGGAGCACCCAGGTCAGGATCTCGCGCGAGAGCGTGGCCGGGACCCCGCTCGGGTCGAGCGAGGTGTACGCCACATGCGCCGTCATGATCGAACCGACGCCGGCATCGATGGCGGACTTGAACGGCAACAGATCATCCTGCATCAGCACGGAATGCGGTGTGCTGACGACGGGCAACGTCAGGTGCGAATCCTCGATCGTCCGACCGTGCCCGGGGAAGTGCTTGGCGCAGGCGAGCACGCCTTCACTCTGGCAGGCATCGATCCATTCCGCGACGTAGTCCCCGACTTCACTCGGCTGGGATCCGAACGCGCGCGTGTTGATGAGCGGATTGAGCGGTTCGACATCCAGATCGGCGACCGGCGCATAATTCCAGTTGACGCCCATCGTGCGCGCTTCACGGGCCGTATGACGCGCGGCACGGCGCACTGCATCGCGATCGCGGAGCGAGGCGATGGCGGCGGCGGGGGGCAGGCCGGTCGAGCCCTCAAACTGCTGTCCGGCACCGCGCTCCATGTCAGCGCCGATCAGCAGCGGTGTCTTGGAGCGCTGCTGGAGATCGCGCGTCAGTGCGCGCACCGCTTCCGGCGTGCCGCCGTACAGCGTGAATCCGCCGACACCCATCCGCAACGCCGCGTCGATGTGCGGACGCGCGTCGCCGTACCCGCGGGAGGGGTCCCAGCGGATCGCCGCAATGCACAACGAGGCTGCATCGCTCATGCGGCGGCCGCCACCAGAGGGAGGTGGCTCATCGTGTGTGCGCCGGTCGGGCGTCGGCGGCTGGGTCGGCGACATAGGATCGCTCTTGGCCGGTCATGGCAGCGTGCGGGTTCCGAGGATCCGCGGTCCAGCGGCACCCGTCGCCGCCGGGACATTCCCGGGAAGTCCACGTAAGTGCTGAAGCGCGATGTACGCGAAAGCCACGGCTTCCTTGGCCTCGCCATCAAAAAAGAGTTCATCGAAGGTACGCACCGTGCGCAATGGCAGAGCTGCACGGATCATGCGCACCAACGTCGGGTTGCGTGCTCCACCACCGGACAACACCACGTCGTGCAGGTCGCCACGGACGAACCGGTCATAGCCGAGCGCCATCGTACGCGCCGTCAGTGCTGTCGCCGTGGCGACGATGTCCTCATCGCGAACGTCACGACCTGTGGTGCGACAGGCCGCGACGAGCGCGGCGACGAACGGCGCGTCGTACTTCTCGCGGCCCGTGCTCTTGGGGGGCGGACGGGTGTACCACTCGTCGGCGAGCAGGGGCTCGAGTACCGCCTCGATCGGGATGCCGGCCGCACCGATGCGCCCGTCGGCATCGTACGTCTGCGCCGGATCGAGTGCCGTGACCACGCGATCGATCACGCCGCATCCCGGTCCGGTATCGAAGGCAAGGGTCGGCAGATCGATCCCGCGCGGCGGCACGACCGTCACATTCCCGATGCCGCCGAGATTCTGGAGCGCACGCCAGCCGTTGCGGGCGGCAAAGAGGTGGAGATCGGCCAGTGACACGAGCGGCGCGCCTTGCCCCTGCGCCGCGACATCACGACTGCGGAAGTCGTGGATCACGCGCGTGCCGAGCCGTTCGGCGATCACCGACGCGTCGCCGATCTGCCACGTGGAGTGTCCGGGTTCGTGCCAGAGGGTCTGGCCGTGCGACGCGACGGCCGCGACGTCGTGGGCCGTCAGGCGCGCGCGCTGCATGACGATCGCCGCCGCATCGGCGAGCCAGTTGCCGAGGTCCACGTGCAGTCGGCAGAACGCCTGCGCCGTGCCCTGCACCATGCCGGCGGCGAGTCGGGTGCGCTGGTCGGCCGTGTAGGCGATCGATTCGAATGCGATCAACTCGGGCCGGTCGCCATCGGCGGTGCGATGAAAGCGCACGGCGGCCGCAGCGATGCCATCGAGCGAGGTGCCGGACATCAGGCCGATCAGGATCGGTGCGTCGGCGAGCGGCGCGTCGAGGGCCATCAGTGCGTCTCACCGGCAATCGGTGGCGGCTCGATCGACACCGCGCGGCGGACCACGCCATTCGCCGACGACAGTGCGTCGTCCGCCGCCGCCGCGTCCACCTGCAGCAGGTGCATGACGATTGCGCGCTTCACGACCCCGTCGGCGCGCGTCAGCACCTCGTGAGCGACATCGCGCGGCAGACCACAGATCTCCGCCACGATGCGTTCACTGCGATCGACGAGCTTGGCGTTCGTGGCGCGCAGGTCGACCATCAGATTGCCGAACGTCTTGCCGATGCGGATCATCGCGCCGGTGCTGATGATGTTGAGCGCAAGCTTGGTGGCGGTCCCGGACTTCATGCGCGTGGACCCGGTGACGACTTCCGGACCGACGACGATCACGATCGGGATGTCGATCGCATCGAGAATCGCGGGGGGCAGCGCGGTGCATGCGATCATGCCGGTCGTCGCGCCGATGGCCTTCGCGCGACGCAGCGCGCCATGCACGTATGGCGTGGTGCCGCTGGCGGCGATGCCGACGAAGAAATCGTTTCGTGTGAGTTCGATCGCGTCGAGATCGCGCGCGCCACCTTCCGCGCTGTCTTCCGCACCTTCCTGCGCGCGGAGCAGCGCCGCCGGGCCACCGGCGATCAAGCCGACGACGAGGCCGAAGTCCGCGCCGAACGTCGGCGGAATCTCGCTTGCATCGAGCACACCGAGCCGCCCGGAGGTGCCCGCGCCGGCGTAGACGATGCGACCACCGGCACGCAGTGCCCGTTCCGCCGCGCCGATCGCGGCCGCCAGCGCGGCGCGCTGTGCGGCGACGGCCGGTGCGACGCCGGCGTCTTCTGCGGTAATGATGTCGACGATCTCGAGCGGCGTGGCGAGATCGATGTCGACCGAGCGCGGATTACGCTGCTCGGTGACCCTCGAATCGCGAAACGCGGGCATGTCGGCGGTCACAAGCGGTGGCGGAGAGACAGAACGACCGGGAGCGGGGAGAGCCGCGCTGTCGGCCTCACGAGTGCCCGGGTATGCTTCGGGTCGGGCAAAGATAGTCAGCCCGGTGTGCTGACGATGGCGGGATCGTGCCGCCATCCGCCTCCAGATTTTCTCCGCCCGCTCGATCTCCTCACTCTGGTCCCGCCGTATGGTTGCCTCAGCCCTTCTCCGCCGGTCGTCGCTGGCCATTGCCGCTGTCGCCCTGGCGACAGCGTGCCGCTCATCGCACCCTGCTCCACCTGCGACATCCGCACCGGCGCCGGTGGCCGTTGCCCGGCCGGATGCCGGCGCGCGCGAAGACTCGGTGCGGCGGAATCCGGTGGTATTCGCCGACGGCTGGCGGTTCGCGAAGAACCAGCCCGCGACATTCGCCGAGCACGGCATGGTGAGCAGCAATGCCCCGCTGGCGAGTGCGGCGGGTGCCGAGGTGATGAAGCTGGGCGGGAATGCAGTGGATGCGGCGGTGGCGACCGGGTTTGCGCTGGCGGTGGTCTGGCCGGAAGCGGGCAACATCGGCGGCGGCGGCTACATGGTGATTCAGATGGCCGACGGCCGCCGCGAAGTCGTGGACTATCGTGAGGTCGCGCCCCTGGCGGGATCGCGGGACATGTATCTCAAGCCCGATGGCACGACCGATGGCAGCATCATCGGCTGGCGCTCGAGCGGCGTGCCGGGCGCGGTGGCGGGCCTGATCGCTGCACAAAAGAAGTACGGCAAGCTGACGCGCGCGCAGGTGATGGCACCGGCGATCCGCATGGCGCGCGATGGCTTCGTGGTGGATTCGGGGCTGCACACGAGCATCACACGCAGTCGCGCGCTGTTGGTGCGTTTCGCCGGCAAGGACGTCTTCCTGCCGCACGATGCCGCGCCATCGATCGGTTCGACGTTCCGCCAGCCGGTCCTCGCGCGCACACTCGACGCGATCGCGCGCGACGGCAGCGATGCGTACTACCACGGCTGGATCGCCGACAGCATCGCGGCAGAAGAGAAGCGTGGTGGTGGCGTGATCACGAAGGCCGATCTCGAGAAGTACACCGCACGCTGGCGCGAGCCGCTGGTGTGGACGTATCGCAGTTACACGCTCGTCGGCATGCCGCCGTCGTCATCCGGCGGTGTGACGATGGCCGAGACGATGAACATCCTCGAGCGTGAACCACACATGCCGGCCTTCGGCAGCGTGGCGTACCTGCACCTGCTGACCAGCGCGTATCAGCGTGCGTTCATCGATCGCAACAGCAAGATCGCCGATCCGGATTTCTACCCGGTGCCGATCGCGCAGCTGACGAGCAAGACGTACGCGCAGGGCCTCTACACCGCGATCGACAAGGCGAAAGCCACACCGACGCCGGCGGTGACGCAGCAGATGGCCGAGAACATGCACACGACGCACTACTCGGTGGTGGATGGCGAGGGCAGCGCGGTGGCGACGACGACGACGCTCAACAACTCGTGGGGCAGCGGCGTCTATCTCACCAGCGTCGGCTTCATGATGAACGATCAGATGGACGACTTCGCGGTGCAGCCGGGGAAGCCGAACATGTTCGGGCTCGTGCAGGGCGAAGCGAACAAGATCGAGCCGGGCAAGCGCATGCTCTCGGCGATGTCGCCGACGGTCGTCCTCGACGCGCAGGGCAAGGTGCAGATGGTCGCCGGCGCCGCGGGTGGCCCGCGCATCATCTCGGCCACGAGTCAGGTGATCCTGAACGTGATCGAATTCGGCATGCCGCTCGCCGATGCAATGCGTGCGCCGCGCATCCACAATCAGGCACTGCCGGATGAAACGCGCCTCGAGACGAACGGCTTCCCGATGGCGACCGTGGATTCGCTGCGCGCGATGGGGCACAAGGTGGACTTCCTTGGCGGCATCGCGAACGTGAACGCCATACGCCGCGTACCGGGTGGCTGGCACGGCGTCTCCGAGCCGCGTGCGTTCGGGGCGGCGGTCGGGTACTGAACCCTTCGTTCGCGTTGCGGAAACGGCGAACTCCGTGGTCGCACAACTGCCAGCGGCTTCAGTCGCGATAGACAGTTTTGCATCCCGCACAACTCCCGAGCGACGCAGACGCTCGTGGCTCTTTTTCGCGGAAACAGCTCCGAACTTCGCGCGCTACCGCATGCGCGCGAGTTCGAGGCGGGCGCCTTTGTCGTCTCGCACACCCATGTAGATCACGCCCGGGCCGAAGCCGGCGATGACTCTCCCGAACGGGAATGAGACGCGGTCGATCAAGACGCCCTGTCGGTTGACGACATCGTAAACCGGGCCACCGTTCGCGACTTTGCTCGTGCGGATCCAGAGATTGCCATCGAGGTCGGCGCGCGTGGCACCAGTGCCGAAGGCGGGTCGATAGTCCGGCAGATCACTCGGCGGGACCATGTTGATCGCGGGCATCGGCATCGACATCGGTGCGCCACCGGCGCCCGGACCAGTTCCACCGGCTCCGCCACTCGGCGCCCCCGGCCCATCGAAGCGCATCACGATCATGCCGCCACCACCGCCACCCGCCGGCGGGGCCGCCATCGTCATGTTGCCGCCACCATTCGTGGCCACAGCGCGCGCGCGATTGGCTTCCATCGCCACCTTCGCCGAGTCGAGGAAGGTCTGCTTCGCTTCATCACTGAGTCGCTGCCACTCGAACGGAATTTTCGCAGTGCTCGTGCGCGAACCGTCCGGTGCCAGCCAATCGATGTGATAGTCCGCGCCACGCACCACGGCGAGCGTGCCGTCGGGCAACAGCGTCCAGTCATCCACGACCGGCATCGGATTCATCATCATCGTCACCGACATGCCACGTTCGGTCTGCACGACGCTCGCACGCGCCTTCGGAATCTTGAAGAAGGACGCCGTATCGAGTGCGCGCGTGGCGAGCGCGACGCGCAGAATCGGCGCCGAATCCGGCTGCTCCGGAATACGCGGCGCCGTGCTCGGCTCGTTGCCGCTCGGCGGTGGCGGCAGGTTCGGACGCGTGAAGCCGCGATAGACGATGCGGCCCTTGCTGTCGAAGCCGGGCGTGCCGAACGGACCTCCGACCATGAACTGCGCATCATTCGGTCGCGGCACGGCCATGACACGCGCGACCTTGCCCGAGCCGTCGATCACAAGCATCGACAGTGACTGGGGATCGATAAAGAGCGTCGAATCGCCGCGATAGGGGATCAGTCCACCGGTGCGACCACTGTACGCATTCGCGGTCGCCGCGGTGGTATCGGCAATCACCGCCTGCGTGGCGAAGGTCGAATCGAGCAGCAACAGCTGGCGCCGCACGAGGTCATTCACGAGCACTCGGCCACCGGGCAACGGACGCACGGCGGAGACACTGCCGAACACGTCGGTCGGCGAGATGCGAACCACGGCACCAAGCGGGCGGACCGGCGGCAACGACTGCGCCCCCGCACCGGTGGCACACGGCGTCGCGATCAAGAGTGCGCCGAGTGTACGAGCGCGGATTATTCGCATGAATGCTGCAGACATGGGGAAGCCGTGAGAAGAAGTGATCATCGGATGATGATGGTATTTCCGCCACCCTGCGGAATGTTCATGCCGCCGGAGACGAAGCCGCCAAAGTCGCCACCGCCCATCGTGCCGGACCGGATCGACGTGAGATAGCGCTCGTCGAGGTGGCTGGCGACGATCGCCGGCAGCTTGCGCCGCTGATCCGCGGTGAGCAGGCCACGGATATCCGGCGCCATGGTGCGCAGCAGATCGATCGACGCCTCGCGCGCCCTCTTGTAGCGACCGTACGCCAGGTCGTGGTCGTACGTGTCGTCGAGCCGCGCAAACTCCTTCACGATCGGCGCCCAGATGGCGCTCTGCCGGATCGTGTACATGCGATTCAGAGTTGCGATGCTGTCCGCCTGCACGGCGGTCAACTGCAGCGAATCCGTCTGACGGAGAATCTGCGCCAGTGGATTGATCGTCACGCCGCCGGTGCCGTACATCGCGTTCAGCATGGGCTCCGCGACCTTCTGGCCAGGCGTGCGCCGACCGCGATCGAGCTGCTGCGTGAGCACCTGTCGCTCTCGCGATGCGCCGAGATCGAAACGCATCATCGCTGTGATCGTGACGGGCTGCCGGAATGCCGAGAACGCCGGCCGTGTGGCACCGAATCGCTGATTGACTTCGTACGTGTATCGTCGCGCTGCCGCGTCGAAGCCGCGCACGTAGAGCAGCGTCGGATCGGGCTGCGCCGGCTGTCCCCATCCGCGCAGGTTGTTCGAACCATGCAGCAGCAGATCCGCCGCGCCCAGCGGATTGTTCACCTGCAGCGAGATCGTCGCGCGCTGTGGCAGGCGCAGCTTGAGCGGATTGAACGAAATGCTGAGGAAGGCCTGCTGCGTCCACGCTCCCTGGCAACTGTTACGACCGGCGAGCGTCCCGAGCTGGCGCAGCAGGCACTCCTTCGCATCGCCCCTCGACGACGCGAGCAGTGTACGCATGCCGATCGCGGTGGCGGCATCGGCCGTGTTGTCAGGATTGACGATGAACGCGCGATCGTTGCTCAACCCATCGCCATTCACGTCGCCCCCGATCATCGGCGTGTATGGGTTGCCCGAGCGCACGCTGCCGAACCAGTTCACGCGCACCGCATCGAAGAAGTTGTACGCCAGCGTGTACTGGAACTGATGTCGCGAATCGAACGACGAGCGCGACCACGCGATGTCGCGCGGATCACCGACGGTGCTCTGGAATCCACGATACTGCTCACGCACGTTGCCGTAGACGTACGACACGTTCCAGATCAGCGCCGAGCTGAAGTTCGCCGGTGCAATGCGCAGACTCACCTGGCGCGATTCGCTGAGCAGGTCGGAGCGATTGACGTTCACGACGTTGTACAACGGGCTCAGTCGCGAATCGCGCGGCGCCGCAGCCCCGGTGAGCGGATCGATGCGGCCCAATGGCACGAACACCGGACGGCCGCTTTCGCTGCCGAGCGTGAACTGCGGTGTGCCGGCAAAGTTCAGATCGACCGCGCCGGGCTGGTTCATGTTCCGAGAGTACGTGACATCGATGCTCGCGCTGAACCGGTTCTGCAGGATCGGCCCGTTCCACTGGAGGTTGGACCGGAGACTGCGCGTCGCGATGAAATTGTTCGCAAACAGGGTCACGTTCGGTGCGCCGTTCGCGAACGGCGACGTGACCGTCCCATCGCCACAGACCTGCGGGATGGACGACGGATTTGCGAGCCATGCCCCCCATTGGGGCACGGGTGCGACGGTCCCGAAGCAACCGAGCTGCTGGATGGCGGCGGGCAGGCCGGTGTTGTCCAGCGCGCCGCCGAGCAATGTGGCCTGCGGCAGATTCTGGAAGATGCCGATGCCGCCGCGAATCACGGCGCGTGGTCCGCGCACCGCGCCATCGAACCCGCCAATCTGCGGCGCCGTACCCACGGTCCATGAAAAGCCGACACGCGGGCTCACGTATACACGATTCGGGACACCCGCATTGCTGGTGCCGAACAGTCGTGCGATGTCCGGGTTCTCGGCCGGGCCGCGGTCGTACCGATTCGCATCGAGCCGCACACCATACTGGATCTGCAGATCGGTGCTTTTGCGCCACGCATCGCCGAGCGACACCGCACCGACGACCATCCCGCCACTCCGTTCACGCGGCGACAGCTGGCGCGTGAACGACACGGCGCGGCCGGCGTCCAGATCCTGGAGCGAGTTGAACGCAAAAGAACCGAAGCGATTGGTCGTCTGATCGAGACGGAACAGGTCGCGCCGCAGCTCGCTGGTGAGCTTGATGCGATGCTTGCTGTTGCGCGAGAACCACGACAGAGTGTTGAGGAGCCCGGCGCTGATGTTCTGTGATGACGTGCCGAGAAACGGATTGCCGCCGAACGACACCACGCGCAATCCATTCGTCCCATCGGCGAGTGGCGAATTGACGCGCACCGTGCCACTCGGCAGATCGAAGAACGATGATCCGGAATTCCGCGACGCGTTCAGGTTGAGGTTCGTCTCGGTGAGGATGCCACTGTTGAAGTACGCCGAGTGTCTGCCCGACAGTCCGCCGTTCCAATTCGTGCGCTCGCCACTGTGTGCGGACAGTTCGGTGACCGAGCCGCTCGCCGGAGAGGTACGATTCCAGAACGCGTTACCGGTGAACGTGAACGCCTGCCCGAACCGAGCGCCTGGCGGCGCGAGATTGATCGTGCCGAACAGCGAGCCCTGATCACCGGTGCGACTCTGCGGATTCGAGGCTGGCGTCACCGGCACGCCGAGTCGATTCAGGATGCCGAGCAGCCGGGCCGCGGAATCGGGTGCAACGCCACTCGTGAGAAGACCGGCCGCGTCCGTGTTGAGCAGCGTGCGCAGATCGTTGCTGCGCTGGCCGAGCTGATACGAGAGTGTGTAGAACGCCTTGTCGATCACCAGCGGTCCGGCGATCAGCCCGCCGAGGGAAACATTCGAGAATTCCTGCCCGAGCGCGCGCGCCGCGGCATCAGTGAATTGCAATGCCGGCGCATCGACGTTCAGGCTCATCGTCCGGGAACTGAAGTTCGAGCCGCCCGATGTGCGCAACTGGAACTGACCGCCGCTGAATCCGCCGCGCGAGACATCGTACGGCGACGTTGACAGCGAGGACTGGACACCCGCGTCGCGCGGCAGATTGCTGCCGCCGAAGTTCTGGCCGTTGAGCGTAGTGTTGTTCTGATCGGGTGTCAGGCCAAGCACCGAAAAGCCCGAGGGGTCGCCATTCGCGCCCGGCACCGATTGCACGCCCGGCAGCGACGCCGCCATCGCCGCCAGATCGCCAGCGCTTCCAGCCGCGACGTTCGCGCCGGTGACCGCGCGCTCACTGCCACCGATGTCGGGTGTGCGATCGTCGCGCGTCGTCTTGGGCCGATCGCCGACCACGCGCACCTCGTCGAGCTGATTGATCGCGCGCGACAGGCGCGCATCGGCGAGCAGCACTTCCTGATCGGCGGTGCGCTTGACCTCGAAACGCTTCGGCCCGAAGCCAAGTGCGGCGACGGTGATGAAATAGTCGCCGTCACCGCCGGGGAACGTGATCGTGAAACGACCCTTTGTATCGGTGCGCGCACTGCGATTCACGTTGCCCGACAGTGACGTCGCCGTCACGCGAGCGCCGCTGATCGGCAGCGAATCGGGACCGGTGATCAGACCGCGGATCACGTCCAGCTGTTGCGCCTGCAGCGGCGCGGCCGAAAGCGTGGCGACGAGCGCGACACACAGCGTTAGGAGAGAACGAAGACGCACGAGTTTCGGGCGGACGTGATGCACGACGGGTGCGGGCAGGGACGCCCATCACCCGGCTTCTGACGCTGGCACGCCGCGAACGGTTTACTCGGCGCCGGTCGAAACCAAACTCCCCGCCGAGTGCTGCTGCGGCACCGAGCCGGCAATTCACCGTTTCTTCATCGCCCGTTCCCGGAACAGACACGCCCGCATCTGCAGGAGCAGACACGGGCGCGCATGATTTCTGTCCTTCCGGTGTCGAGCATCGGATCCGTTCTCACGCGAAGTGGGGCGCGGAACGGACCCTGTCAGCGGCGGATCAGTTCTTGACCGTCAGCGCATTACCAAGGTGCACGGTGAGATTGGCACCCTCCGGCAGGCAGGCGAAACGATCGCCCGTCACGGCGGCGGTTGCGGCGCCGGCCAGACCACCGGCCGCTGCACCGACGACCGTGCGCTGCACGCGGCTGCCACCACCAATGATGTTGCCGATCACCGCACCAGCTGCGGCACCGATCGCGACCTTCTTGCCATCGCCGCCCTTACGCTCCGTGACGATCGCATCGGTCGAAACGCTGCCCGACACAGTGTAGGTGTCGCCACCGAACGTCAGACTGCGGACATCGAAACCGAGGAGCGCTTCCTCCCCGGTGTGCGACGATGTGTTCGCCTTCGTCACGACAAGACCAACGCGGGCGCCAGCCGGGATCGAGACGCCATTGCTGGCGCTGACCGCGGAGTTCGTGGTGGCCGTCAGCCTGTCACCCACCTGTGCGGTGTTCGTGCACAGCTTGGCGCCGTTGCTGACGCTGAAATTCGTGCCGGCGGCAACGGTACCCGACGAGCGCGAGGACCCGGACGGTGACGACGCGGGCGTATTGGAAGCACCGCTCCCCGACGCCGTGCTCGGACGGGACGGCGCTGGCCTGGGCTTCCTGACGGTGGGCTTTGCAACGGCCACGGGCGAGCGGCCATCGACCAGCGGTGCTTCGGCGTTCGACGGCGCGGGCGGGACCACTTCGACCGAGGCGGCCGAATCACGCATGGCGTTCGTTGCTGCGGCCGCCGTCGTCGGGGAGACGACCGGTGGCAGATCAGCCGCCTTGTTCTTGTCCCCGCAGGCGCTGAGGAGCAAAAGGGCTGCCGCAGTCAGCGGAAGGGTCAGTCGGGGCATAAGTTCATTCGATCGCATGTGTTATCTCCTTGTGCAGATGGTCGCGCGGTGACGTCTGTGCTTACGTCGTAACGGCGCTTACCAGCCTGATGAGCAAGCCTCGTACCAGCAGTCTGCGTGCATTGCGCGCGCTTGTGCCTTTCGTGCGCGTGTACCGGGGCAGAATGACCCTCGGCCTGGCGTGCGTCGTTGTCTCGAGCGCCATCGCGAGCGCCATTCCGTGGCTGCTCCGACGCGCAGTGGATGACCTGAAAGCCAACGCCCCACCGCATGAGCTCTGGTCGATCGCGGCCGCGATGGTCGCGATCACGCTCGTCACCGGTGTGCTCCGCTTTCAGATGCGCAACATACTCAACGCCATCAGCCGCTGGGTTGAATACGACCTCCGGAACGCAATGTTCCGTCATCTGGTCACGCTCGACGCCGGTTTCTTCGGTCGGAATCGGACCGGCGACCTGATGGCGCGCTTGACCAATGACCTGTCGGCGGTCCGCATGGTCGCCGGCCCGGCGATCATGTATCTGGTCAACACCTTCGCCGGCGGCCTCTTCGCGCTGGTGTTCATGCTGCGTATCAGCCCGCAGTTGACGGGTATTGCCGTCCTGCCGATGGTGCTGCTGCCGATCGTCATGGCGGTGCTCGGCTCGCTCATCCACAAGCGTTTCGAAGCCGTGCAGGAGCATTTCGGCGTCATGACGACTCACGCCCAGGAGAACATCAGCGGCGCCCGAATCGTACGCGCCTTCCGGCAGGAAGCCGCCGAGGAAGCGCACTTCGCGGCACTGAACGACGAATACCTGAAGCGCAACATGGGCCTCGCGCGACTCTACGGCCTGATGCAACCCGGCCTGCAGGCGCTCGCTGGTCTCGGCGCGGTCGCAGTGCTTGGCATCGGCGGCGGCGCGACGCTGCGTGGCGAGATCAGCGTCGGAGATTTCGTCGCGTTCGGACTGTATCTCGGCATGCTCACCTGGCCACTGATTGCGCTCGGCTGGGTGATCAACCTGTTCCAGCGCGGGGCGGCGAGCATGCATCGTATCAGCGACGTGCTGGAGGCCACCGCCAGCGTCGTTTCTCCGGTGCACGCGCAATCGCTTCCCGCACACAGCGGCCGCGGGCGCTCGATCGAATTCCGCGATATCGGCTATCACTATCCGGTCAGCGACGGCAACACGCCGCGCTGGGTGCTGCGACACATCTCGTTCACCGTGCCGGCGGGGGCGACGGTCGGGATTGTCGGCGCGACCGGCAGCGGGAAGAGCGCGCTGATGGATCTCGTGCCCCGCTTCTGGAATCCGCAGGAAGGCCAGATCCTGATCGACGGTGTGCCGGTGGATGCGCTGCCACTTGAAGACCTGCGCTCGACCATCGGCTACGTGCCGCAGGAAACGGTGCTGTTCAGCGACAGTATCATGGCGAACCTCACCTACGGCGGAAACGACGAAGCCGCCGCGCGGAGCGCCGCATCCGTCGCGCAGCTCGACAAGGCGATCGTCGATCTGCCCGATGGTTACGACACGATTCTCGGCGAACGTGGCATCAACCTGAGTGGCGGTCAGAAGCAGCGCGCCGCCATCGCACGCGCACTGGCGCGCGATC
>JBBRLZ010000017.1:0-74861 GCA_038231095.1 Gemmatimonadales bacterium
GAAGTACCGTGGGATCGCACCGATCATGTGCGGCTGACGCGCGAGTTTCTGGCGGATCCCGAGCGCTATCTGCGCAATCTGCGCGGCTGATGACGCACTACGTTGATCGGTCGAGATCTGTAACGACACCGACAAGGGCAACAGCGGCTCGCGCGGAGACGCGGAAGTACGCGGACTTCGGGCCTTCAGGGGCCTGGCGAACGGCGCCTCGCGCAGAGGCGCAGAGATCGCAGAGAACGGCAAGACACTCGTCGGAACCAGCCATTGTGAACCGTTCTTTTCAATGTTCCTGCTGTTGTCGTTCCCTGCGGTCTCTGCGTCTCTGCGCGAGCTGCAGTTCCCGATGCCAGCAGACTCGAGTCAGCCGACGCGGAGCCGGCCTTCCATCATCAGCACGGCACTGCCGCCCACGCGCACAGCCGTGATGCCACCGGCGATCTTGTCGACCTCGATCTCGAGGCGCGACGGTCGGCCCATTTCGATGCCCTGCTGTGACACCCAGCGCAGCGTGCCAGTGCGCGGTGTGCGCGTCGCGAGGTAGCCGCCAAGGGCGGCGTTCGCACTGCCGGTTGCCGGGTCTTCCGGCACGCCGTCGTCGGGACAGAACACGCGGCAGTGCACGTCCACACCCGGCACATCGTCCACCATCGCAAAGACCATCACCATCGCGCACGACGTGCCGCGCAGCGTGCGGCCGAATACCGCGTCATCGATGCGCGCCCGTGACACTGCAGCGCGTGTGGCGAGCGGCACGATCAGGAACGGAAGGCCGCACGACGCTACCGCCGGCGCATAGCCGTCGGCGGTCATCATGTCATCGGCACTGAGCCCCAGCATCGACGCAACCACATCGCGATCCATCGGCGGCTCTTCCGCCGGCAGCTGCGCCACCGACAATTGTGCCCACGTCGGCACGCCATCGGTGAGACGCACCGTCACCGGCACCGGTCCGACATTCTCGCCGAGCACGACGTGCAGTTCATCAGAGGTGACCGGCACGTCGCCGCTGAAAATCATCGCGATCGCAGTGCCGATCGTCGGATGGCCAGCGAATGGCACTTCGCCGCCGGGCACGAAGATGCGCACGCGCCTGGTCGTGTCCGGCGTTTCGGCCGGCAGCACGAATGTGGTTTCCGAGTAGTTGAACTCGCGCGCGATCTGCAGCATCTGCTCGCTCGTCAGCCCCCGCGCATCGAGCACCACGGCCAGCGGATTGCCGCCGAAGCGCTGATCCGTGAACACATCCAGCGTGAAGTACGGCACGAACTGCATGTCGCTGCTCATGAGCGACTATTCCGCCAGGAACGGATAGCGCCACTCCGTGGGCGGCACGAAAGTCTCCTTGATCGACCGCGCACTGACCCAGCGCAGCAGGTTCATCTTCGAACCGGCCTTGTCGTTCGTGCCGGAGGCACGCGCACCGCCGAACGGCTGCTGCCCGACGACGGCACCTGTCGGCTTGTCGTTGATGTAGAAGTTGCCGGCCGCGTTGCGCAGCACCGACATGGCGTCGAGCACGGCCTGCTTCTCACGCGCCCAGACGGCGCCGGTGAGCGCATACGGACTCGTCGCATCGACCAGCGCCAGCGTGTCGAGCCACTTGTCGTCGTCGTACACATACGCCGTCACGATCGGGCCGAAGATTTCTTCGTTCAGCATGCGATGGCCCGGATCATCGGTGCGCACGAGCGTCGGCTGCACGAAGTAGCCGATGCTGTCATCCGATGTGCCGCCGGTGACGACTTCGCATTCCTTGTGCGCCAGCGCCAGATACTGCGTGTGCTTGTCGAACGCACGCTTGTCGATCACGGCGCCCATGAAGTTCGAGAAGTCGCGGACGTCGCCGACCCGGATCTCGCTCACCATCTGCCCGACCTGATCACGGACCGTCGCCCACAACGACTTCGGCACGTACACTCGGCTCGCGGCCGAACACTTCTGCCCCTGGTATTCGAAGGCGCCGCGCACGATGGCGACGGCGAGCGCGATCGGATCCGCCGACGGATGCGCGACGATGAAATCCTTGCCGCCCGTCTCGCCGACGATGCGCGGATAGCTGCGATAGTTGCCCATGTTGCGGCCGATGGTTTCCCACATGCCGTTGAACACCGTCGTGCTGCCGGTGAAGTGCACGCCGGCCAGATCGCGGTGGGTGAGCAGCGCATTCGAGATCGGCCCCGGATCACCGGGCAGGAAGTTGATCACCCCCGGCGGCAGGCCGGCTTCCTCGAGAATCTGGAACACGTTCCACGCCGACAGCATCGCGGTGCCGGCCGGCTTCCAGATGACCGTATTGCCCATCATCGCCGGTGCACCACCGAGGTTGCCGCCGATCGCCGTGAAGTTGAACGGCGAGACCGCGTACACGAACCCTTCCAGCGGGCGGTAGTCGGACTGGTTCCACGTCGCGCTGCTGCTCACCGGCTGTTCGGCGTAGATCTGCTGCGCGAACTCTGCGTTGAAGCGCCAGAAGTCGATCAGCTCGCACGCGGCGTCGATTTCGGCCTGATGTGCCGTCTTGGACTGCCCGAGCATCGTCGACGCATTCACACTCTGACGGCGCGTGGTCGTGAGCAGCTCAGCGGCCTTCAGAAAGACGCCAGCGCGATCCTCCCAGCTCCACGCCGCCCATTCCTTGGCGGCATCGGCGGCGGCCGTGATCGCCGCCTGCACATGGGCTGGCGACGCTTTGTGGAAATCGGCAATGACATGGCGATGCGCGTGCGGCATCACCTGCGAGCCGGTGTCGCCGGTGTGAATGCGCTGACCGCCGATCACGAGCGGAATTTCCACACGCTCCGCCGCCATGCTCACGAGCCGCGACTGGAGCTCCGTCCGTTCCGGCGAATTCGGGGCGTAATTCTTGACCGGCTCGTTGACCGGTGCGGGAATCCGGCGCGAGCCGGCGAATTGCGAGGCGCCAACAGGCGCGACAATCGGTGGCGTCATGGCTGAGCGGAGTGGAGTTGGGCACGGACGCGTGCGTGGTGCACGGCAGGCCCGTCCCGCAAAGCTAGTCTCCTGCGGCGCAGGGTCCGCGACCGGTCAGGGTAGATTCAGGAATGCCTGTGCTTCGTCGTTTCCTGCTCGTGTCGGTGGTGCTCGCCGGCTGTACCTGGGATCAGCCGCCGGTGGACTGGCAGGCGCCGTCGCCGATCGTTGCCGGCGCCGACACCACGGTGCGCTACGTCGCCCGCTGGGCGCCGGGCGCGACGCCGGAGGTCTCCGTCGCACGTCACGCGATCGCCGATTCTGCGGCAATCAGCGGAGCGTCCGCGGTCGCCGGGGCCTGCCCGGGCTCGTGGATGAACGCGGCGGCGGTCCGGGGGTCGATCTGGTCCGCGTGGTGGCAGATCCGCCCCGACAGCAGCGCCGTGCTGATGTCCGAGCAGCGTGACACGGCCGGCGCGGTGATGCGGCGCGTCACGATCGATTCGGTGGACAAGGCGCTCCTCGGCTGCGCCCGTCCGGCACCGGCGATCACGGTCGACAGCGTCAACGGCTACGTGCACGTGGGCTACTACATGGTGGCGCCGGAAGGGCCGGGAATTTTCTATGCGCACCTGATGGACATGCGCGCGTCGCACTTCGAACGTCCTCTGGCGATCGTCTACGGCGAGAAGCCTGCGAGCCTGACCGTCGCGAGCCGCGGTGACACCGTGGCCGTGGTGTATGAGGATCCGAACAGTGAGCTTGGTCGCATCGCCATGAGCATGTCGTTCACCGCCGGACATCTGTTCGAACAGACGGCACGACTGATTCCGGTCAGCACCGGGTCGCAGCAGGCCTCGGCACCGCAGATCGTGCGCCTTGCAGGCGCGCAACTGTGGGTCGGCTGGACGGAAGACTCGCAATCCGGTCGCGCATTCCTGCTGCGTCGTGCGCGTATCGTTCCCCGCTGACCTTTCACGATTTCGACCATGCCTCGACTGATCGGCGCGCACACGATCGACACTGGCGGCATCCCGATGGCGGCGCGCCGCGCCGGCAATGCGGGCATGACGGCGCTGCAGATCTTCAGCGCAGTTCCCAAGTTCTATAACGAGAAAGTCAGTGTGAAGCCCGAACGCATCGTGGCGTTTCATGCCGCGCTGGCCGAGGCGGGCATCGCGCGTGACTCGGTGATCGTGCACGCCGGCTACGTGCTGAATTGCGCGACGCCTGAAGCGGAGAAGTGGGAGCGTGCAGCGACCGCGCTGACGAAGGAGTTGGAGCGCAGCACGGCGTTGCAGGTGCGCGGTGTGTGCTTTCATCCCGGTGCGGCGACGGACAAGGATCGTGATGCCGGCGTGGCGCGCGTGGCGGTCGCGATGACGCGCGCGCTGGAGACCGTGGATGACTCGGTGAAGCTGCTGGTGGAGAACAGCGCCGGCGCCGGCAACACGATCGGGCGGACGGTGGCGGAGGTCGCGGGGATCCTCGCCGCACTGCCGACCGCGGTGCGCCACCGTGCCGGCTACGGGCTCGACACCTGCCATTTATTTGCATCGGGATACGATATCAGCGCCTCGCCGGCGGACTGCATGGCGGTGCTCGATGCGTTCGAGACGGCGTGCGGCGACCCGCCGAGTTTTCTGCACTTGAACGACAGCCTCGGCGCACTCGGATCGAACAAGGACCGGCACATGCTGATTGGCGACGGCGCGATCGGTGCCGACGCATTCCGCTGGCTGCTGGCCGATCCCCGGACCCGCGGAATTCCGCTGCTGCTCGAGACGCCGCAGGCCATCGACCTGGTGCCGGAGGACGACGCGAGCGCCGATCCCGACGATCTGCGCATGGTCGCGCTGCTGCGTTCCTTCGACGCCGACGCGTGACGTCCCCTGTGCGCGGGGCGTGACGCTCCTGTTGCGCCCGGGGACCCTGCGTGTACCTTCCCGCCCGTCATGGTCCTTTCGAACGGCGGTCGCCGTCGAGTGCCACGATGAGCGCGCGAGTCTCGCTCCACAAACATGGCGAGCGTCGCTCGCCCCTCCCTCACATCAGAGGATCTGCGATGCCCCCTGCGAAAAAGGCTGCCGCAAAGGCGCCGGCCAAGAAGGCCGCTGCCAAGGCCCCTGCGAAGAAGGCTGCTGCCAAGGCGCCGGCCAAGAAGGCTGCAAAGACTGCATCTGCGTTCAACAAGGCAATGAAGATCAGCCCTGAACTCGCAGCGGTCATCGGCGGCGATGCGCGTCCGCGCACTGAAGTCACCAGTGCGATCTGGGCCTACATCAAGAAGCACGACCTGCAGGACCCGAAGAACAAACGGAATATTCTGGCGGACACCAAGCTCGTGGCCGTGTTCGGTGGCAAGAAGACTGTCACCATGTTCGAAATGACGGCGCTGGTCTCCAAGCACCTGAGCTGAACCGGATCTCCCGCCAGTAAGCGGGTTATCTTCTGCTGGACCGGATCGAGGGCGTGTCCTTCTGGGGCAGGCCCTCGATTGCGTCCGGTCCCCGTGCGTTTTCCGACCGCTACCGCTGCATCTGAATCCTGTGGCTGCCGATCCAAAATCGAGTTCCGCTCCACCACCGACGCCGAATGTCGTCGCGGCCGCTCGCGGCAAGCGCGCTGCGTCGTCCTCCGCAACATCGTCCTGGCTCGATGGCCTGAAGGGCTGGATCGTCCCGATCCTGATCTTCTTCGTCATCCGCATCTTCTTCTTTCAGGCCTACCGGATTCCATCGCCGAGCATGCAGCCGGAGATGATGGTCGGCGACTGGCTGTTTGTGAACAACCTCGTGTACGGGCCGAACATTCCGTTCACCGACGCCACCTTGCCCGGCTACGCCGAACCGCAACGTCGCGACATCGTGGTGTTCAAATCGCCCTACCAGGAAGACGAAGCGCAGATCGGGAACGATCCGCAGCCGACGCTCGTCAAGCGCCTCTGGGGCACTGCCGGCGATACGCTCTACATGCGCGACGGCGTCATTCACGTGAATGGCACGCCGTATCCGCAGCGCAGCGATGAAAGCACGGTGAAGATCGCGGCCGATGAAACGCATCCGCTCTTTGCCTGGCAGCGGAAGCTCGAAGTGAAGGGCTCGCGTTTCGGTGAACCGCCGGCCGTTCCCACGCATGACAACTGGGGCCCGCTCGTGATTCCCGCCGGCCATCTCTTCATGCTCGGCGACAACCGCTACGAGTCGAAGGACAGTCGCTACTGGGGCATCGTGCCGCGCGGCAACGTGCGCGGTCGCCCGATCTTCGTGTACTACAGCTACAACGCGAACGACTCCGATCGCGCGTTGCCGTTCATCACCGACATCCGATGGTCACGCATCGGCCACCTGTTCCGTTGATGGACAGCGTGTGACAGCACCGATCGCCCCCGTCCGCCGCCTGACTCTGCTCGGTGTGGTGGCGCTGGCGGTCGGCAACATGGTCGGCACGTCGATCTGGACGCTGCCGGCGCCGATGGCGAAGGCGGCCGGACCACTCGCCCTCGCCGCCTGGGCGGTCACCGCCGTCGGCTACTTCTTCATTGCACGCACCTACTCACGACTCGGGACGCGCTGGCCAAGAACCGGCGGGCCGTACGTGTACGTGCGCGAAGCGTTCGGCGACTTCGCCGGCTTCCAGACGGTCTGGAGTTACTGGTTGAGCGCCACGATCGGCAACGCCGCGATCGTCACGGCCGTCGTCGGCTACGCGACCGGATTCAGCGAGACGCTGCGCAGTTCACCGGTGGAGCAGTTCGTGCTCGCACAATCGCTGCTCTGGGGATTATGCGTCCTCAACACGATCGGTGTGCAGCACAGCGCACGCCTGCAGATCGCACTGATGTTCCTGACGGTGGTCCCGCTGGTGCTCGGGTCACTGATCGCGATGCCGCAGGTGCGCTTGGCGAATCTCACACCGTTCGCGCCGAACGGCTGGAGCGCACTCGCACCGGCCTGCGCGCTGGTGGTGTGGGCCTACTCCGGGGTGGAATCGGCGACGGTTCCCGCCGATGAAGTGCACGACAGTGCGGCCACACTCGGCCGCGGCACAATGCTCGGCTACTGGCTCGCCACCGCCGTCTTTCTGCTCACCGCGCTGATGGTCATCGGTACGGTGCCGACTGCGGAATTGTCGGAGACACCGCGCCCGATCGCGCTGGCCATGGAGCGCGTCGTCGGACCATGGGCCGCTGTCGTCATCGGCGTCGTTGCGCTGGGATCGAACCTCGCCACACTCAATGGCTGGGTGCTGATGGCGGGACGCATTCCCGTCACCGCCGCGCAGGATGGCCTCTTCTTTCCGCCGCTCGGCCGGTTGCATCCGAAGTACGCCACCCCGCACGTCGCGATGATCGTCGGCACCATGATTCCGAGTGCGTTGCTGCTGCTGTACTTCTCGCAGTCGTTGTTGAGCGTGTTCAAGTTCGTCGCACTGCTTGCGATCCTCACCACGCTGGTGCCGCATCTGTATGCCTGCGCTGCCGAATTGCTGCTGGTGAGGCGCCATCCTGACCGCTATGCCACGGAGCGCACGGGTCGCGTCACGGTCGAGGCGAGCATCGCATTTCTCTTCGTGCTCTGGACGATGTACGGCGTGGGGCCGGAGTCGGCGATGTGGGGCTTTCTCGCGATCGTCGCCGGCACGCCGCTTTACGTCTGGTTGCAGCGCGATCCGGCGTCGGCCTGACGCATGATCTTCCGCATACAGTCTCCTCGATTATGTCACGCTTTCTTCGATCGATATTCCTGCTGACGCTGACTGCGATGCTGCTCGTCGTCGAGGCACGCGCGCAGGCCGCACCGCGACACGGCGTCATCCACACCGACACGATCTGGTCGCAGGCACTCGGCATCACGAAGAAGCTCGTCGTGTACCTGCCGCCGAGTTACGGCGACGCCACGGCGGCACCAAAGCGGCGGTATCCGTTGGCGGTGTATCTGCACGGCGCATGGGGCAGCGAGACGGATTGGTCGGTGCAGGGGAAGCTCGGGCCGGTGATGGACTCGCTCGTTGCGGCCGGCATGCGCGAGATGATCGTCGTGATGCCCGACGGCGACGATGGCTGGTGGACGACCTGGCATGCGCTGAATGACGTCGCGGCCTGTCGTCGGACCCCACGTCAGGAGAACGCCGACACGTATTGCGTGCCATGGCCGAAGTACGACGACTACGTGGCGCACGATGTGATCGCGCACACCGACTCGCTCTATCGCACGCTTCCGCAACGTGACTCGCGCGGCATCGCGGGGTTGAGCATGGGCGGGTACGGCGCGATCAGTATCGCCGCGCGAAATCCCGCCGTGTTCTCGGTGGCCGCGAGTCACAGTGGTGTGCTGCGGCCGGCGTTGATGGTGGACAGCAGCACGGTGGCCACGACCGGGAGCGTCACGGTGCGGGATGCCCACACGCGCGATGAGCTGCGTGCGGCAGCCGGTGGTCTCTGGACGATCATCGAGCCGGCGTTCGGCAGCGACTCGGTGTCGTGGCTGACGCGCGATCCGGCACAGTTGATCGCGCAGATGCTGCGCCGCGGAGATGTGGTCCCGTCTCTGTTCGTTGATGTGGGCACGGAGGATGGCTTGCTGCCGATGAGCCGCTCGTTCCGCGACAGCATGGCGGCCCTGAACGTGCCGGTGCTGTATGCCGAGTGGCCGGGACGGCACGACTGGCCGTACTGGCGCGCGCACCTGCCGGAGAGCCTGCGGTTCATCGCGGAGCGGCTGCTGCAGTAGGCCGCTGCACGGTGCAGCAGGCTGGCATCCGTCGGTGGGGCACCGGCTGACGGTTCTTGATGTGAGGCGCACTCCGTCACGCTGGCGGAGGCGAGTCGTCTGTGCGGTACGATGCTCCTCCGTACCATGCTCACATGCACCCTGCTCCTGGCGGCCACCGCGCGAAACGCCGGTGGGCCGGAGTACGCCCATGGTATCCTGCGGCACGACAGCATCTGGTCGCCGACGCTCGGCGTGCACAAGAACATGCTCGTGTATCTGCCGCCGTCGTACGATACGGCGCACACCGCGACCAAGCGGTATCCGGTGGCCGTGTACCTGCATGGCCGCTGGGGTGATGAGACGGACTGGGTGCTGAAGGGCAATCTCGCGCAGACGATGGACTCGCTCGCCGCGGTTGGGCGGCCGGAGATGATCGTGGTGATGCCGGATGGCGACGATGGCTGGTGGATGACCTGGGAGTCGACACCCGACACCGCGCTCTGCCGTCGAACGAAACATCTCGAAGAGAAGCCGGAGTCGTTCTGCGTGCCGAATGCACGATATGACCAGTATGTCGCGCACGATGTGCTGCAGCACGTGGATTCGAGCTATCGCACGATCGCGCGACGGGATGCGCGCGGAATCGCTGGACTGAGCATGGGCGGCTACGGCGCGATCGCCGTTGCGGCGCACTATCCCGAGGTGTTTGGCGTGGCCGTGAGTCATGGTGGTGTGCTGACCCCGGGCGTGATGGCGGACAGCAGCACACTCCGCACGACCGGTCGTGTGACATGGCGTCCTGGTCGCACCACGGCTGAACTGCGCAAGGCCGCCGGCGAGAACCAGTGGAGCGTCATGTATCCGATGTTCGGGCTCGACTCCAGCACATGGCAGCCGCACGATCCGGCGCATCTGCTCGTGCAACTGAAAGCGTCAGGCAAGCCGGTACCGCTGTTGTATGCCGACGCCGCCGTGGCCGATTTACTTCTGCAGCAGAATCGCACGTTTACGCGGGCGATGGCCGCGCATCGCATTCCGCTGAAGTACGCGGAATGGCCCGGTGCGCACACGTGGCAGTACTGGCAGCAGCATCTCCCGGACGGGCTGGTGTTCATGTCCGATCACCTCACGCGCGCGACGGTCGCAACACGCGACTGACGGTCGAATGCGACGAGGTTCGCAGATCGATTGCGAGTCAATCGACGCGAATGCTGGCGTTCGTCTTGCCTTCGTCGAGCACAATCCGCCACTTTCCCTGCATGGTCCGCTTCGCACCGACACAGACGAAGGGAGCCTGGGACGCCTACGAGGCGAGTGCCGTGCGGAAGCTCAGCCGCTCACTCCCCGCGATGGCGATCGCTACCGGCGTGCTCTGGCGGCTCTGCCGGGCGCTGCTCCTTGGCAGTGGTCCGACGGATTCGCCGCTCTTCTTCGGCTCAGTGATTGCGCTCGGCGTGCTGGTCTTCTTCGGCATGGCGACGCTGCATGTCGGCAACTATCCGCTCAGACGCTGGCTGTGGCGGGTGCCGGCGTTCGCACTGGTTGAGGGCCTTGCCGAGGTGGTCACGTCGGCGGTGCTCATCTCGCTCGCGCACGAGCCGTACGGCAGCTCGATGGCCAAGTGGAGCGATCTCTCCGGCATCGCGTTCACGGTGTTATCGACGCACGTGCTGGTGCTGAGCCTTTACGGCGGCATTCTCGCGCTGGTGGTGCAGGGGATCCGGCGGTCGTTCGCGGCGGCCGGTGATGTCGTCGTCGATGATCCGAAGGACGATCAATAGCAGGTCACGCAGTACGCCATTCACAATTCATGACTTCTGATTCCGGAGCCACCGTCATGCGCCGTGTTGTGCCGTGTCTGACATTCGCGTTCGCACTCGCTGCGACATCATTTGCCGCTGCGGCGCTCGGCGCGCAGGCCGGTCCGCACCTGCCGAATGCCGATCCGCGGCACCCGCTTGGCACGCAGAAAGAGTGGGCCGCGCTGCAACAGCAGTGGCTGCAGCTTCGGTTCGAGCGCACGCTGCCGGCGCTCATGCGTCGGGACAGTGTGGACATGTGGATCGTGCCGATGCGCGAGTACAACGAGGATCCGGTGTTCTCGTCGATCGTCTCACCGACCACGTTTGCCGCTCGCCGCCGCACGATCTACGTGTTCTACGATCGCGGTGGCGACCAGGGCATCGAGCGCCTGGCGCTCGGTGGCACGTCGCAGGGCGGACTGTACACCGCCGTGCGCTCGGAACTTGCTGCCACGAATGTGAGCTCGGGCCGCACCACGGCTGAGCTGTGGGGGTCGGCGCAGTGGGACGTGCTGACGAAAGTCATCCGCGATCGCAAGCCGCAGCGCATCGCACTCGACATCGATACGACGTTCGCGTTCGCCGACGGCCTGACGCTCGGTGAGTACACCGGCATGCTGTCGAAGGAAGTGCTCAAGCCGCAGGGCGAGTGGAAAGCCCGGATCGTGCCCGCCGGGCGGTTGGCGGTCGATCTGATCGCGATTCGTCAGCCTGAGGAAGAGGCGACTTTCAGGCGCATGAACCAGCTCACGTGGGACATCATCGCCGAGGCGTTTTCGTCGAAGGTGATCACGCCCGGTGTCACGCGCACCAGCGACGTGGAATGGTGGATGCGCCAGCGCATGGCCGACTACGGCCTCACGACCTGGTTCCAGCCCGATGTGGATGTGCAGCGACGTGGCGGTAACGTCGGTGACGATCCGATCATCCAGAAGGGTGACGTGCTGCATTGCGACTTCGGCATCACGGCGCTGCGGCTCAACACCGACACGCAGCACATGGGCTACGTGCTGCGCGATGGTGAGACGGATGTGCCGGCGGGAATCAGGAAGGCACTCGCCACATCGAATCGCCTGCAGGACATCGTGACGTCCGAGATCAAGCCGGGTCGCACCGGCAACGAGGTGCTCAAGGCATCGCGTGAACGGATGCTGCGCGACAGCATCGACGGCACGGTGTATTCGCATCCGATCGGGATGAACGGACACGGCGCCGGTCCGCTGATCGGGCTCTGGGACTATCAGGACGGCGTGCCGGGCCGTGGTGATCACGCAATGGTGCCGAGCATGTGGTTCTCGATCGAACTGCAGGCGACGTCGAAGGTGCCGGAGTGGGATGGGCAGCCGGTACGGGTCGGACAGGAGGAGGATGTGATTCTGGACGCGGCCGGCGTGGTCCGCTGGGGGTATCAGCGCCAGACGCAGTTCCATCTCGTCAAGCCGGCTCGGCGCGGTGCTCGGCAGGCCTCGTGACGCGAGTGACGCTATAACTTTCCGTCAGGGGTCGGTGGATGCGCTGCCGGCCGGAATTGCTCAGGATCGTCATGCGGAAGAAGAACAAGGAACTCATCGTCGTCGGTGACCGGGTGCTCGTCTCCATCGAGGAAGGAGAGGAGCGCTCGTCGGTGGGGCTCTATCTGCCCCCGACCGCCGTCGACAATCAGGCGGTGCAGGGCGGCCGGATCGTGGCCACCGGGCCGGGGCAGCCGATGCCCGACCTCGCATCGCAGGACAGTGATGAGCCCTGGAAGAACGCCCAGCAGCAGGGTGGCGCGTCCGGAACGCGTCATGTGCCGATGCAGGCACGAACGGGCGACTACGCGTTGTTCTTCCGGAAGGCGAGCGTGGAAATCACTTTCGAGAACGAGCGGTATCTGGTGGTGCCTCAGGCGGCCATCCTGGCGCTGGTTCGCGACACGAACGTGGCCGACGACATTCTGTTCTAGTGCGCGGCCGTTTCACATTCAGGCAGGAGTTGGACGATGTACGATGAACGTTTCATTGCCCCGATGCGCGCCGAGCTGACCACGCTGGGTGTGCAGGAACTGAAGACCGTCGCCGAGGTGGATTCGGCGCTGAAGAACGCCGACGGTACGACGCTTGTCGTCGTGAACAGCATGTGCGGCTGCGCCGCCCGGAACGCGCGCCCGGCGGTGAAGACCGCGCTCGCGCACGCGGCCAGGCCGGACAAGAGCGTGACGGTGTTCGCCGGCCAGGACCCGGAGCCGACGCAGCAGGCCCGCAGCTACTTCACGGGCTACCGTCCGAGCAGCCCGAGCATCGCCTTGATGAAGGACGGCAAGGTGGTCTTCATGCTCGAGCGTCACCAGATCGAAGGACGGTCGGCGGACGAGATCTCGCATGATCTCGTTGGTGCATTTGACACGTACTGCGCAAAGGCGACCGCGTAAGTACAGCGCGCTGCGATCGGAACTGCATGACTCGCGCGGAGACGCGGGGAGCGCGGAGCACAGCAAGTGCAAAGGCTTTGGGAACCGCGCCTCGCGAGGGCGGTTCGCAAAGCCTTTGCGCGCTTCGGTTGGTACCGGACTGACGCGTGCGTGTGAAGCGCCGTCGAGTTGCCGTTCTCCGCGCTCCCCGCGTCTCCGCGCGACAAGGCTCTTACGAAACGCCGTCCAGAAACGACCCCAGCGCATGCGACACGAATGCTGGCTCTTCGACCGGCGCACTGTGCCCGGCCCGCGGGACGCGCACCAGCGTCGAACCACGGATCAGCGCATGCAGCTGTTCTGATTTCGACGGCGGTGTGGCACGGTCTTCTTCGCCGACCATGATCAGCGTCGGCACTGTGATGCGCGACATCTCGCTGACGACGCTCTTCCGTGACATCACGCCGCGCATCGCACGCACCACCGTGCGACGGTTGCCGAGCAGCGTGGCGCGCCACCCAGCAACATCGCCAGCGCGCGCAGGATCGGAGAGTACCGTGCGTCCGAACAGCGACTGCATCACCGGGTCGATCACGCTGCCGACGCCGAAGAGCTGCGCCATGAAATTCAGGCCCCAGTACTTCGGCAGATTGATTGCCGTCTCAGCGGTGCACGCCGTGTCGAGCAGCGTGAGTGAGCGCAGCAGCTCCGGCCGCCGCGCCGCTACGCGCATCGCGACGAATCCGCCCATCGAGAGGCCGACGAAGTGCACCGGTCCGACATGCAGTGATTCGATCAGCGCGACCGCATCCTCGTACACCTGCTCGATCGGCACCGACTTCGCGTCGCCATCATCGCTGCGGCCCTGTCCACGATGATCGTAGCTGATGCAGCGATAGCGATCCCGCAGCACTGCAACCTGCGGCGCGAACAGTGACGTATTCCACAGCACACCATGCGCGAAGATCACCGGCGGCCCATCGCCGCCTGTGTCTTCCACCCACAACCGCGTGTCGCTGACGGTACGCAGCGTCATGTGCGGCGTACCATCACGCTCCGCATCACGAGTAGCGCAGCCATTTCAGCAACTCGCCGAAGCTCGGACGCTTGCCGTACATCAGTAGACCCACGCGATAGATGCGCGCCGAGAACCAGATTGCGGCCAGGCACGCGACGACCATGCCGCCAAGACTCACCGCGACCTGCCATGCCGGTACGGCAATGAGGCTCATGCGCATCGGCATCATGATCGGCGCCGAGAACGGCAGCATCGACATCACCGACGCCAGTGTGCTCTGCGGCGCGAGGGCCACCGGCTGAATGAACACCGCGCTCATGATCAGCAGCATCACCACCGGGGTCGCGGCCTGCTGCGCTTCCGATTCGCTGTTCACCGTGCTGCCGACCGCGGCGTACAGGCACGAGTAGAAGATGAAGCCGAGCACGAAGAACAGCAGCAGCGCGACCAGCAGGCCGAGCGAGAAACTCGGCATGCTCGAGAACAGTTCGTTCGATCGCGAGAGGCTATCCGCAGCGGCGGCGCCCATGGTCGGCGATGCCTTCTTCATCAGCATCGGCGCGACATTGCCACCGATCCAGACGGAACTCGCCATCCAGATACCCATCTGCGTCACCGCCACGCCACCGATACCGATGATCTTGCCGGCCAGCAGAATCTCCGGCCGCACGCTGCTGATCACCACTTCTGCGACGCGCGTGGTCTTCTCCTCGATCACGCTGCGCAGCACGGTCTGGCCGTACAGTACCAGCACCATGTACAGCAGGAAGGCGACGATCAGCCCGAGAATCGTACTGCCCGTGCCCGACTTCTCGCGTCCGGTGTCGCTCAGCTGCGTCTTCTCGAGTCGCACATCGACGCGTGTCAACGAGTCGATGCGCGCCTGCGTCAGACCCGTGCCTTCGAGGCGCAGGCCGAGCACCGCATTGTCGACCGCCTTGCCAACGCGGTTCATGTCAGGCACCGTCGTCGAATTACGGCCCGCGTAACGCGCCTTCGAGCCGCGCAGCGTGAGCGAGTCGAGGATCAGATACCCTTCGCGCGCCTTGCTCACCACGGCACGCGTTGCGAGTGATTCCGCCGCGGCGGTCTCATTCGCCGCCACGACCGTGATCTCCGGCTTCGAACCACTCGAATCGGTCAGCAACGCGCCGACGCGCTCGCCGAGCGCCGTTCCGGTTGCATCGATGATCGTGATGTTCGTCGTCTCGACCGATGCCTTGGTCCGTGACACGAACAGCACTGGCAGGACCGTGATCGCGAGAAAGAGCACCGGGCCGAGCAGCGTGGCAATCGCAAACCACTTCGTCCGGACGCGCTCGAGGTACTCGCGCTTGATGATCGCAATCAGTTTACCCATGGCCGCTCATCCCCGCTTCGACACCGGTGGCCCCGACCTTCTCGAGGAAGATGCGATGCAGCGAGGGCTGCACGCGTTCGAATCGTTGCAACTGTGCACCTGCGGTCACCAACTGCTGCAGCAGCGACGCCGTTGTCGCGCCCGGCGCCAGTTCCAGCTCGAGGAAACGGTTCTGGTCATCCATGTTCGCCACCAGTGTCGGGTCGCGCAGTACCGCCTCGACTGCTGCATTCGGCGCACCATCGAACGCCACCGCCACCGTCCGACCGGCGTGCGCGGCCTTCACATCCGACACGGCGCCGTCCAGCACCTTCTGCCCGTGCGCAATGATGCAGACGGAGTCGCACAGCTTCTCCGCGTTGTCCATGATGTGCGTGCTGAAGATCACCGTCTTGCCACGCGACTTGAGCTCGACGACCGTGTCCTTCAACGCCTGTGCGTTGATCGGATCGAGACCGCTGAATGGTTCATCGAGGATCACGAGCTCCGGGTCGTGCAGCAGTGTGCCGATGAACTGCACCTTCTGCTGCATGCCGCGGCTCAACTCATCCACCTTGGAATCGCCCCAGTCCTTGTCGGGCGTGCGCAGCGACATGCGGTCCATCCACGTCGCGATGCGCGTCTCGGCCTCAG
Source organism: Gemmatimonadales bacterium (assembly GCA_038231095.1). GTDB lineage: Bacteria > Gemmatimonadota > Gemmatimonadetes > Gemmatimonadales > Gemmatimonadaceae > JACMLX01. Next base: position 15,848 of record JBBRLZ010000017.1, read on the forward strand.
CTCCCGGCACGCCTTTCAGCTCGGCGAGAAACTTCAGCACATCGCGGACCTTCATCTTCTTATACAGGCCGCGCTCTTCCGGCAGATAGCCGACACGATCGAGCACGCCGGCGTCCGTGTGCTTCTTGCCGAACAGCGAGATCGACCCTTCATCGGGGGCGATGATGTCGAGGATCATGCGGATCGTGCTGGTCTTGCCGGCGCCGTTGGGGCCCAGCAGGCCGTACACCGCACCGCGCGGCACCTGCAACGAGAGATCGCGGACGGCCACGTGCTCGGCGTACCGCTTCGTGATCCCCCGGATATCGATGGCGAGATCGGACATGGTGTCGTCAGAGGAGAACGGCGTGGCGGCCCTGGTGTCGCCGCGCCGCGAGAATCTACGCAATTCCCCGGCGCCTGTTTCGACCTACTTTGTCTCATGTTCGGATTGCGCCCGCGATACCCGTTGACGCTCAAGCGAAGGGCCTGGGCGGTTGCGCAGCATCTGCTCATGCCAACCGACTGGCCGGCGGCGGTGGTGCATGCCGTCGGCGCAGGGCGACGCCTGGACGTCGTTCTGGCGGACGCCGTCAGCGCGCGCCCGCTTGGCACCGCTGCGTCGCTTCGGGTCGCGTTCGCGGCGGACTGGCACGCCGGTCCGACGACGCACCGGCAGCAGATCGATCGTGCGATCACGGCACTCGCGAAGAGTCACGCGGACCTGATCCTCCTCGGCGGCGATTTCGTCGGGCATCGTCCGCGCGACGTGCGTCGCCTCGCCAGCGGACTGCGGTCGCTGCATGCGCCGCTCGGCGTGTTTGCGGTGCTCGGCAATCACGACAATCACACCCACCCGGAATTGGTGAGTGACCTGCTCGCCGAGTGCAACGTGCGAGTGCTGATGAACGAGTCGGTACGGTTTCCGGCGCCGTTCGAGGGGCTGCAACTGATCGGGCTCGATGATCATACGAGCGGCGCTCCCGATGCCACGAAGCTGCCGGTGCACGCGCACCTCGCGACCATCCTGCTGATTCATCAGCCATCGGGACTGCTCGATGCCGTGCCGCATCGCATCGATCTGGCAGTTGCAGGTCACACACACGGCGGACAGATCGTGCTCCCCGGCGGCTACGCGCCGATCACGCCAGGTGGCGCGCTCTCGCGGCGCTTCCTTGCCGGACAGTACGCGTTGCGTGAGGGCGGGACGCTGATCGTCAGTCGCGGTGTCGGCACCAGCAGCGTACCTGTGCGATGGAACGCCCCGGCCGACCTGCAGGTGATCACTCTGCATGGCCCGTCCACGCCGGTATCTTCGTGACATGCATCGTCTCGTGAACCGATCACTGCTCGCGCTGGCCGTGGTGATGGGTACCGCGGCGTGTAAGGCGGGGCGCAGCGACACAACGACAACGCCCGTCACCGTGTTCGCGGCCGGCAGCCTGGCGCGCCCGTTGCGCGCAGCGCTCGACTCCATCGCTGCCAGCGGTGGCCCGATGGCGCGCGTCGAGATCATGGGCTCGCGTGAGATGCTGCGCGCCATCACGACGCTTGGCCGCACGCCGGATCTGATCGTGTCTGCCGATGCCGATGAGCTGGAACGCTCACTGATTCCCGGCTACGTGAACTCCAGCACGACCTTCGCGCGCAATCGCGTAGTGCTGGCGCTGTCGCCACGCTCGGCCAGTGCATCGACGGTCACGGCGTCGGATTGGGCGGATCGCATCGCCGCGGGTGATCTGCATGTCGCGCGCACCGATCCGGCTCGCGCACCGCTTGGCTATCGCACGCAACTCGTCTGGCGGCTGGCCGAGATGACGATGAAACGCCCGGGGCTCGCTGCGAAACTCGCAGCCGCATCGCCGGATGCATTGCTGCGCGGCAACGAATCGGATCTCGCAGCGCTGCTGGAGAGCGGTAACGCAGATGCGGCATGGTGTTACGAATCACTCGCGCGCTCGCTGCACATCAAGTACGTGACACTCGGCGACAGCATTGATCTCGGGCATGATGCGGACTCACTGCGGTATGCGTCCGTCTCGGTGAAGGTGCCCGGCGCGAAGCCCGGCGATTCAGTGACGATGGTCGGGACGCCGATTCGCTACGCCATCGCAATTGCAGCCAAGGCGCCCGAGCTTCAGGGCGCGGCGTTGCTGCGGGATCGACTGCTCGACTCGTCGAGTGCGCGCATCATGCGTCGCATCGGCCTCGATGTGCTCGACGCACCGCGCGTCATCCAGGCCGCCGCGGCGCGCAGCGTCCCACGGTGAGCCGCCCGGTCTCGCGGCTGCTCCTGACTGCCGTCGGGACACTGCTCGGCTCGCTGCTCGTGCTGGCACTCGTGTTGCCGGCGGGCACGCTCGTCGTTGGTGCGGGCGTGTCAGGTATCGCAGGCGCGCTGGCAGATCGCGATGTGTTGCGGTCAATCGCGCTGACGGTCCTCAGCGCATCTGCTGCCACGCTGCTCGCGGTCGCGGGCGGAATTCCGCTCGCCTACGTGCTGGCGCGCGTGCCGTTCCGTGGCAAGGCAATCGTCGAAGCGCTGGTTGAACTGCCGCTCGTCATTCCACATCCCGTGATCGGCATGGCGCTGCTGCTCTCGATGGGTCGCGGGAGTGTCATCGGGCAATCGCTGGCCCCGTTCGGATTGGCAGTCGTGAACTCGCCGCTCGGCATCGTGGTAGCGATGCTCGTCGTCAGCGCGCCGCTGTTCGTCCTCGGCGCACGTGAAGCGATCGCTCGTGTCGATGCGCGACTCGAATCCGTCGCGCGCACGCTCGGCGATGATCGCATCGGTGCCGTACGACGCGTGACGCTGCCACTCGCACGCAACGGCATCGTGAACGCTGCCACCGCGATGTGGGCCCGCGCAACCAGTGAATTCGGCGCGATCGTGCTCGTCGCGTATCACCCCCGCGTCGCGAGTGTGCTCGCCTACGATCGCTATGTCACATATGGCCTGAACGCCGCGCTGCCTGTCGCGGCGGCCTTGGTCCTGGTCGCGGTGGCCGTGCTCGGCATCATCCGTGCCACGCGACGGAGTGACGGCGCATGATCCGTGTGAATGCCCTCTCTGCGCGCGTGCCTGGCTTCGCACTCGAACGCGTGTCGTTCACGGTGCCGAGTGGTAGCGTGGGCGTCGTGACAGGCCCAACGGGCGCCGGCAAGACGACGTTGCTCGAGACCATCGCCGGCGTACGGCCGCGCACGAGCGGCACTGTCACGCTCGGCGACGCTGAGGTGACGGCGCTGCCACCCGAGCAGCGCAATGTCGGTCTTGTGTACCAGCAGGCGTGGCTCTTTCCGCATCTGTCGCTGCGCGACAACGTCGCGTACGGTGCGCAGCGCGCCGGCGTCGTGGCAGAGTTGGTCACGTTGTTGCAGCTCGATGCGCTGGTGCAGAAGCCCGTACCGACACTGAGTGGCGGCGAGCGTCAGCTGGTCGCGCTCGCCCGCGCCCTCGCGCGCGAGCCACGCACGCTCCTGCTCGACGAGCCGTTCGCGGCCATGGACAGCGCACTCCGTACTGGCATCCGTTCATTCGTACTCGCGTGGGCCGCCGCGCACGGCATGACCACCCTGCTCGTCACCCACGACGCCGGTGAGGCCACGCTGAGCGGCAGCGTGCAGCTGCGTATGGACCGGGGCGTGGTGATAACTTCGTCCGCATGACTCGCATCGCATTCGTCAACGGCGCGTACGTGCCAGAGGCCGACGCCACCGTCTCGATCTTCGACCGCGGCTTTCTCTTCGCCGACGGCGTGTATGAAGTGATCGCGCTGGTGGATGGCCGATTCGTGGACGATGGCCCGCATCTCGACCGGCTCGATCGGTCGCTGCGTGAAATCCAGTTGGTCTCACCGATGCCGCGTGCGCAGCTGCACGCCATGCTCGTCGAGCTCGCGGCGCGTAACGCGGTCACGGAAGGGCTCGTGTACATGCAGGTCACGCGTGGCCCGGCTGAGCGCGACTTTGCCTTTCCGGCGATCCAGAAGCCGACCATCATCGCGTACGCACGTCCATTGCCGGTGATCGAGCACCCGCGCGCACTGGCCGGCGCGACGGCCGTGATGGTTCCCGATCAGCGCTGGGCCCGCCGCGACATCAAGAGCATCGCGCTGCTGCCGCAGGTCCTTGCCAAGCAGGCGGCGCGCGCCGCCGACGCCTTCGAAGCGCTGATGGTGGAAGACGGTGAGCTCACCGAAGGCGGCGCCGCCACGCTCTTCATGGTGAAGAGCGGCGCGATGGTCACGCATGCACTTGGCACCGACGTGCTGCCCGGCATCACGCGTGAACGGACCTTCGCGCTCGCCGCAAGGCACGACATCGCGATCGCCGAGCGCAGTATCACGACCAGTGAATTGATGTCCGCCGATGAACTCTTCGTGACCGCAGCCACGGCGTTCATCATGCCGATCGTGAAGGTCGATGGCGTCGCGATCGGCAACGGTACGCCAGGTGCGATCACGAAGCAGCTGCGGGCGGACTACATCGCCAGCGTGCGACACGGCGCAACGGCGATGTAGTGTCGCTCAGGTGGTGCGCGGTACCACGACCACCTGCATCCCCGCCGCCTTCGCCGCTTCCACACCCGGCACCGCATCCTCGAACACCAGGCAGCGGTCAGGCGACACACCGAGCTTCTTCGCCGCGAGCAGGAACATGTCGGGCGATGGCTTGCCGCGACCCGGCGCCACATCCTCCGGCGTCACCACCACCGGAAAGATCGCACGCAGCCCCGCCGCATCGAGCGCGGGATACGCGATCTCAGGCCCGCCGCCCGTCACGATCGCCACCGGATGCGTTGCTGCCACCGAGCGTGCGAACGCCGCCACCGGCTCGATCAGCGTGACCTCGTCGAGCAGCGTGAGATACAGATGCTCCTTCTCGTGCACCACCGCGTGCGGATCGATCGTCAGGCCGTAGTGCTCGCCGTAGATCACTGCCGAGTCGAACGTCGGCACGCCGCCGAGGGAGTAGAAGTAGTCGGCGTCGAACGGAACACGCAGACCGGCGTGCGCCATCGCAATCGACCAGGCCTTGAGATGGACGGGCATCGAGTCGATCAGCGTGCCGTCGAGGTCGAACAGATAGGCGGCGAAATCGCCACGAGGGATGTCAAGGACCATTCTCGAAGATATGCAGGTCGGATGCATGGTGCGTCTCGGTGCGGGCGTACGGCGCATCGAACACACACAATTCGCGACGTCGGTGGCACATTTCGGCATGCGCCTTCTTGTCTCCCTGCTGCTTTGCGCCGCTGCTGCGGCCCCCGTCGCCGCTCAGACGGCCACGATTCCACTCATCCCGCTGCCGCGCGAAGTCGTGCGTGGTGCCCGAGTCGCGCTCGCCGGTGGCGTCGCGATCACACACGGCGGCAACGCTGATGACGCCTTCACCGGCCGCGATCTGATCGAGGCGTTCACCGAGCGTCGCATCCGCGCTGACAGCGCTCCGATGGCCGGTCGCTTTCGCATCGAACTCATTCGACTTGGCACGCCCCGCGCGACGCAGGTGCTGCGCGACCACAAGATGACGTTCGACTCGGCGATGACCGCGGAAGGCTATCTGCTGCTCGCCGATTCGACGGCCGCACACATCATCGGTGCATCAGCCAAAGGTGTGTTCTACGGTGCGCAGACGCTCAAGCAACTGGTGACTGGTGCCGTCACCACTGCGGCGCTGCAGGCCGCCACCATTCGCGATTGGCCGGCCATGAAGTATCGCGGCTTTCACGACGACCTCTCGCGCGGCCCGGTCCCGACACTCGCGTGGCAGAAGGCACAGATCCGGCGATTTGCTGCATACAAGCTGAATGTCTACTCGCCGTACTATGAACACTCGCTCGCGTACTCCGCCAATCCGCTGATCGCTCCGCCACGCGGCGCGATGACGCGTGACGACGTGCGTGACCTGATCGCCTATGCAGCGAAATATCACATCGATGTGATCCCCGAGCAGGAAGCCTTCGGACATCTGCATCACGTCCTCAAGTACGAGCTCTATTCACCGCTCGGCGAAACGCCGCACGGGCACGTGCTCGCGCCCGGCAATCCGGGATCGATGGAGCTGATCAAGTCGTGGTTCGCGGAGATCGACTCGCTCTTTCCGTCGCGTTTCGTGCACATCGGTGCGGACGAAACAGTGGAACTGGGTCGCGGACAGACGCGCGATCGCGTCCGCGCCGAGGGACTCGGCAAGGTGTATCTGCAGTTCGTGCGTGACATCAATGCCGCGCTCAAGCCAAACGGCAAGCGCCTGATGTTCTGGGCCGACATCGCGATGGAATCGCCGCAGCTCGTCGGCATCCTGCCAAAGGACATGGTTGCCGTCTGCTGGGACTACTGGTCGTTCAACGGCTTCGAACGCTGCCTCAAGCCGTTCAGGGATGCCGGAATCGAGACGTGGGTCGCGCCGGGCGTGAACAACTGGAGCCGCGTCTATCCGTACAACGCCGTCGCACTGCGCAACATTCAGACATTCGTGCGCGACGGCCAGGCGATGGGCTCGACGGGTGTGCTGAATACCAACTGGGACGACGATGGTGACGCACTATTCGAGCAGCTCTGGTACGGCGTGCTGTTCGGCGCCGCCGCCGGCTGGCAACAGGGTGAATCGAGCATCGAGCAGTTCGAACGCAGCTACGGCCGCGTGTTTCACGGCGACACCACTGGAAAGATCGACGAGGCACAGCGTCGGCTGAGCTCTGCGCACGCAGCGCTCGTGCAGACCAACCAGAGCGACGGGCGCAATGAGTTGTACTGGCTCGATCCGTGGTCCGCCGAAGGACAGATCGTGTCGAAGAAAGTGGCGCCCGGACTGAAGGCGCTGCGCATCCAGGCCGAGTCGGCGCTGGTGCTGATCGCGCAGGCCCGTGCGCAGCAACCGGATCTGCGCGAACAGGCCGCGCTCGAGGCGATGGAAGTCGGCGCGCGCCGACTCGACTTCATCGGCATGAAGTTCCAGTTTGCCGACGAGATCGCACAGATGTATGCCCGTGCCAGCACGCCGATCAACGATCAGACGATCCGTGAACTAAACGACATCGCCTCACCACTCAACGGTCGCATCAACGACCTGAAGGAAGGCTACGTACTCGGCAGGGAGGTCTACGAACGCGCCTGGGCGAATGAGAATCGTCCGACGTATCTCGGCAACCTCACCAATCGTTACGACGCGGCCGCGCAGCTCTGGATCCAGCGCAGCGATAAGATGCGCGCGGCAATCGCACAGTTCCGCCGCAACAAGACGCTGCCCTCGATGGAAGACTTGGGCGTGCCGCGCCCAGCACCGGTGCCCTGATCCATGCATGGCGCAACGCAGAACGCGGGCACCTCTCACCGAGAGATGCCCGCGTTCTGCGCTGCTGTCAGTCGGGTCAGGCGATCACGGCATCGTGAACGTCGTCTGCCGACCGATGGTGAAGAGAGTCGTGCCGGTCGTCGGCGTACCATCAGGATTGGCGCCAGTCTGGCCGAAGAACGTGCCCGTCACATTCACGGAGCCGTTACTCAGCGCCCACACGTTCTGCCAGCCTGATACTGCGCTGAAGTCGGGCAAGGTCAGCGAGTACGACGCGGCACTGCTGCGACCGGCGGTCGTCGCGATCATGTCCCAGCGGCGTGAACTCGACGTCTGGTTGAACGACACCAGAAGCCTCGTGTTGAACACCGTTGGTACCGTGCCGGCGGCAGTGGCGCGCGAATAGGCCGAGCCAGTGACCCCAGTGACCGTTGGAACGGCGGGATCCGCAGGCATCGAGAAGTTCGTCACTGTCGTCGGTTCGCGCGTGTATCGCGCCATCGAGCGGAGGGTCGTCGTGCCCACGGCCTGCGTGACGATCACCTGCTGCAGGTCGGACGCAATGAGCTGCGCCAGCGGAACGCCCTGATATGCGGTCGCGACGCCGCTCGACAATGACGGCAAGGTGAACGAGGCCGACGAACCGTTCGCTGTGGTGAACAGATTCTGTCCGGAGATCGGCGCATCGTTCGGAGCCGTGACGGTCACCAGCCCCGACGCCGGGGCGAACGATGTACCCGCGGCAAGGTCGAGCGTGCCGAGTGACCGGCCGCTGATGGAATCGACGCCACGCTTCAACAGCAGTCGTGAGACGCTGCTCGCAACCAGATCGGCGCGCACGGCGATCAAGTCCAGAGGACCGCTCGGAACAGAGCTGATCGTGAAGCTCGGCGCCGCCTGGGTCGTCGAATTCGAAAGGGCGCTACCCATCGAAACGAGCCCGACTTCCGTCGCTGCAGCGAAACCGCTGATCGTTCCGGTCAGCGTCTTGGTGCCCACTGCGGGATTCGACGTGCACTCCGCCGCCGCTGCCGCCGCAACTTCAGACAGCCCGTAGTACGACACACGCGTCACGACCCTGCTCTGTTCGTTGTACACGGCTGCAACGCCGACCTGCGGTTGACCGAACGCGAACGTGTACACACCCGGCGTCGTCGGTGTCACCTGCTGCCACGAGCCCGTCAGACCGTCCAGATATGCGAACCAGAGTGGAATGCGCCCGGTGTCGCAGAAGCGCCATGTGACGCTGTTGCTCGGCGGTGCTGCAACCGTGACGGTGTACGTCGCGGTGGCTTCGGTGATGCCGGATGCATTCGCGCGCACGGTCAGTGTATACGGCCCAGGCGTCACCGACGTGAGCGTCGAGACCGACAGATTCAACGAGTCACCAGTAAACGGATTTGACGACGAGAACGTCGTCGTCATGCCGGTCGGTGCACCAGTCGCGGTGAAGTTCACGCCGCCGCTGAAGCCACCCGCGCGGACAATCTTCACTTTGCTGCTCGCCTGCTGTCCGGCGGTGATCGAAGCCGAGCTCGGCGTGACCGTGATGGTGACAGCACCACCCACGCTTGCCGTGATCGTCAGTGCAACGGTCGCCGTCGCATCGGTCACGCCGGTGCCACGCGCACGGATCGTGATGCTGGCCGGACCGGCAACGACCGCCGTTCCCGAGACCGCGAGCGACAGGCTGCTGCTCGTTGCTCCGCTCGTCAGCGCCGCTGGTGTGAATGTCGCCGTCACACCGGTCGGCAGTCCCTCGGCCGTCAGAGTGACGTCGCCGGTAAAATTCGTGCGCGCGACCGCAATCGCGGATGTGCCAGCGGAGTTCTGGGCAACGGATAGCGTTGGCGAACCCGCTGCAACGGTGATGCTCGGCGTCGTCACCGGCGGCGGCGTCACATCCTTCTTCCCACTACACGCTGTCCACACCAGCACACTGGCGGCGAGGACGAGACGCGAAAATCTGCTGTTCATAAGAGAGGTCAAAGGCCACCAGCAATGTCGATCGCCGGCGAGGTCGCCGAGTCGATCGCAGGAAGAAACACGACAGCTGACGGTCGGCAAGTCTTGCCGCGCGCGCCTGCTGACGTAAGTACTCCAGATCATGACGACTGGAACACAAACACGCTTTTATTTGTCTGGTCTCACGAGTGCAGCACGAAATCTGACGCACATCCGGACCATCACTCCGTGCCGATCGCCTCGGTCACGGCCCCGGTCACGAGCCGAACACACGCCTTTCTCGCAGGGAAGCGCGCGACACTTGCAAGCGCACGAAGGTCACCAAGTTCGTGCGTCACCGACTCGCCCTGCACCACCGGACTTTCGATCAGCCGCTCGATCTGTGCGACGATTTCGCGAGCTTCCGGCAACGTCGCGCCGATCACGCGACTCAGCAACATTGACGCCGTGGCCTGCGTGATCGAGCAGGCACGCGCAGAGAATGCTGCGTCGGTGATGACGTTGCCGTCGATCACGAACTGCACCGACATCACATCGCCACAGAGTGGATTCCGATGCTCGACCGCCGCCGTTGCACCCGCGATCAGCCCTTTGTGCCTCGGCGCGCGATAGTGCGACAGGATGATCTCCTGATAGAGCGACGCAACACTGGCCTCGGGTGGCAGTGACGCCACCAGCGGCAGCGGTGACGGCGAATCAGCGGAGAGCGCCATCAGAGAACAGAGTTTTGGCGTGCAGCAGGGCTGACACCAGTGCGGTGACGTCGTCCGGTGTCGAATGCACCCACACCGACGCGCGAGCGGTTGCAGGCACGCCGAGGCGTCGCATCAGCGGCTGCGCGCAGTGATGGCCGGCGCGCACGCAGACGCCGTGCTCGTCGAGGATGGTCGCCAGATCGTGCGCGTGCACATCGTCGAACGCGAAGCTCACGACGCCACTGCGCGAATCCGCGTCCATCGGTCCGAAGATCCGGATGCCATCGAGCGGCTGCAGTGCCTCGAGCAGCACGGCGGTCAGCGCGCGTTCGTGCTGACGCACGCGATCCATGCCGAGTGACGTGAGATAGTCACAGGCGGCTGCCAGGCCGACCGCGTCGGCGGCGTTCGGTGTGCCAGCCTCGAATCGATGCGGCAGCGTGTTGAACGTCGTCTGCTGATCACCGACGACGTCGATCATGTCACCGCCGAACTGCCATGGCGACATCCGCTCCAGCAGTGCGCGCTTGCCCCACAGCACGCCAATGCCCATCGGACCGCCGACCTTGTGGCCGCTGAACGCATAGAAATCCACACCCAGCGCTTCCACATCGACGGTCAGATGCGGAACGGCCTGCGCGCCATCGCAGACCACCACGGCGCCAACCGCATGCGCCATCGCGGTGATCTCGAGCACCGGATTGATCGTGCCCAGCGCATTCGACACGTGCGGAAACGCCAGCAGCTTCACGCGTGCATCGAGCTGCGACGCGAGTGAATCCAGGTCGATGCGACCATCGCTCGTCAGCTCCGCGATGCGGAACTCGGCGCCCGTGCGGCGCGCCAACTGCTGGAACGTGACGAAGCTGGCGTGATGATCCATCGCCGTCACCACGATCGCGTCGCCGGCACCGATGTTCACCGCACCCCAGCCATACGCCACCAGGTTCATCGCCTCGGTGGTACCGCGCACGAACAGCGTACAGTCGGCATCCGTGGCACCGATGAATTTCGCAATCGTCGCGCGCGCGTCGTGATATCGCTCGGTGGCGCGCGCCGAGAGCGCGTACGCACCGCGATGGGGATTGGCGTTGTCGTGCGTGTAGAAATGCGTCAGTGCGTCGAGCACGACCTGCGGCTTCTGCGCCGTCGCGGCGGAGTCGAGATAGTGCAGGTCCGGTGCTGCAGCGAGCAGCGGAAAATCACTGCGGGGAGCGAGCGAATTCATCAGGGGGTACTCGTCGGGGCAATCGTGATCCGGTCGTCGGCAATACGGACATCGTACGTCTTCACGTCATCGCCGCCGGGACCGGTGAGCATCACGCCAGTCGTCGGGTCGAACTGCGCGCCGTGCCAGGAGCACTCGATCAGGCCGTCGCGCGTCACTTCACCTGCTGAAAGCGGGAAGTCCCGGTGCGAACACCGATCCGCCAGCGCACACACGCCGGCGGCCGTGTGCACCAGACAGAGCTTCTCGCCGGAACTCAGTACCACCGCCTTCATCGTGCCGATCGGCAGTTCGTCCATCTGCGCGACCGCTTCGAACGCAGCCGTTGGACGGACCACCTCGCTCACGACGGCGTCTCCTCACCGAGCAGCGCGTTCCGGAACGCATGCCAGCCGAGTGACGCGCACTTCACGCGAATCGGAAAGCGTGATACGCCGCCCAGCGCGGCGATCTGCCCGAGCGTCTTCCGCTCGGCCATCGGATCACTCTTTCCCGTGAGCAATTCGTGCACGCGGTCGAACATCGCCAGTGCATCCGTGCGCGTCTTGCCGCGCACCGCATCGGTCATCAGCGAGGTGGATGCCTTGGAGATTGCGCACCCCTGCCCGACGAACTTCACATCCGTGATGACATCGTTCTCGACGGTCAGCCACACGGTCACTTCGTCACCACACAGCGGATTACGACCGCTGGCGTGATGATTCGACGTCGCCGGCTCGCCGTAGTTCCGCGGCCGGCGATTGTGATCGAGGATGATGCTCTGATAGAGCTCGTCGAGGTCAGCCATGCGTCAGTCAGCCTTCAGCGCCGGCAATGACCGTGTGCGCGGCCGAACCGGCGTAGCGCTCCAGCGTCAGTTGCTCGAGCGCCTGCTTCACCGTCTCGTTCTCGATCGTCTCGAGCACATCGGCGGCGAACGCATACGTCAGCAGACGTCGCGCCGTCTCCGAGGGCACACCGCGGCTCTTCATGTAGAAGAGGCCGGCTTCGTCCATGCGACCCACCGTCGCGCCGTGCGTGCACTTGACATCATCAGCGAAGATCTCCAGCTGCGGCTTGGTGTCGATCCGTGCTTCAGGCGAGAGGAGCAGTGTGTGGTTGCTCTGCTTCCCGTCGGTCTTCTGCGCGATCGGATGCACGTACACCTTGCCGTTGAACACTGCGTGCGACGCGTTGTCGAGCACGCCCTTGTACAGTTCGCGGCTGAAGCAGTTCGGCTTCGCGTGCTCGATGCGCGTCTGATGGTCGGTGTGCTGTGTCCCCTTGCCGAGATAGAGGCCGTTGAGCGTAGCCCCGCAGTTCTCGCCGTCGAGCACCGTGTACACGTTTGTGCGGCTCAGCGTCGATCCCATCGCCATCGAGAAGTTCACATAGTGGCTGTCGCGCGCCTGATGCACTTCGGTCGTGCTCACGTGCGTCGCCTGCTCCGACTCGCGCTGGATCTTCATGTGGTTGACCGTCGCATTCGCGCCGACCACGACTTCCGCCACGTGATTCGTGAAGTACGCCACGTCGGCCAGTCCGACGAAGCTCTCGAGCACCGTCGCCTTCGCCGAACGTTCGGCGACGATCAGCGTGCGCGGAAACTTGGCTGATGCCGCAGCCGACGCGTCGGCCACGTGCAGGATGTGAATCGGCGTGTCGGCCACCAGATCCTTCGGCACGAACACCACCACACCGTCCTGCATCAGTCCCGTGTTGAGCGCGGTCATCGCATGCTCACTCACGGCGACCGTTCCGAGGTGCTGCTGCACCAGCGCCGGTTGCGTCGTCCATGCGGTCGCCAGGTCGAGCACCAGCACGCCAGCGGGCAGTGCATCGAGCGACGACAGCGCGGGCGAGTACACACCATTCAGCAGCACGATCGTCGGCCAGTCGGCGTTGATCATGTACGGCGTCAGATCGGCGACGGTCGTGGACGACGTGCTGCCATTCACCGTGAACGGTACGGTGGCGATGGACGACAGCGACGTGTAGTGCCAGTCTTCAAGCGCTTTCGTCGGGAAACCGAGTGCGCTGAACGCCGCCATCGCCGTCTGGCGCATCGGTGTCAGCCACTGCGGCTCGTCACCACCGGCGCGGGCGGCGAATGTCGCCTGCCAATGCGAGATGGTCACGCCAGCGCCTCCTGCAACAGCCAATCGTAGCCCTTCTCCTCGAGCTCGAACGCCAGCTCCTTGCCACCGCTGCGGATGATGCGGCCGCCGGCCAGCACGTGCACGAAGTCCGGCACGATGTAGTTGAGCAGGCGCTGGTAGTGCGTCACGACGATCGCCGCGTTGTCCGGACGACGCAGTTTGTTCACGCCACCGGCCACCACGCGCAACGCGTCGATGTCGAGTCCCGAGTCGGTCTCGTCGAGAATCGCGAGCTTCGGCTCCAGCACCGCCATCTGCAGGATCTCGTTGCGCTTCTTCTCGCCACCCGAGAAGCCCATGTTCACGCTGCGCGACAACATCACGTCGTCCATCTCGACGATCTTCAGCTTCTCTTCCATCACGTCGAGGAATTCCATCGGATCGACTTCCTCGCCGCCGCGCGCCACCCGCATGGCGTTGTAGGCACTGCGCAGGAAGTACGCGTTGCTCACACCCGGGATTTCAATCGGATACTGGAAGGCCAGAAACACGCCCTTGTGGGCGCGCTCCTCCGGCGCCAGCTCGAGCAGGTCTTCACCCTCGAACAGCACCGTGCCGCCGGTCACTTCGTAGGACGGGTGTCCGGCCAGCACCTGCGCCAGCGTGCTCTTGCCGCTGCCGTTCGGGCCCATGATCGCGTGCACTTCGCCCGCGTTCACCGTCAGGTTGATCCCCTTCAGGATGTCCTTCTCGCCGGCCGTGGCCGTCAGATTCGAAATCTCGAGCATGCTCATGTATCTCTCGTTGCCGCGTGTGTGAAGAATCGGGGTCGTGGTGGTGTTCGGCTCAGCCGACGGAGCCTTCGAGTGTGATGCCAAGCAGCTGCTGCGCCTCGAGCGCGAATTCCATCGGCAGTTCCTTGAACACTTCCTTGCAGAAGCCGGCGACGATCATGCTGACCGCGTTCTCCGCGCTCATGCCGCGCTGCTTCAGGTAGAAGATCTGATCCTCCCCGATCTTCGTCGTCGACGCCTCATGCTCCAGCGTCGCCGTGTTGTTGTTGATCTCGATGTACGGGAAGGTGTGCGCACCGCACGCATTGCCGATGAGCATCGAGTCGCACTGCGTGTAGTTGCGCGCCCCTTCCGCCTTCGGCAGCACTTTCACCATGCCACGATAGCTGTTCTGCCCGCGGCCGGCGCTGATGCCCTTGCTGACGATGTTCGACTTCGTGTTGCGGCCGATGTGGATCATCTTCGTGCCCGTGTCGGCCTGCTGCATGTTGTTCACCACCGCCACCGAGTAGAACTCGCCGACCGAGTTGTCGCCCTGCAGGATCACGCTCGGATACTTCCACGTGATCGCCGAGCCGGTCTCCACCTGCGTCCACGAGATCTTGGCGTTCTTCATCGCCTTGCCGCGCTTGGTGACGAAGTTGTAGATGCCACCGACACCATTCTCGTCGCCCGCGTACCAGTTCTGCACGGTGCTGTACTTGATCGTCGCATTGTCGAGCGCGATCAGTTCCACCACCGCGGCATGCAATTGGTTCGTGCTCCGCTTCGGCGCCGTGCACCCTTCCAGATAGCTCACGCTCGCCCCTTCCTCGGCCACGATCAGCGTGCGCTCGAACTGGCCCGTGTCGGCAGCGTTGATGCGGAAGTAGGTGCTCAATTCCATCGGACTCTTCACGCCCTTCGGGATGTAGCAGAAACTGCCATCACTGAAGACCGCTGAGTTGAGCGCGGCGAAGAAGTTGTCGCTGTACGGCACCACACTGCCGAGATACTTCCGGATCAGCTCCGGATGCTCGTGCACCGCCTCGCTGAAGCTGCAGAAGATGATGCCGACCTTCGCCAGCTCGGCCTTGTACGTGGTGCCGACGCTGACGCTGTCGAACACCGCATCGACCGCGACACCTGCGAGCATCTTCTGCTCGTTCAACGGAATGCCGAGCTTCTTGTACGTCTCGAGCAGCGTCGGATCGACTTCGTCCAGTGAGCCAAGCGGCTTGACGGTCTTCGGTGCCGAGTAGTAGCGCACCGCCTGATAGTCGATCGTCGGATAGTGGACATTCGGCCACGTCGGCTCCGTCATCGTCAGCCAGCGGCGGTACGCCTTCAAGCGCCACTCGAGCAGCCACTCGGGCTCCTGCTTTTTGGCGGAGATGAGGCGCACGACATCCTCACTCAACCCGGGCGGAATCGTGTCCGCCTCGATGTCGGTGACAAAACCGTACTGATATTCCCGGCCAACCAGGGCCTCGATTTCGGTGCTCATCGCGTCAGACGTCTCCACGCCGGTCACCGGCGTTGCTCGTTGCCAACTCAGGCGGCTCGCGCATGACCTGCGCGCTGCCAATCACGTATTCACAGCTGTTGCACCCCGCCAGAATGTGCTGGCGACGTTCAGGCGGCACGCCAATCACATCGGCGATGAACTCCGCTTCGGTCGCGCACACTTCCGGATACTGCTCCGCCACGGCGCGGATCGCGCAATTGTGCTTGCGCAATACGGGCAATCCGGTCCGCTCGTCCACATCAGCTTCCGCCATGTAGCCAAGCGACGTCCACAGCTCAGCCACGAGCTGCACGCGCTCCGGCAGCGGGAGCTGCGAGAGTGCTGGCGCAGCATCAGCCGCCAGCGCAGACCACTTTCGCCGGAAGAAATCGCTCACGCCATCGCGACCGTGCTCGGCACTGATCGATGCCAGCGTCTCGAGGAGCACATTGGCGTACGACCGAGGAAACAGGGCCTCGCCACTGCCGGTGAGCGAGAAGGCATGCACCGGACCGCCAACGCCACGAACTTCACGCGCATGGCGCACCACACCGGCGGCTTCGAGCGTTTCCAGATGCCGACGCATCGCGTTCGGCGTCAGGTCGAACCGGGACGCAAGCTCGCGCGCTGTCAGCGGCTGATGCTTCTTCAGCGCGAGCAGCAGTTCGGCCTGGACACCTCGGTATCCGACCAGTGCGGTCCCCATTTCTTCCATGGGGAAGAAGTTAGTCGGGTATCCGTATTCGTCAACAAAACTGTTGACGAATACGCCAGACGGTTACCGGGTGCGTCGTGACTGGCGAGACGTCAGCCGGGTATGCGGTTGGACGTCACCTCTGGACCGAGCCATGGCCATGCTTCTGCGTCGCTTCGTACCGTTGACCGTACTGACCAGCTTGCTTTTGGCCGGTTGCACCACTTCCGGACCGACGAGTCCGGTCACCCGCGACATCGTGGCCGCACGGGCGCTCTGGCACCGCTCAGCGCTCAGGAACTACGCGTTCACGAGCACGCTGAGCTGTTTTTGCGCCCCCGACTACTCCGCGGCCATGCGGGTGACGGTGCAGAATGGACTCGTCACGGCCATCACGAGCGCGGCGACCGGCGCTTCCCTGCCGGTCTTCTACCGCCAGCCAATCGACTCGATCTTCGCCAACCTCGAAAGGCAGGCAGCGGAGCGCCCGGAGCTGCTCAGCGCGCAGTTCGACGCAACGTACGGCTATCCCGTCCACGTGGAGTTCGGCAGCCTGACCGCTGATGCCGGGTATAGCGTGGACATTCGCGACCTGCAGCCGCGGCCCTGAGCAGGCGTCGATCGGCGACGTGCGCCGCAGTCCGGGCAGCCACCCTGCGCCAGCCCCCTGATCAGCGCATCTTCGGGGCATGGACCTGCACACGCTCACTGCGACGCCGTTCGCCTCCGACGACGATCTCCGCGCCGTGCTCGATGCATTCCGCGCCGGCTCGCTCCCGCGCTCAGCCTGGAATCATCGTGCGCATCTCACTGCTGCACTCTCGTTCGCGCGCGCCTTGCCGACCGACGAGGCGCTACGCCGGATGCGCGACGCGATTCTCCGCTTTAATGATGCCGCAGGAATCGTGAGTACGCCGGATTCCGGCTTTCACGAAACGCTCACGGTCTTCTACATGCACGTCGTTGGGCTGCATGTCCTGCGGCATCCCGCGCCGACCTCACTCGCTGCCGACGCGAACACGCTGATGGATGAGTGGGGCGCAAAGGATCTGCCACTCCGGCACTACTCGGCGTCGGAACTCTTCTCGCACCAGGCGCGCGCGCACTGGACTCCGCCCGATCTGATGCCGCTGCCAAGCGCATGACCGTTGTCGCGTGATGCGATACCGTCGTTGGCCCGATGGTGTCACGCGGCAGCAACAGCGGCCGGAAATCACACGGCGTGACGTGCCGCCACGATGTGCAGATCGGGTTGGGAGGATACGCCACGTTGCACACGCATCACTTTCGACGCCGGCATCAGCACCGGGCCCACGTGGCGTGATGTCGCAAGCAACGCCGTACGGAACGCATGCGTTGCCCGCGCAAACCCGTCGTCCTCGCGCAGTTCGCGCGGGATCAGCCCAGTGTAGCGCTTGAGTGCATTGCGCAACGCATTCGCTGACGGATAGCCGACCGTGTGAGCAACCCACTCGACCGAGCGGCCGGCCATTTCCAGATAGCGTGCCGCGAGCAGGACGCGTGACCACGCCCACAACTCACTGGGCGGCGGCAGCATCGCATGCTGCATGCGATTGACGAGTGTCCGCCGGTGCACACCAAGGGCGCGTGATATGTCATCGATCGTCGGGACTTCACTGGCGTGCTCGAGACAGTAACGCACGAGTGTCGCCGCTTCGCGCGGCAGCGATGAACTGACCTCGGCGTACACCTCCTCAGCGAGACATCGACGGGCCGCGAGCTGCAGCGCGTGTCGCAATACCATCGCGCAATCGTCGATCCCCGCGACGATTAACTCGTGCACACCTGCACGGGCGAACGACAGCACCTGTGATGACATCCCGGGCTTCATCGTCACATGACCGAGCACGGACAACCGCGGGAATCGCTCGCGGATGCTCCGGATCATCTCTTCGGTCGCATGTCCCTCGGCGTCCGTCGGCTCGATCACCAGCACGTCGAAGTGGAAGCGCTGCAACGCGACCTCGAGCAGGTCGATCCGATCGAAGGCGTGCAGCACGCCGGTCTCTGGTGCGGACGCCGACGGGCGCAGCGCCTCCTGCAGGCGTGCGAGGTGGCGACGGTCTCGGATGAGCGTCGCGACATGACGCTCAGAGGGACGTGCCTGGTCGAGCCTGCTGTAGTCGAGCAACGGAAATCCCACGGTTTCCCATCCGGTGAGGGTGGTGCCCGCACCGTGTGCGGTGATCAGCGCCGGCATCGGCAGACTTGAGAAACACCCAATTGAGGACACCTCCATGACGACGCTCCGCCACCGTTCCACGCTCGCCGCTCTCGCGTTCCTTGCCGCTGGTCTTTCGGCCTGCGCGAATGACGCCTTGTCTCCGCTCGAGCCGACGGGCAAGGAACGCGTCAGCGCAACCGTTGACAGCGCCGCGCGCACTCCGACGCTCCCCTGGAACAGCGTCAAGTCTGCGACGACGGCACCATCGGCCGACGTCGCGAGCGCAACGCCAACTCTGCCGTGGAACTAAGTCGGTCGAACCGCTGCGGCTCCTTCCTCTTCGTGAACGACGCGGATCAAAGTGCTGCTGCTGTCAGTCCCTTGAGCGATCGCAGGACCATTCTGAAATCCTCCGAGCGCACGGTCCTGCGACGACGCAGTTCCTTGTGTGTCGGTGGTACGTGAGTCGCTGCTGCCGCCCACCCGGACCTGGTCTGCTCTGCCCGATGCGCGACTGCGTGGAACGCGTGCGTAGACGCCAGCGCGGTCGCGCGATTCATCATGTCGTCTGCGGCAGCGATATCACCGAGACGATACAGTGAATCGGCCACCTCGACGCAAACGTCAGCGCGCGCGTACACATCCGGTACCATCGGCATCAAGTCGGTGACCTCGGCGAGATAGCGCCGCGCCTCGACTTCATTGGCGAGGCTCGCGGCGACGTGGAGCGCGCTGCTCGCGGCGTGCAACCTGACGCTGCGATTGGACGTCCATTCCATCGCGACGGCGAACACGCGTATGGCGGCTTCGAGCTCGCCGGTGAGCCGGCAGACTTCGGCCAGGTTCATCAGTGCTTCGGCACGTGAGTCGGGCGAAATGCACAGGCGCAGCACACTCCAGCCATGCACCAGCGCCGCATCGAGGTCGCCTGACGCCATGCTGCAGTTCATCAAGCCGTGGTGCGCGTTGCGAATCAGATCCGCATCGTGCGCGCGATCCGCCTGTACCAGCGCGCGCGCAAACTGTTCGCGGGCCTGCGGGTAGTTGCCACGGGTCACGCCGAGAATACCGAGGCCGAGGAGTGCGCGCGCGACGATGTCGTACGCCTCGCACTCCTCACCAACCACCTGTGCGGCTTCGTACAACGACCGCGAAAAATCGATGTAGCCGAGCTGCCGGAGCGCACGGCCCTGATGCGTCAGCACTCCGCCGCGAACGTTTGGCGCGACGCGAGCCCCGAACGCATTCATTGCTCCGACCAGCGTGGCGTAGGCAAGGCCGAACGCGCCGGCGAGTTCCTCTTCCTCTGCGACGGCTTGCGTCGCGAGCACGATTTCGGTGCAGACGGCATCCGGGCCGTTCACCACCGGCTCCGTGTCAGCCAACCGACGCAGTGCCCGCGCGACGCGCAGCAGGTTCGAATGTGCTGAGTGTCCCGCTGCGAGCGCATCGATCGCGATGACGTCGGCGACTTGCAGCGCTGACTGCACGACCTGCTCAGCCGAGAGCGCTTCGAATCGGCCGAACGCATGGGCAAGTATCAGCCATGCGTCGTCGTTGACGCCGACGGGCCCGCTCCGGCTCAGCCGCGACAGGTCCGCTGCGTACGCTTCAGCGGCGTTGGTCGATGGAAGCACGGATGACAGCGATGTTTCGTCACGCATCACGGTACCGAAGAGCGGTGAATGCCTTGCGCCATCGATGCTTACGTCGATGCCCGCAGCGAACGGAAATCCTCCGCGGACCAGGGACAGCTGAACGAGCCGCTGACCCTAATCTGTGGCATGCGCCCGCTGCGGCGACACCCCGGTTATCATTCTGACATTAGAATCGTATCCGGAGGGGGCAACAGGTAAGCTACCCTCGAAGTCCTCTCAGCGTTCAGATGGCCCATCTCATCTTCGGCGACCAGACTCGACCGCTCGGTTTGGGCGTCCTGTCCATCGGAAGCGGCGTCGAAGCAACGTGGCGGATCCGCGAACCTGACCTGCTGCGCCTGCACGCCCTGGTCATGAGCGACGGAACGTTTGGCGCTGCCACGATCAGCCGAGCCAACTCCGAGGCGGAAATCAGGGTCAACGGGGAGCTGTTGACCGGTGACCCCCACCGGCTGCAGCCGGGTGATGTGATCGTGATGGGCGCCCACGAGTTCCGGTACGCTGCTGAGGCACCGCCATCCGTCACAGGGACTGGTTCAGGCTGGTTGCGCGACGCTCGTCGCGACCGTGTCTACGCTTTGGGGCAGGAGGCCACCACCATCGGCCGCGAACCGGGCAGCACCGTCCTCCTTCAGGAGCCCGAAGTCGCGCGAATTCATGCCAAACTCATCCGCGACGGAGAGGCGATCCGCCTCACCCCCGAGCTCGGCGCGATGATGCTGCTCAACGGCGTGAAGGTGGAGAAGGCCACCCGGCTCGCCGACGGCGACGCCATCGGCATTGGTCGGACGGTGCTCTGGTTCACGGTCGATCCGCCGGTTCGCCGAGCACTCGAGACCGCCAACGCGATGCGAACGGACCGATACACGCGGCGGGTGCCGACCGGGAAGCTTGGTGTGGTCGAGCGTCGAGAAGAGCGCGAAGTCCGTCAACGGAAACTGTGGCAGCGGGCCATCACCGCCCTCGCCCTCCTGTTGCTGATCGGGATTGGTGGCGTGCTGGCGTGGCGCTACGGCCTCGTCGCATCGGTCCTGACCTTCCTGGGCTGAATGGGTCGCGTCCGACAGCTGGTGGCATCCACCGCGCTCGTACTCTTCGCATCCTGCAATCGTGACACCGGCGGAGCAGCGCAGGTGCCCGCTGCCGCTGATCTGACGCACGCAATCGATTCGACGTCCGCCACCGATTCTTCGTCGGGAGAGCACCCCGACTCCGTGAAGTCGTTGCCGCCTGACAGCGTGACCATGATTCTCGCACTGTTGCCCGCCGCGCCGAACATGGTGCTCGACGGCGAGGCTGCGTCGTTGGCGGACCGTGCGGTCTTCGCCCCGCTCACGCAGCGCTGGTACATGGCGCGCACGATCGACAGCACGCTGTCACTCGACATCGGGCGCATCGATGGCGGCGTCGGCACGACCGACGCATCACGGTCGGCGTTCGAGCAGATGGTGGCCTCGCGCAGCCCGGTGCAGCGTGGCATGCCGTTCACCGTGCACTCGCGTGCCGGTGCAACAACCGCGCATGTCACCGGATTCCGACTCAGTGGGCGTCGTATCATCGCGCTGCTCGATGCGCCGGCGCTCGACAGCACCGAGCGGGCGGTTCCGGTCGAGTGGCGTGGCGTGCCGCCGGTGCCCCTGCGCACGTCGCCTGCCGCGATCTGCGCGCCCGGTGACACGGCCGCGATCAGTGCTGCGATCCTTCGCGCATCCGACCCGGCGTTCGGCGTCAAGACGCCGAGCAGGTCCGCTCCCGCCACGCCGATCGGCAAGCAGGCACTGAGCGTGCTGCGCGGCTGCTTCGGTGACTTCCGCGCAATCCTCGCGCTGCGACCACTCGACGTGACGCCGGAGACGGTCGAACGAGTGACGCTCGTGCGCGCCAACGGCACGACGCGCTCAGGCAAGTTGAAGGATCTCGCGTATCCGTTGCACGAGCTGCTGTTCGTGCTCGACATCGATGGCGACGGCACCAACGAGATCGTCGTGCACAGCTATCGCATGTCGATGGAGACGTGGGCGGCGCTGCGCATGACCGATTCGATCAGCTTCACGCGATTCGCCAGCGGCTTCACGATCGAGAAGCGCTGACGCGGGTGATGGCATGTGCGCCAGCGGTCACCGGCGCTGGCGCGTAGCGGGATCAGTCCGGAATTACATCGTCGTCAATCACATTTGGAGTCTGCTGTGACGCGTCGTCTCCACTCTGCGGTGCTGGCCCTCTTGGCCGCTGCATCGGTCGCTGCGGCGACAGTCGCCACCGCGACCGTCGCATCCGCACAGCGACCGGCCATTCCCACGCCCGCGAGCATTCTCGGCTACGAACCGGGGACGGATCGCAAGCTGCCCACCTGGAAACAGGTCACCGACTACTTCAGTGCACTCGACGTCGCGAGCCCGAACGTGCAGGTGCGCACGCTTGGCAGGACGACGCTCGGACGACCATTCATCGTCGCGTTCATCAGCGATTCGGCGAACCTCGCGAATCTCGAGCACTTCCGGCAGATCCAGCAGCAGTTGCTCGATCCGCGCAAGCGCGGCAACGCTGATCGGGAACAGCTGCTGCAGGAAGGCCGGAACGTCGTCCTCATCACGTCGAGCATTCACTCGACGGAGGTCGGCGGATTCACATCGCCGATGGTGATTGCGGATCGACTGATCCGCAGCGACACACCGGAGTCGCGCGAGATTCTGAAGGAAACGATCATCATGCTGGTGCCGAGCCAGAACCCGGACGGCGTGGACATCGTCGGCGACTGGTATCGCAGCACGCTCGGTACGCCCGCGGAAGGGACGCAGCCGCCGGAGATCTATCATCACTACACCGGTCACGACAACAACCGTGACTGGTACGCGTTCACGCAGGTCGAACAGCGCATGGTGCTCGATTCGCTGTACGCGCCGTGGACGCCGGCGATCGTCAACGACATCCATCAGCAGCAGGCCAACGCCGGTCGCATCTTCATTCCGCCGTACATGGATCCGGTGGAACCGAACATCGATCCGGTGTTGACCAGCAGCACGAATGCACTCGGCATGAGCATGAGTTGGCGCATGATCGCCGAAGGAAAGACGGGCGTGGCCACCAACGCGTCGTACGATCAGTGGTCACCGGCGCGGCAGTATTCGCTCAACCACCACGGTGTGCGCATTCTGACGGAGACGGCGAGCGCCCGTCTCGCCTCGCCGATCGATGTGCCGTTCTCGCAGCTCGGGACCGCGCGCGGCTATGATGCCCGTGTGTCGTCCTGGAATTTCCCGGCGCGCTGGCCCGGCGGTCGCTGGACGTACGGTGACATCGTGGCGTATCAGTCCAGTGCCACGTGGGCGATGCTCGCATCGGTGGCGCGCGATCGGCATCAGTGGCTGGAGAGCTATCTCGCGATCGCCGATCGCGCGATGGCCGCGGATCATCCGTGGACGACGACGGACGTGCCCGGCGCGTATGTCATTCCGCGCGACCAGAAGGACCCGCAGGCGTTGCAGCGGCTGATCTGGACGCTGCAGCATGGACAAGTCGAGGTGTACGAGTCGTCGCCGGCCGGGAGCTACGTGGTGCCGACGAAGCAACCGTTCGGATCGTATGCCAAGGCGCTGCTCGAGCGGCAGCAGTATCCGAACCTGAGCGAATACCCGGGCGGTCCACCGAAGCGACCGTACGACGTCACGGCGCATACGCTGCCGCTGCTGTTCGGCGTGAACGTGGAAGTCGTCAGCGGTGCCGCGCCGCCAATGGGTGCACTCGCCGCCGCGATGCCGGAACCGCAGTTCAGCGTGAAGGGATTGAGTGGCAAGTCCTCGAAGCGCATCGCGATCTACCGCAGCTACAACGCGTCGATGGATGAAGGCTGGACGCGCTGGATGTTCGACGTCAATCACATTCCGTATCGCACGGTGCTCGATGCCGACATGCGCGCCGGGAATCTGAAGAAGCGCTTCGATGTCATCATCCTGCCCGACCAGAATCCGCAGGGGCTGCGCCGCGGTCTCGGTGCACCGTATCCGGATTCGCTGCGCGGTGGACTCGGTGATGACGGTGCTGCGAGCCTGAAGGCGTTCGTGAACGAGGGCGGTACGCTGATCACCTTCAACGATGCCAGCGAGTACGCCATCGCGGTGCTGGAGTTGCCGGTGAAGAATGTGCTCGACGGCGTGAAGAACACCGAGTTCTACGCGCCGGGATCACTGATGGCGATCACGCTCAACAGCGCGAGCCCGATCACGTCGCGCATGACGGCGCCGGTCCCGGCCGCGTGGTTCGAGGACAGTCCGACGTTCGAGATCACCGACGCGTCGCGCGCCGTCGCCGTTGCCTCGTATCCACCGAGCGGCGATCCGTTGCTCTCGGGGTGGCTGCTCGGCGGTGCAAAGCTGAACGGCAAGGCGGCGCTGGTGGATGTGACGGTCGGCAAGGGCCACGCGATCCTGTTCGGCTTCCGTCCGCAGTATCGCGGTCAGAGCATGAACACGCAGCCGTTGCTCTGGGGTGCAATCCTGCGCTGACGCAGTTCGGATCGTCGTAGCGGAAGCGAAACTCAGCGCGCGCGCTGAGCAACGTCGAGGGTCATGGTCGCGAACTGGCTCACGTACCCGACGGTCACCGTGTCGCCTGGCAGCGGCTTCTCGCAGAGCGCGCCAACGCGGTTGGCGTAGTTCAGGTAGGTCGTGCTCACCAGCCAGCGGCCACGCTTCGGGAAGATCACGAGCGCCTTGCCGGCCGCGTCGGTCTTCACGAGCGCGCCATGCCCCGCACCTGCCGATTCCACACCGATCGCGACGTTCGGCAGCGGCACGCCGCAACGGAGTGCGAGCACGGTGAGCGAATCGCCGGCCGCCAGCGCCGTCGGGTTCCGCAATGGCACCAGTTCGAGCGGCTGGCCCGTGTGCACGGCCCAACTGGTGTCCGACGGGTTCGCGCCGACGCGGAGAAATGACTTCGCATGCTTGCTGTATCGCTCGCGCCACGTCTTGTCGGTTGCCTTCTGCCAGGTCGCCAGGAATTCCGGCGCGGCACCGATTTCGTCCGTGTACTCCTTCACCAGCGTGGGCTTGAGTGTCAGCACCTTGGGATGCAGCGACACCCACACCATCGCGACGCCGGCAACCGGCATCGTCTCGCGGAACTGCAGTGCGCCACTCGCCGTCCGGCCCGCTGTCAGCGGATGCGACGCACCGGCCAGCCTCCAGCCGCTCGTGGCGACGCGCGCGGGAATGATGGCCAACTCGTTGCGCGGAAAGTGCCCACCGCTCGACATGTCGAAGCTCACTCTTCCGCCGACGGGTACGAATCCATGATTCGCCAGCAACCACGTGTCGTGCGCGCCGAGTGCACCTGCAAGCACGAAGAGCGCGGCAGTTGCTGCGATGAGACGGGGCGTATGGCTTGGCATTTTCGGCTTGGCAGAAGTCGGTGCACCACGAACGGGGAGGCCGAGGCGCGATGCATGGTAGACGCGCATCGTGGCTGCGCGGAAGGCCTTCGCGGACGCAAACGTGATATTGGCACGAATGTCTGCGGATTGCGATCAACAGCGGGAACCAGGTGCTCTGCAGCTGCACCGTGATCCGATGCCCGGGTCAGCGCGCGGGCGGACGCGCGAGATCGTCGGACGAAAGAATGTGCACGAGCGAGTCGAAGCGCGTACGCATCATCTGTACTTCGTACTGCGTCGATCGTGCGGCCGGGTTGAGATGATCACCGGATGCATCGGTCCAGCGATAGAGCGCCATGTCACGAAACCAGATGCGATCCACCGCCGCTCGGCGGCCTGGTCGCAGCACCGTCAACTGCGCACCGAGCAGTACTCCATAGCGCAGCCAGTAGTCGTCGTACGACTGAAATCCCGGACCGCGGGTCTCGACACGCAGGCGCGTCCAGATCGCGCCATCGCGCCATGCCGTCAGTGAGGCGGCGGTGCTGGCACCGAGCGCGAGCGTATGCTCGCTGCGCGTGACACGGAGCGTGTCGGCGTCGATCACGGCTGCCTGCCGCGCGAACCAGGCGAGCATTGCGGCGGAATCACCGGTGGCCGGTGGCTCGCCATGCGCGAGCACGATGCCCTCCTCCTGGCGCGCGCTCGCCGGCACGGGCGCCTTCGAGCACCCGACGACCAGCACGATGCCGATCAGGATCCCGAGCTGAGCAATGCCGCGACGAGGTCTCACACGGTGTCGGGCCGTGAGATCAGGCAGCGCCGGTTGCCACGCGACGCGCCCGCGCCTCGCGAAAACTGCGGATGCAGAGCACGAGGAACACGAGGCAGATGACGAACATGGCTGCCTGCATCTGCGCGCCGAGCGGCCGCGCGATCGGCGCACCGGTGATCAGCTTGAGGAACGACACGAAGCCCATCGCCGAGCCGAGGATGCCGAGCAGCGCGAGCACCGACGCGCCGTGCATCGCGTGTTTCTTGAACTCGGGTCGGAGCGCAAGCGCGCCACACGCTTCGAGCAGCGATCCGAACACGAGTGGAATCAGCGATGTGAGGCTGTGACTCTCGCTGAACACGTAGCCGAGGATGCCGATGAGGGAGAGCAGGGCGCCAACGACGATCGTCACGACAGGCATGCAAAACTCCGAAAGGGTGCGAGGCACCGGGTCACGCGACGCGATGCGGCTGGTAAATTCTACACGGTCCCATCCTGAGTTTTCACACCCGCGCCGCCCGCCACCATGACCCTCGACGAGTATCAGCAGCTCGCCGCCCGTACCATCGGCACCCGCACGCCTGCGGATCAGCTTTCGAACATGGCACTCGGCCTTGCCGGGGAGGCGGGCGAGACGGCGGACATGCTCAAGAAGCACCTCTTCCACGGCAAGCCGCTGGACGCGGACGAGGTGGTGAAGGAGCTGGGCGATGTGATGTGGTACGTGGCGGGGATGGCGACGGCGATCGGTGTGTCGCTGGATGACATCGCGCAGCGGAACGTGGACAAGCTGCGGAAGCGGTACCCGGATGGGTTTTCGGCGGAAGCGAGCGCGATGCGCGCAGACGTTGTCGCGTAAGTTTTCTGCGTTCTGCCTTTTTACTGCCACGATACTGGCTTCATCTTGTCGCGGTGGCGGATCGAATTCAGTCGATCCGTCGCCGCGACCTGCGCCGCGCCGCCCGGCACCTCAGCAGTCCGGGCCGACGGCTGATGCGTTGCTCTTCGATCCGTCGAAAGGGCTGGTGACGCTCGATGACGTGACGCGGCTGAAGGCGCGTATTCTCGTCGTGCCGGTGCTCGGGAAGTATCCGAATGACGTACCGAACAGCTTCGTCGACGGACGGAGCGGCGGGCGCCAGCACAATGCGTCGGATATCCTGGCGCCGCGCGGAACCCTCGTGCTCAGCGCGGACGATGGTGTGATCCGGCGCCTCTCCACCAATGCGCTCGGCGGCATCACGATCTACGCCACCGACCCCGACGAGCGATTCGTCTATTACTACGCGCACCTGGATGGCTACGCCCCGGATCTCCACGCCGATCAGCGCGTGCGAAAGGGGGATGTGCTCGGTTACGTTGGAACGACGGGGAACGCGCCGGTCAACACGCCGCATCTCCATTTTCAGATCATGCGGCTGCTCGATCGGGATCGGCTCTGGGACGGCGTCCCGATCGACCCGAAGCCGTTTCTTCAGCTGCCGGGAGCGTTGCGATGACCATGACCAGCAAGGACCGCGCAGCGTTGCGTGGTGAGGCACACCACCTGAGCGCCGCGGTGCACATCGGGCATCACGGGCTGACGTCCACGGTCATCGAAACCGTGGACGACGCGCTCCGCACGCGCGAGCTCGTCAAGATCCAGCTGGCCAAGACGACCGACGAGACGCCGAAAGTTGCCGCCGCGCGACTCGCTGACGCGACCAGCGCCGAAGTGGTGCAGGTCATCGGCCGGACGTGCACCCTCTATCGCTGGAATCCTGATCTCAAGCGCAAGAGCGACGTGCCCCCGTGGCGCAGCTGACGCGCGAACCGTCACCGACCGTCAGGCGTTTGACCGGTTGCGGGAACGAAAAAAAGTCGTAAATCCCCTGTCTCCAGACCACACTGGCAGAGCGCGCGGGAGTCACTCGCGCCAGTCGCCAACAGCCCTTCAATCGTCGGATCGTACACATGCCGTACGTGATCACCGAAGCCTGCATCAATACCAAGGACAAGGCGTGCGTCGACGTCTGCCCCGTGGATTGTATTTACGAAGGTCCGGACCAGCTGTACATCGAGCCGAATGAGTGCATCGATTGCGGCGCGTGTGAGCCTGAGTGCCCCGTGACGGCGATCTTCCCCGAGGAAGATGTGCCGGCGGCGATGGTGAAGTACGTGCAGATCAATCGCGACGTGTTCAAGAGCGCGACCCCGCCCGGTCGCCCGACGCGCTGAGCGCGACAGCAACGCGCCGCTGTGCACTCGTGGCGCGCTGCTGAGTTGTTGCATCATGCCGACCGGACGGCCACATCGAGAAACTCGCCGATCGCGGCGTTCACGACGTCTGGCGATTCAAGCGGTGACAGATGACCGGCGGCACTGATCGTCACGAGGCGAGAGCCACGGATCGCTGACGACATCGCGATTGCGTCGCTCACCGGCGTCAGCGCATCCTCATCACCCACGATGACCAGCGTGGGCACGGTGATCGTATCGAGCGTCGGCGTCGAATCGACGCGGAGCATCATCGCGGTGGCGGCGCAGATCACGCCCTGCTCTGGTGCACGACGCAGCATGATCTCGACGCGTTCGACGAGCGCCGGGTGTGTTTCGCGTGTCGTCCTGCCCAGCTGCCCGGGTATCAGCGATGGCACTGACGGCCCGAATCCTTCGCGTTGAATGGCCTCGATCAGCTCGACACGCCTGGCACGCGCCGGTGCCGAATCCGCCGTCGCCTTGGTGTCCATCAGCACCAGCGCGCGGACGCGCGCCGAGTGGCGGCGCCAGAACGCGAGCGCGATGTAGCCGCCCATCGACAGCCCGCCGATCACCACCGTCGTCGCGCCGGCGGCGTCGAGCAAGGCGGCAATCGTATCGGCATAGGCGTCCATGGTGGATTCCGTCGGCGGCGTCGAGCGACCGAACCCAGGCAGGTCGGGGATCAGGAGCCGGGTGTCCGGAAACGCCGTCGTCAGCGCCTGAGCCTGGCTGGTCCAGAGTCCGCGGTCATGCGGAAATCCGTGCAGCAGCACCATGGTGACGCCAGCGTCGTGGGCGCCGAGGGCATCCCATGCGATGAGGCCGTGCGGCAGGGCGAGCGTGTGTTCCACGGAGTGAGCCATGCTGCAATCTGCCATCACGCCCTCCCGGCGGGCCCGGCGCGGTTATCCTTCCCGCATGCCACCACGCCCCCCCAGCCACGTCATGCAGTACCTGGATACCGCTGCGGCGGTGGCCGACTTCGCCCGACAGATCGCCGACGCCCCGAGCATCGCGCTGGACACCGAGGGGGCAAGTTTTCACCGTTTTGTCGATCGCGTGTACCTGATGCAGCTCTCGACGCGCACCGCGACCGCGATCGTCGATCCGCTTCCGACCGGCGATCTGTCGTCGCTCAAGCCGCTCGTCGAGCGCCCCGATATCGAAATCGTGTTCCACGATGCCGACTACGATCTGCGGCTGCTGCGCCAGGACTACGGCTGGGCGACGCGGCACATCTTCGACACACGCATTGCGGCGCAGCTGCTCGGCTACAAGGCGTTCGGACTCGCGGCGCTGCTCGAGATGCACTTCGGCATCGCGCTCGACAAGAAGTTCCAGCGTGCCGACTGGAGTCTTCGTCCGCTGAGTGATGGCATGCTCCAGTACGCGTCGCAGGACACGATGTATCTGTTGGCGCTGCGCGACATTCTGCACGCGGAACTGGATGCGAAAGGCCGGCTCGGATGGGCGGCAGAAGAGTTCGCACGTCTCGAGCAGACGCAGTGGGCCGCCGAAGACGCGTCACAGGTGTATCTGAAGGTGAAGGGCGCCCGCGATCTGAAGCGTCGCGA
This sequence comes from Gemmatimonadales bacterium, assembly GCA_038231095.1. Classification (GTDB taxonomy): domain Bacteria; phylum Gemmatimonadota; class Gemmatimonadetes; order Gemmatimonadales; family Gemmatimonadaceae; genus JACMLX01. Next base: position 45,873 of record JBBRLZ010000017.1, read on the forward strand.
ACTGGCGGTGCTGCGTGAACTGGTGCCATGGCGCGATGCTGTGGCGAAGGAGCTTGATCGCGCGACGTTTCGTGTCGTGAGCAACGACGTGTTGCTCGAGATCTGCAAGGTGCAGCCGACCACGCGTCAGGCCCTTGGCGTGATCAAGGGCATGCCGCGTGGCGTGCTCGATCAGCGCGGCGACATCGTGCTGGCATGCGTGGCGCGCGCAATGGCGCTCGACGAGGCGGCACTGCCGAAGTTTCCGAAGGCGCCGCGCTGGGAGAAGGATCCGGAATTCGACGAGCGTGCAGCACGCCTGCGTGCGGTGCGCGACGAAGTGGCGACGACGCTCGAACTCGATCCCGGGGTGCTCTGCTCGCGCGAGAAGCTCGAGACGATCGCGCGCCGCCTGCCGACGACGATCGACGAGCTCTACGACACGCCCGACCTCCGCAAATGGCAGGCGGATCTGCTGGGCGCCGGCGTGCTGAAAGCACTCAAGGCGAGCGGCCCATCTGTCGTTGTTCCCAAACCGGCCGTCGCCATCGCGGCGCCGTCGTCGGGATCGTCGAGCGATTCGCCGTATCGCGACTGACGCTGCGCGGTCGAGTGCGAACAGCCGATTCCTTCAACGCAAACAGCCAGCGGCGTCGGTCGCGCTCGCAGCTGTTCCAGCCGACCAACTCACGAGCTCCGCAGAAGCCGTGAGCTGTTCTGCGTTGATGCAGTTCAATAAGTCTTGGACAGTAACGAACTCACGGTAGAACGAAGCGGGCAACGTTGTCGCTGGTGCGGAGCCAGCCTGCGCGCGGGCTTTCGATGCCGACGCGGTCGGTCCAGCTGATCCAGTAGCCGATGCCGTCTCCGACGGTGGCCGCGACGGCGAGGGTCAGCGTGTTGCCGTCGGCGGGACGCAGTTCAGTGCTCCAGGTGCGACCATCCCAGCGTGAAATGATCCACGCGCGTGCGACCGCGTTCGGCGGCAGCGTAGCGATCAGGAACGTGGCCCCGGTGCGTCCATCGCGGTCTGCACGAACGACTGCGGCCGTCGTCGGGACAGGCCCCGACAACCACGGCGATGCCGGGACCAGCGCGGGAATCGCGTATGTCTCCCGGATCAGCCGCCCAGCCAGCGAATCGCGTTCGGGACGCGACGCCATCGACCCCTTCGATGGCATGAACACCGACATACTGAAATGCACGTTGCCCGTCGCGTTGCCCTGCCGACGTGTGACCGCGATCTGGTTCACGAGTTCGTCCGCAGTCCACGTGGCTGCCGTGCCGACACGACTCGTGTAGTTGCCGGGCCACATGTGACGCCCCTTCACATTCTCGCTCGCCCACCACGCGAGCAATGACGGATACGGCTGACCGTCCTTCGCAATCGGCCAGTACAGCTGCGGTGATGCATAGTCGAGCCAGCCTTCGCGCAGCCACCGCCGCGAATCACCATACAACTCCGCATAGCTGTCGAAGCCGCGCACGTCAGCGGGGTAGCCGGGACGCCAGATGCCGAACGGGCTGATGCCGACCTTGACCCACGGCTTCGTCGCCTTCACCTGGCTGTACATGCGCTCCACGAACGTGTCCACGTTCTGGCGGCGCCAGTCCTCGACCGACAGCGTGCCGCCCTTGGCCTGATACGCGGCATAGCTCCGTTCATCGGGGAACGGAATCACGGTGTTGCGACTGTCGCGTTCCTTGTACGGATAGAAATAGTCGTCGATGTGCACACCATCCACGTCGTAGCGCTTCACCACATCGACGATCACGGCGATCGACCTGGCGATCACCGCAGGCTCCCCGGGATCCATCCAGAGATGCGAGCCGTACTTCTTCACGAGTGCCGGGTTGGTGCTTGCGATGTGCGTCGGGTCGAGCGGGCTCTTGTCGCTGGGATACCGCGCGCGATACGGATTGAACCAGGCGTGCAGCTCGATGCCGCGCGCGTGCGCTTCACGCACCACGAACGCCAGCGGATCCCATGACGGCGACGGTGCCTTGCCCTGCGCACCGGTGAGATACACCGACCACGGTTCGAGCGCCGATGGGTACATCGCATCGGCCGCTGGTCGCACCTGAAAGACCAGCGCATTCATGTGCAGTTCCTTCGCCCGATCGAGCATCGAGAGCAGCTCGTTCTGCTGCTCTGCCGTGGTCAGGTCACGGCGTGATGGCCAGTCGATGTTGTCCACCGTCGCCACCCACACCGCACGGAACTCACGCGCCACGGCGACCGGTTCGGGCAACGTGGTGGCACCGCGCAGCGGCACGCCGGTCTCGCTCACCGGGTTCGTGCGACGCGGATCGACCATCACTTCGCCAGGCTTTGCCGGCTCCGGCGCCGGCGGTGTCATCCGGCGCGGATCGACCATCACCTCGCCAGGGCGCGCGGGCTCAGGCGCGGCTGTGACCGGCGGCGTCGGTGCAGGCGCAGGTGTGCGATGTGTGCAGGCGGCAAACAGAGTACCGGCGAGCAGCGCCGGCATGGCGGAACGGAAGGAAACGCGCATGGCAATCATTTCGGTGCGGCAGGCATCGCCTTCGGCGGCGGACCCGCGGTCAGAGCCAGACTCACGCGTTCCACCTGTTCATCATTGTCGCTGAGCAGAATCGCGAGAAGGTTGTCGTTCACGAGGACAGTTGGTGTACCCGGCCACCCGGTGAGCGTGTCACCTCGCGGCCTGGCGTGCGCACTGTCGAGCGCAATGAAATCGGTGTGACTCGACACGCTGTCGCGATAGCGGAAGACGTGAATCGTCGCCCTCCCAAGTCGCCATGTCTGTCCCGCGACATGCAGGAACGGAAATCGTACCGTGTCGCCTCGCTGGGGCGCCAGACCGGCGCGCTCCAGTCGATCGAACACCGTACACGATTCCCAGTGCCCTGTCCCCGGACAACTCGGCAAGGGTGGCGGTCCGGCGTAGACCTTCGTTCGGTCGGGCACCATCCGCGGCGGGCCCTTCTTCTCACCAGGGCCACACGCTGCGCATAGCAACAAAGCAAGTGCGGCGCACGCCACGAAGGTGTCTGACCCGCGTGACGCACGCCGACGCTGCTGCATCAGACGATGGCGCTCGCGATGAGAAAGTCAGGGTTGTCCACCTTCGACATGAAATCACCCATGATCATCTGCACGACGCTGCCGCCCATGTCGTTCGCGAGAAAACCGTCGAGATCGGGGACGTCGAACAACTCCAGATATGAAAACGGAAGCGGGCCATCACCCATCAGGCGCTTGTCCACGTGGTGATTCACGTACGACGCCACACGCGTCAAACCGCGCATCGCGGGATAGTCCACTGAGCGAACCCAGGTCAGATACTCTTCCTGAGTCACGCCTGCCTTCAAATGGTACGTGACGATGATGTGCGCCATGTCGTGCGAACTCCGGCTACGGGGAGACTGCTCGGAAAACACGAGGACAGTCTAGCCAGAGGTACAGGGCACGGCCGCCGCGTCAGAAACCGAGGTAGGTGCGGACGCGCGGCTCGATGCGATCAGGCGTCCAGGGCGGCGACCAGACGAGGTTCATCTTCACGTCGCCCACACCACTGATGGTGCGCAACTGTTTCTCGGCCTCGCCCATGATCTCCGGGCCCGACGGGCAACCGGGCGACGTCAGCGACATGTCGACATTGATGTCGGCACCGTCGACCTGAATGTCGTAAATGAGGCCGAGGTCGACGATGTTCAGATTGAGCTCGGGATCCTTGACGCGACGAAGCACGAGCCTCGCCTGATCGAGCGTGACGCCTTCGGTTGACTCGACGGGATCGTCGTGAGACACGCCGGTCGCATCGGGGCTGTCCATCGGTTCTTCAGGTGACGTCTGCATACCGTGTAAGCTACTCAGGCTGTGCAGCCCCGCAGGGCTCCAGCAGGCAGGTCAGCGCTGCTTCTTCTTCTTCGCGGCGGCCTTTGACGTGCGGCCGTTGTGCGCGGCTGCGCTGTGCTTCCGCGCCTTCGCCGTGCTGTGGCCCTTCTTCCGCGACGACACCGCATGGGCTGACGCCCGCCCGCGCGACGAACTGCTCTTGCACGAGGCGCGGCGCGACTTGCTCGCCCTGCGGCCCGAGGAGCGGCGCGCCAGCGCACGCCCACGGCTCACACCGCAACCGACGGCGCGGTAGCGGACTTCCGGCGCTGGATTCCAGCCCGTCGCGTAGTCGGCGCGGAACTCCGGATCGCCATCCACATCGACCGTCATGCCTGGAGCCGTCACGGCCCAGGCCGACGCGTCGGACAGATCGGCGCGGACATCGGAGATCACGCGTTCCGGGCGACGCGCACGCGATTCGAACACGCGGTTCGTGAGCAGCACGACGAACATATCGCGCTCCGGATCGATCCAGATCGACGTGCCGGTGAAGCCGGTATGACCGTAGGCGCGTGCCGACATGTAGCGACCGCACCCGACGCCATTGTGCTCCGCGCACGTGTCCCAGCCCAGCGCGCGTGAACCCGCGGTGCGCGCGGTGAAGCGCTCGATCGTGCTGTCGCTGATGATCCGCGTGCCATTGTACGTGCCCTTGTTGAGCATCATCGTGGCGAACACGGACAGATCGCCGGCGGTGCTGAACAGACCGGCGTGACCGGCGACGCCGCCGAGCGCATGGGCATTCTCGTCGTGCACGTCGCCCTGCAGCGAATAGCCGCGGACTGACATCGTCGCAGTCGGCGCCGTGCGCTCACGCACACTCGCCGGCACGCGATACCACGTTTCCGTCATGCCGAGCGGCGTGAATACGCGATCCTGCAGCAGGTCGTCAAGCTTCTTGCCACTGACTTTCTCGGCGATGAAGCCAAGGATGTCGGCACCAAGATCGGAGTAGATGTAGCGCGTGCCCGGCGAGTACTCGAGCGGCGTTTCGAGCACGAGGCGCTGCGCATCGGCAGGCGACCAGGCGAGACGCCACAGATCGCGACCCGCCGGCAGACCGCCACGGTGCGTCAGCAGATCGCGGATGGTGACGAGATCCTTTTCGCCGCCGGAAAATTCGGGGAAGAACGTGTGCACCTGATCTTCGAGCTTGATCTTGCCCTCATCGTACAGGAGCATGATCGCGGTCGTGGTGCCGATGACTTTCGTCAGGCTCGCGAGATCGTACACGGTGCGATCGGGCGACACGCTCGCAGCATCCGGTGCCCACGCGATGCGGCCGAAACCCTGCGAGAACACAGCAGAGCCACGCCGACCGACGACGACAGCTGCGCCGGGAAAGCCGCCCTCGGAAATACCGCGGCGCACGACACGCGTGATGGCATCGAGACGCAGCGCACTCATCTCCACCGCTTCCGGACGTGCTTTCGGCAACCCCTCGCCATCCTTCCCGACCGGGTTGGTTGGCAGCGCGGCAATGCTGAACGCGACGGCGGTTGCGAGTTTGACGATCACGAAGACTCCGGGAAGCGCTGCAGCAGGACGTGCGAGGCGGATGTACAAGAGCATCGACGCGATCAGGACGAACCTGATTGTGCGACCTGTCAGTCACTCATCAGACGACGCTGTCGGCGGAACGTTCCGCCACGACCCGTGCTCGCATGGTACGGAGCTCTGCAGAACGAGTCAAGTGCAGCCATTGCAGAGGTTTGCGCGCTCTCACGTGAGGTAGGGTCCGAAGGCAGTAACGATCGGCCCGTTGCTGAATCTCAGCGGCGTTCGGCTGCGTTGTCGGGAGCACACAGGCGGCCACGCAGCCGCTGCGTCGGCCGGTAAACCTTCTGACGACCCCCAGTGTCACATCGCCGAGTTCAGCATCGAGCCCGTCCCCGCGCCGGTCGCCCGACCCACCGTTCGTCCGTACCAGGCCGTTGACTACTGATGAGCAGTTGATTGCGCGAGCAGTCGCCGGGGACGAACTGGCGATGCGAGCGCTCTGGGCCGAGCACGCGCCACGGGTCGATGCCGTGGTGCGGCGGCTGGTGCATGACCTCGACGAGGCGGCCGACATTGCGCAGGAAGTCTGGATCCAGATCTTCCGCGCCCTGCCGACGTTTCGCGGCGATGCCCAGTTCTCGACGTGGGCGCACCGGATCGCCGTGAACCGGACGCTGAATGCGCTCCGACGCGCCCGGCGCCTGATCGGTGCACACGAAGAGTTGACGGAGGAAACCGCGATGGTGGAAGACGATGTCGAACAACCGTTCGTGCGCGAATCGATCACGCAGGCCCTCGACAAGCTGCCAAAGGGTGCCCGCACCGTGTTCGTGCTCCACGACGTCGAAGGATTCACGCATGAAGAGATCGCGGACCAGCTCGGCATAACCTCCGGCGGTTCCAAATCTCAGCTGTTCAAGGCGCGCGCCAAGCTGCGCCGTCTGCTCGCGCCGTTGATGGACCACCTGTCTACACCGAGTCTGGAAGATGGCTATGCCGCACCTGTCGCCTGAACGCATTGCCGCGCTGGTCGATGAACCGGCCACGGCAAACGAGCGCACGCATTTTGAGCAGTGCGCCCGCTGCCGCGCCGATTTCGTGGCTGTGCGACGAATCGTCGCCGCCGCCGCATCGGAGCGCGATCGACCGATCACACCGCTGGTGCCGTGGCAGCAGCTTGCCTCAGCGCTTCGCGACGAAGGCCTGATCAGCGGGTCCGGCGGCGGTATGGTGGTGTCGCCGTCCGACGTTCGGGCGATCGGCAGTGCGCCACGTCTGGCCACCACGCAGGACAGCGAGCGCCATGACTCACATTTGCGTCGTTCGATGCGGCCGTGGCAGCGCTACGTCGGCATGGCGGCGGCGGCGGCTCTACTTGTCACGGTTGGCGTCGCTGGCGGTCGCATGACACTGACTGGCACGCAACGCGGTGGCGCTCCCGCAAGCAGTGCAGCCGTGCAGCCTGTCGGCCCGAACGTCCCGCTTGGCAACGTTGCGCAGTTCCGCACCCCGGATGACGCCCGCGCCACGTTGCACTCCGCCGAGGAGACGTACAGCTCGGCCCTGCTCTGGCTGGCGGCCCACGACAGCGCGCTGGCACCGCGCCAGGCGGATGGATCGGCCGCGGCGGCGACGAACTATCGCCAGCGGCTCGAAGTGCTGGATGCGGCGATGGCCACCGCGCGTCGCGCCTTGTACGAGACGCCGGATGATCCGGTCATGAATCGCTACTATCTCGCCACACTTGGCGCCCGTGAGGTGACACTGCGTCGCCTGACCACGGTGCTGCCGGCGTCGCAACAGGTGCTGGAGTATTGATGAATATCGGACGTGGAGCAGTGCTGCTGGCGCTGACGCTGGGCAGCGCGATTGGCGTTGCGGCACAGGAAGGCACGTCGGACGCGGAAGCGCGCTCGCGTGAGCTGTCGGAGCGCATGCGGGTGACGCTCGAACAGCAGTCGCGGGTTCTGTCGCGCATGCAGCGCGACCTCGAGCGCGCGGCGCGCTCGGACTCCAGGGTGCGCGACTCGATCGTCCGTGAAACGTCGCAACGGATCTCGGAGCTGGCGAACGAGATTGCGCGCGTGCAGATGGAAGCGGATCGCGTGCAGGTGCGCAGCGTGGATGTCCAGGTGCGGGCGCAGCTGATGGCGCAGATTGCAAGCGCGCGGGCAATGGCGAACGTGACCCGCGCGCTCGCCGGACAGCAGCGCGCGCTGACGTTCAGTACCCGGCAGTTTCCGCGCGGCTATCTCGGTGTGACGTTGTCGGGCGAACAGAACACCGAGTTGCGCGACGGGAAGGTGTTCACCGTGTTCGTCTCGCCCTCGGTGATCGAATCGGTGGAGGCGGGCAGCCCGGCGGCTCAGGGTGGACTGGAAGCAGGGGACACGATCGTCGCGTACGGCAAGCTGACGCTTCCCGGTGCAATACCGCTCGCGGATGTGTTGACACCAGGTGAGCGCCTGCCGGTTCGCATTCGCCGCAGCGGCAAGGAGCGCGTGATGAACGTGCTGGTCGGCACGCGTCAGTTCACCACGATGGCATTGCCGGCGTTGAGCGGTCTGGACGATGCTGAGCGCACGCTGCGTTTCTGCAGCGGTGACACCTGTGTGGTGGCCGTGGCTCCGCGTGCACCGGCTGCCCCCGGTGCGCCGATGTCGGCGTTCGCGCCGCCGGCAATCCGCGGTCTGGACAAGGGCAACGGCTGGTCGTCCACCGACCTGTCGCTGGCTGGCGCGACGATGACGTCGATCAGCGAAGATCTCGAGTCACTCACCGGTGTGGACGCGGGGATTCTGGTCCTGCGCGTGGCACCGGGCACGCCGGCTGCGACGTCAGGCCTGCGCGGTGGCGATGTGATCATTCGCGTGAATGACGAGGACTGCGAGAGTGTGCGCGACTTGCAGCGCGCCATGCAGCGCGCGTCGTCAAAAGGCGTGAAGAAGATTGCGCTGGTGGTGAGTCGCAAGCAGCGCGAGACGCCGATCACACTGCAGTGGTGATCACTCGGCCCGCGACTCAGGTGACGGTCGCGAGCCTGCTGGTATCACGGCGTGGGCATCGCCGGCGGCTGCGGTTGTGATGCGCGCTTCTGCATGACGACGGAGCCCGGCGGAACGCTGTACAGCAGCTGCGCCGTGGCCTTGTCGGCGACCGTGATGGCGCGCGCCCGGATTTTCGGTGCCATGATCACCGTCGTGTCGCCGGCGTGATCGAGACCGATGCCGTGGCCGATTTCGTGAATCGCGAGGGCACGCACCACGGTGGGATCGAGTTGCCCTGACGCGTCTCGCCGCATGGTCGCCAGCTGCACGTCACTGCGGATGATCCAGTATTTGCTGTCGCGCACGACCTTCGTGCGGCCGAGGACGGGATCACCGTTGAAGTCCGTCACCCACGATACCGTGATGTCGGCGAGTGCGGAGTCCGTGACGAATGCGAATCGGATCGGCAGTTCGACGCCTTCCCAGATCGTGAACGCTTCGCGCACGGCCTGCAGATAGTCATCGCGCACATGGCCGGCGGCCCTCGGCCCCTCCTCGCTGACATAGACGCGCAGAGGTGTCGCACGGCGATCGGGCCAGCGCTGCAGCGTGCTGTCCGAGAGCAGCAGAATATCCGGGATGAACGTGCCGCTGCTCCGGGACGCGATCAGGGTCCGGGTGTCGGCGCGGTGGATGGAATCCGTCGCATCGGCGTCGATCTTCGCCGCACGGGCGGCGACGGCGAGCGGCTGCGCAGCGTCGGCGCTCTGCTGGATGCTGTCGGCGGGTGCGCGCTTCGCAGCGAGATCGTAGCCGTGGCGTCGCACGCTGGCGGTCTCGATCAGCACGAGGGCTGCGAGTCCGGTCAGGACGATGCCAAGCATTCGGGGCAGCGAGGGGAGACGCATCACGGTGCGGCGGGTGGTGATTCAGGGCCAGTGGCCGCGTTCGGTGCGGCCGACGATCTCGTCGATCGCAGGGAATGACGATCGAACGCCCTTCCCAGAACGAATCGTGTCCAGCGCTCACGACCGGAAGGAGGCTAGCGAGGGGGCCAAGGGCGGCGAGGCGGTCGCCCGGGTGCACCTCGGTGACATCCGAGCGCGGTGAAGACCCTACATGCGGGCTACCAATCCCGGAGTAGCTTTCCCTGGTAGCCGTGACAGCGCGCCGATCTGCGCTGCGTCGTGTGGAGTCGCGCCTTCCCTGAGTGCCATGATCACCGCCGTGAAAGTGTCCGCCTGTCCGACCGTATTATCGAACCGGCGGCAGATCATCGAAGCGTTGGAAGCCGCGCATGAATCGGCTGTGGACTTCTGGTCGGACTTCAGTACGCCGGAGTTCTTCGCTCCGATCGGTGCGCACTGGTCGCCATCGGAGCACGTTCGGCACCTGACACGGTCCATGACGCCCCTGCTTCCGGCGCTGCGCATGCCGCGGTCGGCGCTGCGACTCCTGTTCGGTCCAGTCACCGTCCCATCGCGCTCATACGACGACATTGAAGCAGCGTACATGCTGGCGCTGGCCACCGGCGGAACGGCGGGTCGTTATACGCCGACGCCCGAGCGCGCGACGCTCGATTCGGCCCGCCGCAATGCGATCATGGATGCGCATTCCGAAACCCTGCGCGGGATGACGCAGGCGCTCGAGCGGTGGAGCGAAGCGCAGATCGACGCGTACCGCCTGCCGCATCCGCTGCTGGGCAGGCTGACCGTCCGCGAGATGATGCTCTTCACGCTGCTCCACAATCAGCATCATGTGCAGGTGGCAGAGCGCCGCCGCAGCGAGCAGCCGGCGTTCTGAACCGAACGGCATCCCCGTTCGTCTCCGCGTGAGCAAGACTACCGATCTTCCACGCGAGTCGAGTGTCAGAGTTGCTACTCGCCGTACGGGATCCAGATATTCTTGAGCTGCGTGGCGTTGCGAAGGAAGTCGCGGCCCTCGCCTTGAGCAGCTGACGCCCAGTCGCGGCGCGTCCACTCGGTCCAGGTACGCTTCATGTTATCGGCGGCGGCACGTTCGACGGCGGCAGCGCCTTCGCGGGTGCCGAAGTACCACATGCCATCGACTTCATCATGTTCGGCCAGCGTGCGGGCGAGTGCGTTGCGGCCGCCGGTGATGATGTTGACCACGCCGTCCGGCACATCCGACGTCTCGAGCACCTGATGGAAATCCGTCGCGGCGAGTGGATAGAGCTCGCTCGGAATGACGACGGTGGTGTTGCCCATCGCGATCGCCGGTGCGACGAGCGAGACGAAGCCAAGCAGCGGCAATTCAGCGGGACACACCAGCGCCATGCAGCCGATCGGCTCATTCATCGCCAGTGTGACGCCGCGCAGTGGCACGCTGTGCACGGCACCGTCGTACTTGTCGGCCCACGCGGCATACGAGAAGAGGCGTGAAATGGACTGCTCGACTTCGAGTGCGCCACCCTTCCCGACGAGCGCATCGACACGCTTCGCGAACTCGGCGCTGCGTGCCGAGAGGTTCTCCGCGAGGTAATACAGAATCTGCGCGCGATTGTGACCTGACGCCTTCGCCCATCCCTTCGCGGCCAGTGCGGCTGAGACGGCGTTACGGATGTCCTTGCGATTGCCATCACCGACTTCGCCGAGCGTGCGCCCGTCGGGACCGCGTACCGCGATGCTGTAGCCGCCATCAGGGCGCGCCTGCTTTCCGCCGATGAAGAACTTCGGCGTGCGATCGATGGCCGGCGTTTCGAATCCGTTCGTCAGCGCGGCCGATGGTGCGAACGGCACTGGATCGACGACGGGTTCGGCGCCCTTCTTCCACGTCGGCACGAGATACTCGTACATGCCTTCGCGACCACCTTCGCGACCGAAGCCGCTCTCCTTGTAGCCGCCGAAACCGGCGGCGGCATCGAACAGGTTCGTGGAATTCACCCACACGATGCCGCTCTTGATCTTCGGTGCGATGTCGAGCGCGAGGTTGATGTTCTCCGTCCACACGCTGCTCGCCAACCCGTACGGTGTGTTGTTCGCAAGCTCCACCGCCTCACTCGGCGTGCGGAATGTCATCGACACCAGCACGGGGCCGAAGATCTCTTCCTGCACGATGCGCGCGGCGGGCGACACACCGGTGAAGAGCGTCGGCGGATAGAAGCAGCCTTCGGTCGGCACCGCCCACGACGGCTGCCACATCTGCGAACCGTCCTCGACACCGGCGTTCACGAGCGTCCGGATGCGATCGAGCTGAATCGGATCGACGATCGCGCCCATGTCGATCGACTTGTCGAGCGGCGAGCCGATGCGCAGTGTCTCCATGCGTGCGCGAAGCTTCTCTTCGAGCTGCGACGCAATGCCTTCCTGCACCAGCAACCGCGACCCGGCGCAGCAGACCTGGCCCTGATTGAACCAGATCGCATCCACGACACCTTCAACGACGCTGTCGAGATCCGCGTCGTCGAACACGATGAACGGGCTCTTGCCGCCGAGTTCGAGCGAGAGCTTGATGCCCGATCCCGCGGTGGCGCGCCGAATGATCTTGCCGACTTCGGTGGAGCCGGTGAAGGCGAGCTTGTCGAGATCCTTGTGTGCGACGAGCGCCTTGCCAGTGTCGCCGTCACCGGTGACGACATTCAGCACGCCTGCGGGCAGGCCCGCGTCACGCGCAAGTTCAGCAAAACAGAGTGCGGTGAGCGGCGTGAACTCCGCTGGCTTCAGGACGACAGTGCAACCAGCCGCCAAAGCCGGAGCGACTTTCCAGGCCAGCATCAGCAGCGGGAAATTCCACGGAATGATCTGACCGCAGACTCCGGCGCCGGCGTAGCCCGCAAATTCGGAATCGAGCAGCTGCGCCCAGCCGGCGTGATGGTAGAAGTGCCGCGCGACGAGCGGAATATCGAGATCGCGCGTTTCGCGGATCGGCTTGCCGTTGTCCATCGTTTCGAGCACGGCGAGCAGGCGCGCATGCTTCTGCACGGCGCGCGCGAGTGCGTACAGATGACGTGCGCGACCATGTCCACCGAGCTGCTGCCACGCCGGAAGCGCCGCGCGTGCGGCTTTCACTGCCGCGTCGACATCCGCCTCGGTGCCCTGCGTAACCTTGGCGAGTGGCTGACCGGTGGCGGGATTGTTTACACTGAACGTCCTGCCGTACTTCGTGAAGTCGCCGTCGATGAAGTGACCGAACGTGCCGAGCTGGTGGCGATCGAGCCATTCGCGCGCGGGAGCATCGCCTTCCGGTGCGGGGCCGTAGGCCATGGACTCGAAGATGTCAGCGACGGACGTCATGTGTGATGAGTGCAGGTGGTCATGGCATCGGCTGGCGATACGCCGCGGCGTAGCGGCCGGTCACGAAATGTTCGAGCTGTCGTTCGATGTCAGTGAGCAGACCGCTCGCGCCGAAGCGGAAGAGATCGGGACGCAACCAGCGGTCGCCGAGTTCTTCCTTCATCAATGCAAGCCAGTCGAGCGCGCCTTTGGCCGCGCGAATGCCACCGGCCGGCTTGAAGCCGACGATGTGGCCGGTCTGTTCGCGATACGCGCGGATCATGCGCACCATCACGAGACCGACCGGCAATGTGGCGTTCTCGGGTTCCTTGCCGGTGCTGGTCTTGATGAAGTCACTGCCGGCCTGCATCGCGACCATGCTGGCGCGCGCGACATTCGTCATCGTGGCGAGTTCGCCGGTGGCGAGAATCGCCTTCATGTGCGCGTCGCCGCAGGCCTCGCGGAAGCGCTGCACTTCGTCGTAGAGCGCATGCCAGTTGCCGGTGAGCACGTGCGCGCGCGTGACCACGATATCGATCTCCTGAGCGCCCGCCGCCACGCTCGCCTTGATCTCGGCGACGCGCGTCTCGATCGGGCTCAGGCCGGCGGGAAAACCGGTGGACACGGCGGCGACGGGAATCCCGCTGCCCGCGAGTGCGTCAACCGCGGTGGCGACGAGCGAGTGGTACACACACACCGCGCCGGTCGTGATGCGCAGGTGACTGACGCCGAGGGCGGCCTTGATGTCGTCACGGAGCGGATTGCGCGCCTTGGCGCAGAGACGACGGACGTTGCCGGGGGTGTCGTCACCGGAAAGCGTCGTGAGGTCCATGCAGGTGATGGCGCGGAGCAGCCAGGCGGCTTGCCACTCCTTCTTGACAGTACGGCGCGTGGGGATCGTTGCGGCGCGGCGTTCGACGGCGCTGCGATTGACGCGGATCGCACGAACGACGTCGAGGTCGAGCGGTGTGCCAGGGTTGCGATCGACGTGATCACCGATGGGCGTGGGCTCGTGGTGCCTCACGAGCGTTGGCCGATTGGTCGGGCCGCTGGCGGGTGAAGTGGCTGGGGTCGGTCGATTGCCAATCGTCATGCGGCGCACCTGCTCGGAGAGTATCCGTCAAGTTACAGGATTGGGTGGGGTCTCGACAGAGACGGTGCGCAGGCGAACTGCTGGTCTCGCGCGGAGGCGCGGGGAGCGCGGAGAAAAGCAACGGCCGTGACTTCTCGCGCGCTGGCAATGGCAACGGGCAAGGGCAACGCCAACATCAAGGGCAACGCCAACATCAAGCGCAACTCTGCTCGCACGGAGCCACGGAGTCACAGAGAGGTACACACACTCTTGGAAACAGCACCCGCGCACGCAGTTCCCAAAAGCCGTTGCAGTTGACCGTCTCTGTGCCTCCGCGCGAGCAGAGTTGCTGTTGCCGTTGCAGTTCTCCGCGCTCCCCGCGTCTCCGCGCGAGACCGATCTTGAGGGGTCAACGCTGTGTACGAACTGGCTTCAGCGCGAGGTTGGCTCCGAATCCGATCAGCAGCAGCACCGCCATCAGGTACATCGTCACGCTGTACGCCTCGGCCTTGGGCACGCCACGACTGATCTGATATTCGCGGATGTAGTTCACGAGCACGGGACCAAGTACGCCGGCGGTGGACCAGGCGGTGAGGAGGCGGCCGTGGATGGCGCCGACCTGCAGGGTGCCGAACTTGTCGCGCAGGTACGCCGGAATGGTCGCGAAGCCACCACCGTACATCGACAGAATCACGGCGTACGCTGTAATGAATGCGACGACGTTGCCGCTGCGACCGATGCTCGGCACGCACGCGTACAACGTGGCGCCGAGTGCGAAGAAGATACCGTAGGTCGCGCGGCGGCCGATGGTATCCGACAGCGATGACCAGGCAAAGCGACCGATGAGATTCGCGAGACTCAGCAACACGACGAAACTGGCTGCGTCCTTGACCGTGATCGTGCCGGGAAACATCTCCTGGATCATTGCGCTGGCCTGACCGAGCACGCCGATGCCAGCCGTGACGTTCAGGCAGAGCATGGTCCAGAGCAGCCAGAATTGCGGCGTGCGGACCGCAGCGCTGACGGTCATACCCGTCGCCGCAGCGCGCGCGTTGGCAGTGCGTTGCGCGATCGCGGCGGACGGAGTCCAATCGCCTGCCGGCACGCGCACGGTGAACACGCCGAACATCATCACCACCAGGTACAGCATGGCGAGTGTGAGGAACGTCTCGGCGATGCCGCTCGTCGCTGGTGACTTGTAGTGCGCCATCAGCCATACCGACAACGGTGATGCGATGATTGCACCACCGCCAAAGCCCATGATGGCGAGACCCGTCGCCATGCCCGGTCGATCGGGGAACCACTTGATCAGTGTCGAGACGGGCGAGATGTAGCCGATGCCGAGTCCGATGCCACCGATCACACCGTAGCCGAGGATCAGCAACCAGAACTGATGTGTGGCGATTCCGGCGGCGCCGAGCGCCAGTCCGCTGGTGAAGCAGAGTGCGGAGACGAACATCGCGGCGCGCGGACCGACGCGTTCGAGCCAGCTGCCGAACAGTGCGGCAGACAGGCCGAGAAAGACAATCGCGGTGCTGAACACCCACCCGATCGTGCTGACTTTCCAGTCGTCAGGTGCGGCAGTCGTGAGGCCGATCGCCTTCGACAATGGCAAAGAGAAAACGCTGAATGCGTATGCCTGGCCGATGCAGAGGTGAATTGCGAGCGCGGCAGGTGGCACGCGCCACCGGTTGAAGCCGGCAGGCGCGACGGTGTGATCGCGATTCAAAAAGTCGGGCAAAGCCATCGTGACGAGCTGTTGTGTTGGGGAGACGCAATATCGCTGTATGCCGACCTGAGCGGCATCGTGCCTCTCGCGAGAACGCGTGCACCAGTGTCACGTTCCATCGGTATGACTGACAATCAGATGACGGAACCGACGACGGGACCGGCAACCACGTCAGCGCCGACGGCGGTAACATCGCCGTTGACGCCAGCGTCGACCGCACCCGCACCCGCACCCGCACCCGCCGCACCGACTGCCGCGGCGCCTGCACCAACGACGCCATCAGCACCGGGGATGTCGCCGTTGCTGATCGAAGTGGTCTGGGGCGACATCACACGCGTGCCTGGCGATCTGTATGTCGTCGGACATTACAACGGCGTCGAGCCGCAGGGCGCCGAGCTCGCGCTCGATCGTCATGTGATCTCGCGCATGCCGGAGGCGCGTCGCAGTTCGGAGCGATTGACGCTCACGCGTCTGTCGCATCTCGGGCAGCTCGCACCGGACTTCGGCGACATCGAGTTCTATCCCGGTGAGCAGCGCGGCGATCCGAATACCGCAGTCACGGTCGCGCTCGCGGGCATGGGATTTCCAGGCACGTATACGCGGGCGCGGCATCGCGATCTGATGTCGCGCATGGCGGTGAAGGTGATGTCGCTGCCCGACGTGCGGCTCCTGAACATGGTGCTGATCGGCAGCGGCGAAGGAACACTGCGCGTATGGGAAGCGCTCGACGGGTTGCTGGCAGCGATGGTCAGTTTCGCGCCATCGATCGACGAAGGGGTGCCATCGCGACTCAGTACGCTGCGCATCGTCGAGCGTGACCTCGGCAAGGCGCGTGCAATTCATGCCGAACTGGTGGCGCGCGCGGCGTGGTATGCGCCAATGCTGCAGGCGGAGCACGTGGAGCTCACCGTGGCACCGGAGGTGTCAGCGGTACCGGATCCGGACAATGCGCATTGCCAGTTGTCACAGGCGAATCTGTTCGCGCTGTTGATGGCGGCGGCGTCAACCGAGCATGGTCACGAGGCCGCGCGCTCACTGCTGGAGCGCGTCGATACGGCGGGTGACGCGCATCCGGCGGTGACGATCGAGCAGATGACAGTGGCGCTCAAGGATGCAGCGCAAACGCTGGTGTCGCAGTTCGCGGACATTGAAAAGCGCACGGCAGACACGCTCTCTCCCGACGCGCGCGTGAAGTCGGGATTGACGGTGCCGAGTCGGCCACTGGCGCGACCACTGCGGCCGGTCGATCTGCTGCGCGTGCGCATCGAAGGATTCGACGGAGCATACGGTGATACGGCGGTACGCCTCTCATACGTGCGCGCGCCGGATGGTGTGCGCGTCGCCGCGATCACCGACATGGCGACGGTCGCGCAGCGCGTGATCCCGGTGGACTTCGCGCTGATTCACGAGCAGATCGAACTGATTCAGCGCGACGATCCGGAAGCGACGGAGGAGCAGGTGATGCAAGCCGCACGACTGCTGCGTCGCCTGCTGGTGCCGCCGGATCTGCGCGTGTTGCTGACTGGTGCGAGTCAGCTGGTGCTGGATGTCGATCGCGACATGGCGGCGGTGCCATGGGAAGTGATGCAGGTGGACGCCGACGACATGATGGCCAGTGGACCGGAGAGCGAAGCCGCGATGGTGCACCTCGGCCTCGCGCGACCGATCGCGCGGCAGTTGCGTACGTCTCTCAGTCCGTCGAGCGCACAGATGACGACGGCGCGCGGTCCGCTGCGTGCGTTGATCATCGGCGACCCGGGTGATCCGGAACGTGGCGACAGTCTGCCCGGTGCGCGGAGGGAAGCGCTGGCGATGGAA
Source organism: Gemmatimonadales bacterium (assembly GCA_038231095.1). Lineage (GTDB taxonomy): Bacteria > Gemmatimonadota > Gemmatimonadetes > Gemmatimonadales > Gemmatimonadaceae > JACMLX01. The sequence continues at coordinate 63,073 of JBBRLZ010000017.1, forward strand.
GCACTTTTCAAGTCGATGAAGGTGGATGTGAAGCTGTTGCTCGGATCGCAGGGCAACAGCGACGGTCGCGAGCCGGCGACGCGCAGTTCGGTGATCGATCTGCTGTCGCGACGGTCACCGCCGTACGACATCCTGCACTTCTGCGGACATGGTGTGTTCGACCCGGCCGATGCGTCGGAGAGCGGCTGGCTGTTTGCGGACGGCGTGCTCGGTCCGAATGAAATGCGACTCGCACTGGAGTCGGGGGCGCCGCCGCTGATCCTGGCGAATGCGTGCTTGAGCGGGCGTTTGGCAGAAGCGAAGCCGAAGCTCGGAGCAAAGTCCGCCGAAACATGGAGCGAGCATGGCCTGGTGCCGGGCCTCGCGGATGCGATGCTGCAGTTCGGCGCGCGCAACTTCATCGGGACCTGTCGGCAGATCGGCGACGAAGGGGCGGTGAAGTTCGCCGAGGTGTTCTATCGTCGCGTGATCCCATCCACGTCGGATGCGGAATCGGTCGGCTCGGCGCTGCTGGCGGCGCGGGATGCGCTGTATCTGGAGCGGAAGAGCTATGGGAGCTTGTGGGCGACGTACCAGCACTACGGCAATCCGGCGTGGCGGCTTCGGCCGATGATGCCGGTGACGGATCGGTATTCGACGATGTCGTGATGCGGGCGGCGGTCCGCTCGCCGCGGTCACGCTCCATTCGCCGAGGAAGGTCCTGAGTTGCAGGTATTGACATACCCCCCACCGGTATAGTAACTATATACCGGTGGGGGGTATTATTCTTGTTTGGGAAGTCTTCTGGAGGCGTGAAATGGCATCGGTCACGATCGGAATCAACGGAATGAGCTGCGGCCACTGTGTGGCGGCGGTGTCGAAAGCCTTGGCCGCAGTACCGGGCGTGACGGTGGAAGCGGTGAAAATCGGCTCGGCGACGATCGCGATCGATCCGGCGGTGGGCTCCCTGGCGGCGGCGGAAACAGCGATCGACGCGGCCGGCTACGACGTCGCGAAGGGTCGCGTACTGCACATCGCAGACGGAGCGGCCCAGGAAGTGAAGTCCGATGCCTGACCTGCTGGACTCGGCGGCGGTCGCGCCGACCGCAGGGGCCGTGCCCGCCGCGGGAGCGACGCAGACGGTGACGCTGCCAGTGACGGGGATGACCTGCGCCGCCTGTCAGAGTCGCGTGCAGCGGCAGCTCAATCGCGCCCCCGGTGTGTCCGATGCCTCGGTGAACCTGTTGATGGGCAGCGCGACGATCACGTTCGATCCGCGAGTGTCGACACCGGCCGCGCTGGTGCAGGTCGTGATGGACACCGGCTACGGCGCGGAACTGCCGGCGGCGAACGACGATGTCGTCGAGCAGCTGGCTGCGCGCGACGCGACGACGTCGCACGAGTACGACGCGCTGCGGGTACGCGCGATCGTGAGTGGTGTGGCTGGCGCGATCGCCATGGTCGTGTCGATGCCACTGATGTCGCGCAACGATCACGCGGGCATGGGTGTGGTCGCCGATCCGTTCATGCGCTGGGTCATGCGATCGCTTTCGCCGGCGCTCGAAGCCGCCTTGCCGTGGCTGTATGCCATCCCGACGCATGTGATCACCTGGTTCCTGCTGGTGATGACCGTCGGCGTGATGGTGTGGGCCGGGCGACAGTTCTATGTGAGCGCGTGGAGTGCGCTGCGTCACAAGGCGGCGGACATGAACACGCTGGTCGCAGTCGGGACGGGCGCGGCGTTCGTGTACTCAGTACTGGCGACCGTCGTGCCAGAGCTCTTCTCCGCGAATGGCGTTGCGCCGGACGTGTACTACGAGGCGGTGATCTTCATCATCGCGCTGATTCTCACCGGCCGGATGTTCGAGGCGCGGGCGACGCGTAACACGTCGAACGCACTGCGTGCGCTCGCACAGCTCCGCCCCGCCACGGCGCGCGTGATGCGTCCGACACCTGATGGCGGTGAAACGGAAATCGAGCTGCCGCTGCGCGATGTGCGCGTGAACGATCTGGTGGTGATCCGCCCGGGTGAGCGCTTGCCCGTGGATGGCACGATCGAGAGCGGAGCGACCTCGATCGACGAAAGCATGCTGACGGGCGAGTCGATGCCGGTGGCGAAGAAGCCGAGCGATCGCGTGATTGGCGGCACGATCAATTCGAACGGGGCGATCCGCTACCGCGCCACGACGCTCGGCTCGAAGAGTGTGCTGGCGCAGATCATGATGCTGATGCGCGATGCGCAGGCGTCGCGGGCGCCGATTCAGGGTCTCGCCGATCGGATCAGCGCGATCTTCGTGCCGACCGTGATCGTGCTGTCGCTGGTGACATTCGCGATCTGGTGCGGCGTGCTGACGCATGCGGGCAGCGCGAATGGTGCGGCGCTGGTCCGTGCATTTGCGGCGGCAGTGGCAGTGCTGATCATCGCCTGTCCATGCGCGATGGGGCTCGCGGTGCCGACCGCCGTGATGGTTGCAACGGGCCGCGGGGCGGAAGGGGGCGTGTTGATCAAGGGCGGCGTGGCGCTGCAGCGTGCGGGCGACGTGACAATGGTCGTGATGGACAAGACGGGCACGGTGACGGAAGGCCGTCCGAAAGTGACGGACATCGTGCGCGTGCCGGGAAGCGCGCTCAGTGACGATGCCGTGCTCGCCGTGACTGCATCGCTCGAGCAATCGAGTCAGCATCCGGTTGCGGGCGCGATCGTGCGCAGCGCGCAGACGCGCGGACTGTCGCTCGTGGTGCCGACGGCATTCGAATCGCTGACGGGACGCGGTGCGACGGCGATGGTGGGCTCTCAGTGGGTGGCCGTCGGTAATGCTGCGCTGATGGCAGAGCTGTCGCTCGACATCTCGGCCATGACGACGCACGTCGCTACGCTGGCGTCGCAGGCGAAAACGGTGGTCTACATCGCGGTGGACGGCACGCTGGCGGGCGTGATCGCCGTCGCGGACACCGTGCGCGCCGACTCGAAGGGGGCCATCGCGGAGCTCACGCGACTCGGCATGTCGGTCGTGCTGCTGACGGGCGACAACGCGGAAACTGCAAACGCCGTGGCGCGCGAGGTGGGGATCACCCGCGTGATTGCCGGTGTGCTGCCAGCGGGCAAGGTGGCCGCGATTGCAGCGGAACAGCGCAGCGGTGCAGTCGTCGCGATGGTCGGCGATGGCGTCAACGATGCGCCGGCGCTGGCACAGGCCGACGTGGGCATCGCGATCGGCACGGGAACGGACGTCGCGATCGAAGCAGCGGACATCGCATTGATGCGCGGCGACCTCGCTGGCGTCGTACGCGCGATCACGCTCTCACGCGCGACGATGCGCACGATGAAGCAGAATCTGTTCTGGGCATTCGTGTACAACGTGATCGGTATTCCGGTGGCGGCGGGGGCGCTGTATCCGCTGTTCGGCGTGCTGCTCAGTCCTGTGCTGGCGAGTGCGGCGATGGCGTTCAGCTCCGTCAGCGTCGTGACGAACAGTCTGCGGCTGCGACGGGCGTGAGTCCGGCTCGCGTCTTCGTAGTTCTGACGTGTGCCTGTTCTGCTGTGAAGAAGTTCCGATTCCACTGTGCTCTAGAACGACATCATTTCAAGAGAGTCTGAATGGACGACGTGACCGATGTGATGCCGACGGACGCGCACTGCGCACGGAAGGCGGTTGGCGTGGATGCGGAGGGGAAGGAAAAGAACCTGAAGCGGCTGCGCCGGATCGAAGGGCAGGTGCGCGGAATTCAGAAGATGGTGGAGGAAGAGCGCTATTGCGCCGATGTGCTGACGCAGATCTCGTCGGTGCACGAGGCGCTGCGTGCGGTGGCGCGCGAGTTAATGCGCAATCACCTGAAGCACTGCGCCACAGCGGCAATCAAGGCCGACGGCGAGTCCGCGGATGCGATGTACGACGAACTGGTGGACCTCATGTACAAACACACACGATGATGCACAAACTGATTCTGGCGTCGCTGCTCACGGTTGCGGCGGCACCGCTGCACGCACAGACGGACTACTACAACACCGATGCCGGCCGGCCGGTGCTGATCGAGGATGCGTACGCCCTCGAGCGTCGCGGCCTCGAGCTGCAAGTCGCTCCGGTGCGGCTGTCGCGAGCACGCGGCGGTGCGTACACGTGGGGTGTCGAGCCGTCGCTGGCATATGGCCTGGCGCCGCGCACACAGATCGAGATCGGAGTGCCGGTGGCATACGTCGATGGCCGCAATGGCGGCGCGACAGGCATTTCCGGCGTGGATCTGTCGATGCACTACAACCTGAATGTCGAGACGCGCATCCCGGCCTTCGCGATTGCCGCCGGCGTGCTGCTGCCCGCAGGTCGCTTCGGGCCACCGCGTGCGTATCCGAGCATCAAGGGTATCATGACGCGCACCTTTCCCGACGTCCGGCTGCACGTCAACGCGCAGTACACCTTCGGTGACGCGCTGACGTCCGGATCGGCACCGGTCGGCGCGGCGTCGCAGAGTCTCGAACTGTCGCGCTGGATTGCGGGTGCCGCGCTCGACCACGCGATCGCACTGCGATCGCTGCTGCTGACGGCCGAGGTGTACGCGCGCAAACCGCTCGACGTGACGGAACAGGTGGAGTGGAACAGCGGCGTCGGTGTGCGCTATCAGCTCGCGCCACGGTGGGCGATGGATGCGGGTGTCGGTCGTGCGATCAATGGACCGTCGCAAGCGTGGTATCTGACTGCAGGCGGTGCGTACGCGTTCGGCCTGCCGTGGAGTGCACGATGATCGGGCGTCGATTCCTGTCGCGCACTGCAGTCTTGGCACTCGCCATCACGCTCGCAGCTCCACTCGCGAAGGCGCAGTGGGTCACGACCTACGAAACGTTCTACCTGCAGGCGCCACACAACTGGACGTTCCGCGACACGTACCAGCATGCCGATCGCCTCTTCAACGCGTTCGACTACGGACACGCGATTCTCTACGAGACGCTCTGGACCAGGCCTGACGCGCCGGCGTCGATGCTCGAGGAGCGCATTTACGACCGCCTCACAAAGCACATCCTCGTCAAGCCGCCGCATGTGCCACTGGACGAGAACGCGATCGAGCCGATGTACGCGCAACTGGCCCCCGAAGCAAAGGCGATGTTCGACTGGTCGCACATCCTGCATCGCCAGATCTACGATGTGCTGGCCGACGAGCGACTGTCCGACGCGGAGAAGGATCGCGCCGTGCAGCAGTTGATCTCGTACTACAAGACGCGTCGCGACCTGGCGTTCAGTTCGAAGCCGAAGAGCATGGAGCTCATGCAGGAACAGCCGTATTCATTGGCGTTCCGGCAGAAGTTCCCGAAGTTCAACGGGCTGATCTGGGGTTATCACTGGTTCCAGGTCGGGCTTTACGAACCGCTGCTGGTCGGCAGGACCGGTGTGGAGCGTCAGGCCGGTGTGCGCGCGACGGTCGCCAGATTCTGGCAGATGCTGCAGGACCCACCGCACACGCTGCCATATCAGATGCCGATGACGGCAGCGATCGCTCCGGAATTTGCGAAGCGCTATCCCGAAGCCGCGATCATCTTCGACAACCTGCATTCGATGCACGACGTGGTCAGCGACATCCTCGCCAACCCATCGGTGCCGCGCGATCGGAAGCGCGCCGAAATCGTGCTGGCGGGAGCCCGGTTCCGCGACGACACGTCCTACGTGATGTCGGTGCCGGCGTGGCTGACGATGTCGAAGGAAATGGGCGTCGAGAACATGGGCGGGCCGAGCGTGAACTTCACGCGCGAATTGCCGACGCCGACGGTGACGATCGGTGCGGTGATGCACCACGATCGCGGAACCGGGAAAATGACCGGCGTTCTGGTCGGGCAGATGCTGAACATGTCGCACGACGGGATGGCGGGGATGGATCACACCGCCGCACCCGCTGTTCAACCGGCGGTCGCGGCGACTGGGCACGAGGGGCATGTGATGCCGTCACCCGCAGCGCCCGCGCGCGAGACCGTGGACCACGCCGCACACGGCATGGCGGCGATGCCGGGCATGGCGGTGCCAGCGGCGAAGGCACCGGTTCCGTCACCGACCTCCGTGGTGGCCCTGCGCCTCATGCTGCAGGACCCCGTAATTCGGCGTCGGGTACTGGCTGATTCCGCGCTCCGACGTATGCTGATGCAGTCACTCGATTCGCTGTCAGCAGCGGACCGTGCTCAGCTGCAACGCCTGCTCACTCCGCCTCGTTCTCGGAGGCAGTGAGCAACACCGCACAGGACTTCCGCCGATCCATGTCAGACGCCACGTCCAGTACCGGCTCGTCGATCGAAGCAACGATCAGTGCAACATTGACACCGCGCAAACCGCGCGACTCCGAGTTGGATGTCTATGGGCTCACGCACGTCGGGCTCGTGCGCCAGACGAATCAGGATCATTTCCTGATTTCCTCGCTGCGGCGCGATGTGATCGTCCATCAGACGAGCCTCCCGCCGTCCGAAAGTCAGAGCACGACTGAGCGACTGGCGCTGCTGGCGGTGGTGGCCGATGGCGTCGGCAGCAGCCTGATGGGCGGTGAAGCAAGCCGACAGGCGGTCGAAGGCATCCTCAACTACGTGTCGGCGTGTGCCAAGTGCTTTTATCGACTGGAAGAAGGCGATGACAAGGATCTGCACGACGCGCTCTCCGATGCGGCACTCCGTGTGCACGCCGACATCGCCGGAAAGCGTGAGGAAGGGCCGCCGGAAGCGAGCGGCATGGCCACGACGCTCACGGTGTGGCTTGGCGTGTGGCCGTATGCGTATCTGCTGCAGGTGGGCGACAGTCGCTGCTACGTGATGCGCAGCGGTGTGCTGACTCAGATCTCGCGCGATCAGACGATCGTGCAGGATCTCGTCGATGCCGGTGTGCTCACGCGCACACAGGCCGATCGGTCACCGCTCAACAACGTGCTGTCGAGCGCCATCGGCGGGCAGGAAGCGATGCCGGTCGTGACACGCATGGAACAGTCGTGGGATACGATCGGACTGCTCTGCAGCGATGGTCTGACGAAGCATGTCAGCGATGAACAGATCGCCGAGCGCCTGCGCACCATGACGTCGGCGAAGCAAGCCTGCGAAGCGCTGCTGCAGGATGCACTCGATGCGGGCGGCAGTGACAACATCACGATCGTCATCGGCCGCCCGACACCGGAGCGGGTGAACCATCCGCTGCTGCACGCCTCCGTCAGATAGTCGAACTCACGTGATCACGGTCGGTGCGCTACGACCGGTGCGCGACGGGATCTCTGACACCTCGAGCGCCGCCTGCACGAGATCCTTCAGCGCATCCTGCGGATCACGATCGAGACCGTCCGGACCGGCCACGTACGACTCGATGTAGACGCGTAGTGTCGCGCCGGCCGTGCCCGTGCCGGACAGACGGTAGATGATGCGCGAGCCATCCTCGAACAGAATCCGCAGACCCTGGTGCGCACTCGTCGATCCATCGATCGGATCGAGATACGAAAAGTCATCGCCGGCTGCGATCTTCCGGCCCGCCACCATCTGCCCCGGCTGACTCGCCTGCTGGCCGCGCAGATGGTCCATCACACCAGTCGCGGAATCGCTTGGCACTTCCTCGTAGTCGTAACGCGTGTAGTAGTTGCGCCCGAACTTCTTCCAGTGGCCGGTGACGATCTGCTCGACAGACTCCTTGCGCGCAGCAACGACGTTGAGCCAGAACAGCACTGCCCAGAGCCCGTCCTTTTCGCGTACGTGATTCGAGCCGGTGCCGAAGCTCTCCTCGCCGCACAAGGTGATGCGCCCTGCGTCGAGCAGGTTGCCGAAGAACTTCCAGCCTGTCGGCGTTTCAAAGCAGGGCAGGTTCATCATCTTCGCCACGCGATCGACGGCTGCGCTGGTCGGCATCGAACGCGCGACACCGGCGATGCCCGACGCATAGCCCGGCGCGAGTGTGGCGTTCGCCGCGAGGATCGCGAGGCTGTCCGACGGCGTGACGAAAAAGCGCTGGCCGAGCACCATGTTGCGATCGCCGTCACCATCGCTGGCGGCCCCGAAATCGGGCGCTGAGGCACCAAACAACTCTTCGACCAGATCGTGCGCGTACGTCAGGTTCGGATCGGGATGCCCACCGCCGAAATCCGGCAGTGGTGTGCCGTTGATGACCGTGCCCGCACCAGCGCCGAGCCGGCGTTCGAGGATTTCGGTGGCGTACGGGCCGGTGATCGCGTGCATCGCATCGAAGCGCATCGTGAATCCGCCGGCGAACATCGCGCGGATCGCGGCAAAGTCGAACAGCGATTCCATCAGCGTCGCGTACTCCGTCACTGGATCGACGATGATCACCGTGCACCCGTCGAAGCGGTGCGTACCGATCGTGTCGAGTGGTATCTCGCCCAGATCGGAAATGCGATACGAGGTGAGTGCGGCGGCCCGCCTGGCCACTTCGTTCGTGAACGATTCCGGTGCCGGTCCGCCGTTGCCGGCGTTGTACTTGATGCCGAAGTCGCCGTCAGGGCCGCCTGGATTGTGACTGGCCGAAAGGATGATGCCGCCTGCGCCGTGCAGCCGGATCAGGTGTGAGGCGGCCGGCGTGGAGAGCAGGCCGCCTTGCCCGACCATCACGCGGGTGATGCCGTTGGCGGCGGCCATGCGGACGATGATCTGGATCGCCTCGCGATTCAGGAATCGCCCGTCGCCACCGACGATCAGCGTCGCGTCGCTGTCGAGTGCTGCGACGTCGAGCAACGCCTGCACGAAGTTCTCGAGATAGTGGGGCTGCTGGAATACCGTCGTCCGCTTGCGCAGTCCGGAGGTACCTGGCTTCTGATCGGCGAAGGGCGTCGTGGAGACGTCGCGCACGTGTGGCATGGTCGTGAGGCCTGAGAGGGTGCGGGCAGGCGGAGCGCTCGAGCGGCGTGAAGTGCGCTGGAAGTGTAGCCCGCGGCGCGCAGGTGGGCACCCGCCTGTGCTCGGCTATTGCAATGCTGATACGGGCGGTACACTTCGCGCCGGAATCCATGAGAACGCAGTGCCATTCATCGGGAGCATCGCGATGCGCGACGCAGTGATCGTTTCGACGGCCCGCACACCACTCGCCAAATCGTGGCGAGGTGCGTTCAACATGACGCACGGTGCCACGCTCGGCGCGGCTGCCGTGTCGGCGGCGGTGCAGCGAGCAGGGCTCGCCGGCGCCGAAGTGGATGACGTGATGATGGGGTGCGCCAATCCGGAAGGCGCGACCGGCGTGAACATCGCGCGCCAGATCGCGATCCGTGCCGGCATGCCGGTGACCGTGGCCGGTGTGACGGTGAATCGCTTCTGCAGTTCCGGGTTGCAGACCATCGCAATGGCAGCACAGCGGATCATCGCTGGCGAAGGAGACATTTACGTCGCCGGCGGAGTCGAGTCGATCAGCTGTGTACAGAATGAGCTGAACACAAAGATGCTCTACGATCCGTGGCTGCAGGAACACAAGCCGACCATCTACTGGCCGATGCTGCAGACGGCGGAGACTGTCGCCCAGCGCTACGGTATCACTCGCGATCGCATGGATGAATACGGTGCCGCGTCACAGCAGAAGGCTGCCGCCGCGCGCGACGCAGGTTTGTTCGATGCCGAGATCGTGCCGGTGACGACGGTGATGGGCGTGCAGGACAAGGAGACCGGTGCGATCAGCACACGCGAGGTCACGATCAGCAGCGATGAAGGCATTCGCGGAGATACCACCGTCGAAGGCATCGCGAAGATCAAGCCGGCCGTGCCTGGAGGCACGATCGCGGCAGGCAACGCCAGTCAGTTCTCCGATGGCGCCGGTGCATGCGTGCTGATGGATCGGGTGACGGCGGAGCAACGCGGCGCGACGATTCTCGGTGTGTTCCGCGGCTTCGCCGTCGCCGGATGCGAGCCAGATGAGATGGGGATCGGGCCGGTGTTCGCCGTGCCGAAGCTGCTCAAGCGCGCGGGGGTCAGCATGCAGGACATCGGCCTCTGGGAATTGAACGAAGCGTTCGCGGTGCAGGTGCTGTATTGCCGCGACACGCTCGGCATCGATCCGGCAATTCTGAACGTGAATGGCGGCGCGATCGCCGTCGGGCATCCGTACGGAGTGAGCGGGCAGCGGCTGACCGGTCATGCGCTGATCGAGGGCAAGCGACGCGGTGTGAAGTACGCTGTCGTGACGATGTGCATTGGCGGTGGCATGGGCGCCGCCGGCCTGTTCGAGATCGCGTGATGGAGCTCTCCGGTCGCACTGCCGTCATCACCGGGGCTGGCAGCGGCTTCGGTCGCGAGTTCGCGCGCCTTGGCGCTGCGCGCGGGATGAAACTTGCGCTGGCGGACATCAATCAAGGCGCGCTCGACGCAATCGTCACCGAGCTGCGTGACACTGGCATCGAGGTGATCGGCGTGCGCACCGATGTGTCGAAGAGCGCCGACATGCAGGCGCTTGCCGACGCAACGATGGCGCAGTTCGGGGGGGTGCATCTGCTGTTCAACAACGCCGGTGTCGCATCAGGCGGCTTCGTCTGGGAGAGCACGGAGGCTGATTGGCAGTGGGTGATGGGCGCGAACGTCTGGAGCGTCATACACGGCGTGCGCATCTTCACACCGTTGATGCTCGCGCACGGTGAGCCTGGCTGCATCATCAACACCGCATCAGCGGCAGGGCTGATCAACGCGCCGAACATGGGCATCTACAACGTCAGCAAGCATGCCGTCGTCGCGCTCAGTGAGACGCTGTATCAGGATCTGAAGCTGGCGAACGCGCGCATCGGTGTGTCGGTGCTCTGTCCCGCATTCGTGCGGACAGGGATCGCGCACTCACACCGCAATCGGCCGGCAGAGCTGGCGAACAGCACGCCGCCGACCGAATCGATGCTGGCCGCGCAGGCGTCGAGTGTGCAGGCCGTGGAATCGGGACGCCTGTCGGCCGCCGACATCGCACAGCAGACGTTCGACGCGATCGATTCCGGACTGTTCTACATCATCCCGCACAAGAAGATTCTCGAGCTCGTCAAGCTGCGTATGCGCGACATCGTGTCACACGAAGCGCCGTCGCCGATTTTTGCGACCGACACGCGAAAGGCGTCGTCGGACGAGGAGCTCAGATAGCGCAACCGTCGTCGTCGCACGCGTCGCCTGACGCACTGACGATGACCGGATCCGACTCGCTGAGCGCCTGCTGCAACGCTTGCACGATGACGTCCGACGGCTGCGCTCCGCTGACGCCGTATTTTTCGGCGATCGCAAAGAACGGCACACCGGTGATGCCGAACTGTTGCGCGCGCTGTTCGTCGGCACGCACGTCCGCCGCGAAGGCATCGGTATCGAGCATCGACGTGACTGCCGTCGCGTCCAGTCCGATGTCGGCGGCGAGTCGGGCAAGCGTCGGGCGATCGCTCATTGCCTCACCCTCGGTGAAGTAGCCACGGAACAGTCGCTCGACCATCTCGGTGCGCTTGCCCTGTGTGGCGGCGAAGTGGATCAGCCGATGCGCGTCGAAGGTATTGCCGGAGATGGAGCGATCGAAGCGGAACTCGATACCGTCGGCGGCGCCTGCCGCCGTCATGTTGTCAAGCATCGCTTGCGCCTGCGATGGCGCGACGCGGTACTTGGAGGCGAGCAGCTCGACGTTCGGCTTCTGCTGCCGGAGCGGCGCGTTCGGATCGAGCTCGAAGCTGCGCCAGACGATGTCCAGCGAATCGCGCTCGGGGAATGCTGCGAGCGCCTTCTCGAATCGGCGCTTTCCGACGAAGCACCAGGGGCAGGCGATGTCTGACCAGATCTCGACCTTCATGGCAACTCTCGAGGAAAGGCTGGGTGCGATGCGGTAGTTTTTCTACCGAGTGTCCGCCTGCAAGTTACGTGGAGC
>JBBRLZ010000018.1:0-69461 GCA_038231095.1 Gemmatimonadales bacterium
CTCCGTCGAGGATCAGGGTCCATGCGGCGAGGTCGGCCGAGAGGATGAAACGGGCCGCCTCGTAGTCGGCCGCCAACGCCATGCGGGCCGCGTGACACTCGCCGTGTTGCAGGTCGAGAAACACCCCGCAACCGGCGCTGGCCGCGCCACCGGCAGGCGCGGGCGCTCCCTCGTTGGCGGGAGCATCGCTCCATTCCAGGACAAGAGCCCCTTCCCATCCGGCTGCGGCCTGACGGTAGCGCTCAGCGCTTCGAAGCGCCTCGCCCAAGGCTACCGCCCACGCGTTACTGAAGAGCGCCTGCGTCATGCTCCATCCTCGATCGAGAATCAGCGGAAGTTCGTCCGGCAGCGGGTCACGCTCCGTCCAGTACCATACCGTCATGACACCGTCTGAGCGATCCGCACCCGTGCAAACACGCCGGGGCCCGCATCGTGATCGTGCTGCGAGCCCCGCGTGTGCCGGTCATCTCACAACGCACATTCGGCCTGCGCATCCCTCCGACCGGGACGTTCAATCGGTTCCCGATGGTGCGTGGGCTCACGGGAACAGCGGCGCGGCGCTCGGAACCCGCGCGGTGCGTCGCACAGTCGCGCGACACGGTGCGTGATCATAGACTCGATTCCGCAATCGCACGGCGCCACCGCACCCGGAAATTCCATTGATGCCATCATCGCTGCGGCGTTGCGCCGCATTGACGCTCACGCTGCTCCTTTCGCTGCTTGCCGCCACGTCGCTGCGCGGCCAGGCACGGCTCACCGCCGGCGATCTGCAACTGGAGCTGAGCGCGTCAGGCGTGCTGACCGCACTGCGCAACACCGCCACGGGCACGAACTACCTCGCCACGAGCACGCCCGCTCCGCTGCTGACGCTCGTCAGCGGCGGCACGCGCATCGCGCCGGTGACGCTCTCGTCGTCCCGCCTGCGCGGCGAGACACGCCTGACCCTGGACTACGCCGCACCGAGCGTGCGCATCGTGCTCCGTGCCCGTTCGTCCGCGACGCACCTCGCACTCGACATTGTCAGCGCCTCGCCAACCGAGCGCGTGGACGCCGTGATCTGGGGCCCCTATCCGACGACGATCTCGAAGACCGTTGGTGAAGTCATCGGCGTCGTGCGCGACGGCAGCATCGCGATCGGGATGCAGGTGCTGAACATGAAGACACTCGGCGGCGACCTGCCGAATAACGAAGGGAGCACGTGGGCGCGCGGCATCGCGGCCACGCCGTATCCGTGGGGCAGTACGCTGCAGGCGTACTCACTCGACCGCAGTCGCGCGCGCACCGTGGATGTTTGGGGCGGCAACCAGAAGAACATGCCCGTGCCGCCGATCATCGGCGAGACGGTCGTGGGCAGCAGCATCGCGCTCTTCACCTGCCCCGAACCGCAGACGTTGAATCGGCTGGAGCAGATCGAACTTGCCGAACACCTTCCGCACCCGACCATCGACGGCGTGTGGTTCCGGAAATCACCGATCTATGGCCGCTCGTACATGATCTCGTCGTTCGGCGAGAGTGATGTGGACGAGATGATCGGCTATGCAAAGCGCGCCGGCCTCTACTCGCTGTATCACGAAGGGCCGTTCAAGAGCTGGGGGCACTTCATCCTTTCCGAGTCGCAGTGGCCGAACGGTCGCGCGGGAATGAAGCGCGCGGTGGACAAGGCGCACGCCGCCGGTCTGCACTTCGGCGTGCACACGCTCACGAATTTCATCAACACGAACGATCCCTACGTCACGCCCGTCCCTGACGAGCGGCTCAGCATCACCGGCCAGTCCACGCTCGTGCGCACAATTGACGGTACGACGACAGAATTCGAGGTTGCATCGCCGGAGTATTTCGCCGTCGTGAAGGAGAACCACCTGCACACTGCGCGCATCGGGAAAGAATTGGTGCAGTACGACAGCGTGTCGTCCACGCCGCCCTGGCGTCTGCTCGGCGCCACCCGCGGCGCGTTCGGCACGACAGCGGTCGCGCATGCCGCCGGCAGCACCGTGGGCAAGTTGTTCGATCACAGCTACAAGGTGTTCTTCCCGAATTTCGCGATGCAGCGCGAGGTGGCGCGCAACCTCGCCACATTCCTCAACGAGACCGGCGCCGATCACATCGACTTCGATGGGCACGAAGGCGCGCTGGCGTCGGGGCAGGGCGACTATGCGCTGGCCGTGTTCGCGGATGACGTGATGCGCGGCGTGACGCACGACCTGATCAACGGCACCAGCACATCCAAGACGTTCTACTGGCACATCGGCTCGTACTACAACTGGGGTGAGCCGTGGTACGGCGGATTTCGCGAGAGCATGCAGCAGTACCGCATCGACAACCAGGCGCTGTTCGACCGCAACTACATGCCGCACATGCTCGGCTGGTACCTGCTCACGGACAGCACCACGATGCCAGAGATGGAATGGATGCTCGCGCGCGCCGCGTCGTACGATGCCGGCTTCGCAATGGTGGCGCGACCGGGAGCGTTGCGCGCCAACCCACGTACGTCGCAGCTGCTCGACGCCATCCGCGCGTGGGAGACCGCGCGCACCAGCGGCGCATTCTCACCCGCACAACAGCTGCGACTGCGCAACGCTGCGCACGAATTCCATCTCGAGACGACGGGTGACAAGGCCTGGCGGCTCTCCGAGTTTGCGCTGGCTCCCCTGCTCACGCGCGAACGTGTCGAGCGGCAGCCGGGCGAACCGACAGCGACCAGCTGGCAGATGACCCAGGACTGGGATGCGCAGCCGTTACGCTTCCGGCTCACGGTGCCGGGCACGAAAGGTTCGGCGCGCACCTTCCGGCTGCAGGTCGATCGGATGCCCGTGATCCAGCTGCCGGTGTCGCTGGCCGCCGGGGAGAGCCTCGTGTGCGATGGATCGGCGGCATGCAAGGTGACGAATGCAGCAGGCACAGTGACGGCGACCATCACGCTGCCGGTCGCGCTGCCGATCACGTCACCCGGCACGCACACCATCACGCTCGATTCCGAACGCGGTGGTGATGATGCGCCGCGCGTGGAGTTGCAGCTGCGCGGTTTGCGCGGCGTGGACGACGTACGGGCGCCAGTACCAGCGTGAGCGCATGCCGTGCGTGCTCATCGTTGCAGGATGACGCGTCCGTTCGCGTGCGGCCCCTGACAGTCAGTGCCGGTGTAAGTCGCCGTCAGCACATTGCCCGTCACGGCGGCCTGGCCGTCGAAGGTGCCCGGACAGGCGGCGGTGGTCTGCCGCAATCGGAAATCCACCGCCGTGCCATTGACGACCGTTGCGCGAATTGTGCCGGAGGGTCCGTTGCCGAGCCTGACGGCATAGCTGCCGGTCAGTGTGTCACCGACTTGAACCAGCACGGCGGTCACCGGCACCGGACTGGGTACCACGCTGCTGGTGAACGCTCCTGTCCAGATGCCGCCCAGCGCGCCGACGGCCGGCGTCACCCCGGTGGTCCCGCAGATGTTGGTGCTGACGGTTCCAAGGCGCAGGCACCCTTGCGCGGCAATCGCGAGCGGCCCCGCAGCGGTGGCGCGGGTGAATGTCACTGCGAAGTTGCCAGCCGCGTCAGTCTGTCGAAAGAATGGCGTGTTGGTCGATGTACCCAGCGGCGCGACCGTCACGTTGAACACCGCATCTCTCAATGTCTGCTGATCGCTGAAGCGCATGCCAAAGCGACCCGTCAGTGTCGCGGTGTCGCCCAGCGTGATGCCGGGCCGGAGGGTTGACGCTCGCAACTCCACGATCACACAGAGTCCCGCCTGCACACTCGGCGCGTCGAGCTGATTGATCACCGTTGCCAGCAGGAGCAACTCCGACACCGATTGCCAGTACAGCGCAAATTGCGCGTCAGCCGCGTTCCGGCTCTGCAGACACCGCTGATTCCCGCGAGCGACACCGCTGCGCAATGCGCCGGCCGCCGCGGCATCGGCGCTGTCGCGCTGCGGCGCCAGCGCTGAGAGCAGCGCGCCATTGAAGCCGCGTCGCACATCAATCAACGCCACTTCGCCTCGCCACGCCGTGTAGTCCGAGAGCGCGAAGGTAAGCGCCGAATCGGTCGGAGGCTGCGCGAGGCGAGTGCGGACGCTCGCTGTCCACCACCCGCGGAAGATCGAAGCCACATCGCCGACTGCACCTGAACTTGCGCGGGCGATCGCATCGAGCGCACTGCCTTCTGCGTCACTCTGTGGCGGCCTTGGAATGCTCGCGATCTCCGCCGGCGTCAGCACGGCGACGCCGTACACACTGAAGTGTGCGACGCTGAGCGTCAGCGCCGCACCGGCGCTGCTGGTGGTGCGGAGCAGCAGACCGGTGCCATCGCTGGCCGACTGAAATGCAACTGTCTGCCGACCTGCCCCGGCCGCCGGCATCACCACCGAGATCTCGAGTCGTGCTGGGAGTGCGAAACGCAGCCCGGACGGCGCCATCCGGACGGCCGCGGACAACCCCGCATTGACAGGCGTGTTGGTAAGTGCGCTGACCGGCGTGATCGTGAGCTCGGTCGGCGCAAGCAGTGCGCCCCTCGGCACGACCAGTCGATACGCCACGCCGCCGGCCGATGTCGCACTGACGGTGCCACCTTCCACGCCGACTGTTGCGCTTCCTGCACGGGACGTTTCGACGACCACCTCGGGGGTGGGCGGCACCGGTGGCGCAACTGGATCGCTTCCGCAGGCGACCATCAGCGTGAGGCTGGCCAGACCGATTCTGCCTGTCCGGCGCAATGGCGTGGCGCGGCTGACCTGCCTGCACGCAGCGTCCGGCAGAAGGTGGAGGTCGGCGGCGCAGGTGGAGCCCGTCACGACAGGCACTGCTGCATGTGATACCACGTGTGTGCGACGCATCGGACGGCCTTGAAGAAGTGACGTGGGTGCGGCAGTGAGGCCACGCGGTCACATCACGAAACGGAAGAGCGTTGGGATATTCTCACCCAGGCATGTGGTCACAGTCCTCGACCAAGCATTGGGTCACGGTCCTTGGACGTCACGCCCGATGGACGCGTGGCAGCGACCGTCGGCCAGACCGGTTTCACGAGTCTGCACTCTGCGGCCGAACTGATTCGGGAGGCGCTTGCCACCTGCGCATGAGCAGTTGCTGCACACTGTGCCGGCCGCGGCGGCATCAGCACTGTGGCGCGGCCGCATCAAAGCTGTGGCGCTGCGGTCCGGCGACCCACGCGGTCAGAGCCGCGCACAAGTGAGCTGATCACGCCGGAATCACAGACCGGAATCACAGAGCACACCCGCGAGTGTCTGAACGCACGCCACCGGCTGGCAGCGTGAAACGCTCGCGAGGATTACGCACAGAGGCGCAACATCCGCCTTTGCCTCGGTAAGAGCGGCAGGGCTGCCGACTCATTGCCGATTCCAACGTCAACGGTCGTGGAGCACTAAATGCGTGCTCTAACAGAGCGCCGTGGAAACCTCCGTTTGTCCACGCTTCGAGTCGCTGACGACAATGCGGCTGGTCGACCATCAGGCGCTACGTAAGCCTTTCATCTGGAGAGCTTCATGTTCGACGCACAGGCTTCGAGTAGTTGTGGCCGCGCTCGGTGGATCAGCAGTCGAACGACGCGCTCATATCTGGCGGCGCTTCTCGTTCTTGCAACGGTCCCACTTGATCTCGCCGCCCAAGGCATTCTCGGTTCCGCTCGATCCTTCGGCGTCCTCGGCGCCTCGACCGTCACGAACACAGGCGCCACAACAATCAAGGGAGATCTCGGAGTGTCTCCCGGTACGTCGATCACTGGCCGCAGCACGATCACGCTGACGGGTGCGCTTCATCAGACTGACGCGATCGCCCAGCAGGCCCAGTTGGACGCACGAGCCGCATACACGCTGTTAGGCGCACTACCAGTCACGTCCAACCTCTCCGGACAGGATCTCGGGGGGCGTACCCTCACTCCCGGTGTGTACTCCTTCAACACGTCCGCGCAGCTGACCGGCAATCTCCTGCTCGACTTTCTCGGGAATCCAAACGCAATGTTTGTGTTCCTGATCGGTTCGACGCTGACGACCGCCAGTGGATCGTCCATCAGTTCCGTCAACGGTGGCGCGGGCGCAGGCATCTTCTTTCGCGTGGGCAGTTCGGCAACGCTGGGAAGCAGCACCTCTTTCCAGGGCAACATCATTGCAGATCAAAGCATCAGCCTGAATGCTGGCGCAACGATTCTGTGCGGGCGAGCGATTGCGCTCGTCGGTGCGGTCACGCTGATCAACAACACGATCTCGAATGACTGCCGCAATGGCGGAGACTTCGGGCGTGAGACAGGCGACTTCGGGAGCAGTGGCTTCAGTGGCGTGACCACCACGGTTCCCGAGCCGAGCACGTACGCGATGCTGGCCAGCGGCCTTTTCGCCATCGCCTTCTCGCGGCGACGCCAACGCAGAGTGTGAGATAGAGGAGCCGCGCCATCAGCTGTGCACCGACGGCCGCATACGAGTGATCGTGTGCGGCCGTCGGTGCGCCAGGGAACGAGACCAATCTGCACGAACGCTGCGGCTCGGCAGCGAGGGGATGCCCGCAGCATTCAAAGAACTGTTGTGGTTCCGCGGCGCGACCGCCGAGTAACTCACGTCCGTCAGGTAGCGGCGCTAAAGATCAGCTGTACGGGCCGACGCTCGACGTGAAACGGACGCTCGCGCTGATCAGGACGCCGGCTGCTCGAACTGTGATTTCTCGGCAGACTGCCCCCGCTCGACATCGAAGGCTCTGACCCGTTGATCGGGCAGCTCTTGTGGGCCATGCACCAGAGCAGGCAGGTCACTGAAGATGCGCTCACCCGGCTTCCGGCCCAAGCGAATCATGCGTCGCAGTGCGACGAACAGAAGCACCGTCATGACAAGCGCTATCGCGGCTGCGGCGATGTTGACGACAGTCTGTGATACGTGAAAAGCGTCAGGCATTTACAGAGCGGTACCAGGAGAGCAGTAGTCACATCAGCGGGAAGTGCACCTGCGTTGACCGGTCGCGTTGAACCAGGACACCACATCAGAGCGCTTCAGCGGCCAATAGAGTTCCGTCGGGTCCCCTGAGAGATCATGGGCAACGATCATGGGGTCAGAGTCTACGCCGGCCTCCGATGCTGGGGTCTGGTTCCTTGGTTCTCACCGGCGACCATGGCATCCGAACCCTTGTGTGGCGTGAGGCGCGTGCCCAACCTCGAGCTGGGCAACGTGGGCACCGCGGACGACGATTGAGATTCCCGTCCAACACAGCTGGCGTCGTCACTTCGGTACACTCTGTGCTCTTTCGTGTGTCTGCACGTACGAGCGTGGGCGCATCATGCGCGGAGGACACGTACGTGCCCGACACAAGACTTCGAGGTCTGATGAAAAATCAAATTGGAACGCGTGTACTGAGTGTTGCGGCACCGCTGTTGCTCAGTATGGCACACGCAACGCTCGCTGGTGCACAGGTTCGGCCAATGCCGCGCGACACGACACCGACCGGAGCCATGCCGATGGCGACCGGCGCTGCCAAAATGATGTCCGGTCCGCACCATGCACTGGCGATGGCATATGGCGAGTCGCTCGCGACGTTCGCTCGTGCGCTGAATGCCGACGCGAGCCAGTCCCAGGCAGTCAATGTGGATCTCGCTCGCCCTGCAACGATCGAGATGCGACGCAGCTTCGATCAGATGACGGTGCACCATCAGGCGCAGATGGCGAACATGAGCATGGCTATGCGGATGCCCATGATCGCGGACTCTGCAGCGGGCATGTCGCGTCCGGCGCGACGCGACTCCATGACCAGCACGATGCCCGCGCACGGTCGTCGTGATTCGGCACGGGTGAAGCCGATGACGTCACCTATGCGATCAGACTCGACGATGGTCCGCCCGATGACCATGCCCATGAACACCGACTCGTCGCGGACGACGGGCATGGGCGACATGCAAGCGCAGATGGTTGGTCTCGAGAAGCATCTCGGAATGCTCGAAACCGAAGTCAATTCTCCAACGCCCGACGCGGCACGGGTCATCGAGCACACGGCCGAGATTCTGAAGATCTGCGCTGCAGCGAAGCAGCTGTCGTCGGATCCGATGATGGGCAAGCCGCGCGCTCCCGGCACTCCGTAAGTCATCAGTCGGAGCCGTCGCGGCATTCGATCGACGGGCAGGTGGATCAACGGGTCAGCGTCCGTGACGATCAGGTGGTCAGAGTCCATGATCGCTCGATCAACCACGGTCTCTGACCCCACGGTCGATGGTCGATATCGTGGTCAGGTACGAGGGAACGGGCGTGGTCGGCCGCCACGCATTCTGCACGCGCGGTGACGACAGGCGCCTCGCGGCACACATCGACCGCGGGGCATGTCGTCGCGAGAATCCTCCGGCCGGCGCCTGCACCAACCACTCTCCCGCCGCCTGACGTCTCATCACATACTTCCCGTTCCCCGATTGCTTGAGCTTCCCTCTCTCACGTCGCTCTCATGCCGCACACCCGCAGCGTCGCTGGCCTGCTCGCAACCCTTCTCCTCCTCGGTTGCGCCACTGCGCCGCGCATGCCTGTCGCGGCGGCCAGCCGCGCCAGTGATGCCACTCTGGCGCAGGTGTACTTCTGGCGTGCCAAGCCGGACAAGTTCGCCGAGTACACCCGATACATTCGCGAGGTCGCCGAACCGATCGACCGCGACGCGCAACGCGCCGGCGCATTCCTCGACGTCATGACGTACGCCGTGCAGGATACGACGCTGCCGTGGACGCATATGCGCGTCTTCCTGTTGCGCGATTCCACGCAACTGGCCGGGCTGGGCCCGGCGCTGAGTGCGGCCGGCGTGCGCCTGCAACCGGACAGCGCACGGCGACGCGTGCAAGGCGAATACTCGGCATCCCTGCGAGATCGCGTGGGGGCGACCGTCACGCAGTTGGTGCGCTAGTCACAATCGCCGACGCGGTGCGAGCGCGATCCCTCGAGCCTTCACGGAGTCTGGCCCCGAGGTCCCGTGACGCGCGAACCCAGTCGCTATTTCCCGCGCCCGCCAGATCCCCGCTGACACGACGCGAATCGCTGCTGCGCCGCCCCCTGCTCCTCGCTCAGATACCGCCGCCGATCGCTGGCCGACAGACACAGGTTCTCCACGCGCAGCGCCTGCAACGCAAGTTCGAGATCGACCGGAATGAGATAGGCCGACTGATCATCGGTGGTCACGACGACCCATCGGCCATCTGGACTCGGAATAACCTGCGTCACGATCGCGCCAGCGCCCGGCAGCGCGACAGAGCCGCCGGAGCCGTCCACGTTCCAGAGACGCGCTTCGCCCTGATCGTAGCCGAGCGTGAGAATACGACGTCCATCCGGCAGGAAACGGGCGCTCTTCACCTCGGGGCCGCGCGGACGGAGCGTGACAGTCGATACGCCGCGCACGAGATCCCACGACTGCACGGTTCCATCATCGGAGCTGGCGAGCACCTGTCCGTCGCCCGGTGCGAAGTCGATCCGCGACACGGGCTCGCGCTGTCCCGTCAGCAACCGACCGGTGTCGGCGCCGCTGCTCGCCATGATACGCGTGTTGCCATTTTCGTAGCCAATCGCCACCTGCAGACCACCGTGACTGAACGTGAGCGTCGTCGGCGTCCCGGCACGCTGGATTCGCGTCGGCGCACCGACCGGCACGAACGCGCTGAGTTCGATCGATCCATCAGCAGCGCAGACGGCGATGCGCTGACCATCGTCCGACAACGCCGCGCAGCGACGATCGCGTACGTTCGCCTTCCGCACGCCCCTGCTGCGCGCCGGCTGTTCGGCATCGATGGCACGCACCTCACCGGAGCCGGACGACCAGAGTGCGCGTCGTGCATGCGGAGCAAAATCGGCCAGCGCGAAACCGGCGTATGGCTCGGTGCGTTGCGCGGGCTGCGCGGCGTGAGCAAACGTCCATGACGCTGTGTGCCCGCTGCAGCTGATCGCATCGAGACTCCGATCATCCGGCGTGAAGCTGACGGCGCAGGGGTCGGCGAAGGTGGAGTCCACCAGTTCGCGCGCGCCCGGCGCAGCGAGTCCGACGACGGAAAGAACTCCGCGGCGTGTCGCCTGTGCGGCACGCGTGCCATCGTGCGAAAAGCTCACGCTGCGCACGTTGTCGAGCGTATCGCCGCGCGTCGGACCGCGATAGAACGGCTCCGTCGGAAGGTCCCATAGCCGCACGCTGCCATCTTCCGACGCCGTCAACACGCGATCGCCACCGGCAACGAATGCATACTGCACCAGTTCGTTGGTTTGTCCGGAGAGCGGCAACGGCGTGCCCGACTCGTCACCGCTCCAGATCATCGCGCGAAACGTCGTGCCGGAGGTGAGCACGATGCGGCGTCCGTCGGTACGGAAGACGGCAGCCTGAATGTTGTCGCCCGAGCGCCGCAGCGTCGAACGAGCGGCACCGGTCTGGCTGTCGGTGATCCGAATGGTCTCATCATTGGATGCCGATACGAACGATTGACCGTCGCCACTCCACGAGAGCGAGCGAATGGCATCAGCGTGCGCAGCGATCACACGCCGCAATCGTGCCGTCGCAGCGTCGTACACGTGGATTTTCCCGTTGGTCGTGCCGATCGCGATCTGTCGGCCATCGAGGCTCGGCTCGAGCGCGACGAATGGATCGGCAGCAGCACGCACCGCATGCGTCGGGGCCGCGCCGCCGGTGCCCGACCAGAACGCCACATCACGAGCCGCCGTGATCACGACGACGCTGCGATCGCCATCTGCAAAGTGCGCGAGTTCGACGGTGTCGGCAGCACGGCCGATGCGGTGCGGTGCGCCGCTGCCATCGGTGTTGAAGACACGCGCCGGACTCGCGTTGTACGTAACGAGCAGCCGGTCGCCGTCAGCGCTGAATTCGACGTGCTGCACCGCCGCCGCCTCCCCCTGCAACACGACGGGCGCGCCGCCACCTGTACTGCTCCAGATGCGCACCGTGCCACTTCCGTCGCCGACGGCCACGCGAGATGCATCGGGGCTGAACAACACGACGCCCACACCGTTCGGCGCCCTGGGTAGCCGCGTCGGTGTGCCCGGACTCGCAAGGCGCCAGATGCGCACCACACTGTCCGCTGCCGCAGTCGCGACGAGCCGTCCATCCGCACTCACCGCTGCGTCGAAGATCTTGCCACCACTTTCGAACGTCGCCACGACGCGCGGCAGCCGTCGGAGTTCGAGCGCTGCACCAAGCATCGCGAGGCGGGTGGCGTCGTCCGCGCTGCGCACCATGCCGCTGTCGAGGCTTCCAAGCATCAGTGCCGCGAGCAGTGGATCCTCACCGACCATCGCAGTGGCGGAACGCACGATCGAGGCAATGCGCACCTGTTCCGCGCGCTGGTTGGCGAGGCGCGCCCCGATCAGTGCAACCACGGCAGCGATGACGATCGTGACGACGGCGGCTGTCGCCGTCGCGAGCGTGATGCGACGCCCACGTACGCTGCGGCTGGCGAACGCGAGTTCGCGCCGGTTGAGCCAGAGCGCCTTCGTCCGAACGACAGATGTGAGCTGCGCGCTGCGCGCCGCGTCACGCCAGATCTGGCCATGCTTCGCCTCGCCCTCGGAGCGCTCCCAGAGCTCAGCGGCACGCGCCAGACGCTGCTGCTGCGCCAGCGGAAACCGAGCGTCGTTCTCGTCACGCACCCACTCGGCCAACCGCCCCCAGCCGCGCACGAGGGCGTCGTGCGCTGGTTCGACGAAGGCCTCGCCATCGGGCTCCTTCCCCTTCACCAGCAACCGCGCGCCGATGAGTTGCTGCACGATCGTGCCGGCGCGCGCCCGTTCGCCGTCATCGGCGAAATCCAGCTCCGCCTCCGTCGCGCGCCGCCTCGCCACCCCCGTGCCTTCCGCCGTCACGAGCCGCAGCATGACGCGGCGCAGCGTGCCACGACTCGTGTCATCGAGCGCGTCGTGCTCCGACTCCGCGCGCGCACGAAGTGCACCGACCACACCGCCCACCGCGTCGAAATCAGCGCGCGTGATGGCACGATCGCTGCTCTTTCGCTCGACGTAGCGGATGTACATCTCGCTCAGCGCGAACGAGAGCAGCGGGAGCGCCCCGGGTGTCGCCGTCACCTCGTCCAGCAGCACGTCGACGAGGTTCGACGGTTCGAAATAGAGGACGCGCGCCGTGGCCGGTTTCTCGATCACGCTGCGCAGATTTTCGCGCGAGAGCGGTTGGACGACGAACCGACCCTGCTGCCACAGGGCTGCGAGCGCGGCGCGATCGAAGTTCGGTTCGAAATCGGTCCGGATGGTGATGATCACGCGCAGCGTATCGGGATGCGCCGCGAGGAGTCGGAGCAGCAGCGCCATCGCGCGTTCGCGTTCGCCACTGCGACGCGTGAGCGTGATCATCTCCTCGAACTGATCGATCACGAGCAGCAACCGCGCGCCGGGTTGTGCTGACAGGCGGGCCTGCACGAAAGCCGCGATCGTGTCGGGTGTGGCATCGCTCGTCTCACGCCCGGCCGGCGCCAGTGCGCGTGCGAGGGCCGTGAGCGGCGATGTGCCCGGTCGCATGATCGGCGCCGCCTGCCACCCGGCCGCAACCAACTTCGGCACGACGCCGGCCTTGACCAGCGAGGACTTACCACTGCCCGACGCGCCGAGGACGACGGTGAGCGGCTGGGCCTCGACACGTTCCGTCAGCGCCGCGATTTCTGCATCGCGCCCAAAGAAGAGCCCCGCGTCCGCGGCCTCGTACGACGCGAGCCCGCGCCACGGATTGTTCTCGAACGTCAGCTCGGGCGCCGGTGGCAGCGACAGCTCGCGGCCCGGCACGAAGAAGAGGAACTCTCCCTTGCCATGCTTGCTCAAAGGCCACAGCCGCGGTGTCTGCTGCTTTCCAGCCGTGATCGCGGCGTTCTGGAGCGTCTCCTCGACGTAGAGATACAGTTCTGTCGCGGTCACGAGGCCGTCACCCGTACCGCTCGGGATCACGTCACCTGCACCGCTGATCGCATCGAAGAGCGCGAGTGCAAATGGCGAGTGCGCGCCAGTGCCGGGCCGGCTACCAAGCGCACCGGTCGACAGCTGGTCGATCGCCTTCTGGTCCTGCGACGCGGAGGTGAGCACCTGCCAGGCCGCATCCGTCACGAAGCGTTCGTACTTCTCCTGATGCACAACGGTATAGTCGTCCTCGAACGCGCGTGTGCCCGACCAGCGGAATGCCCCCGAGAAGCACGAGTCGAGCACCACCAGCATGTGCCGGCAGGTGAGTGCCAGCAACGCATCGTGCACGAGCGGCATGTGCAGGAACGATGTCTCGTCACCGCGCCGTGCGTCGGCCGGCAGCAGATAGCCATTCGGTCCATCGTCACCATCGCGCGCCACGCCATGACCGGCGAAGTAGAACAACACGCGGTCATTCTCGCCGATGCGTGACGGCAGCTCGACGGTGAGGAGCTCCGCAATCCGAGCCTGCGTCGCGTCGGCGTCGAGAAGCGAAATCACGTCGTACCCGTGCTCTGCGGCGAGCAGCTCGCCCATACGTCGCGCATCGTTCACGGCAGTGCGCAACTCAGGAATT
This sequence comes from Gemmatimonadales bacterium, assembly GCA_038231095.1. Lineage (GTDB taxonomy): Bacteria > Gemmatimonadota > Gemmatimonadetes > Gemmatimonadales > Gemmatimonadaceae > JACMLX01. Next base: position 13,479 of record JBBRLZ010000018.1, read on the forward strand.
CCACTGCCGTAGTGATCGATGCCGATCACCACAGCAAGCGAGCGCTGGAACGGGGGAGTGGACGTCATCGGCGCGACGGGAGGGCTGCGAGCGGGTCAGAGCGGTGTCAGCCGCTGAAACTCGCTGCCGTGCATCGTCGGCGATAGGCGCCCGCCGCGGCGACGTCTATCGCGCATCACTGGCGCCGCCGCGCGCTCGTGATGACGTTATTTCCACACGCTGCCCACGCGCCGCGTGCCGAGAAGGACGTCGATTTTCGACTTCGATCGAGTGTGCAGATGCCTGGAATTCTTTCGCTGTCGCACGGTGCCGCCTGGCTGCTCATCGCCGGGCTGACGCTCACACCGGCTCCGGTGCCGACCGCAGCGCGCACGGATCTCGATTCGTTCACCGATGAACGTCTCGACAGAGACCTGCAGGCGGAGCTGAACGAGGTGCTCAAGCACCATCGACCTGACGAGACGGGCGATGTCGCCACGATGCAGGAGGAGATCATCGAGGCGTTGTCCGACGACGGTGACGAAGGTGATGCGTCCGAGATCACCTTGGCCGATCTCGAGGCCGAGATGCATGAAGACAACACGACCGTCGCCGATGTCGTCCATGCGGCGCTCGAGCATCTGGACCAGGCGTCGCTGCCGCGGTCACCGTTTCATCTGGCCATCTGGCCCGGCGCAGCACTATCGCCGGGCGGCGTACGTCCCACGTATGGGTTGGCGGTACGCGACGTGAAGCGCAACCTGATCAGGGAGATTCGGGCGGCGAAGTGAGGGCAGCGGTGCACAACGCGCGAGCGGTGAACCGCCGGGCGTTGGCACAGCCGAGCACCGTCTCGAACAGTGCGCGCGCTTCGTCACGCCGACCGATGGCCGCCAATGGATTGATCCGTGGTGAGCCGCAGCCAGATCCTGAGTTTGTTTGAAGCCGGGGTCTCGGCCGTCCGGCCGTAGCGCCTCGTGACGGCTGCGCGGACTGGCGCGCCGTGCCGAATCACCATCGGAGTATGCCTATGAGTGTTGAAACCCGCGACGTGGATGCCAACAGCCGCTGGACGCTGGCCCGGTTGCGAGATCGGTTGATCGCCCTGCATGTGATCCCGGAGTTCGATGCGGCCACGGCGGCGTCACTCAGAAGCAGCGTCGACGAGGAGGGAGCGCTGACGACGGCATTCGTCCTGATGTGCGCGCTCTCGTCGTGCATCGCGACCTTCGGCTTGCTGCAATCCTCGGCAGCGGTCGTCATCGGCGCGATGCTTGTGTCACCGATGATGCAGCCAATCGCGGCGCTCGGGTTTGGCTTCGCCGCGCTGGACGGCGAGCGGATCCGCGACTCGGCTCGCACGGTGGCCATCGGCGCCGCCGTCGGCATCGTCACGGGGGTTCTCGTGACGTGGCTCAGCCCACTGCGCAATGCGACGCCCGAGCTGCTCGCACGCACGCAGCCAACACTGCTCGACCTCGCAATCGCGCTCGTGTCCGGGCTTGCCGGAGGCTACGCCACGCTCCGTCAGAAAGGCGCGACCGCAATCGGTGTCGGCATCGCAACGGCACTCATGCCACCGCTGGCGACTGTCGGATACGGGCTCGGTGTGCTACGACTGGATCTGGCCCGCGGCGCGCTCCTGCTCTTTCTGACCAATCTCGCCGCCATCGCTTTCGCCTTCGCGCTCGCTGCGCGCGTCGGTGGCGTCGCACGGCCGCACGCCAGTGTCGTGGTGCGCCCGCTGTACACGTTCCTGCTCATCGGCGCGTTCGTCACACTCGCCACTCCGCTCGCACTGACGCTCGTACGGGTTACCCACGAGGCAACCGCCGTCAATGCGACGCGCGATCAGCTTCGGCTCCTGCTCGGCACCGGCCGGAGTCGGGTGGCGCAGATGGACGTGACCTGGCCGCTGCTCGGGACACCACGCATCGCCGCGGTCGTGATTGCGCCGCGCTTTCTGCCCGACGCCGAGGACTCGTTGAAGGCACGGCTGACACGGCGGCTCGGGGTGCCGACCGACGTCACGCTCGAGCAGATCGTCGCTGCGACGGCGAGTGAACGCGCACAGGCTCAGGCGCTGATCGAGGCGACATCGTCGCGAATTGCTACCGTAGGAGTCGGCACGGACGCAGCGCCCGTCGAAGAGCTTCGGCGGCGCGCTGGTGTGCCACTGCGCGCACTGTGGGTCGAGCGAGGCAGCCGCGAGGTCTTTCTGGCCGCCGAGCAGGTGACGGGTTGGTCGCTGCGAGACTACCGCGAGGTCGAGCGCGGGCTGAATCCGGTGAACGCGGTGTGGCATGCGCGCGTCGTACCGCCGAATACGGAGCGAATTGTCATAGCGCTCGAGCCGAACACGTCGCGCGATACGATCGGTGCCGCCACCGACGCATCGGATGCGGTGTGGGCATTGCAACGGCTGGCCGTGCGCAACCTGGTGATTGAAGTACGGATCGATTCCACCGCATCGCCGGACTCAGTGCGAGTGCGGCACAGTCGCGTGCTCGCGACAGTCCAGACTGCGGTTGAATCTGCGGGCATTGCAGTACGGGTCATTGAACTCCGCGATTCCGTCCAACGCGCCGCACGCCGCGGAAGGACGCCGATTCCGCACGATCAGATCGATCTCGTGCTGACGCCGCTTCGACCCGCCGCGCAACGACCAAGCGCCGTATCCGCGTCTCCCAGGCCCCCAAAGTCATGACCACGTTGTCGGCATTCGACGCCGCGTCAATTCTCATCGTGCTCGCCGCGGTGCTCGGGTACATCAACCATCGGTTCCTCAAACTGCCGTCGTCGATCGGCCTGACGGTGATGGGCGCGGTGGCGTCGCTGATCGTGATCGGCATCGACCGACTGTTCCCGACCAGTGAATTGACGCCGCTGGTCGTCGCCTTCCTGAATGGCATCGACTTTCAGACCACGCTGCTCGACGGCATGCTGTCCTTTCTGCTCTTCGCGGGCGCATTGCACGTGGACTGGGCCGAGATGCGCCGCGGGCGGTGGGCGATCATTCTGTTGAGCACCATCGGTGTCGCGGTGTCCACCGTGCTCGTCGGCGTTGGGACGTTCTTCCTGGCGAAGGCACTCGGCGTCAGTGCTCCGTTACCGTGGTGCTTCGTCTTCGGGGCGTTGATCAGTCCGACCGACCCGGTCGCGGTCATGAGTGTGCTCAAGCGCGCCAACGTGCCGCCACTCCTTCAGGCGACGGTCGCGGGCGAAAGCCTGTTCAACGACGGTGTCGGCGTCGTGGTGTTCGCGATCCTGCTTGGGGTGGCAAGTGGCTCGACGCCCTTTTCGTACGAGCACGCAGCGACGGCCTTTGCCTGGGAAGCTGGCGGCGGCATCGTACTCGGCCTCGCGATCGGCTGGATCGCGTATCGCGCCATGCTCTCCATCGACGATTTCAGCGTGGAGGTCATGCTCAGTCTCGCCGTCGTGATGGGCGGCTACAGCGTCGCGCACTGGCTGCACGTGAGCGGGCCGGTGGCCATGGCGGTCGCAGGATTGATCATCGGGAATGCCGCCGTCGCCGAAGCCATGAGCGACACGACGCGGGACTATCTGCTGAAATTCTGGGCGCTGATCGATGAAGTCCTCAACGCCGTGCTGTTCCTGCTGATCGGCCTCGAAGTCATCGCGGTCACCGCCGAGTCTCGCGTGTTGCTCCTCGGCCTCGTGCTCATACCGGTCGTTGTACTCGCGCGGTTCGTTTCGGTGGGCGGGCCACTGCTGCTGATGCGGAGCCGGTTGTCGTTCGGAAAGATGGGAATGCCGACGCTCGTGTGGGGCGGACTGCGCGGTGGCATTTCAATCGCCATGGCGCTGTCGCTGCCGGCAAGCGAAACCCGTACCGTCCTGCTGGCCGCGACGTACGTCGTGGTCCTGTTCTCGGTCATTGTGCAGGGCGGCAGCATCAGCCGACTGATCCGGATGATTGCGGAGCGGGATGGCGCCAGTGCGACTGCGCGACTGGTTCAGGCGGACGTGACGGATCCGTCGGGAGTGTCGGAGAATCGATGACCCGTCCTCCGCGCGTGACGACGTCTCAGTCGGGCAGGGCCTTGCCTCGCCGCGTGGTGAGGCCACGGCGTAGCGCAGCGACCAGCAGACCGCTGGTGACTCGCGAGACCACGAATGCGCCGGCATCGCCGCGCGATGCACGCTCGGGACGCCAGAGCAACGATCCCAGCGACGCAATCGCAACACTGCCGACTCGAGCGACGTCAGGTCGTGGCGCACCATCGCGATCATGGACGACCAGCGTCTGCGTGACGGCGCACCACGCGCGCGCGGCGATCCGTGTCGGACAGGGTTCAACGCTCGCCGTCCAGGGGATGACACGGCTGAGTTGCTGATGCGATAGCGCGCGTATTGCCACGAATCCAGACTGATCCGCCAGGCGTCGGGCGAAACCCTCGGTGGTGCGCGGCCACGCGTCCGGTGAGTTGCTGACCTGCGCCACCGTGGCCGCAAGCACGACACCGGCACTGACCCGCAGGATGCGGGGGCCTGCCCCTCGAACTGCCGTGTCACCGGGCGGTGGTGCCTGCCCCGCCGCAACGTGCACGCAGGTGGCAGTCATCAACGCCATGACAATGCGTGGCATCGCGACAGGAATCAGCATGTCGGCACTCCGGATGTTTACAGCGCTGAATTCATCATCTCTCCCCTTGAGAACCCGGAACTCGGTGGAACCGGCTCAGCGCCGGTAGCGGCGCCGCCCGCGAGCGATCCATCGCGCACCATCATTGCGACGTGTGACCAGACCGCGCACCGATCGTGTATTCACTGCCACTCGGGCAGTTCCCCACTCGTTTTCGTCAGCCGTGCGCGACTCCGGATCGCATCTCGTTCCGAATACCTCAGAGCGCGCCATCCCCGGTGGAAGTCCCGACGTGGACTGGCCGGTCGCTGGGTCGGCAGACTCGCACCCTGCGCCATGGATCGTGGCGTTGTCGCGTCTGCAACGACGCTGGCAATCCACGCCCGGTGCGGTCACGTCGCGGCCGCTGAGCCTGCACGGCTGGCGGTTGATCATGCTGGTGACGGCAACTGCGCTGGTTGCCGTCGCGGCAACGAGCGCGAGCATCTGGTTTGCGACATCACAGCGCGCTGCTGATGCCGCCGATCATGCATTGACGGTTGTGGAGTCGCGACTGTCCGATATCGAACACGAGATGCGGCAGGTGGCTGACGCAGCGTATGAAGACATGGATTGGGCGGCGTGTCGGCCGGCACTGGCGACCGCGTTGACGCGCGCGAGCATCGCATCATTGCATGTGCGTCGATTTGTCCTCAGTGCCGATGGCATGGATGGCTCGTGCCGGCCCGAGGGCCGAGGTGCCTCGCCGTTCTTTCCCTACGAGCCCACCACGAGGATCGCGATCACGTCAACGGGCGAAATCCAGACGCAGCTGACGGCGACCCTGCGGCGGGACACGTCGGGCCGGGTCGTCTCTGCCGTGCTGGACCCTCGTGTGTTCGCCATGGACGGCGCACGGCACACCCCGTTTCGCGACGATGCACAAATCGGGCTCTCGTTGCTTTCCGCGGATGGTCGTCGCCTGGCACCGCTCGGCGGGTCGGAAGGAGGTCGCGCAACGATCGACGCACTGGCGACGACAGCGACATCGAGCCTCCGGCATGTCATGGTCAGTGCGGATGTGGATCGCAGCGAGTTGCGGCGTCGCATGGTGCGTTCCGGCGTCATCGCCGCGGGCGTGGCGACCGCGCTGATGCTGGCGCTGATCGCCGTGTTCTGGCGACGCGTGATCCACCGCGCGCGACTCGTGCACAGAATTCAGCGTGGGCTGCGGAAGCGGGAGTTCGAACCGTTCGTACAGCCGATTCTCGATCTCAGGTCAGGACGATGTGCCGGCGTTGAAGTGTTGATGCGCTGGCAACACCCGCATCGCGGTACGCTGCCACCATCGGAGTTCATCGAGGAGGCGGAGCGCACGGGGCTCATCGCCGGCATGTCGGAGTTGGTGATGACACGCGCGGCCCATCGGCTGGCTCCCATTGCGCACTCGAATCCGGACATCTACTTCGCATTCAACCTGACCCCGCAGCAGCTCGCCCAACCCCGGTTGCTCACGACGCTGTCCTCGATATTCCGCACCGACACGATCCCGTCTGATCGTGTCCTCCTTGAAATTACGGAGCGCGAGTTCGTCGATCCCGTCGCCACAGACAGCCTGAATGCATTGCACGCCTCCGGTTGGCGTGTTGCGGTCGATGATTTCGGCACCGGCCACAGCAGCCTCGCGAAGCTCGAACAGCTGGCGATCGATCGCCTGAAGATCGACCGGGCATTCGTCAGCACGATCAGCGAGGAAACGATCAACAGACCGGTGCTCGATGCGATCATTCAGCTCGCCGATCGGTTGGCACTGCCGATGATTGCCGAAGGGATTGAGACGCAGGCGCAGCTGGACTACCTCGCGTCGCGCGGCGTGCAGTTCGGGCAAGGGTACCTGATCGGACGCCCGATGAGCATCGTGGCGTTCGGGGACTGGCTGAAGCGGCACAATGCCGGGACTCCGCCTGCGCTTCCGGCGCAGCCACACACCGCCGCCGCCGCCAACGCGCGACCCGACCGCATCGCGCAGCGTATGTGGAATGGTATGCGTGTCCCCGGTGGTCTCGATATCCGTGACCGGATGTTCCATTTCCGGACGTATTCGCAATGCTTTGTCGGACGCGAGGCCGTCGACTGGATGGTGCAGCACGCACGCATCAGCCGATCAGACGCCGTGCAACAGGGTCGGAGACTGCTCGCACTCGGATTGATGACGCACGTGCTCGACGAGCATGACTTTGAAGACGCGGAGCTTTTCTATCGTCTGGCGTCGCCGACGGATGCGAGCCTCGCCTCGACTCCAGCACCGCCTGTCCTCCGCGCCCGACTTCAGGCACGGGATGGCGTTCGCACTCGTGCGCACACGCGCGGGTTGGTGCGCCACAGCGGCTGTCTGACCGGGACGGAGCTCGTCCGGTGGATCGTGTCGTCGCAGCGCGTCAGTCGCGCGACGGCGCGGCAGTGGGCGTTGCAGCTGATGCGTGAAGGGGTGATCCGTCACGTGTACGATGACCGACCCTTTGCGGACGACCGAACGTTGTATCGGGTCGTCTGACACGGGCGCAGTGTCAGGGCGTCGCAGCGCTGCGCGCTGCTACCTGATCGACGTCGCGCGTACCCCGGAGTCGGCCGACGCCACGAATGGTGTTCCCGCCACACCGAACCCCTCGCGCACCGACACGTACCATCGTCTCGCCTCGTCCTGTCGTCCGAGACGGCGCAGCGTCTCCGCACGCGCCAGCCGATCCAGATGCTGCCCGAGCGCCGGATGCTGCAACCGGAGACGCGCCGGAAGATCCGGGACACTCCGTTCGAAGGCTGCGATCGCTGCCGCGAGATCCCCACGACGGAGCTGCCACTGCCCCGTCACGGCCTGCGCCAGCGCTGCAGCCAGTCGGGATTCCGCCACCGGACGATTCGTGAGCGCCTGCACTGCCGCGGTCACACCGGCTGCGTCGCCGAGCCGCACGCTCAGCACGCCGACCAGATAGAGTCGCACATCGTCCTGTTCGACCGACGACAGCTCACCGGTCGACAGCGAGGGCCCGACGCGACGGGACTGCACCGCAGCTCGCAGTGTGCGCAACGTGTCCGGGCTGACCACGACGGAGGGCGCCAGCGCGGCGAGTGCGCGCTGTTCCGCTGCGCGATCAGGGTCGAGCAGTGCCGCGCTTCGATAGTGCGTCGCTGCGGCGTCCCATCGACCATCGGCCACGTCCAGCGTCGCCAGTGCGAGCAGGCCATCTCCGCGCGCGCTCGGACCGGCCGCAAGCACGTCGGCGTACGATCGCGCCGCAGCGCGGTCTCTGGCGTCTGTACTGATGCGCTGCAGTGCAACTCGGGCGAGCCCCGGCTCGTCGATCGGTGTGGCCGACGATTGCTTCGAACGCGCGGCCGCTATCCGGCGGCGGTACAGCGCGGTGTACGTCGCCCGAATTCCCGGCTGTTCGCCAGCGCTGTTCGGACTGAAGTACATGCTGTAGAGCGTATCCAGTTGCCCGGTCCGATTGGCGTTCGCGGCGAGATCCATCAGGTATACCGTCACTTCACGGTACCGCGGATCGAGTGCCATCACCTGTTGAAACGCCGCTGCGGATTCCTCGATCGGGCGACCGTAGTACGGGTTGCTGCCGAACTGTGCTTCGCCGAGCAGCATCCACGCTTCAACGTCGGTCGGGTAGTCGGTCACGATCTGTGCGAACTGCCGCTCTGCCTGCAACGCACTGCCGAATCGCAGCGTGTAATAGGCGCGGATCAGCGCCTGCTGCCGCGGCGGAAGCGACGCGGCCAGTTGCGAGGCGCGTCGTGCAGCACGCGCACTGAGGGAATCCACGTCATTCCATCGGGCGGCTCGGGCGAGACGATACCAGGCCAGCGCAAACATCGAGTCGGCGGCGACGGCGTCCTCGAACTTGGCCACGGCGGCCGCGGGTCGCGCATCGCGCAATTCACGCTCCCCATCGAGGTAGGCACGGAGCGCACGGGTGGACGTGGTCGTCGCTGCGGCAATGCCGGCAATCGTGTCGCCGGGCGCCAGCAACTCGCTGGCAATGAGCTGACGGACCAGCGCATCGATGCCGGGCACCAGTGCGCTCGAGTCGGACACGGTGGTCTGCGCACGACCAATTTCGCGACCATCGATCATGCGCAACGTTGCCCGAAACGTGAGCGCGGTGCCGGTCGCGACGATGCTGCCAACGACGTAGCGGTCAGCACGGATTCTGACGGCGAGCGCGCGCGCATCGGCGGAATCGAGGGGCGTCGATCGTCGATCGCCAGCAGCACCGAGGACCGTGTTGGGATCGATGCCGCGCACCAGACCCGTCGCGTCGAACGCCGGCGTCAGCAGGTCGACCATACCGTCGGCGAGGTACTCGATGTTGCGGCCACCACGGGTGGTGAATGGCAGCACGGCGATCGACGACAACGGCAGGCTGGTCCGCGCGACCTCGATGGCGGGCGGCGCAACGGCACGCGGCGACGTCGGTGACAGCGTCGCCCACGTCGCCAGTGCGAGCGCGGCGGCACCAGCACCCAGCGCTATGCGACGATTCCGTTGACGATGTGTCGCGTCGTCTGCACGCGCGGCTTCGGTCGGCGGTGCGCTGCCCGACGCGATGGATGACATGGGATGCGGCAGCGGAGCGGGTTGAGCCAGTGCTTCCAGTACCGCCGCGCCATCGGCGGGACGCTCGTCAGGGGCCGCGCTCAGCATCCGGCGAATCAACTGTTCGAGCGCCGGCGCGATCGACGTGCCGTCGGGCCGAGTCATCGATGGCACCGCGGATGCGAGAATTGCATCGGCGAGTGCAGCCGGATCGGTGCCGGTGAAGGGGCGATGCCCGGTCACCATCTCGAAGAACGTGACACCAAGCGCCCAGACATCGGTGCGCGGTCCACGGGTCTCACCGCGCCAGAGCTCGGGCGCGAGATACGGCAGCGTGCCACTGAGCCCACGTGCACCACTCGCGACGTCGTGTGCATGGACAGCGACGCCGAAATCGAGCAGACGCGCCACGTCACCTTCGCCGAACCCGACGTTGGCCGGCTTGATGTCACCGTGCACGATGCCAGCGAGGTGGGCACAGGCCAGACCGCGTGCAAGGTGTTGCGCCACCACACCGACATCGACCAGCGGGATCAGGCCGCGCCGCAGCCGCTCACGCAAGGTGCCGCCGGCGCAATACGCCATCACGATGCACAGTCCACCATCGGCCGTCGATTCGACCGCGTAGATCGCGCAGACATGCGGATCCTCGAGTCGCGACGCGGCCTGCGCCTCACGCACCAGCCGCGCACGGGCCGCCGGATCACGGCTCAGACTCGGTGCGAGAAACTTGATCGCGACATCACGCGCCAGCAGCGTGTCGCGGCCGCGGTAGACGACCCCTGCCCCGCCGCTTCCCAGGCGCTCGTGCACCGTGAAGTGCCGGATGCGATCGCCGGGTGCCACCGATGGAGGCGGTGCCCCGTCCGTCGCAATTTCGGGGTCGGCGTGCGACTCACCCTGCGCCAATGCCGGGTGCACGACGTCGGCATAGAGTCCATCGAGGAACGCCGGCGCGCCAGCATGCGCGGCGACAAGCGATTCGAGCTCGCTGCGCAATTCCGTATCGGTACCACAGGTGACGTCGATGAACGTCGCACGCTCGCCCGACGGCAGCGACAGCACCATCTCGAACAGCGTGCTGATGCGATCCCATTGGCCGTCGCTCGCTCCCCACGGATCATTCGGCATCGATGGCTCCGTGTGCACGCAGTGCGCGATGCAGCCAGGCCTGTGCCAGCGCCCAGTCCCGTTTCACTGTCGCTTCCGACATCCCGAGTGCCAGCGCCGTATCACTGATCGACAGCCCGCCGAAGTACCGACATTCGACAACGCGGCACGGTCGCGGATGCAGCTGCTCGAGTTGCTGCAACGCGTGCTCGAGCGCCGAGATCCGCTCACCTCGATCATCGTCCTGAGCCGGCGATGCGAGCTGCTGCGCCGCAAGACCGTCGATGGTCTCCACCACGGCACTCCCACCGCGCTTCAGTGCCTGCGCGTCGCGTGCATAGTTACTGACGATCTGCCGCGCCGCGCGGACGGCAACGGCGAAGAAATGCCCGCGGTTCTGGACCGTCAATTCATTGGCGCCAGCCAGTCGCAGATACACTTCATGGACGAGCGCCGTGGTATCGAGCGTGTCGTCGCCATGCTCGGGCGTTCGGCGGCGCGTGCTGCGCGCGATCGACCGCAGTTCGCCGTACACGCGCGAGAACAGTCGGGCACCAGCAGACGTATCGCCCGCATTCCACGCATGGATCATTCCCGTCACGGAATCATCGATCTCGTTCACAAACACCTCGCGGACATGGGCAGCGCTGCCACGGAGCGCGCCCGCCCGCCCGGCGCGACTGACTGCGCCCCGCACGCGCGACTCGCAACGACTCTCTGTGCAAGGTACCCCGTCCACGCCAAGCCGCGACCGCTCCTCGCTACTCGCGGGAACGATCGCAGTGATCATCGACGTGCGACTCAGCGCGGCAATGCCCCGCACCGCCGGTGTCCGGGGGTGCGAGGCATCCATAATGCCCACACGGCTGCCGTAGGCCGACGAGGTCATCGCGAACGCCGTCGCGGACCGATGCGCGAACCTGCAGCTGGCGCGTGGTGCGATTCAGGTGCTGCGCGCGCGCGTCCGGCGCATCGTGACACCAAGCAGCAGCAGCCCGGATGCCATCAGAATCACGGAGCTCGGCTCGGGCACCACGTTCAGCGACGACGAGAAGTCGATACGGTAGATCGGCTGACCGGCTGTCAGCCCGCTGTTGAAGACGTAGCCCGCGGCAGTCATTTCGCCATTGAAGCCGAGCAGTTCCGCAAAGTTGAACGACACCACGCCATTCTGCGGTGTCCGCACGTCATTGTTGCCGTTGACGAGGAAGGCAGCGCCAGCAATGCTGAACGCTTCGGATCCCGCGTCCCAGATCTGACTGGACGTCTGCGTGATGCTGTTGATCAGCAGATTGCCGGCGTCGTCAAACAACCGGTACTGCATGGGATTGTCGTTCCCGATGAAGAAGTCGTTGCTCGGGACGACCATCGCGGCGAAGGTGAAGAAGCGATTGAGTCCCGCGTTGACGATGAAGCTCTGACTGCGGGACTGACCCGGCAGCAGTGCCATGCCAATTGTGCCGCGAGTCGCCGTCGGATCAGCCGCGGCAAAATCGGCCTGCCAGCGGCCGCCCGCGCCGCCTTCTGCCACCGACACAATTCCGGGCCCGGCCACTGTGCCAATGTTGAACGCATCGAACGCACCACTGTGAAAGCCCAGCTGCAATGGCGCAAAGCTGATGCTGTTCGCGGCGGCGAGGTTGGTGATCGTGACGGTCACCGTGCGCAGCTGCGCGTGCGCCGCAGACGACACCACGCACAATGCCGTGGCAGCACGAACGACGGAGGACATGACGCGATTCATGACAGCGACTCCCGGAGTGTAGAGGGGACCTGAGTGGGGACGACGAGGGCCCCGTTCTCAGACAGCACACCGTTCCGCCTGAATTCAGCTCACGGCTCGGGAACAGATCGTCGGCGCGGTGAATACCTCACCGGTCCCACCCATGCCTACGCCAACCGTCGTGACGTCAACCGTGATTCAGGGCCGCTGCGCGCTGCGACGCGTGGTCAACGACTGCCGATGAGCCAGAGCATCGACACCTCGGGTATTTGGTATAGGCGGTTCAGCGGACAAGGCCAGGCCGCCTGGTTAGTTCGTGAGCTGCCGGTTCCGTTGATCGTGGCGGTGGGCCGCCGCCAGACCGTCCCGACTCGCCGTTCGGTGTGCGTATCGCCGGACGGCCTGATCTCGTGCGCGACGGGATCGGCGCGGTCGCCGATCCGTTTCAGGACTATCGACGACTCCGGGGCAGTGCGCCGCCGCGGCTCGTGGCAATCCGGGGTGATGCAGGACATCGATCGGACACGCAGCGCCGCGATCGGCGATGTGATGAATCTTCACTGGAGGAGTGAGAATGCTGCGCTACCGTAAATCCTTGGTGTTTCTCGCCTTGCTCGCCGCGTGCAGTTCCGCCACGCCGCCGACCGCTCCGGATGCGACGCCCGTTATCCCCGGCACGCAGATACCGATGGGTATGGGCGTCAGTGGCCGCTTCGTGAAAACGCGATACGACGTGACCGGCACCGCCACGGTGGTGATCGAGAACGGCATCGGCGTGATCGACCTGTCATCCGATTTTTCGATCGCGCAGACTCCGGGACCGTCTTTGTATCTGAATACGACGAATAACCCGAATACTGGCCAGCCGATACGCATCGCCAGCCTGAAGGACAAAAGTGGTGCCCAGCGCTTCACGTTTGTCGTACCAGCCGGCGTGCGGTATTCGTGGCTGGTCATCTGGTGCGATCCGTTCAACGTGCCGATGGCCGAGGCGGCGATCACGCCGGTGCCGTAGGCGCCGCGCGCGCCGACGGTGGTGGTCAGGTCACGACGAACGCTCCAGTCGCCGTCCGAGCGATGGAGAAGGCAACCGACGTGCGACTGCAGATCGTCATGGCGCCACCGCACACAGCGGTGCGCACTCGGAGGACGTTCCCCGCGTCGCGCCCTCCCATCCGGCAGGTGGCGCGACGTCGTCGATGGGCTACGCCGGCAGCTTGGACGCCAGGACATCTGCGCTCAGCAGCCGTGGCGCGCTAGCCAGCAACTCGTCGGCTGAGGCCATCAGCGCCGCAGCAATCGGCCCCTGCAGGTGCGCCTGGCGCCCCGCGTCAGTCGGGAAGGCGTCGACGATCCAGAATGTCGTGGGACTCGTGCGCAGCGCGAACCACGCAACCGTGGCGGGCTCGGCCTGCGCGAGCGGCAGCGCAGACGTCAGGAATGCGGCGAGCTTTTCTGCCGTGTCGGCTTTCGCCTCGAGTTCGACAACAAGACCAACTGTGACCATGGGAACTCCGGTGAGAGATTCTGCCGCATCCCGAGACAACACGGGCGCCGGCACTTTCGATGAGTTTCGAGCGATGTGTTTCCCGGTTGTGCGACGGGCGAAGTCAGACCGGCGACGGACGCCGAGCGGGGTGTCGCTCCCACATCTGCGGCAGTCACTCATGAAAGACGCGAACCGCCGGTCCGTTCCACGCCTGCTGAGCCTCGGGTCGCGGCGATGCAACCTCGCGGTCGCGTTGGACGCGACCGCTGGTCAGTACCCGAGGTGACGGAACAGCGTTCCGAGATCCATGGCTGATCGTCGCCTCGTGCGCGGGGGCTACGTTTCCCTGCTGACGACGGCACATCATGGTGCACCCGTAGCCCACACCCAGGACGACCATTGCGCAACTCGATGAATCGAATACTCGTCACGGGCGGCGCGGGATTTCTTGGTTCACATCTGTGCGAACGACTGCTGGAGCAGGGGCAGGAAGTCCTCTGCGTCGACAATTTCTTCTCGAGCGCACGTCGAAACGTCGAGCACCTGCTGGACTATCGCCGCTTCGAGTTGCTGCGCCACGATGTGACGATGCCACTGTTCGTCGAAGTCGATGCGATCTACAACCTGGCGTGTCCGGCGTCGCCGATTCACTACCAGCATGATCCGGTGCAGACAACTAAGACCAGCGTGCACGGTGCGATCAACATGCTCGGTCTGGCCAAGCGCATCGGTGCGAGAATTCTGCAGGCGTCGACGTCGGAGGTGTACGGCGATCCGGCCGTGCATCCCCAACCCGAAGAGTACTGGGGCCACGTCAATCCGATCGGGCCTCGGGCCTGCTACGACGAAGGCAAACGCTGTGCCGAAACGCTCTTTTTCGACTACCACCGGCAGCATTCCGTCCGGGTCAAGGTCGTGCGTATCTTCAATACCTACGGTCCGCAGATGCACCCGAACGACGGTCGCGTGGTATCGAACTTCATCATGCAGGCGCTGCGTGGCGCACCGATCACGATCTACGGCGATGGTCAGCAGACGCGGTCGTTCTGCTATGTCAGCGACATGATCGACGGCCTGATGCGCATGATGGCGACAGCTGATGACGTGCCAGGCCCGATCAATCTCGGGAATCCCACCGAATTCACGATGCTGGCTCTGGCGCAGCTCGTCGTTGACATCACGGGCTCGCGCTCACTGATCCAGCACGCGCCGCTTCCGACCGATGACCCGAAGCAGCGCCGCCCGGATATCTCGAAGGCCGAGGCGCTTCTGGACTGGCGTCCGAGCGTACCGCTCCGTGAAGGGCTGGAGAAGACCATTGCCTATTTCGAGAGAGAAGCCGCTCGCGTGGTGACGTAACGCCCATTCGGGTGTCAATTCAACGCTGATGCGCATTCTCCTGGTGTCCGATTACGCCGCGGAAGAAGGCGGGGCTGAGGTCGTGACCCGTCAGCTTCGCACTGGACTTCGCGCGCGAGGGCACGACGTCCGCTGGTTCGCGAGCACTGGCCACCCGGCCAGCGCCAGAAGTGACGCGGACGCGGAATGCTTCGGGACAGTTGGTCCGTTTCGCACACTCGTGCAAAGCGCGAACCCAGCCGCGTGGGCAGGCCTCACACGCATCGTCACCGACTTTCAGCCCGATGTGGTGCATGTCGGCATGTTCCTGACGCAGCTGTCGCCGTTGATCCTGCCTGTCCTTCGCGACCGGGCCAGCGTGTATTACGCGCACTGGTTGCGTCCTATCTGTCCGACCGGCACGAAGCTGTTGCCGGATGACACGCGCTGCACCACCCGCGCCGGTCTCGCGTGTTCCCGAGCTGGGTGCCTTCCGATGCAGGACTGGTTACCCGTCATGCTGCAGATGCAACTGCTGCGACGATGGCAGCACTACTTCACGCGGACGGTGGCGAACAGCGCCGCGACGCGCGACGCGTTACAGGCAGAAGGGTTTCCGGTTTCGGATGTCATCGCGTGTGGCGTGGAGCCATCACACGTCAACGCCGCATTCAGCGACGTGCCAACGGCGATCTACTCGGGTCGACTGACGCGACAGAAAGGCATTCACGTGCTGCTCGATGCCTGGGCATCCGTGACGCGAACTATACCGTCGGCTCGGTTGCTGATCGTCGGCGACGGGAGTGAGCGGGTGGCCCTCCAGCAGCGCGCTCCGGAGAGTGTGGTGTTTCTCGGTCAGGTCGCGCATCGCGATGTGGAGCGCATCGCGCGCGAGGCGTGGATTCAGGTCATCCCGTCGATTGGCTTCGAGTCATTCGGACTCGTCGCGGTCGAGGCGATGATGCGAGGACAAGCGGTGATTGCGTCGCGCAGTGGTGGGCTGCCGGAGATCGTCGACCCGTCGGCGACTGGCATCCTCGTCGATCCGGGCGATGCCGCGGCGCTGGCCAGCGCGCTCTGCGCATTGCTGGGCGATCGCGCACGCTGCCTGACGCTGGGATCCGCGGGTCAACGCGTGGCGCGAGAGCGATACACCATCGACGCCCACGTCGATCAATTCGTGGCGCTGTATCACGACATGCTCGCACCGGCATCCACGCCGTGACCCGCGATACTCCATCCCCGCTCAACCCGGCTCTGCCGATCCGCACCGGCGCATCGCGCAGCACGATTGTCGCGTTCACAGCACAGCTGATCAGTTTTCTGATCAACTTCGGTGTCGCCGTGGCGCTTGCGCGGCTCCTGGCGCCGGCAGACTTCGGACTCTTCGGGATTGCGTTCACCGTGATCGGCATCTTCGAGTTCGCGCGACATGGCGGCATGGTCGTGCCAGTCATTCAGAGCGAGACGATCACCAGCGAACAGCGGAACACACTGTTCTGGTTCAACACGGGGCTCGGGCTTCTCCTCGCATTGCTCGCCGTGGCGACGGCGCCGCTGATCGGCCGACTGTTTTCGGATGCCCGCGTGGCTCCGTTGGTCGCGACGTTGGGGCTGATCTATCTCGCCAGCGGGCTCTCGGCGCAACATATCGCCTTGCTTCGGCGCGACATGCGATTCACGGCACTCGCCACCAGCGAGCTGACCGCATTGCTGATCGCCGCCGCTCTGGCAGTGTGGGCAGCGCGCCACGGCGCGCGATATTGGGCGCTGATCGCTTTTCAGCTCTGCCGCGAGATTCTGCAATCGCTGTTCTGCGTCCTCGCCGCGCAGTGGCGTCCAACCTGGCCGACTCGGCAAGTCATGGTGACACCGCTGATTCGCTCAGGCGGAATCATGATGATGTTCGAACTGCTGGGATATCTGAACTTCAGGGCCGACAACCTGATCGTCGGCTCGCGGCTCGGACCCGCGGCGCTTGGCTACTATGGCAAGGCGTACGAGTTCCTGCTGCTGCCGATCAATCAGATCATTGCGCCGCTGTCCAACGTCGTGCATTCGTCGTTGAGTCGGCTGCAGCGCGATCCCGACGCTTACCGGAACTTCCTCTCGCGTGCGCTCCTGCTGGCGACTGGGCTCGGCTTGCCGATCACGGCTTTCCTTTTCGCCAACGCACACACGCTGATCGTGCAGCTGCTCGGCACGCAATGGGAATCGAGCGTGCCGATCTACCGCGCGTTGGCGCCCGCGGCCGCGTCGATGACGCTGACGTGCAGTGTCGGGTGGATTTTTCTCTCGCTGGGCCGCGCGAAGCGACAGGCGTGGTGGGCTGGGCTGACGACCGTCGTCACGGTCTGCGCGTTTGTACTGGGGACGGCGTGGGGCGCTGAGGGCGTCGCGGTGGCGTTCAGCACGACACGCGTCGTGCTGTTGATCCCGACCCTGATGTTCACCTGCGCCGGAACAGTCGTATCGTGGACGGAGATTCTGGCCATCGCTGCGCGCCCGGCGGTTGGGAGCGCGCTTGCGATGGCAACGTCCTTTCTCATGGACGCCGCGTATTGGCCGGACCGCTGGACCCTGCCGCGCAATGCCCTTGTCTTTCTCGCCACATACTTTCTCTGCTGGATGCTGATGCCGACTGGTCGCGCGCTGTTTCGTGAGAGTCTGGCGCTTGCACGTCGCCGCCCGGTGGATGCGTAAACGTCTGAAGCTCGGGGTCATCACCGACGAGTTCTTCGACGCGTCCCTTGGGCGCCTCGGTGGCTTCGGGTGGGCGGCTCGACGCCTCGGCGAGATCTTCAACGCGGACCCAGCGCTCGACGTGGATCTGGTGTACGTGGCGGGTGAGCACTATGCCACAGCGGACCGACCAGACGCGCAGGTGCATGGATCGCGGGTGATGCTCCGGCAGCGCAGCAGGCTGGCGAACGTGCGTGCGATGCAGCGCGAGCGCTTCGACCTGCTGCTCACCATCGACTACAATCTTGGATACAGCGTGTACCTGCGCGCGCTGCCACGGACACCGGCGATCGTCTGGGTTCGTGATCCGCGGACACCGACGGATGCAGCACGAATTCTCGATGTGCGCATGCCACACGCGGACCATGAAGTTCCGCAGGGTCTGATGAGCCATGACGGTCGGTCGCTGGCCCGCATCGCGCGCGAGGCTGCAGTCTTTCGTCGGCGGCTTCTGCTGGCCACGCCAACGCCGCTGCTGGTCCGAAAACTCGAAGGCGCATACGGCTTCGAGCCGTGGAATTTTCACCTCCTCCCGAATCCTGTCGCGTTTGCCCCCACCGACCGTCGGAAGAGTGTCCAGCCGACGGTCGCCTTTCTCGCGCGGCTCGATCCGTACAAGCGTCCGTGGCTCTTCTGCGAGCTGGCGCGACACTTTCCAGAGGTGGAGTTCCGCTTCCTCGGACAGTCGCACTTCACCGGTCCCGGCTCATTCGATACGTCGAACCTGCCGCCGAACGTTCGCCTCATGGGGCACGTCGGCGAAGCGGAGAAGCAACGCCTGCTGAGCGAAGCGTGGGTCGCCGTCAACACGTCGATTCACGAGGGCCTGGCGGTCAGTTTTCTCGAGGCGCTGGCGTGTGAGACGCCGCTGCTCAGCTGCGTCAATACCGGCTACGTCGTTTCACGTTTTGGCATTTATACTGGCGCCTTTGATGGGAGCGGCGTTGAGTCGATGGACGCGTTCCGGGCCGGCTTGCAGACGCTACTCGAGAATGCGGAGCTCCGCGCGGATCTCGGTGCACGGGGCCGCGCGTGGGTGCAGTCCGTGCATACGGTGCCGGGCTTCGTCGGACATTTCGATCGGCTCGCCTCGCTGATGGGCGTGCAGCGATGACGCTCGTCTCGGTCGTCATCCCAACGCGCAATCGGCGCGCACTCCTCAGCGAAACCGTGGCGTCGGTGCAGGAGCAGACGTTCCAGGGCTGGGAGCTGATCATCGTCGACGAAGCGTCCACCGACGCAACGCCGGACTACCTCCAGTCAGTGCGTGATCCCCGGATTCGATGGCTGCGACATGCTGAGGCGCGTGGAGTGTCTGCTGCGCGGAACACGGGACTCGCGCAGGCCGGCGGAGCACTCGTGATGTTTCTCGACGACGATGACCTGCTGCGCCCGGATGCGATCGACACACTGCGACGCGCGCTCGGCGACAATCCCGATGCGCTCGCCGCCAGCGGGGCCTGCCGGCTCTTTCGAGAGGACGGCGACTCGTCCCGCGTGTATCGACCGGCGCGCGGATCTGCGCGGAGCATCTGGCGCGAAGTCCTCTTCGGTTGGTGGTCGAACTCGGGGCAGAACCTGTACCGCACGTCCGTCGTTCGGGAGATCGGTGGCTTCGACACCGGGCTGCGTGCCGTACAGGACCGCATGCTCTGGCTGGAGATCGCACGACGCGGCAACGTCGTGGTGGTGCCGACGGTCGTGATGGAATACCGGCAGCATCGCGGTCAGATGACGAAAGCGTCGGACATCGAACCGGAGCGCCAGTTGATCTGGCAGCGGTTCATCGACTCGCTCCCACCGTCGTTGCGGGCCGAGGGGCGCGGAATACGGCGCGCGGCGGCACTGACAGCCGACGCCGAGGCCGCCCGCGCCGCGGGGAATTTTCTCGCCGGCGCTCGATTGCAGTCTGCGGCGTTCCTTGCGGCGCCGCGCTTGCTGCTGTCCCCGTTGGTGGCGCGTCCGATGTACTGGAACCTCAAGAAGTGTGTGCAGCGGCGGCGGATTCCGTGAAGATCGCCTTCCTCCTCGGCGAGTTCCCGTCCCTCTCCGAAACGTTCATCCTCGACCAGATCACCGCCCTCATCGATCGCGGACACAGCGTGTCGATCTTCGCGGAACGACCGTCGCGTGACGCGACGTCGCATCCAGCAGTCACACACTACGACCTGCTGGCGCGTACACACTACGAACGCTTGCCGGCTGCGCTCTGGCGCCGCGTTACCGGACTGCCTCCACTCTGGCGGTGGAGCCGGCCAATGTGGCGCTCGCTCGATGTCGTGCACTACGGTCGGCAGGCGGCCTCACTTCGACTGGCGTGGGCCGTACAGATGATCGATCAGTTCACGGATTTCGACATCATTCACTGCCATTTCGGTGCCCTCGGCCTCAAGGCGGTGCTGCTCCGGGATGTCGGGGCAATTCGAGGTAGAGTCGTGACCGCGTTTCATGGCGAAGACATCACGAACTACCCACGACAGTTCGCCGCCGGACACTATGCGCCGTTGTTTGCGAAAGGCGACCAGTTTCAGCCCATCAGCGCGCGCTGGCACGGCTCGCTCGAGGCGCTCGGTTGTCCGATGGATCGTGTGCGCGTCCATCGGATGGGCATTGATCTGACCAGATTCCCCATGCGTGACGCGCAGGCGACGCCAGCGGGCCCAATCCGAATTCTCGCCGTCGCACGACTGGTCGAGAAGAAGGGCATTGGCGACGCGATTCGCGCCGTGGCACAGCTACAACTCGCCTGCGAGTTCGTGATCGTCGGTGATGGGCCGCTGCGGCCATCGCTGCAGGCGCTGGTGGACGGACTCCACGCGGACGGACTGCGTGCGGACAGTACGATTCGTCTGGCCGGTGCGATGACACGGCGCGAAATCACGGCGCTGTTGCAGACGACGGATATTTTTCTCGCACCGAGTGTGACGGCGCTGGACGGCGATATCGAGGGAATTCCGGTCGCGATCATGGAGGCGATGGCGACGGGAATTCCGGTGGTCAGTACGCGGCACAGCGGCATTCCGGAGTTGGTGCAGGACGACGTGACGGGGTTTCTGCTCGAGGAAGGCGACGTGGCCGGACTCTCGCGCCGGCTCTTGCAGCTGGCACACGACGCAGCGCTGCGTGCACGAATGGGCGCAGCGGGACGACGGATTGTCGCGGAACACTTCGACGTACACACACTGACCGATCGATTGATCGCGTCGTACGAAGCGCTACTGGCACAAGCCGAGCCACTGGCCGCGGGACGATCCATGCATCGCCAATGATGACTGACGGCGCAACTCGGTTACCCAGACTCTCCGTTGTCATCCCATCGTTTGAGCGGCCGGCGCAGTTGCACGCCTGTCTGGAGGCGCTGGCGTGTCAGTGCCTGCCTGCGGCCGAGTTTGAAGTCATCGTCGTCGACGATGGAAGTGCGATGCCTCCGCGCGACATCGTCGCGACATTCTCCGAGCGTCTGCCGGTACGACTGCTCGAGCAGCAGAATGCCGGACCCGCCTCCGCGCGCAACGCCGGAGCGCGGGCCGCGCGGGCCGCACACATCGTCTTCACCGACGACGACTGTCGCCCCGATCCACAGTGGCTCACGGCACTCACCGCGTGCATCGCCACGCATCCTGACGCAGCGATCGGCGGTAGGATCGTGAATGCCCTGCCGGACCGCGCATGCTCCACGGCGAGTCAGCTGCTGATCGACTTCCTGTATCGCTTTCACAACAGTGACGAATCCGACTCGCGATTCCTGATCACGGCGAACATCGCCGTCGCTCGACGCCCATTCATCGAAATTGGTGGTTTCGACGATTCGTTCCCGCTGGCTGCGGGCGAGGACCGCGACTTCTGCGAGCGCTGGCTCGAGGTACCGCGTCGGATGGTGTACTGTCCCGGCGCCATCGTGCATCATGCGCACGACCTCACCGTCTCGAAATTCTGCCGTCAGCATTTCAACTACGGACGAGGGGCGCATCATCTGCACCGCGCCCGCACGCGTCGCGGCCAGCGCGGCTTCCGCGTGGAATCATTGCGGTTCTATCGCGACCTGATGCTCGCGCCGTATCATTCGCTGCAAGATCGATACACGTGGAGTCAGTCTGCGATGCTGTCGTCGTTGCTGCTGCTGTCGCAACTGTCCTATGCAATCGGCTATGCTCTCGAGCGATGGCGCTCGCGAAGGTCGACGCTGTCGCCGGTGCGCGCATGACGCGGGACCAATGACCGCGGTGCTGCCGGAACCGGGAATCGGGCACGGTGGTCGGGACGTCCGCCAGCTTCAGCCGGATGATCACATCGTGATCGTCGGCGGTGGACCGGCCGGACTCACCAGTGCCTACCTGCTGGCGAAAGACGGCTATCGCGTGACGGTGCTGGAGGCGTCCGACATGGTCGGCGGGATTTCACGGACCGCGCGCTACAAGGGATACCGCTTCGACATTGGCGGGCATCGGTTTTTCACCAAGATCGCCCCTGTTCAGGCGCTCTGGGAAGACTGGCTCGGTCCAGAGTTCATCGATGTCCCACGCTTGTCCAGAATCCACTTCAGTGGAAAGTATTTCGACTATCCACTGAAAGCATTCAACGCGCTCGCAGGCCTTGGTCTCGTGACCGCGGCGCGTATTCTGGTGAGCTACGCGCAGGCCAAGCTGAACCCGTCACCGGTCGAGGACACCTTCGAACAGTGGGTCGTGAATCGATTCGGCCGGCGTCTGTACGAACTGTTCTTCAAGACATACACGGAAAAGGTCTGGGGTATTCCGTGCACCGAGATTCGGGCCGAGTGGGCAGCGCAGCGCATACAAGGCCTCTCGCTCGCCCGCGCGGTGCTGTCGGCGACGTCACTCCAGCGCCGTGATGACGGCATCAAGACGCTGCTGCACACGTTCAAGTACCCACGGCTCGGTCCCGGCCAGATGTGGGAAGCCGCGCGCGATCGAATCGAAGCACTGGGTGGACGCGTCCTCCTGAATCACCGCGCGACAGGCCTCACGTTGGAGGACGCTGCGGTGACCGGCATCGTCTGCGCCACGCCGGAGGGCGAGGTTCGACTCGCGGCGGACCATGTCATCTCGACCACCGATCTCCGGACGCTTGCACGCGCACTCGGCGATCACGCCCCGCCTGAGGTGCACGCAGCGGGCGACGGCCTGCGGTATCGCGATTTCCTCGTGGTGGCGCTGATCCTCGATCGCGAGCACATCTTCCCGGACAATTGGATCTACGTACACACACCCGGCGTGAAGGTCGGCCGCATTCAGAACTTCAACAACTGGAGTGCGGCGATGGTCCCCGAGCCAAGCCGTACCTGCCTCGGCATGGAGTACTTCTGTTTCGAGGGCGATGGACTTTGGACCTCGTCGGACAGCGACCTGCTGGCGCTGGCGTCCCGTGAACTGGAGTCACTCGGCCTGGCGCGGATCGGCGATGTGATCGATGGCAGCGTCGTGCGTGTCGCGAAGGCGTACCCGATCTACGACGCCACCTACGCCGACCATCTCGCGCAGGTGCGCGCCTGCATCGACCCGATCCCCAATCTGCATACGGTCGGGCGTAATGGCATGCACAAGTACAACAATCAGGATCACTCGATGTACACGGCGATGCTGACGATCGAGAACATGCGTGGGGTCGCGCATCATGACGTCTGGGCCGTGAATACCGACTTCGAGTATCATGAGGAGCAGCGTGTCACTGCAGACGACCTATCGAGCGTGACGGGGGGAGTCCGTGCCGGAGATGGCTGACGCTGTCGTACTGAGCGTGATCGTTCCCGCCTATCGCTGTGCGGGCGTGTTGCAGCAGTGCCTGCACGGGCTGATGGCGAGCGACGTGCCGCGGTCAGCCTGGGAGCTCATCGTCGTGGACGATGGCAGCGGCGACAGCACGGCGGCGGTCGCGGCGGCAGTGGCCGATCGCGTGATCACAATTCCCGGCGGTCCACGTGGGCCTGCCAATGCGCGGAACGCCGGCGCTGAGCAGGCGCGCGGAAGTGTGCTGGTATTCGTCGACGCCGATGTCGTCGTTGCCCGCGATGCGCTGCGCCGTTTCGCGACGCGCTTTCATGACACACCGTCTCTCGCCGCCGTCTTTGGCGCGTACGACACCACCCCCGGCGACCCAGGATTTCTGTCGCAGTATCGCAACCTGCTGCATCACTGGGTACACGTGAGTCAGCCGGGCGAAGCGTGGACCTTCTGGACCGGCCTTGGCGCCGTGCGACGCACGATATTCGGTGCGGTTGGCGGATTCGATGCCACGCGCTACCGCCGCCCACAGATCGAGGATATCGAATTCGGATACCGGCTTGCCGACGGCGGGCATCGCATGCTGCTCGACCCCGACATTCAGGGCACGCACCTGAAAAGATGGACGCTCGCTGGACTACTCCGTTCGGATCTGATGGATCGTGCCATTCCCTGGATGCAGCTGCTCCTTGATCGCAGTGCCGCGTTCAGCGCAGGACCGCTGAACGTGCGGCGGCGCGAAAAGGTGTTCACCGTGCTGACAGGGCTCGCGCTGCTTGCCGGCCTCGTGGCGCTGTCCACCATGGATGCCGTGTGGCTGATGGCGATGGCCGTGTGTCTGGCCGTCATCTGTCTGGGGAATGCAGGGTTGTTGAAGTTCTTTTCGCGCTCGCGCGGTCCGGTCTTCGCGCTCTGCACTATTCCCTTCCGGCTCCTCTTCTATTTCGAGAGCGGTCTCGGTGCAGCCTGGGCCATCGTCACGTATCGCTGGCTTCGTCATCCTGCCGCGGCTCGACCCGCTGATACGTGCCCGCAGGCCGGGCCTGCTGATGCCGTGCCATGACGCCGCGACCGACGACAGTATCGCAGCCCGATGCGCTGGCCTTCGCACCACTCGACAAGCGCGCGCTTGGCTTCGCACTCGGCGTTGTGCTTGCGCTCTCGATCGCGGCGCTCACGACCGTCTCACTGTTCGTCGATCCGCAACAACACTTTCCGCTCGTGCTGTTGCGTGAGTACCTGGTCGGCTACGAGGTCTCGGCCCGGGGTGCGTTCATCGGTTCCGCATGGATGTTGTTCATCGGCTTCATCTGGGGTTGGTTTCTCGCATTCAGTCGTAACGTCTGCCTGGCGCTCTGGCTCATCTCGCTGCACGTGCGTGCCGATGTTGCCGCATCGCGTGTTTTTCTCGATCACATCTGAACCGGCGTCGCCATGGCCCCTTCTCCTCGCGCCGCGCCGCCACCGCGCAACGACCCACCGGCAGACGCCCGACCGGCGCTGGCGCGACTGCATGCGCGGGCGTGGGGAATCGCAGCAGGGAGCATGTCCGGGCTGACGCTCTTCATTGCCACGATCATTCTCGTCGTGAAAGGAGGCTCCGACGTCGGGCCGCATCTCGTGCTCCTCGCGGTCTTCCTTCCGGGATTTACGGTCAGCGTGTCTGGCGCGTTCATCGGATTTGTCTACTTGTTCGTGATCGGCTACGCATTCGGCCGACTCACCGGGACACTCTACAACTATTTCGCGCGTCCGGCGTGACGCAGCTCGGGCAGGCGACGCACAAGCAGTCTGACTGGTTTGCGCCTTGCGCGCTGCTGCTCTTTGCCGCGCTGCTTGCCCAGCTCATCCGACGTCACGAACCGTGGCACGACGAGCTGCAGGCGTGGCGACTCGCGATGGACAGTGCGAGCCCGATCGACCTGATTCGAAACCTGCGTTATGAAGGGCATCCGCTCTTTCCATATCTGCTGCTGCGGATACTCACGCGCGCCTCCCGCTCGTGGTCGGCCGTGATCATTGCGCACGCACTGATCGCCTGTGGCAGTGCCTGGATCGTCCTGCGCCACGCGCCATTCGGTCGTCTGCACCGGCTGCTCGTCGTATTCGGATATTTCTTCATTTTCGAGTATGGCGTGATCGCACGACCGTACGGACTCGGCATGTTCTTCGCGCTCGCCGCGTGCGCCGCGTGGTGTGCTCCGCGCCGCCGTGAAACAACCGCGGCGATTCTGCTGATCCTGCTGGCGAATACGAGCGCCGTCGGCCTCGCCCTCGCGATCGCGCTGGCCTTTGGATTCACCATTGACGCGATGGACAATTGGGGTGCGCGCTGGTGGGTGGTGCACACGCGCTTGCGCTCAGTGATCAGTGTCTGGGCGGTTGTCGCGTTGGTTACGCTGGCCGTGTCGCTGCAGATTCTGCCGCCGGCCGATGCCGTGTATCGTGGCGGCGGCGCCGAAGTGTCGACGGCAGGTTTGTGGCTGATCGGACGCGCGCTGTCGCTCCCGGCACGCGCGATGCTGCCGTTCGCGAGTACGATGACAGATGGGTCGACGCAGTGGAACACGTGGGCGTTCGAACCTGCCTCGCGGATGCAGGTCGTGCTGACGGACCTGTTGTCGTGCTTGATCGTGCTGGCCGGGGCTGTGGTCGTGTCACGGCGGCGATCCGCACTGCTGCTGTGGCTCGTCGGCTGCGGTGGATTCCTCGTGTACTTCACGCTGTTCCATCCCGGTGCCGTTCGGCATCATGGCTACATCGCAGTGCTGTTCATCGCCGCCGCCTGGCTCGCGTTCGAGCGCGCCGGATCGCCATGGCGCGCGGCGGTAGCGCGCGTGCTTGATCGGTTTGAACCCTTTCGCATGCCGATGTTCACGCTGCTGCTGCTCCCGATGCTCGGTGCCGCGCTGCAGCTCGCGCGAGCCGATACAGGACAACAATTCGCGAGCGCATCGGGCATCGTCACACTGCTGCAGCACGACCGGTTACGCGACCTGCCGATCGTCGGCGCCTCGTACCCGTGGTCGCAACCCGTCGCTGCTCTGCTCGACCGACCGATTGCGCTGCCGATCGAAGGCCGAAACGGAACGTGGGTCGATGCGGGCCGTGTCCGATACGATCGGTCGGCCAGTGACCTGATCGATAGCACCGTTCTCGACCTGTCAGCGAATCACTGCCGTGTCATTGTGCTCATTGATGACGAAGCCGAGGTCTCGCCCTGGCTCCGCGCGCAGCTTCGACCTGTTTCAGTGGCAGGGCTCCGGCCCATGAGCGGTCGGGCGGTTGAAGTGTGGATCGCAGTGGCACCACGTTGCGCCGGTGCGACGGAGGAGTAGGTGGCGGCGCGGCCGACACGCGCGGGCGCACCGTGACCGCCGGTCGACTCAAGGCCGCGTCAGCCTGACCTGACACCCTTCCGCAGCGTCTCGTCAACCGCACGCGCTGCGGCCACCACCGCACCCGCGAGATAACCCGGCTCGCTCGCACTGGTCTCACTGCCCGCCATCGCGAGACGTGCCTGCCACGGCCCCGACACCCACGGCGCAGCATCCGGCGCG
This sequence comes from Gemmatimonadales bacterium, assembly GCA_038231095.1. Classification (GTDB taxonomy): domain Bacteria; phylum Gemmatimonadota; class Gemmatimonadetes; order Gemmatimonadales; family Gemmatimonadaceae; genus JACMLX01. Next base: position 40,355 of record JBBRLZ010000018.1, read on the forward strand.
ACATGCCCCGTCGCCACGCGGTCTGCCGCAGTGGCCGTCAGTGGATCCGCCGCCCAATCCTTGAGCAATGTCGCGCGTGGACGCTGCGCCTCGGCCCCGAAGAATCGCTCGAATTGGTCGAGGCACGCGCGGATCAACGCAGTGTCTCCGAGCGCAGCGCGCTGGTCGGCGCTGACGCCGAGGAAGCCGAACAGCGCCGCCTGGCCCGATGCCGTGGTCGCCTCGTGAATCTCGGGCATCGGGCCGACCATGCTCTGCGCCGTGCCAGCGAGTCCCGCCTCGCGCCAGAATGGCCGATCGTAGCACGCGACGAACTTTGCATGCGGTGCCATCCACGTCGGTGCGGCGCGCCAGCGGCGCGCGGTCGGAACATCCTGCGCAGGCGTGAACGTTACTGTCGCCTCGAGCAGACGAGGCGGCACCGCGGCAATGATGTGTGCGGCGATGAGCGTCTGCACGGCTCCGTCCGCGCGCTGTGTCGTGAGTTCCACACCGTCTTCAACGAGCGTCATGGCCGTCACCGTCGCGCCGAGCGTGACGTGTTCAGGCAGCAGATCTCGGGCGAGCGCGCGGACGATCGCACCGGTGCCGCCAGCGAGGCGAAAGCTGCGCGGCTCGTCGGGGTCGCCGTGATAGCGTTGCGGCCCCTCGCGCGACATGCGCTCGAAGATCACGTCGCCGTCGCTCTGCTGCGCAAATGCCGGCAGACCGAGTTCGTCGATCAGTTCGGCGATGGCCGGCTGCATGTGCGGCCAGTACCAGGAGGGACCAAGATCGAACCCGTCGTCGGCGGGCCGTCCCTCATGGTCCACTGTCAGGATCCGCCCGCCAAGTCGATCGCGGGCCTCGATCAGGACGAAGTCGACATGAGCCGCGCGCAGCAAGCGGGCGGCGTGCAGCCCCGCGAGGCCGGCGCCGATGATGGCAATTGGAGTGCGTGGCATCGTTCGAACTTACGAAGATCCACGCGAGCGAGGTTGCTGTGGTCCTGAAGCCGACTCTCTCGTCGGGCGACGCGCTCCACACGCAGACCGTGTGGTATCACGTCAATCGCCCGACGAGGTGTGCGACTCAACGCTGCGATCAGGGCGCTGGCTTTGCCGCGCGTTCGGGCTTCTCAGCGTATGGCGTGGTTGACTCGACAAACCGCTCGATGCCGTCCAGCACACGTTGCAGCCCGAAGTCGAACGATTCTTCCATCGTACGCGGATGGCCACCTGACGGTGCAGTGATGAGCGCCGCAAACGCCGGAAATCGCGGATCACCGATCGCCCGACCGAGGTCCGCACCAACCGCTGCAGTCCACTCGGCGTCGGACGTCCCACGTGCGCGCGCCCGAGCGAGGGAGATGGCCGTGTCGGACGCACCGCGCGTGTAGCCGTCGATCACACTGAGCATCTCACCCGTGTCGACGGGGTTCAGGCCGATTCGGGAGAGTGGCTCGACAACCGCTTCCACCCAACTGAGCCAGTTCGGACCGTGTGGCGCAGCCACGAACGGGAGCTCTGCCAGCCATGGACGCGCGCACAACATGGCGCGCTTCGCGTGAGACCACCGGGCCACGTCGGCACGCCAGTCACCACGCGGCTCGCGCGCACGCGGAGGAGATCCCATCGCCGCATCAACGATCGCGTCGAGCAACGCATCCTTGTTCGGGAAGTAGCGATAGATCGCCATCGTCGTGTAGCCAAGTCGTGCTGATACCGCGTGCATCGTCACCGCCGCCAGCCCGTCGGCCTCGGCAATCCGGATCGCTGCCTGTACGACGTCGTCGGGCGTGAATGCGGGTTTTGGACCACGCGTCGGACGCGAGCGATCCTCCCACAGCAGTTCACTGCGGCGCCGAAGCTCGGGATCGACGCGCACCGACGCCTCAACGAGGTCATCGCGGTTGAGCGCACGCGTCGCCGACTGATCCGTCTGGGACGCCTTCGTCACTCGCGCCGCTCGAGGGCGAGGCTCCTGCTTTTTCCGACCAGCCATATCGCTCAGAAAGGGAGGGGTGTTGACAAGACTGAAACTGTGTATACCATACACTCGTACAGTGTACGTAGTACGCTAATTCAATCACCCACTGTACGAAAGGCTCCCGCTCCTGTTTTCACTCCGCAGTACCCACGCCCACCAGGTACACACCATGTCCAACGCATTCGCAGTGTCCGCAGCACCGCGCACCCCACGCTTCAGTCACCTGGCCATTGCACGCGCCTCGCTCACGGCGGCCGCGACGCTCGGCCTGCTCCTCACCACCGCGCGCTCGTCCGCGGCACAGTCGGCTGCCGAACCGGGGAAGAAGTTCGGCGTCCTGTTCACCAGCGGCGCCTTCATTCCCGCCGGCGACCAGCGGGACGTGCTCAAGGATGCGCAGGCCAGCGCGGTCCAGCTGTCATGGCTCGTGCGCCCATCACTCGCCATCACCGGCTCGTTCGGATGGGCTCGCAGCCGCGACCGCATCACAGTCAACACGCCGAAGCTCGATGTCTTCACCTCCGACCTCGGCGTCGAGTATCGCGCACCGCAATTGTTCGCTGGCCACGCCGTGACGTTCAGCCCGTTCGCAGGCCTCGGCGCCGGTGCACGCAGCTACAACTATCGCAAGCTGGATGTGGACGCCACGCACAACCTCGCGGCCTACGGCGCGATCGGTGGTGAGCTCGGCATGGGTCGCGTTGGACTGCGCGTCGAGGTGCGGGACTACGCTGCCGGATTCAAGCCGCTGATCGGCACCGGTGCGTCCGCGACACGTAACGACGTCTCGATCATGGCCGGACTGAAGTTCAACTGGCATGCGTCCGCAAAGCGTTAAGCAGCGAGTCCAGCAGGTGAAAACGCTGTCTCCATCGACTTGCGCGCGTTGCACCGCGCATTCTCTCCCGAGCTCATCATGAAATCGACCAGGTTGGATTGGCTCATCCCCGGCGCGCTGATTGCGCTGAGTCTTGTGCCGGCCATCGCCGGCATGATTCGGCTGACCCAACTGGCCGGGGGCGCGACCATCACGCCAGAGAATGCGCGGTTCTTCGCGGCACCAGTGCCAGTGCTGCTCCACATTCCAGCCGTCATTCTGTTCAGCATGCTTGGTGCATTGCAGTTCTCGCCGGGCTTCCGACGTCGGCAGAACGGGTGGCACCGCGCCGCCGGCCGTATCCTCATCCCGTGCGGGTTGGTGGCGGGGCTCTCGGGCTTGTGGATGACGCAGTTCTATCCCTGGCCTCCGGGCGACGGCCAGATCCTCTACGTCGAACGTCTCGTGTTCGGCTCGGCGATGGTGCTCTCCATCGCGCTGAGCGTGTCTGCCATCGCGCGCCGCGATTTTGTGTCGCACGGCCAGTGGATGCTGCGTGCATATGCCATCGGGCTTGGTGCGGGAACGCAGGCGCTGACGCACCTGCCATGGTTCCTGCTCGTAGGCGCCAAGCCTGGCGAAGGCCCGCGGGCCGTGCTGATGGGAGCCGGCTGGGTGATCAATGTCGTTGTCGCCGAGTGGATCATCCGAAATCGAACGGCTCGTCCGGTCGCCGTGCTGGCGACGGCGGTCTAGCGCAAACGTGAATCGTCGGGTGTGCAGGACCGCGGTTCGTCCCTCGCTTTCAGAACGAGTCATGACCCACAGAATGAGTGCGTGGTGCGTCCAAATCGTATGCCTTGCGTCCGCGCTCGGTGTGACCGTGGCCACATCGCAGGTCGGAGCGCAGGCGCCGACAACGTTGCGTGTCGCAGCGATGGTGCCCACCGCAACACGCGTGAGGGCGACGAAAGCCGAACCCGCGATTCCCCGCACGCCGGCGGGCGACGCGCTTCGCGCGTGGATCGAGGCCTTCAATAGTGCCGACTCCGTGCGACTCGCCGCCTACGCCCGAGACTACGAGTCGGAGGTCGTGGTCAGCGACGAGCTCGGATTCCGCGAACAGACCGGCGGTTTCGACCTGCTGTCCATCGAGCGCAGCACTGCACGGCACGTCGAGTTCATGGTGCGCGAGCGGAAGAGCGCGATGACAGCGTTCGGCGCGATCGACGTCTCCGCACATGAGCCAGTTCGCGTGACTGCGCGCCGCTTTCAGCCGCTCGGACCGAACGTTGCCGCGGCTGCCCTGCACATCGACAGGGCAGCACGAGCGCAGACGGTCGCCACGGTGGCGGCGCTCCTCGACACGTTCTACGTGTCACCGGACGTGGCGAAACGCGCGGCCGACACGCTCCGCGCGCGGGGCGCACGCGGCCCGTACCGCGCGTATGCGAACGGCGTGTCGTTCGCGATGCGGCTCGACGACGACCTGGCCGAGCTCACGCACGACAAGCATCTGCATGTGATGTACAGCGTGCTCCCGCTGCCGCCCGACGCGCCTCCGGCGACTGGCGCAACGTCGCCGGCGCGGTCACCTGACGACGCGATGCGCGAGCAGGCGCGAGTAGACGCGATGAACTGCGGCTTCACCAAGGCCGAGGTGCTCTCCGGAAACGTCGGCTACATCAGGTTCGACATGTTCGCGGACCCGGCGGTGTGTGGAGCCACGGCATCCGCGGCAATGAATGTCGTCGCCGGCACACGCGCCCTCATCCTCGACCTGCGCGACAATGGCGGCGGCGACCCGGCGATGGTGTCGTACATCGCCTCGTACCTCTTCGATCGGCGCACGCATCTCAACGACCTCTGGACGCGTCGCACGGGCACGACCGAGGAATTCTGGACGCACGACAGCGTTGCCGGACGACGCTTCGGCGGTACGAAGCCAGTGTACGTGCTCACGTCGTCGCGCACATTCTCCGGCGGCGAGGAATTCACGTACGACCTGCAGCAGTTGCACCGTGCGACGATCGTCGGCGAGACCACTGGCGGGGGAGCGCACCCGATGTCGAGTCACCGGATCAACGACCACTTCCTGATCACTGTGCCGTTCGCGCGCCCCGTCAATCCGGTGACGCACACGAACTGGGAGGGCGTCGGCGTCGAGCCGGATGTGAAGGTGTCGGCGGGAGACGCACTCGTGACGGCGCAGCAGCGGTTGCGGCAGCTGCCGTAGCGGCCGCAAAGGCTTGAGCCGCAGGCGAGCGCGTCGATGCCGCCGCAGTTTTTTAGTACCAGAGTGACCTGCCTCCGCGATGGTTCCATCCTGGCCCAATGGTGGCGGTACGCAATTCCCCGATATGTGAGCGTCCGCGTTGAAGCAGAGTTTCGAGGTGCGCGATACCGCATCCGGCGATGGCGCGGCGCCGAAACCGGACGTTCGTTGGGCGCTCGCCAGCCTGTCGCTTTCGATGGTGATGCCGTCGCTCGACACGAGCATTGCGAACGCCGGCTTGCCGACCCTCGCGCGTGCGTTTGCCGCCTCGTTCCACGCGGTGCAGTGGATCGTCCTCGCGTAGCTTCTCGCGATCACGACACTGATCGTCAGCGCCGGACGACTTGGCGACATCGTCGGCCGGCGACAGCTGTTGCTCGCTGGCATCGGCACGTTCACAGGCGCGTCGCTGCTGTGCGGCATCGCGCCCACGCTCTGGCTGCTCATCGCAGCCCGCGCGGCGCAGGGCCTTGGTGCGGCGATCATGATGGCACTCAGCGTGGCGATGATCAGTGAGACGGTTCCCAAGGCGAGGATCGGCAGCGCGATGGGACTGCTGGGAACGATGTCCGCCATCGGCACCACGCTCGGTCCGTCACTTGGCGGTGTGCTGATGGCCGCATCCAGCTGGCAGCGCACGCGCTTGCGATGACGACCGGTGGCACGGTTGTCGGTCCGCGCACCATCGCGCTGTTACTCGGAGCGGTATTCACGCTCGGCGCATTCGTCGTCGCCGAGTCGAACACCGCCTCGCCATTGATCCAGTTGTCGATGTTCCGCGACCGAGTGCTCAGCGCGAGCCTCGCCATGAGCACGATCGTCTCGACGGTATTGATGTCGACGCTGGTCGTCGGGCCGTTCTATCTGTCGCGTGCACTGGACATGAGAACCGCCGCGGTCGGCCTCTCGTTGTCGGCGGGGCCTCTGGCCGCAGCACTCGCTGGTGTGCCGGCCGGTCGCCTGGTGGATCGCTACGGCGCGCAACGGATGACCATTGCCGGGCTGATTGGCCTCGCGATCGGCGCGTCTGCGCTTGCGCTGCTGCCACGAAGCTTCGGCATTGCCGGCTACCTCGGCCCGCTCGTCGTGATGACGGTCAACTATGCGCTCTTTCAGGCCGCGAACAACACGGTCATCATGGCCGATGTCCGTCCAGAGCAACGCGGCGTCACGTCCGGCATGCTGAGTCTGTCGCGTAACCTTGGCCTCATCACCGGAGCATCGGTGATGGGCACAGTCTTCGCGGTCGCATCGGGGACGACCGACGTTGCGTCGGCCGGTCCAGTGGCGGTTGCGACCGGGATGCGTCGTACCTTTGCAGTCGCTGCTGTGCTGATCGTGGCGGCGATCGTTGTCGCATCGTGGAGTCGCGCAGGTTCGCGACAGCCACCGATGAGGCGACTCGACCGATGAACAACGCGCCCGCTGAGCGACCGGTGGTCTGAATCAGCAGGCCTGACGCGCACGCCGACGCCGCCTGACTTTCCCTTGCTCCCGTTGAGGATCGCACATGACCCCGGACCATTCGACCCGCTGGCGCGCGACCGCACCCGACCTCGCGAAGGCTCTGTCGGACGCGCGGCGGCAGGTACACGTGGCCGTGCAGTTCGGCGCCGCCTTCGGCATTTCGTACCTGCAGCACGAGTCCGATGATGGCCACACCAGTCTGGGATGGGACGGCGCGACGAACGCGCTGGTCTCGCATCCCGCGGCGGGCAAGCGCGGTGCAGTGGCGGTTGGCGTGCGCGTCCACGACCTCGCGCTCGTCGTCACACGCGACGGCACCCTCGTGGATTCGGTAGCGCTCGACGGGATCACACTCGTGGATGCCACCAACCGACTGCGGGCGGCGCTGGCGGCCGAGGGGCTCGACCCAGCACGGCTCTCGCTCACCCGGCACTATGAGATTCCCCACCACTCCGTCTCCGATGGGGCTCCGTTCGACGTGGGCGACGGTCGCGCGATTGGCGAGCTGGCCCGGTGGTTTTCAAATGCCGCCCTGGCGTTGGGCGACGTGGCCAGCTCAGTGCCGGGCGCCTCGCCGGTGCGCCTGTGGCCGCATCACTTCGACATCGCCACGCTGGTGCGCTACGGTCGCACCGCGTCCACCGGAGCTGGACTCGTCGGTGGCGACGCGTACTACGACGAGCCATATCTGTACGTGAACGCCAACCCTCAGCCGCGAGCCGAACAGCTCACGGCGACGCTCGCGGGTGGCGGCCACTGGCACACACACGAGTGGATCGGCGCGGTATTGCCGGGCTCGCGCGTTGACGGGGATGCCTCAGCGCAGGCGGCGCAGGTGCGCGAGTTTCTGGCATCGGCCCTCGCAGCCTGCCGAAGCCTCGTGGGTGGTTAGGACGCGACATCAGGGGCTACCGGTCCTGCGTCCTCGCCGAGCTCTTCGAGCACGAGACGGTGGGCCTTTCGTCCACCGCGTTCCATCGTATGTGACGCGCCGTCGTGGTCGAGCAGCAGCTGCGCATGGTCAACGGCCCGCGCCATGAGCGCGCGGGCACCATCGCGCAGCTCCTTGCTGTGCTTCACGATTTCGACGTTGTTCTCCATGTCCTCAGCCGTCCACCCGCGCGAGTGGGCGATGTACGGAAACTGCGGGAAGTGGCAGCCGATCTCGCCGAAGAAACCGAGCAGCTGACCTGCCACCGCCTGCACGTTGTCCTGACCGCCAGTGATGATGAAGGCGGCCACCTTGTTCCGCAGCAGCACGCGATTGGCGATCGTCGTCTGGTTCTGGATGCAATTCATCCGCTCGACCATGCGATAGTAGAGCGATCCGGCAGCACCCCAGCGGATGGGAGTGGCGACGAGGATGACGTCGGCCCAGTGCACGATGGCCTCGTACACGCGATCCATCTGGTCGTTGGGGTCCATCTGGGTGATGGAGCATGGCCAGGTGCAGGCGTGGGCGCTCTTGGAGTAGTAGCCCTCGCACGGGCGGAAGCTGAGCTCCGCGAGGCGGATGGTCTTCGATTCGGCGCCCAGTTGCGTGGCCTCGGCCATCGCGATCTGGAGCAGAGCATCGCTCGTGGAATACCGCGGGTAGGCCACGTCCATGTTGGTGGTGGAGATGCCGACGACGCGGACCGGCCCCGGCGCGCGCTCGACCTTCCGCGCGAGTGGGTGCGGCGGATGGTCGCCGCGCGAGCGCTTCGTCACGGGCGCTTCGGATGCCAACAGGCGCCCGCCCTCGACGCGCACGTCGTAACGCGGCACACCGTCCTGCTCGTACCCCGGTTCGCCAAGACCCGTTCGGCAGTGATACTTCCAGTGGTGCCACGGGCAGACGACGTACTCGCCGTCGAGACGACCTTCGGCGAGCGGCCCGCCGGCGTGGTTACACACACCGCTCAGAACTCCGAACTGCCCGCCCTGATGGGTCACGACGACCTTGAGCCGTCCAATCAGTGCGGCTGTGAGCGACGCGCGCGCGAACTCCTCGACGGGGCCGAGGTCATGCCACATGGGATCTCTCTTTGCGAGGGGAACGCCAGCGTCACCGGAGCCCAACACTGGCACACGGCCCGGGCGTTGTCACGGGTTGCGCCGATCGTGCGCCATTCCTGGCGGGTATCCGGCGTGATAGTGACTCGAGTCTCACTGCTGCGTGCGAAAACGCTGCGCGGACCGCGCTTTCGCCTTCTGCGCCTCGACGTCGCGATTGCGAGGTTCGGCTGTCGTCACCAAGGCGCTGACCAGCACCGTCGCAGCGCGGGTCACGTCATCAACCGCGCGATTGAATGCCGCCTCGTTCGCCTTCGACGGCGCGGAGAATCCACTCAGTTTTCGCACGAACTGCACCGACGCGTCCCGGATTTCCTGATCGGTGGCGGCGGGCTCGAAGTTGAAAAGCGTCCGGATGTTTCTGCACACGGGGATGCGCTCCTTCTCGGGCTGGAGAGGTTCAGACAACCGATCGCACGGCACTCGTGAACGCCGCGCGCAGGCGGCTGGGCTCAGCGTGACGATGCAGCCCACGGAAGTCCGACATCCGCACTACTCCAGGACTTTTCGAATGCTGCCTGAGCCGCAGCGCTCGGCTTCTTCTGCCCGGCGAGACTCTGCCACACGCCGAACAGTGACCGCGGATTCCCGACATTTCTCATCAGGTCGGCCCTGAAAACCGCTTCTGCCTTGTCAAAACGGCCGGCTTTCAGCAGCACTCGACCCAGCATCTCGCGCTCCGGCAACAGCCAGTCAGGCGGTTCGTTGTATCCGAGATGATCCTCCGCCGACACAGCCTCGGTGAATGCGGCAATGGCTGCGACAGTCTCGCCTCGCGCGTCGAGGATGCGCGCAGCAAGATCGGCCTTGGCCACGGCCGCCACCAGCTGAGCCGAATTCGACGGACCCACCATCGCGTCGGCAGGAATACGCGTCATCGCGCTCGTGAGCTGCTCGAGCTCCGTCGCTGCGGCGATCGTATCGCCGGTTGACGCGAGCGCCGCGCCTCGTGCCCAGCGGTGCAGCACCGACTGCAGCGACCGCTTCGCCACAGGCGCTTTCATCGACAGCACGTCCGACCATCGCTCGAAGCGCACCAATACGAACAACTCCATCGCGGCGAACGGCTCGAGCATCGTCATCTCGTCGGCGATCGGATCAGTGAGTGCGACCGTTCGCCGCGCTGCCGCTCGTGCCTCGGCGACATTGCCGGCGTACATCGCTGCCCCCGCCTCGAACTGCAGGTTGTGACTGTAGTACATCGCCTCGTACAGACCACCCGTACCCGTCGCCTTGAAGTATTTCTCATCGACAGCGGCAGCAATTGCATTGGACCGCGCCGATCGTGCGTACTCGCCGGTGCGGATGTAGATGTGCGCTGGCATGTGCACGAGATGCCCGGCACCTGGCACCAGCGTCTCGAGGCGACCAGCCGACGCGAGCGCACGTTCCGGATGCGACGACGCCTCGACCGCGTGCACGAAATAGTGATTCGCGCCTGGGTGATCGGGATGGCGCCGCATCACCTGCTGCAGCGTGCTGACGATCGTTTCGGTCTCAGGCGCCGGCGTGCCATCCGCCTTGTAGAGTTTCCACGGCCGGAGATTCATCAGGCTCTCCGCAAAGAGCGTCTCGACGTCGGCGTCGCCCGGGAACGTCTTCGTGAGCGCGCGCATCGCATCGGAGTACGCCTGCTCGCGCGGCATCTGGTCACCGGTTGGATTGGCGACGTAGCGATGACTGAGTGCGTCGATGAGCCCCTGCTCCACCGCACTCCCATTCGCGCGCAACGCGATCGCGGACGCGAGATGACCATGCGCGGTCTTCAATCGTTCGGCGGGCGCGATGTCATTGATGTTCGTGCCGAGCGCCAGCGCCATTCCCCAATGCGGCATCGGCGCCAGCGTGTCGAGCGCAGCAGCGCGCGCGAATGACCGGAACGCTTCGGCATGATTGAAGCCGTAGAGCAGCGTCAGCCCTTCGTCGAAGAACTGCTGGGATTCGGCAGACTTCGTCGTGATGGCGCGGTGATACGAGCCGAGGTTGCCGAGGAGCGTCGTGCGCGGCGGCGGTGGCGGTGGTATCACGGCCGGCGTGTCGACGCGCGCGGCGGCCACTGCATTGCGAGCCGGTTCCCTCGAACACGCGAACAGTGCGACCGCGATGAGCGCCGTACGCATTGCAGAGCCAGCGGTGGATTTCATATCTCGCCCCGGGAGACGGGTCTCATTCCGGACAGCCGTGAATTGCTATCGAAGATGCGCGGTGGCACCGCGAGGCGGGAGTATCTCGGCTCGTTGCAGGAACGCTGTCCCGCTGATCGCCGCTCCACTCCCCGTGTGGCTCAGCGCACCCTGACCTGCGCCAGTTGCACGAGAGTACCCACAGCCCCCACTCCCACCAGCGTCTCGCGCACACGCGTCACGACGTCGCGGGACACTCCGGCACCATGCGCCGCGTCGTTCCGGTGCTCAGCCAACTCTGTGAGGATCGGTGGCAGTGACGACACGAACCACTCGCCTTTTTCCAGCTTCGCTCTGAGCCAGTCGCACCGCGCCTTCGTCTCACCGATCCCGCGCGCCAGCGCGCCGAGACTGATCGGACCGGCGTACGCCAGATCGACGGACTGGCCATCGATGTTCGTGAACCGCACGTCGGGCGTCGCTCCGCGCATGGCGGCTCGGAGCAGCAGATTCACCTGGACTTCCATCGCATTGGCCAGCGAGACGATCACCGGCGACAGATCGAACGCCATGTCGTCCCGATGCGCTCGGAAGGTTGACTCGGCCGAGGCGATGAAGCGCCGAACACCCGGGTCCAGCGCCGTCCATGCCGCGGTTCCGAATCGATTGAGCCGCAGCTCGCGTTGCATCTCACCCACGCCGCGCTGCTCTGCGTCATACTCGGCCCAGAACCGCCCGCCGGTATAGCGCTCGCGCGCGCCGTCGTCGAACCAGCGCGTCTCGTCGGTGCACGTCACGAGCAGGGGAAGGTCCACCACGCCGCCATAGATCGAGACGGGTCGATCGTTGTAACGCGTATTGCGGAGAGTGGCGAGTTCAGTGGCGACGGCCGTCGTGTCGTCCCAGACCAGCTGGCGTATGTCCCACAGCTGGAACCAGCAATCGCACGCGAGCTCGCGTGCGGCGTAGTATGCCGGCACCTGCACTTCGGGCGTGAAATCCCTGCCGTTCTTCACCGCGCCCACATGCGCGACATAGAGCGATCGATAGTCCGTGAGGTACAACTGCACCTCAGCTGCTTCCTCAGAATCGATCTGCGCATCGACCGCGAGCACCTCAGTCAGGTGCGGCAACGGCGCCTGTCGATTCACGCTGCGGACCTTCCCCCACCATACGAAGACGTCGTCGTGTTCCCTCGTCCCGTCACGTGCCTCGCGCATGGTCGTGAGGAGGACCTCGAGATGCAGCTGCAGCGCATCGGCCTCATAGGTGGGATTCCAGACGGTGAGCAGGTGCGTGGTCAGGTCGTGCTCCGTGCCTGTGTGATGTGCGGGCACGATATCGTCCCGGACTCCGATTGCAATCGAGAGTCAGTGTCCACGGTCGCAGCCGGAAAGGCAACCACTCGCGCGCTTGCGACGCGTGGCGCGACTCAGCCTGGCGGCTTCGCGGCCGGCTGCTCCCCCGTCACGCGCAGCGCATCTTCCTGATGCGTTTCGCTCCGATCATCGGTCGGGAGAATACCGAGATCATTCAGCACGAGACCGAAGGCATCCGGTACCATCGCGGGCCAGCGCACGACGCCCTCGAGACGCACGAGCGGCCGGGCTGCGCGACCCGTCCCCGCATAGCGGCGTCGCGCCCACAATTCGTAGACGAACATCACACCGCCACCGGCAACGGCGAACAGCGCCCACGTCGTGAGCGCGTCACGCACCGGCAGATCATAGAGCATCCACGCCAGCACGAAATAGCTGAGCAGCATGCCCATCGTGCCCATGCCGCGACGCAATGCGGCGTTGAGCACCACGGAAACGGTCGTCCAGAGCAGAATGCCGAAGAGCGCAATCGCCCACATGATGTTGATGTGGAAGTACGTCATGGCGTGCTCCCGGAGAGATGTGACGAGTCCTGCAGAACCTGCGTGTACGACTACGGTTTCCTCGTTCCCGTGGCCTCCAGTGCATCGTCGTCAGAACGAACGGAGAACGTGACTGGTTGCCCCGTGAAGCGCCGGAAGGTGAACATCATATCCGGCCGCAGCACCTCGTAGATCGTGCCGTCCTTGTCGTACAGGCCGGGCGTGAAGATGTCCGGCCCGACGCGGATGAGTGCGAAGGTCTGCATGTAGTTGTCATTCGGGTCCCATCGCGCCTTGAGCGTCCCGGCCTCGTACGTCACGATGAATGCGCGGATACCGGTGGTGCCTGGCTCCGGCCTGGTGTCGCGGTACTCATAGCGGCCGATGTACGGCTTCGCGTCGGCCTCCGGCATCGTCACTTCGAGCGAGGGCGTGACGCCAACCTTGAGCGTCGCACGCGTCGTGCCCCACTGCATCGCGAGCGTGCCGCCACTCACGGTGAGTTCCGGCATCGACCACGTCAGCACGTCGACGAATGGTGCCTGACTGACCGGCGTGGCGATGCGAACCTGCTTCGCGTTGGAATCCGGCGGCTCCATGTGATACAGGTGCCAGTTCGGCTCGAGCACCGTCGTCCAGTCGCCCGTCTCGCGCAGCACCATCCATACGGAATACTTACCTCTTGGCACCGCACGGCCGTTCAGGGTGATGTCCTTGCTGACCTCGAGCACCGTGGCCCAGTTCGCGCCCGGTGTCCACACTTCACCCCAATGCGCCGCCCGCGAGCCGAACAACGGCTGCCGTCCACGCATGCGCGGTCGCGAGTAGGTGAGGCTGAGCTTCGTACCATCGATGACCTGCGTCATGGTGCCGAGTTCACTGGCGCGGATCTGGGCCTCGACCTCGTTCGGCGCGAGCAGTACTGCAGCGTAGACGACACTCGATGCAAGACGGACGACGTGACGCATTGCGGTGTATTTGCGGGAGGAAGAACTGCGCTCGATTGTCGATCGACAGCGACGCCTCACCCGAACTGCGCGTCAACGGCGACGCGAATCTGTGCGAGCGTCTGCCCTTCGCCGTGCAATCGCACGACGAGCCTGCCGGTGCCCTGACAGATCGGGCAGATCGTCGCCATCGCTTCACCTTCGTAGCAACTGAGCAGCGAGTAGTAGCCCGGTACGTCAGCGCAGCCACAACTGCAGCGAACACCATCCGCCACTGCGGGGATGAGACGAATGCCGTCGAAGAGCTGCTGCAGGTCAGGCCACTTCGCGAGCTTCGCGCCCGTGAGCACCTTCGCCGCCGTGATGCCCGCACGCGGCTCAGGATGCGCGCTGCCCGCGCCACTGAGATGTGCACCTGCGCCACACATCGACATCGGTTCACGAACGCTGTGGCGCACGCCGATCACACGTCGGCGGAACAGCGCGCCCGCGCCTGCAACGCCTGCGATCGAAACAAAGGTGCGGCGATTCATCATCAGACGCGCTCCAGAGTCAGTGCCATGCAGAACATACCGATCGAGCGGCTCGCACGCGATGCAGTGGCTGAGGTGATCGCCGTGGCAGAATCGGCTACCCCCACAGCGCCGCCATTGCCGCCGCAAACGCTGGTGCCGAATCCGTCGGCGCTGTCCACCGGCCCGACACCATCGCCCGCGCAAACGGCTGCGCCGGTGCCGCAAACACCAGGCCATCCAGCAGATGACTCGCGGGAAGCCCGACGAGCGCTGGATCGCGCTCGTTCAATAGCAACAGGTCCGCGCGCGCACCAGCGACGAGCCCCCACCGCGATCGCCCGACAGCGGACGCGCCACCCGTCAAGCATCGCCCCACGAGACGCGCGGCGGTGCTGGGCTGCGCGGCGGGATCGGAAGACACGTTGCGTTGCCGCAGCGCCAGGCGCTGGCCGTATTCGAGCAGGCGCAGTTCCTCGGGCCAGCCACGCGTCACGTGACTGTCTGTGCCGAGCGAGATCGGCGTGCCGCTCTGCAGCCAGTGCGGCAGGTCGCAGAGACCGTCACCAAGGTTCGCCTCAGTGCCGGGGCAGAGTACGACACCGGCCCCGGTCGCGGCGACGGCGGCGATCTCCGACGGCGTCGCGTGCGTGGCGTGCACGAGGTGCCAGCGCGCGTCGAGCGCGAACTCCTGCGTCAGCCACTCGATCGGCCGCAGCCCGGTCGCCGTGAGGCAGTCCGCCACTTCATTCGTCTGCTCGGCGATGTGCAGATGTATCGGTGCGGGATCACCAGCGCATGCACGCACCAGTGCGTGCATCGATGCTGGTGCTGCCGCGCGCAGCGAGTGGATTGCGACACCGGCATCGACGTGTCGCAACTTCCAGCTGCGAATGGTATCCCGCAGCGTCAGCACGCGCGCCACATCGGTGGCGAAGCGACGTTGATCCGCACGCAATGTCGGCTGCGCAAAACCGGCTCGCTCGTACAACACCGGAAGAATCGTCAGCCCCATGCCAACGTCGTGCGCCGCGCGCGCCAGCGCTTCGCTCATCGCGGCGTCGCTACCACCGTGCGCAGAATACGGCAGGCCATCGGCGGCGTGGTGCAGATAATGGAACTCGCAGGTGTGCGTGTAGCCGCCTGCCAGCAACTCTGTGTAGAGGTGCGTGGCAACGGCGTGGAGCTGGTCCGGTGTGATGCGCAGAGCGACGCCGTACATCCGGTCGCGCCAGCTCCAAAAATCGTCGCGCGCGCTGTCCCGTCGCTCCGACAGGCCCACGAACGCACGCTGGAACGCGTGGCTGTGCGCGTTGACCATTGCAGGCATCACGGCACCGGTCAGCACTTCGGCGCCTGGCGGGCAGATAGTGTCAGTGCTGACGTCGGCCCAGCGGCCTTCCGCATCGGCTTGGAGCGTCACCGCTGTTGCCCAGCTATCGCCGATCCACGCGCGCGGCGCCCAGAGCAGTGCGCTCACGGTGTCCACTGCAGCAGCGCGTTCACGAAACGATGGAGAAGCGGTGTGACTCCAGCGGCGCGTACCTCGTTCCAACGGTACGGCGGTACTTCATCCATGTAGGCGCGCCAGCACATTTCGAGTTGTACCGCGTGAATACCGTCGCTCGGCTGGCCGAAGTGACGCGTGATGTGTCCGCCCTTGAAGCGCGCGTCGACGACATGACTGAAGTCGGATTGCACGGTGAACACGCGCGTTATGGCCTCGCGCAGTGACGGAGCGCAGCTGCCGCCACTCGCGGTGCCGATGCTCATGTGCGGCAGCTGGCCGTCGAACAGCCAGGGCAGCTCGCTCCTGATACTGTGCGCATCGAACAGGACGGCGTGACCGTGCGCCTGCCTGATCTGTGTCAACTCGTCTCGCAGCGCATCGTGATACGGCTGCCAGTACTGCGCGATACGTCGCGCGATCTCCGCAGCATCCGGTGCGCATCCGTCGCGGTACAGCAGATCGCCGCTGAAGTGCCGCGTGGGGCAGAGTTCAGTGTTGTTGCGGCCCGGATACATCGGCGCGTTGTCGCTGGACCGATTGAGGTCGATCAGGTAGCGACTGAATTTCGGCACGATGAGCGTCGCGCCGAGATTTGCAGCGAAGCCGTAGAGGCGATCGAGGAACCAGTCGGTGTCTTCGGTTTCCAGTGCGCGTAGGGTGTAGCGGTGCCGCTGATCGATGGGAATGACAGTGCCGACATGCGGAAAGCTGATCACCAGCGGCGTGGTGCCCCGGTGCAGCATGAACGTGTCGACGGTCACAGCGATCGTCCGTTCGTTTCGGCCACGGCGTCGTGCGGAGTCAATTCCGGCCACCACGCGCGGCGTGTCGCGCGGCTGCCGTCATCGGTGCGGTGCCTGTGTTGCGCCGCGGCAGTGTCGCTCGAGGCACTCGTATCGGCCGGCGGCGGAAACTCGCGATGTTCATCGGTGGGCAAGGCGACGGGTTGTGGATCACGGTGCACGCTCCGCTGGAAACGATGGTGCAAAGTACAGATCAGGACGCGGTCGTGATGTACGGATGCCTACGGTTGCGTTCGCGCCGCCTGCCAGAGCCCGCCGAGCCCACGCGCCGACGCGAACTCACTGATCACCTCTACATCGATCGGCGCGAGACGTCGCTCGAGGATGCGAGCGATGTCGCGAAGGTGACGGTCACCGCCACCCTGTGACGCGTACTCCAGCTTCCGCACGGTCACATACTCGGGCGGCGCAAGCGATACATCCAGTTCGCCGACACGCAGCAGACGGCGACGCGCGAGTCCCCACGCATGCAGCGGATCATCGCCCGCGATGTTGACGTCAGCGCGCAGCGAGGTTGGACCGTGGATCACGATGAAGTGCCCGTGAGTCCGGCGCGCGGCCTCGATCTCAAGCACTTCCGTCGGCGGGACGTTGGTGTCGGCCGATTCGAATGCCGCGGCGACCTGCATCACATCCTCGGGCTGCATAGCGAGCACGACGTCCCCGTCATTCGTCAGCCGCGGCTCGCCATACACGATGGCCGCCGCGCCACCGGTGATCATCCAGGGAGGACCAAGGCGTGCCAGCGGCGCAGCAAATCGGGCGAGCGGATCCTCCACAGGGCGCCACCGTCAGCCCGTCGTACGCCGGAACTGCGCGCGGACTTCGGCCTGCACTTCAGCCTCGGTGACACTGGGCCGAAACGTCTGCACGCCTGCCTCAGTGAGACGCCACGCTGTCTCTCGCAACGACATCGCGACGGCAAGGTTGCGACTTGCCGTCTGCGACAACGCATCGCCGCCCTGCAGAGGCAGCGTCCCTGGCACAGACGTCTCGCTCGGTACGCGTTGAGATTCCTGAGGCATGACACACAACGTAGTGATGCGCCGCAGCATCGCCGGTGTACCCGACGCCGCCGCCGTCGGCCCGCCTGCACCGCATCCGACAAACTCGCGAAGTTGAAATTCGTCGCCTTGAGCGAGGGCATCACCTGCCCCGCCCCCACCGGCTCGGCGCGCCCGATCTCCTCGAGCTTGCTCAGCATGAACAGCGGACTCTCTGTTGACGGAGCGCTGGCGGAACTGACGCGTGCTCAGAACTCGGTCAGCGACAGCAGATTGCCGTCCGGGTCCTTGAACCATGCGACCTTTGCGCCACTTGGTGATGCCCAAACGCCGGCGTCGTCCTGCGTCATGCCGGGAAACTTCTCGAACCGCACGCCACGCGCCGTCAACGCGGTCACGGTTCCGGCGAGGTCAGTCACCATCCAGCCAAGCACCGTCATGCCGAGTGGTGTGAACGACAGGAGCGTCACGATCCGCAGCATCACGCCGGCGGCGGAGAATACCATCGCGAATGAATCCTCGGAGACGAAGGTCAGTCCGATGGTGTGCTCGTAAAACGTGCGTGAGCGGGCGGTGTCAGTCGTCGCGAGAAACGTGATGACGGGTGCTGCGCCGAGCATGGGAATCAGTCCTCACGTGGTGGGCGACGGTGTCAGTACTTGCGAACGACGATCACACCGAGAATCACCAGCGCCATTCCCGCGATGCGCCCGACGGAGACAGGGTGCTGCGGAATGCCGAGCGCGCCGTAATGATCGAGCAGCAGCGCCGTGATCAGCTGACTGGCGATCGCCAGCGAGAGCATGGTGGCGACACCGAGTCGTGGCGCGGCGTATGCCGCCGCCGTGACGAAGACCGCGCCGCACAAGCCACCAGTCCACACGTACCAGGGCAGTCCGCGCGCCTGCGCGTCATTCGGCGCAATGCGTTGAGTGGCGGCTATCACGCTCAGTGCGACCGTCCCGACGAGGAACGAGATCAATGCCGCGTTCACCGGTGAGCCCACCGCCTTGCCCACCTGCGCATTCAACGGCGATTGAATCGCGAGCAGCACACCGCCCAGCAGGATGGCGGCGGCGGAGACGTACAGTGACGGCATGCGGTGGCCTCGACGACGGCGTGGGATCAGCACTGCAGCGGAAGCTATGTGGGGTCCGGCAGCACGAGCGCGGAACTCAGCCGGCAGGCGTACTTTACAAGGCAAAGTACTTGACAGCTGTTCCGCCGAGCGGTAGCTATACGCCTATGGCCACCCCACTCAGAGCGCCAGCGTCCGAGTCACCAGCACTCCACGATCGCGCGATGGAGGACCTCTCCTTCATCCGCCGCACCATGGAAGGGGCCTCGTCGTTCACCGACGTGCCCGGCTGGGGACTCGTCGCCATCGGGAGCTCGGCGATTGCGGCGGCCGTGCTTGCCTCGGTGCAACCAAGCGCCGGCCGCTGGATCCTGACGTGGATTGCTGAAGCGGCGCTCGGTGCATCCATCGGCGGGGCCATGATGTGGCGCAAGATCCGCCAACGCGGACGTCCGGTCGGCGCGCCGATCCTCAGTGCGCCCGCCCGCAAATTTCTGCTCGGATTCTGGCCGGCGATTTTCGCCGGTGCGGTGCTGACGTTCGCGTTGATCGAGCCGAGCACGATCTGGCTTGCCGGAAGCACCGTTCCACGTGTGCTGCCCGGGCTCTGGTTGCTGCTTTACGGCGTGAGCGTGACGACCGCCGGCGCCTACTCCGTGCGCGCGGTGCCGCTGATGGGCGTCGGGTTGTTCTGCTGCGGAGCCATCGCCCTGCTGCTCCCGCGCGTCTCGGGAAATGTCATGTTGGCAGTCGGCTTTGGACTGTGGCAGATCGCGTTCGGGATCTGGATTGCGCGGAGGCACGGTGGCTAAGCGTGATTCAGCCGCGGCGAAGAAGCTCGCGCCCGTCACCAGCACAAAAGCGGCAGCGAGGGTGTCGCCAGCGCGAGCTGAGCTGACAACTGTCGCAGGTGATGCCGCATCCCCGCTTGCACTCGATCGACTCATTCACGAACGCATCCGGCTCGCGATCGTGAGCACGCTGGCTGTGCATGACATGCTGACGTTCAACGAACTGAAGGCGTTGCTCGCGACGACGGATGGCAACCTGTCCGTGCATGCACGAAAGCTGGAGGACGCGCACTATATCGCGTGCCGCAAAGGTTATGACGGTCGCATTCCGCGCACCGAGTATCGTCTCACCACGGTGGGCCGTCAGGCACTCGAGCGATATCTGTCGCACATGGAGGCGCTGATCCGGCGTGTGGGCGAGGGCGCGTAGACGAGATCAGGTGGCGGTTGTTCGTCGATCAGTTCAGTGGTGCATCGATTCACCCAGGCGCTTCGGCGCCTTCTTCTGCGAGGTTCACTTTATGCTACAAAGCACTCTTCCGCTGCCATCTCACCTCGCCATCATCATGGATGGCAACGGGCGCTGGGCGAGCCAACGCGGCGCGCCACGCACCGTCGGGCATCTGAACGGCGCACGCGCGATGCGCACCATCGTCGCGCACTGCGCCACGATCGGCGTTCCGCAACTCACGCTCTACGCGTTCTCCAGCGACAACTGGCGGCGCCCCACGACCGAAGTGCACGGCCTGCTGTCGCTGTTCACGTCACACTGTCGCAGGAACACGGCGGCACTCGCGCGCGCCGGCATCCGTCTCAGTGTCATCGGACGACGCGATCGCCTGCCGCTGCCGCTCGTCGATGCCATCCACACCGCCGAAGCCGCGACGCAACACGGCGATCGCATGCATCTGCGCGTGGCGATCGACTACTCGAGCCGCACGGCGATCATGCACGCCGGCGAGGCTCCCTCTGGTGAACCGCCCTCACTCCTGCCACCGGTCGATCTGCTTGTCCGCACTGGCGGCGAACGCCGGCTCTCCGACTTTCTGCTCTGGGAATGCGCGTACGCCGAACTGCTGTTTCTCGATGTGCTGTGGCCCGACATGACACCGCGGATGCTCGATACGGCATGCGCAGACTTTGCGCATCGCGACCGGCGATTCGGTGCGCTCACGCGGCGCGCGAGCGCCTGATGCCACAGCGCACATGGAAGGTGCTGATCGCCGCCGCGGTGATCGGCATCAGCGGCGACTGGCTGCTGCGCGGCGGCCAGTGGCGGCTCGGATTCACGCTCTGGCTGCTGACGCTGATCGCGGCCGTCTTCATCATTGGCAGCCGCGGCTCGCGTGAGCGGAACCTGCTGCTCGCCGGGGTTGCGCTCGCGTCATTCGGTCTGGTGCTGCGCGACTCGCCGATGCTCTACGGCATCGACATGCTCTCCGTACTCTGCGTAGGCGCACTGCTCATCCGACAGGGCACTGGCGCGACCCTTTCTCGGTTGCACACGGTGGACGTCCCGCGCGTCGGCCTCATCGCGCTCGCCAACACCCTCGGCGGCGCACCACGCGTGCGCGGCCTTCGCGAGCGCGGCGACGATACGCACCGCGACCAGACCCTGCGCGCGCTGCTCATCGGCGCAGCGCTGTCCGTACCGCCGATCGCGGTCATGACGGCGCTGCTCACGGCATCAGACCCGGTCTTCAAGGATCTGCTGCAGCACATCTTCGGCGTGAACCTGCTCTCGCATCTGCTCATCGTGCTGCTTCTGGCATGGATTGCGAGTGGCTGGTTGCGTGCAACGTGCGGCAGTGCCATCGGCGCGTCCATCCCGGAGATGCGCTCACCTGCGCTGCCCTTCGTGGCGGTGGGTGTCGTGCTGTCTACACTGATCGCGGTGCTCGCGGCATTCCTGATCACGCAGGCACGCGTGCTGTTCGGTGGCGAGGCATTCCTGCGTTCCACGGCGCACCTGTCTCTGGCCGAGTATGCACGGAACGGTTTCTTCCAGATGATTCTTGCCGCCGGCGTCGTCCTGTCGACGCTTGTCGTCACCGAGTGGCTCCTGCCTGCCGATGCGTCGGCGGAGCACAATCGCTATCGCCGTCTCGCGATGGCCCTGCTGGTGATGGTCGCTGCACTGCTCGCCTCAGCCACGACGCGCATCGCGCTGTACGTAAGTCGGTTTGGCCTGAGCATGGACCGCGCGCTCGCGATCGCCGTAATCGTGTGGGTATTTGCCGCGGTGATCGTCTTCGCGCACTGCGTGCTGCAACACGAGACCGACCGGTTCTTTCCACGCGTGCTGGTGCTCACGGTGGTCTGGGTCGCGAGCTTGAACGTGATGAACCCGGAAGCGCTGGTGACACGTATCAACATCGCACGGGCTGCCACCGGCGCTCCGTTCGACGTCACGTACCACGCTCGACTCTCGGCAGATGCCGTGCCGACGCTGGTGCACGGTGCGCCACAACTCGGCGCCGTCGTCTGTCGGCAGCTGCGATACGCGATCACCGGCGCGCGCACACAAACGTCGGACACGACGCGCGATTGGCGCAGCACGGACCTGGACGAAGCGCAGGCCGATGCGTGGTACGATCGCGGTGCGCTGATCAACTGCCCATGAGTCGTGCGCCGCGATCGTGGCGCGCACGACTCCGTGCCGTCAGTTGTGCCGGGCAGCGCGCGCCGGCGTGATCGGCAGCATGCCCTTCTCCACCAGCGTCGGTGGCCTTCGCAGGTGCGTCGCCTGCTCCCACGCATATGCCACCGCCAGCAGACTCGCATCGGTCCATGGGCGCGCCGAAAACTCGAGCCCGAACGGCAGGCCGCTCGCGTAGAATCCCGCCGGCACGACGATTGCCGGCACGCCGATCATGTTCACCCAACTCGTCGCGGAGTGCGGGCCGGTGCTCACCGCGCCATCCTGCGGCATCGTCTCATCGACGGGCGGCATCTGGATTGCCGGATACACGAGCCCATCGAGCTTGAGCCGATCGAGCGTCGCAACATACGCCGCCAGCATTTCACGCCTCGGCACGGAATACATGCGCTCTGCATCCGCATCGGTGGCGAACACGCGCTGGTCATACCGAATGCCACCCATTGCGCGGAAGCCATCCTCAGTACCGATCGACGACGTGTAGAGCGGCGCGCCGACGACCTTGAAATACGCGTCGGACGAGTGGTACTCCGCCGGCCCGAAGCGCGACAGGAACTGATCGGTGCCGTCCTTCATGTACGCGTACGTCGCCACGCGGCTCGAGGATCGCGCGAACGTCGTCGGCAGCACACTGTCGTCGAAGATCACCTCGGCGCCTGCAGCGCGGAGCGCGTCAACCGCTCGCATGAACATCACGCGCGTGTCGGGACGCAGCGGCATGTTCGCGCTGACCCGGATCGACTCGGCCGCCTGGGCCGGCACACTGTACGGAACACCGTGAAATGGAATGCCATCGCCCTCCAGTACGAACGCCGGCACGCCAAAACGCTTGCCTTTGAGCGACCCGTTCGCGACCAGCGACTGATACGCCACGCGGCGCACGGAATCCGGTGCGAGCAGGGTCGGTGCGTCGAGCGAGTCCACACCCGCCATCACCGTCAGCGCAATGGCGGCGTCAGCGGCGGTACGCGCGATCGGCCCAGTGTTGTCGAGCAGCCAATCGAGTGGTGCAATGCCGGCGATGCTGGTGAGACCGCGCGTCGGGAACACACCAACCAGCGCACTCGTCGCGGCCGGCATGCGAATCGAGTTACCGGTGTCGGTGCCGTTACCGAGCACCGCCATGTTGGTCGCGATTGCGGTGACGATGCCTCCGGAGGAGCCACCGGGCGAGAATCGCACGTCGTACGCGTTGCCGGTGCGACCGTACGAGCTGCCGCGATTCGTATCGCTGTTGGCGAGATCGGGCATGTTCGCAATGCCGACGATGATCGCGCCCGCCGCCTTGAACCTGGTGACGACCGTCGCGTTTTCCGGTGCGACGAGTTCATGGCCGGCGCGATTGAATCCCTCCCAGCCCGCCGTCGTCACCTGCCCTTTCACACTGGTATTCGCCTTGACGACGATCGGCACGCCCCACAGCGCGCCATGCGCTGCAGTACCACCCTTCGCCGCGTCTGCATCCTCGCGTGCCGCCTCGGCGAGCGCCTCTTCACGCAGGACCGTTTCAATCGCGCCGTAGACGCCGTTGTAGCGATCGATGCGCGCCAGATGCCACGTCACGACATCGGTGACCGTGTACTTCTTCGTCGCGTAGAACTCCTGCAATCGCGCGACCGTCACATCGGTGAGATCGCTGTCGATTGTGGATTGCGGCGCGGCGGGAGCGGAAGCGGGAGCGGTTCCGCAGGCGGTCGTCATGCCGAGCGTGACGAAGAGTGCGGCGATGGCGTGGTGTGTTCTCATGCGGGGACCATACCGCAGGCGCTAACGCCGCAACAGTTCCTCGAGCACGGCCATCGGTGCGGCGCCGACCTGCCGTGCCACTTCCTTGCCATCACGAAGGACCGCAAGGGTCGGAATGCTCCGCACCGCAAATCGCGTTGCGAGTGCCGGATTGCGGTCGGTGTCGACCTTCACCACCAGCGCCTGCCCACGCTGGCGGCGGGCCAGTTCGGCAAACACGGGCGCCATCATCTTGCACGGTCCACACCAGTCGGCGTAGAAGTCGACGATGACCGGGACGGCCGTGGCCGAGACGACCTGGTCGAAGGTGGCATCGGTCAGGACGAGGGGAATGTCAACCGTCAGCGCGGCACGGCAAGCACCGCACTTGGCCTGCGCATCAGCGCGCGCGAGGTCGACACGATTGAGCTTGCCGCAACTGGCGCAGGGGATGATCGCCGGTTGTCTGGTCATTGCTTCCGCCATGGCAGTCCAGGCTTGGGAGTGACGTTCGCGGTTGGCCGTATTGCGGTCACATGTACAGCCCTCTCGTGCGGAACATACGCAGCCGGAACGGCGCGACCATAGCAGATCGCGGGTCGACATGGGGTCATGGCTCGATTCGCCGCGCAACAACGCATGAGCCCATGAACGCCGTGCACGCCGCAAGAGCGGCGGCAATTCCATTCCCCGACACGGGACGTCCCATGGACATCAGGTTGAGCACCACCACTCTCGCGCTCGTTGCCGCGCTCGCGTCACAAACGGCGGGCGCGCAGTTGCGCGCGTACGCCGGCGTGATTGCCGGCAACGCGACGATCGGGCCGAATTTCCGCTGCGCCACGTCCGCCCCGACCATTCCTGGACCGTGGTTCACGGGCATTCCCGTACCGACCGAAGGCATCACGACGTGCGGGCTGAATGGCGGCATCGACGACCATACCGGTACGGCCGGCCCATTGACGGCGGCACAGACGGCGACCGGTCCAATGGCGAACCCTGGGGGCACATTCACGGGATCTGCGCAGGCGCGCGCCGACTACTGGTCGCTCGGCGTGGCCGCGAAAGGCCTCGCGACTGGCGCAGCGTCTTCGACGACGTACCGAACCGCGTCGGCCTTCGCGAGCTTCACCCAGACGCTCAACTACACGAGCCCCACCGTCGCGAACGGCACGGCAGGCACGACAAACTTCAAATTCTTCATTGACGGCATGATGAAGAACCTCGGCGTGCCGCCGTCCACACAGCAGGGCGATCTGAACCTCAGCATCCTGTATACGAACGGCAGCCAGAGTTACCTGTGGAATGCGTTCGTTGGCACGACGTTGAATGGCCAGAATCCGCTGTTTTTTGGGGGAAGCTCGGGCATTCCTGGCAACTTCGTTGTCACGCCGGACGGTTTCGCCGGGTCGGCGAACATCACGACGAACGCCTTCTTCAACTTCATCTGGGGTTCGCCGTTCACGGTGGAAGTCGCGCTCTACACGACTGTGTCGCCGTGCTGCGACGGCGCGTCGATCGACTCGGACTTTCTGCACACCGCAATGCTCAGCGGCATAGATGCCTACTCGCCGAACGGCGCCGTCACGGACTTCATCGTGAATACCTCGTCGGGGCTGCAGCTCAACCGCTTTGGTGTGATCACGCCGCCGAACGGCAACGTGGTGCCGGAACCGGCAACAATCTGGCTCGTTGGCACGGGCATGGTGGGCCTGCTGTGGTTCGGTCGCCGTCGTGCAATGCGAATGGCGGCAGGCTAGAGCGTGGATTGAAGACGCTGGCACCTGATCGAAGTCGGTGCGGGTGTGGAACGCACCGTCCACACCCGCTCACACGCCGCCGCTGACCTCGTCAACACGCACCACACCACGCGTCTCCACCGACCGCATGATCGCCACCATCGCCCGCACCGCCGCAATTCCATCGTCGAGGCCTGCGGCACCCGTCGTCGTCACATCGTGACCGTGCAGCACCGCGTCGGCGAACGCCTCCACCTGTCGGCGATAGAAATGCGCGTCGGCTCCAAGTGGCCGCGTGTACGTCGCACTCTTCTCGTGAAAGATCTCGACCTCCGATGACCTGAAGAGCCACGGGTTGAAGGTCTTCGCCAGCACGCTGCCATGTTCACCGTAGATCTGCGCCCCTTCATGCCAGTCCATGCGCACGGACACCGTCAGATCGAGGTGCCCCACGGCGCCGTTCGCGAATTCCGTCGCGATGAACCAGCAGAACGCGCCGAACCTGCGCGTCAGGCGCGCGTCCACGCTCACGATGTCGCCGCACAGGAAACGTGCGGTGTCCACGAGATGACTGCCGTGCGCAAGCATGTAGTAGCGCGCGAGGTCAGACTTGGGATCGATAGCGAGTTTACGCGCGCCGGCGCTGCGAACGATCAGCGGCTGCGCGGCGTCCGTCACGGCGTACCGATGCGTGGAGTCGCAGTACCATCCCTTGTATGCGAGCATCTCACCCATCTCGTGCGCCACGAAGTGTCGTGCCGCCTGCAGGCCGGGGTCAAATCGCTTCATGTGGCCGACCATCACCTGGCGGTCATGCGCGCTGGCCTCTGCGCGCAGCTGTTCGACCTCCTCCACTGTCACACCGAGCGGCTTCTCGCACAACACGTGCTTCCCCGCACGCACGGCCTGCAGCGCGGCCGGCACATGAAACACGTCGGACGTCGCGATAATAATCGCATCGACGTCGGGATCGGCGAGCATCGCGTCATACGACGTGTATGTCGTCTGAGCGCCATGGGTGACCGCCATCCGTTCGAGCAGGTCCTCGGCCACATCGCAGATCGCGTAGAGTGTGGTATTGCGCGACTTGGTGCAGCTCTCGAAGTGGGCCGCCTGCGCGATCGGGCCGCACCCGAGCACGCCGATGTTGAGGCGGCGCTTGCCTGACGGACCGAGCGGTGCGGCGTTGCTCGCGCTCATCGGCGCGCGGCGGCGACCTTCGCGCGGAACTCTGTCAACCAGTTGAGCACGACGATCGTTTCTGGTGAGCGATCATCGTTCGGTGCGATCATCACGAAGTGACGACCATCGGGCATGACGTCGTAATTGCGATGCGGCATCGGCATGTCGCCGTCGAACGTGTCTGCAAACAGCGCGCGACGCCGGATCACCGCACGTGATGCGCCAGGCGTGAGATCGGCAGCGATCATCCTGCGATCGGCACGATAAAAGAGCGTGCGCCCATCCGGCGACCAGGCTGGCTCGGTACCACCGCCGAGCGACACCTGCACCGCCGTGCCTGCACCGGGGAACGGTCGCAGAAATACCTCGTAGTGTCCGGATTCGCTGGCGGCGTAGGCAAGCCAGTGACCATCGGCTGAGACGGCGGGCATGAACGCATCGTACCCCCCCTGCACAACGGGAATCGCCGGCGCACCGGGATCGCTCGGCGCGCGCCAGATGCTCCATGCGCCGTTCACGCGACGCTGAAAGAGCAGCACGCTGTCCGCGCCGGTCGGGCTGGCCGCGAATGCCCCCGGCGACTCCACCAGTCGGCGGGCCGGTGCGCTGCCGTCAGCGGGCTCGAACCAAAGCGCGTCACGCCCATCGCGCGACGAGAAATAGACGACGCCCGTGCCGGCAGCATTCCACGCCGGACCGATGGAGCTGCCGGAGTTCGTGAGCCGACTCTGCGTACCGGTCTGCAGATCGTAGAGCCATGAATCGTTGCCCTCGGCCGTCGCGCGCTGCACCACCACACGTCGCCCATCAGGCGACACGCGCGGGCTCATGAAGGCACCGGTCAGACCCGTCAGAATCGGCGTCACGGAACCGGTCGTATCGACGATCACGGGGGCGTTGTTCGGCTGGACTCGACGCGAATACAGAAGCGTCCCGTTGCGCGCGAGCGTGGCCGAATGGATACCACCACCTTCCTGCTCGAGCACCAGCTGCGGCTCACCGGACACCGTGCCGCTCGCCACGTCGAGCCGCACCGCCATCAGTGCGCGACCATCGCCGCGAAGGAACAACAGCCAGCCATCGACAAATCCGAGGGCCCGGCGCGACTGAATACCGAGCGGTGTGTATGCCGCGGCGCGGCCATCACTGCCGAGACGTGCGAGCGAGAGTTCGCCCAGCTGCGCGCCCGGTCCCGATCGAGCGCGCAACGCGAGGAACACCACACTCCGGCCGTCGCCGAGCGCAAGCGGCATCTGATGCACGCTGTCATGCCGTTTGGTGTCGAGCGTCGTGAACGATCGTGTCGGTCCTCCGAACGCCGGCGCCAGCGTCAGCCCCTGCTGCCCGTAACTGTCATACACGAGTGCGCTGTCATTCAGCCAGGTGGCGTCACTGTAGCGGAACACGCCGCCGATGTCGGTCAGCTCGCTGCCATCGAGCCCGATGCGCATCAGCCGATCATCGCTGGTCGTGAATGCGACGTGGCGACCGTTCGGCGAGATGAATGTCGCGAGCGCACCGTGCGTCCCGCGCAGTGCATGTGCTTCGAGCTCGCTGACGCGTCGCACGAAGACCGCGCGCGACGTGGCAGCGGCGCCAGCGTAGACGATCGTCGAGCCATCCGGTGTGAGCACCGGCGCGCGCCCGATGGCGGCGTCGGCAAACGGCGCGAGCACGAAACGCGTCGCGACGGTCGACTCTGTCGACCGCGATCGCAGCGCGAAGGCGACGGCCGCGATCACCACCAGCGCCGCAGCGCCGGTGAGGACGGCACGCGATGGCGCCCATGACGCCGCCTTCGGCACTGGCACAGGCTGCGTCGCCGCAGCCGACAGTGCGTCACGCAGCGCGCGCGCCGTTGGATGGCGATCAGCGGGCTGCTTCGCGAGCGCCTTCGCGATCACGTCGGAGACGGCGGCACTCACCGAGGGCCGCAGCAGGTGCACCGCCGTCGGTGTCTCCGAGCGGACCTTGGCGAGAATGCCTTGCGTGGTGCTGGCGACGTGCGGTGGATCACCGACCAGACTTTCGTAGACGATGGCGCCAAGCGAATAGACATCGGTACGCAGGTCGAGTTTTTCGGCACCGGCCGCCTGCTCCGGCGACATGTACTGCGGCGTGCCGACCACCGCGCCGGCCTGCGTCTGCCGCTCGCTACCAAGTGACGCCGTGGCGAGCGCTATCCCGAAATCGCAGATCAGCGGCTGCCCGTCGCGGAGCAGGATGTTCTCGGGCTTGAGATCGCGATGAACGATGCCGGCGCGATGCGCGTGCTCGAGCCCATCGGAGATGCCGCGCGCGATCGCCATTGTCTCCTCGACCGACAGTGGCCCCGTGCGCTTGAGCCGCGCGCGCAAGGTCTCGCCATCGACGAACGGCATCACGAAGTACATCAATCCATCGGCCGCGCCGGAGTCGAACAGCGGCATCACGTTCACATGCTGCAACGCCGCCGTCACACGAATCTCGTCGAGAAAGCGCTGCGCCGTGGCGATGCCGGCGTCGTTGCCATCGGTCGCAGCGACAAACACCTTGATCGCCACCTGGCGTGCGTGCTTTGCGTCATCGGCCTTGTAGATCGACGCCATGCC
>JBBRLZ010000019.1:0-69139 GCA_038231095.1 Gemmatimonadales bacterium
CCCTTCGCGGAGTGGATGGTGCTGATCACGAGTGCATCGTTGTCATCGGTGTCGCTGCCCTGCGCGAGGTCGGATGTCGCGGACGGCGGCTCGAGGGCCAGCGCACTGAGGAATGCACCGCGATTCGGGTAGCCACTCGCAATGTGCTCGAGCTGCACGAGATCATTGAGGCGCACGTCAGCATCATCGAATCGCTGGCGCAGGATGTCATCGTACACGCCACGCACGAGCGCGATGTCGGCACCGGGGTCGGCGCCGCTGCTCGCGGACAGGCGCTGCATCAAGGCGGTGAGTGCCGTGTGCGTCGCGGCGGCGCGCGGCGGTGCG
This sequence comes from Gemmatimonadales bacterium, assembly GCA_038231095.1. Classification (GTDB taxonomy): domain Bacteria; phylum Gemmatimonadota; class Gemmatimonadetes; order Gemmatimonadales; family Gemmatimonadaceae; genus JACMLX01. The sequence continues at coordinate 328 of JBBRLZ010000019.1, forward strand.
TCCCACGCAACGAGGCCCTCGATCCGCCACGATGCTGCTTCGAGTGACGCGATCGCGCGCCGCGCCGAGATCTCGCCAATACCCGGCAGCAACTGCAACAGTCGGAACCAGCTCACTTCATCACGCGGATTCTCGGCCACGCGCAGGAACGCAAGCATGTCTTTCACATGCGCCGCTTCGAGAAACTTGATGCCACCCCACTTCTCGAACGGGATCCGGCGCGCGGCCAGTTCGATTTCGAGATCGGCGCTCATGTAGCCAGCGCGCACGAGCACGGCGATCTGATCGAGTCGTAACCCGTCCGTCTCGACCAGTTCGAGCAGTCGGTCGCACGTGAACATCGTCTGCGCCTGCTCATCCCGCGAGGGTACGAGCCACGGCAGCTCACCCGGGCGATCGTCTATGCTGCGCAGCTGCTTGCGATAGCCTTCGGTCGCCTGCGACAACACCGCGTTGGCCGTGTTCAGGATCGGCTGCGTGCTGCGATAGTTGCGATCGAGCGTGACGACGGTGGTGCCGGGAAACTGCGCCGGGAAGTCGAGGATGTTGCGCACCGTCGCGCCGCGGAAGGCATAGATGCTCTGCGCGTCGTCGCCCACCACGGTCACGTTCTGGTGCGACCGACACAGCCCGCGCAGGATGCGTGACTGCAGGACGTTCGTGTCCTGATACTCATCCACGAGCACGTGATCGTAGCGCGACCGGATCGCCTCGCCGAGTGGTTCCGCCTCGAGCATCGCAGCCCAGAAGAGCAGCAGATCGTCGTAGTCCACCAGGTTCCGGGCCACCTTGCGCTCGACATATTCCGTGAACACGCGCCCGATGTCGGCGAGATCGTCGACATATTGCGGAAATCCGTCGCGCAGCAGATCCTCGACCGTCTTGTCGGTGTTGATGTGCCGACTGTACAGCGCCTGCAGCGTCTCCTTCTTGGGAAAGCGGCGTTCGCGCGCCCCAAAGCCAAGCGTTGCGCGCGCGAGCTGCATCAGATCTTCGGCATCGCTCTGGTCGAGAATCGTGAAGCCTTCACCGATGCCGGCCTGTTGTCCGAACTGGCGCAGGGTCGCGTGCGCAGTGGCGTGAAAGGTGCCCCCCTGCACGCGTCGCCCGTGCTGCCCGGTGAGCCGTTCGACGCGCGCCAGCATCTCGTCGGCGGCGCGGCGTGTGAACGTCAGCAGCAGGATGCGCTCGGCGCGCGCGCCGCGCTCGATCAGCGCCGCCACGCGATGCACCAGCGTGCGTGTCTTGCCAGTGCCGGCGCCGGCGACAATCAAGAGTGGCCCGTCGCCATGCATCACGGCCGCGCGCTGCTCCGCGTTCAGCGCCGCGTGCGCGGGCGACGGCGTCGTCGCGCCGGATTCCACGCTCACTCCTTCGACTTGCTGCGGAACGCGTTGATCATCCACTGCGACACGTTGAAGCTGCTGTGCCGCTGCTCCTTCCATGGATCGCCGTACGTGTGGTAACCGTTCTGTTCCCAGAAGCCTGGCGAGTCTGCGTTCAGGAACTCGAAGCCGCGCACCCACTTCGCGCTCTTCCAGAAATACAGATGCGGCACGACGAGGCGCATAGGCCAGCCATGATCAGGTGTCAGATCGACGCCATCATGCTTCCACGCCAGCACATTCTCCGGCTTGTCGAGATCTGCGATCGGCAGGTTGGTGGTGAAGCCCTGTTCGGCGAAGACCATCACGTGCGTGGCGTCCGGGCGCGGTTTCGCGAGCTGCAACAGATGCTGCACACTGACGCCTTCGAAGTCGTTATTCAGGCGACTCCAACGCGTCACGCAGTGGATGTCACAGCGCGTGATCTGGCGCGGGAATTCCTGGATCTGCTCGAGCGTGAACGTGGCAGGCGCATCACAGAGTCCGCGGAATTCGAAGCGCCACTCCGCCGGCTTCACCACCGGCACACCGCCGTAGTGCAGCACGGGCCACTTGCGCGTCTCCGATTGCCCCGGCGGAATACGGTCGCGGTCGGTCGGGCGGACGTCGAGGGTCGGCAGTTCGTCGGACATCATGCTCTCAGGCTCAGGGTCTCACGAACGATACTGTGTGACGTCTCATCTGCGTCAGTTGGCATCTGGCCAAACTGCAACGCTGCTCGCGCGGAGTCGCGGGGAGCGCAGAGAACAGCCCCAACAGCAACAACAGGGGCATCCGAAACTTCAGGCCTGCGCGAACCCGTCAGCTCTTCGTGGCTCATTGGCTGTCGCAGAGGAGCCGCTGTATCGGTTGGAAACGCGCATCAAGGCCAATCCAGGCCGCGCAGCGCAGTGGCAGAAAATGCAGTTGCAGTTCTCCGCGTTCCCCGCGGCTCCGCGCGAGACGGCTGTTGAAATCTGCGCCAGGATCAGACGCTCAGTTCGAGCGCAGGCAGCAGCGCTTCGAGCTCGGCGCGCGACATCGACTCCGGTCTCAGCAAAAACACCGCACCGAACGCCGCCGTCACCGCGTCTTGCACAGTTTCGAACGACGGCGCCGCGTCACCGAGTTCCTGCTGCGTGCTGGTCATCACCACATCAGCGATGCCGCAGGGCACGAACAGATCGAAATAGCTGAGATCCGTGGTGACGTTCAGCGCAAACCCGTGGCGCGTCACCCACTCTCGTGCGTGAACACCGATCGACGCAATCTTCCGATCGTCGATCCAGACTCCGGTGTACTTCTCGACGCGGCCTGCCTGCAAGCCGACCGAGGCAAGTGCGACGATCAATGCCTCTTCGATCCGGCGCAGATACCAGTGCAGATCCTGTGTGTGCTGCTTGAGGTCGATGATCGGGTAACCAACCAGCTGGCCCGGACCGTGAAATGTGGCGTCGCCACCCCGCGCGATCTCAAAGCGCTCCACACCGCGTGAGGCGAGGAGCGCTTCGGAGATGTGCAGATTGTCGCCCTTGGTCGACCGGCCGAGCGTGACGACCGGCGGATGTTCGACGAGCATCAGCACATCATCAGGAACGGCGCCGCTGATGCGTGCCGTCGATACCGCCTGCTGGAGGTCGAGCGCCTCGGCATACGCCAGACGCCCGAGACGCACCACCAGCAGACGGCGGGTACTCACGCGTGCACCATCTTCCCCATCGAATCGAGCACCGCTTCCGCGATCGCTTCCGACAGCGTCGGGTGCGCATGCACCGCAAGATCGATCTCCTCGACAGTGAATTCGTTCTCGCGCGCGACCACGAGTTCGTGAATCAGCTCCGTCGCATGCGCACCGACGATGTGCGCACCGAGAATCTCGCCGTACTTCTCGTCGCGGATGATCTTCACGAAGCCATCCGTCTCGCCCGATGTGCGTGCGCGACCATTCGCCGAGAACGGAAACTTGCCGATCTTGTACGCAACGCCCTTCGCCTTGACCTGCTCCTCGGTCAGGCCGATCGACGCCACTTCCGGGTGACAATAGGTGCAGCTCGGGATGTTGCCGTAGTTCACCGGATGGAACGGCTGGCCACCGAGCAGGTCGGCGAGCACGTGTCCCTCGCGCGACCCCTTGTGCGCGAGCATCTGATTGCCGGCCACGTCACCGATCGCGTAGACGCCCTTCACGTTCGTCTCGAACTTCTCGTTGATGGCAATGAAGCCGCGATCCGACTTCTTCACGCCAAGCGCCTCGAGGCCGAATCCATCGGTATTCGGTGAACGACCAGCCGCCACCAGCACCTTGTCCACCGTCAGCACGCGCGGCTGACCGCCCGCCTCGAACGAGAGGGTGACGCTGTTCGCGTCGACCTTGGCGGCCGTGATCTTTGCACCGGTGACCGACTCGATCCCCCGCTTCTTGAACGCGCGGGCGAGCTCTGCGGACGCATCGGCATCTTCGATCGGCAGAATCCGGGATGCAACTTCGATCAGCGTCACCTGCGTGCCGTAGGCGTTGAACACGTCGGCGAATTCGCAGCCGACGGCGCCTGCACCAACGACGGCCATCGTCTTCGGCGCGGCGTCGAGCACGAGCACCTCATCCGACGAGAGCACGGTGCTCTTGTTGAGCTCGAGGCCAACCTGCGGCAGGCCGCGCACGCGCGAACCAGTCGCAATCACGAGCGCCTTCTTGGCCGTGTGCGTCTCGACCTTGCCGTCGGCGTCCTTCACTTCCACCGTGTTCGCATTGGCGACGCGCCCGTTGCCGCGAATGTAGGTGACCTTGTTCTTTTTGAGCAGGAACTCGACGCCCTTCGAGTTCTGCAGGCTCACGGCGCGCGATCGCTTCATCGCGGGCGAGTAGTCCAGCGTCACCGGACCGGTCGTGATGCCATGCTCGGCGGCGTGCTTGATGTGATTGGCGAGCGAGGCGCTTTCGAGCAGCGACTTGGCGGGGATACAGCCCCAGAGCACGCAGGTGCCGCCGAGCGCTTCGCGCTCGATGACGGCAACCTGCAGGCCGAGCTGGGCGCCGCGAATGGCGCAGACGTACCCGGCGGGGCCACCGCCGAGAATGATGACGTCGAACGATGCCATGACGATCTCACGTGGGGGATCGGGCGCCGGCTGGTGCCGCGCCACGGACGACCGATCCGTCACGGATCGGTCAGTCGGGTAAAGATGCCCGGTTTGCCTGATTGACTCCAGTGTGCAACAGCGGCGGCTCGCCGCAACTGGTCAGGCGAACGGGGCCAGCAGCAGCAATGGGATGCCGGTGATCATGACGCCGGCGATCGCGGCGCGCGTCCAGGTGGAATCGAAGGCGCGGCGGTACGCGCCGACCGCCCAGGGCCCGATTCCGAGCGCGAGCAGGGCGGTGTGGAAACCGGGTGCGATGACGACGCTTCGCAGCGCATTCCACGTCGTGGACAGTCCGCTGATCTGGCCGTTCTCCGCGTACCGCACACGATTCAGACCCTCCCACGCTGCCGCATACTCGAAGCCGAACTTCGTCAGCAGCAGGAGCAACGGCACGGCGATGCCCCACCAGAGCGTGAACCAGGCAGCAAAGTGCGCGGCGAACGCCAGCTCCGCATGATCGTCCCGTCGGCGGCTGGTGCGCGCCACCGCTACGACCGCGACTATCCCGAACGCCATCAACGGCAGCCAGAGCAGTGGCACATAGTCCAGTGCCGTCGCGATGTCGTGGATCAGGTCAGGCGCAGCATCGACGGCGAGGTTCGGCTGCGCGCGGTCCGCAAGGCCGGCGGTGAACTCGGCGGTTCGCTCGGTGCCGATGATGAGTGCGCGATCGGGTCGCGGACGCAGGCCGCCAATGGCACTCACGATTGCGAACAGCAGCAGTGCAAACCCGGCAACGGGGAGTGGGCCGACGTAGCGGCGACGCGTGCCGACGAGGAATGCGCTGGTCAGTTCGCCGGGCGCGAGGATCAGTGCGCCGACTGTCCGCAGTGGCTGGCTGTCGCTGTCGAGAAATGCAGCGACGAAGTGATGCCAGGCGCCTGTGTTCGCGTTGCGCACCGTCACCGTGGTGTCGTAGCCACAGGCGGCGCATTTGTCGCTACGTGACGCAGCGCCACACTTCGCGCATTCCTGCGGCAGCACACTCGCCGTCAGGCGTGCCTTCTGGCGCGGCCAGAGTACCGCTCGATCACCGGTGGTTGCGAAGTCTGCGGATGGTGCGGTCGCGGAGCGTCGGCGTCCGCCGGCGGGTACGGCAATCGCCGGACCTCGCGACGGCGCATCGTCTGGCGCAGGCTCAGTCATGCCCGTGGGCATTTCTGTGGACACGTCTGTCTGATCATGGATTGCGAACGCCGGCCCTGACGTCGACACGCGCGCGGCGGCGTCGTGCACGGATGTCAGTGCGGCCATGTCTTCGAGCGTGACATCAGCGACGGTCCAACGGCTGACATCGAGATCGTCGTCGGTGTCGGCACGCGACGCTGGGTGATTCGAGTGCTCGATGGTCGGTGTCTCAGCACCGTGCGCGAGTTCGTGCAGCGTGCGACCGGCGAGGTACACCGGGATTTCGACGGCGCCTGGTGTTTCCAGCCCGGGAATCAGATCCGTTTCGGACGGCGGCGGTTGCCCCGCATCGCACGTCACCATCGGCGACGGAATCGCTTCACCTGTTTCCGGCATGACACCAAGGGAGAATTGCTCCCAGCGGTGTTCTGTCGGCGCATCGTGCGATAGCGGCTGCGACAGTTCCTCGTCGTTCAGATCGAGCAGTGAGCCCAGGGTGAAGGGGCCTCGATCAGCATTGACCATCGGCACGACTGGTTCCGCGGGAGCGTCGGGCTCTTCGCGGGATTCAGCCGTGGACGACGTGTCGAGCGTCATGAAACCCCATCACCGAAAGACGAGTCAATACACGAGCATCAGCGGATTCTCGATCAGACGACGCAATGTCTGCAAGAACTGTGCACCCAACGCCCCGTCGATCACGCGGTGATCGCAGCTCATCGTGACGCGCATCCGCTTGCGCACTTCCACCGCACCGTTGATGACCACGGCCTTGTCGTCGACGGCACCAACCGCGAGGATCGCTGCCTCAGGCGGATTGATGATCGCTGTGAATTCATCGATGCCGAGCATTCCGAGGTTCGACACGGACATCGTGGCGCCCGTGTATTCATGCGGCTGCAGCTTGCGTTCGCGCGCCCGCTTGGCGAGTTCGCGCGCTTCCTGACTGATCTGCGACAGTCCCTTCGTGTTCGCATCGAAGATCACCGGCGTGATCAGCCCTTCCGGAATCGCGACGGCCATGCCCACATGCACGCGGTGATGCGCACGGATCCTGTCGCCCATCCAGTGCGAGTTCACCTCAGGGTGACGCGTCAGCGCAACGGCCACGGCCTTCAGGATGATGTCGTTCACGCTGACCTTGTACTCCGGACCCATCGCGGCCATCGCCGCGCGCATGTCGGTCACGCGCGCGAGGTCGTATTCGGCAGTCAGATAGAACGTCGGCACCGGACCGATGGACTCGGCCAGGCGACGCGCGATCGTCTTGCGGATCTGCGTCAATGGCGCATCCGTGAAGTCTGCCGCGGACACCGTCGGTGCCGAGGCGCGCGCACCGGCGAGCAATGCCGCGCCACCGGACATCGCTTCTTCGACATCACGCTTGATGATGCGGCCGCCCGGGCCCGATCCGCGTACCTGACCGATATCGAGACCGCGCTCGCTCGCCATACGACGTGCGAGCGGCGATGCAAGCTGACGGCCGCCAGTGTCGGCGGCGTGTCCCGCCTGTTCGGAGGCATGATGATCGACCGCCGGCATCGCCGTGCGCGGCGCGCCAGCCGGCGCAGGCGCGGATGGTGCCGGTGCGGCGGGTGCAGGCGCGGCTGGTGCGGCAGCCGGCGGCGCACTCACCGCAGGCGCCGGTGCCGGTTCGGCGGAAGCAGTTGCTGCAGCCGTCGGCGCTGCGGGCGCCGCGCTCGCGGTCAGCGCGCTGATGTCTTCATCTGCGGCGGCGATGACACCGATCAGCTGACCGACCGGTGTCGTCGTGTTTTCCGGAATCAGGCGCGCCCGCAGCACCCCATCGCCGCGCGCGACCAGCTCCATGATCGCCTTGTCCGTCTCGACTTCCGCGAGCACGTCGCCGCTCTTCACGGCGTCGCCCTCGTTCTTGTTCCACTTTACCAGCCGCCCCTCTTCCATGGTCGGAGAGAGCGCTTCCATCATCACTTTGGTAGCCATCGTCAGAATTCCGGCGAAGTAGGGATCAGTCGAGATAGAGCGCGCGGCGGACCGCGGCGATGGTCTTCGGCATGTCGGCCTTGGCCGCCTTCTCGAGGCCCTTGGCATACGGCATCGGTGCGTCCGCCTGCGTGACGCGGATCACCGGTGAATCGAGATCGTCAAAGCATTCGCGCTGGACGAGGTCCGTGATCTGCGCGCCGACACCCGCGAAGTACCACCCTTCCTCGAGCACCACGCAGCGATTGGTCTTGCGCACGCTGTCGATGATCGCGCGCTCGTCGAGCGGACGGATGCTGCGCAGGTCCACGACATCCACCGTGATGCCGTCCTTCGCCAGCTGATCGGCCGCGGCCATCGCGACGAGCACCTGCTTGCCCCACGTGACGATCGTCGCGTGCTCGCCCTTGCGCTTCAGGTCCGCCACGCCGAGCGGCACGATGTAATCGCCTTCGGGCACTTCGCCCTTGTTGTTGTAGAGCATTTCGCCTTCCAGCACGCACACCGGATTGTCGTCGCGGATCGCCGCCTTGAGCAGACCCTTGGCGTCGTACGGCGTGGCCGGTGAGACGACTTTCAGCCCCGGGATGTGCGCCAGCCAGCTTTCCCACGCCTGACTGTGCTGCGCGCCCAGCTGGAGCGCCGCACCGTTCGGGCCGCGGAAGACCATCGGAATGTTGAACTGGCCGCCGGACATGTAGAGCATCTTCGCCGCGGCATTCACAACCTGGTCGAGTGCCAGCAGCGCGAAGTTCCACGTCATGAACTCGATGATCGGACGGAGCCCGACCATCGCCGCCCCGACGCCGACACCGGCGAATCCAAGTTCGGTGATCGGCGTGTCCACCACGCGCATCTCGCCGAACTCCTGCAGCAGTCCCTTGGACACCTTGTACGCACCCTGATACACACCGACTTCCTCACCCATCAGGAAGACGCGCGCATCGCGCTGCATCTCTTCACGGAGCGCCTGATTCAGCGCGTCACGATATGTGATGATGGCCATGGATCAGCTCCACGCCCCGGCAGACGCGCCGGTGTCGCTGGTGGTATCGACATACACGTTTTCCATCAGGGCTGCGAGAGGCGGCTCGGGGCTCGCTTCCGCAAAGTCCCACGCGTCCTGCACGATCGCCTTGATCTCGGTGTCCATCTCCTGCAGCTCTTTGGCGGTCAGCGTGCCGCGCTCTTCCATGTGCGCGCGCAAGAGCGCGATCGGGTCGCGCTTGAGGTACTCGTCCAGCTCCGCCTTGCTGCGATACGTGCCACTGGCGGCATCCGACATCGAGTGTCCCATGAAACGATAGGTGCGCATCTCGAGCAGCGTCGGGCTCTGCTCGGTGCGTGCCCGACCGACGGCCTCTTCGAGCGCCGCGCGCACCGCCAGCACGTCCTGACCATCCACCACCGCGCGGTGCATGTCGTAGCTGCCGGCACGCTGGACGATGTCGTTGATTGCCGACGCCCGCTCGACCGCCGTGCCCATGCCGTAGCGGTTGTTCTCGATGATGAAGATCACGGGCAGTTTCCAGAGTGCCGCCATGTTCAGCGACTCGTGGAATGCGCCGTTGTTCACGGCCGCTTCACCGAAGAAGCAGCAGATGCACTGATCGCCGCCGCGATACTTGATCGCGAAGCCGACACCGGTCGCAATCGGCAGATGTCCGCCGACGATGCCGTGGCCGCCGAGGAAGCCGGTGGCCTTGTCGAACATGTGCATCGAGCCGCCCTTGCCGCCGGCGCAGCCATCGATGCGCCCGAACAGTTCGGCCATCACGGCGCGTGGCGTGATGCCGCGGGCGAGTGCCTGACCGTGGTCGCGGTAGGTCGTGATCATGTAGTCGTCAGGACGCAGATGGCTGAGCGTGCCGGTGCTCACCGCCTCCTGCCCGATATACAGATGACAGAATCCGCCGATGCGGCCGATGGCGTACGCTTCGGCGCAACGCTCCTCGAATCGACGCTGCAACAGCATCGAACGGAGCAGGGAGAGATGCAGCGTCCGCTCGGCGTCTGGAGCAGCAGCGGATGCAGCGGGCTTCGGCGGCGATTTCGCCGCAGGTGTGCGCTTGGCCATGATCGATTGCGACAGTGGGTTGAACGACGGAGACACGTCGCCACCGGCGTGAACCGGCGACGCGTGCAAGTCTGGACGCCCCCTACTGTGAGCGACGCTTGGCACCGACTGCGATACGACACCGCGACTACTCCGCGGCATCGATCGGGACTTCACCTGCGAATCAGTTCACCGCAGCGGCCTGTACCTGCTCCCAGGCGTGATACGACGACCGCACCAGCGGACCACTTTCGACATGCCGGAATCCGAGTGACATGCCCACTTCGTACAGATGACGGAACTCGTCCGGCGTGTAGTAGCGATCGAGTGCGATATGGCTCTCTGACGGCTTCAGATACTGACCGAGCGTCAGGATGTCCACGTCCACCGAGCGCAGATCCTTCATGACTTCGATCACTTCCTCGATCGTCTCGCTCATCCCGAGGATGATGCCGGTCTTGGTCAGGATGTCCGGGGCGTGCGCCTTGGCGATGCGGAAGATGTTCATCACGCGCTCGTATCGGCCGCCTGGACGCGCCTTCTTGTACAGACGCGGCACCGTCTCGGTGTTGTGGTTGTAGATCTCAGGGCGCGCATCGAGCACGTGCTCGATCGCCCCCTTGTCGCCCTGAAAGTCCGGCACCAGCACCTCGACCGAGCAACCCGGCACCTTCTCGTGGATCAGGCGGATCACTTCGTGGAAGTGGTGCGACCCGAAATCGGGGAGGTCGTCACGATCGACCGACGTGATCACCGCGTGGCGCAGGCTCATCGAGGCAACGGCACTGGCGACCTTCTCCGGCTCGGCCAGATCGAAGCTGGGCGGCCGGCCGTGCGAGACGGCGCAATACGCGCAATTGCGCGTACAGACGTCGCCAAGAATCATGAACGTGGCAGTGCCGTGGTCCCAGCACTCACCGATGTTCGGGCAATGCGCTTCTTCACAGACCGTATGCAGGCCGAGCTCGCGCATCATACCCTTGATGCGCATGTAGTTCTCTCCGCCTGGCGCCTTCACCTTCAGCCAGCTCGGCTTCCGCTCCGGCAGGGGCTCGGCGCGGTGGCGGCCGAGGATCTGGTACAAATGCTCTTCCATGATCCGACGTCCAGGGACATCGCCTCGAGCGGGACGGGAGCGCCGACAATACGCCGCTCTACCGCCATCGCGCCAAGGCGCCATCCGGTGTGGAGGAGAAGGTACGGAGACAGGGACAGGTTCGGAAGAGCAGATAACCGGCTAAAATTTAAGTAGGGGTTACATACGAAAACCCAGCCCAATTCGCGCGTGGCTCAGGAAAACCGTAACGGGCTGAAGGGGGTTGCATCGGTTGGCAAATGCGCACCGGTGACCTGCGCGGCGACCAATTCACCGGTCAGCGGCGCCAGCAGGATTCCGTTGCGTCCGTGACCGGTGGCGTAGTGCACCGTGGGGTGTTCGGCGTCCGGGCCGATGATCGGCAGCCCGTCGCGCGTCATCGGCCGCAGGCCGGCCCAGGTGCTGAGCATCCCAGCCGTGCCAAGGGACGGCAGAATTGCCGCCGCCAGCGCGCGGACACGGGCGGCCCCTTCCGCAGTGTGAGCGGGGTCGAAGCCGGTGTGCTCCTCGGTGCCGCCGATGATCGTGCGACCGTCGCCGCGAGGAATGGCGTAGCCGAGCCCGAGCATAGCGACGTGCCGGAGCGCCTTGCTGGCGACAGACATCAACTGGCCACGCATCGGTGCGACCGGGAGGTGCATCGGTAGACCGGTGAGCGCGCCGGACCACGCGCCGGCGGCGATCACCGTGCGCATCGCGGACACGGTATCGCCATCCGCGAGGGCGATACGCACAGCCTCATCCGGTCGGCCGGGCGAGATGCCCGCGACCGTCTTCGGCACCACGCTGACGTGGACGTGACGCCCGACGGCCTGCTTCAGCGCCTTCAGGAGGATCAGCGGGTTCACGGCGCCGTCGTGCCTGAAGCGCAGCGCGCCAAGCACATGCGTCAGCTGTGGCTCGAGCGCGGTGAGTTCGGTGGCATCAAGCCAGTCCACGTCGGGCGCGACCCTTTTCCGCAGCCGTTCCGCTTCGTGGATCGACGGCGCGAGTTCGAGGATCCCCTCGCGATTGAGCGGAACGGTGACGCCCGTGCGCTCGGCGAGCATCTCGACGAAGGCCGGCCAGCGATCGCGGGCGAGGCGCATCGTGTCCTGAATGGCCGGATCACTGAACCCGTGGCCGGCGTCGAGAATGCCACCGGCAGCGGGCGACGCTTCGCCGGCGCGGGCATCGGCGAGAATGATGACGTCGAGACCTGTGTCAGCGAGCGACAGCGCGGTGGAGAGTCCCGCGACACCGGCCCCGATGACGGCGACATCAGCGTTGGTGTGACTCACGGTGTCTCAGTGCTAGAGTGCATGCAGGAGAATAACGCCGGCGCCGAAACTCTCAGGTGGCTCCGTGCGTAATCTGGGCAGGACTTCCCGGAGGGGGATGAAATGCTGAAGACGATTTTCACAATTGGTGTTGTTGCGCTGCTCGGTCTCTTCGCGTTGAAGCTGATCGGCGTGCTGTTCTTCCCGCTGATCGGACTGGCAGTCAAGATTCTGCTGATCGGTGGTGTGGTGTACGTCGTGATGCTGGTGGTCGCGCCGGGCACTGCGCGTCGCATCCGCGACAAGGTGAATTCTCCGCGTACGTACTGAGCGCGGTGCGGGTTTGACACGCCAGGGGCGGACCGGAGACGGTCCGCCCTTCGTGCATTCCGAGGTGCCTCTCAGCGCGCGCGTCTGGCCGCGATGCCGCGATCGATGGCCTCGAGCGTGCCGATGGCCGAGCGGGCCCACGAATACTTTGCGGCTTGCTGAGCGCCGGCGCGTACGAGTCGGTCGCGCAGGCCCGCGTCATCGAGCAGCCGCACCATCTGCGCGGCGAGTGCTCTGGCGTCGTCAGGCGGAAAGTAGAGCACAGCATCTCCACCGACTTCGGGCATCGTGCTGGCATTCGAGCAGATCACGGTACCGCCAACGGTCATCGCTTCGAGCACCGGCAGGCCGAAGCCTTCGTAGCGCGACGGAAACACCAGCGCCGTCGCACGATTGTAGAGTGCCGCCAGTTCGTCATCGCGCACATAGCCCGCGTGCCGCATCCATGGCGGTAGCGCATCGCCTGGCTTCACGCCGCGCACTCCTTTGGGCCCACAGAGCACCAGTGGAATGGCGCGACCCTGTGCTTCGAGGATGCGCATTGCGGCGTAGAGCACGTCGAGATTCTTGCGTCGTTCCTGAGAGCCGACGGCCAGCAGGAACGGACCGCGCACGGCGAGTGTCTCGAGCAGCGCATCGACCAGTGATGGATCCGCCGCGCGAAAATCGTCCGCGGCGTGCGGCACGACGGAGAGGCGTTGCGGCAACAGGCCGAACGCCGACATCAGCTCATTGCCAGCCGTGACGGCGCCGGTGATCACGTGATCGGCGACCCGCAGCGTGTGGGCGTACCGTCGCCGCGCGCGCCAGCGCTTGTAGACCTTCCACCAGCGCCCGTCGAGCTGGAGCATCGGAAATATATCGTGTACAGTCGGTACAATTGCGCCGCTGCGCGGTTGCATTCCGACGAAGTTGCACGGGTACCACGCGGCGTCGCAGTCGAGCTGCGACACGGTGCTGGCCGGAACGACGGTCGCCCGCTCCATCACATGGGGCAGCCTGCGCAACTGGTCAGAGAGCGTTGCAACGTCCGCCGCATCGCGGGCGATGATCGTGTAGCGCAGTTCCGGACGGTGCACTGGCATCTCGGCCAGCAGACTCCGTGCGTAGCGCCCCATGCCGCGCAGGTTCCGCGTGAGCGTGGTGGCGTCGACAGCGAGATGCATGTGCGGGTTGAGCAGAGCGGACGTCCGTCAGTTCCCGCGCACCAGGGCGCCGGAGGCCGATGGACGATATTCGCGAAGGTACAGATTGATCGATCCGATCGGCAGCGACGATTTCATCTGCAGCATGACGCGTGCCGAATCATCAGACAGCCAGACCTGGGCCTTCCCCCCTTCGCTGAACAAGCCTTTCGCCTTGATGATCGGCTGGATCACGATCGCGTTGAAATCGCCGGCCGGCACGTGAATGCGTTCGCGACGCAGCACGATGATGCGCACCGGGTTGCGATCGGGGCGGAAATAGCGATTGAAGTCGTAGGTCTTCCCCGCTTCGAGCGGCACGCGGCGCACGAAGTAGAGGAAGCTCCCGTCGTCGAGCGGATCGGCGAGCCCCGGTTCCTCGCCTCTGCCGTCCTGAGAGAACGTCTTGCGCTCGGTGAAGAACTCGAAATTGCGTTCGCGATCCTTCGAGCCTTCCGACAGGTCCTGCTTGTGACGCAGGGAGACGAATCGCGCGGTGTCGATCCAACTCTCGAGGACGTCGTTCACCTTGTAGAAGAAGGTCCCGCCCTTCACGACGAAGCGCACGTGCAGCGCGTTGACGCCGCGCACCGGCTCGTAGCCGACTGCTTCCATGAAGCCGGTGCCAACCTTGATCGCGCTGAATTTCACATCGTAGACGAGCCGCTCACCGATGGCCGGAACCCGCGCCATTTCATGCGGTGGAGCAGGTTCCGACGGATCCTGCAACGATGGCTTCGCAGGTGGCGCGCCGGTTGCGGACAAACTGAGGATCAGCGCCAACAACGACGCGGTTCGAGCAAGCACCACGAGCATATCCCTTGGCTGAGTGACGACGGCTTACGCCGCCGGAGGCTCGGCGGCAGGAGGTGAGGAACCGTCGGGACCGCTCTCATCGGGACTACTCGCGTCGGCACCGCCCGGCCGCCGGCCACGGCGACGCCGACGTGAGCGACGCTTGCGACGGGCTGTGTCTCCAGGCGACTCCGAACCAGACTCGTCGGATCCAGATGCGCCCGTCTCGCCACCGCCCTCATCCTGCTCACCCTCGTCGTCATCGGACGTTCCCGCATCGGCGTCATCGCCAGCGGTTTCGTCAGCGGTTTCGTCAGCGCCAACACTTCCTTCGACGACCGAACCGTCCGCGTTCCGGGCCCCGCGCCGCGAGCGACGGCGACGCCGGCGCTTCTTCGCCGGCGTCGCTGGCTCTGCGTCGCTCTCAGTGGTCGCAGACGCGGTGACGATCATCGGCATCAGGAACTCGTCCGGGACTGCCTCGGCCTGCATCGCCTCGCTCTCGACTTGAACGCCGTCGCCAGGCATCACGGGCTGCGCACGCGCGGCCCGCTCTGGACGCGGTGGGCGCGCCTCTCGCGGCGGTCGGTCGGGACGTGCGGCGCGCTCCTCGCCGCGGAGGGCGCGCTCCTCGCGCGCGTTCCGTCCTTCGCGCGGGGCGCGCTCTTCGCGGGCGGGACGCTCCTCGCGCGCCACTCGCTCCTCGCGCGGAGGTCGCGGGGCAGGCGGCGTGCTGGCGGCGCGAGCGGGTTCCGCGGCCTCGCGCGGCGGACGACCGCGCTCTTCGCGCCGGCTGCGCTCGGACCGGTCATTTCGCTCCGCCGGCGCCGACCGTGACGGGCGCTCGGTGGTCGGTGCGACCACCAGCGACTCGCTGCGGATCGGCGTCTCGGATGACGCGCGGCCACCCGGCGCAGGCCGGACGGTGCCCCGCGTCGATCGGGCCCAGTGGAACAGCGCGATGACATCGGGCCAGCCGCGGCGACGCGACGGGCGCTGCCGTACGTCGTAGCGGGGCGCGAACTCGACGTTCTCGATCCGGCGCGAAAACGGGCTCACGTTCAGTGCGAAATCGATGTTCGCGGCCCAGCCGTCACCCGCGCACACCGGCTTGTTGCCGAGGACCTTGAGCAGGTCGCGCAGGACCGAGATGCGCACGAGGCGGAAGCCGGTGAACGGGTCGGCCACCGGCGGCAGGCGCAGGAACGGCTGCACCGCCCATCGGCCCCAGCGGCGCAGCCGGCGTTCGTCGCGCGGTGTGGCATCGGACACGGTGCGATGCACGGCGACGAGATCGGCACCGCCTTCGAAGCGCTTCACCAGCTCCGGCAGGTGCTCCGGCGATTCGGTGAAGTCGCCCTGCAGCAGCACCATGGCGTCGCGACGCGCGTATTCGTCGTCCGCGGCGACATGGCGCACCAACGCGTCGATACTCGCAGCGTAGCCGCGGTGCGTGGTGCTGCGGAGCACGGTGAGCGGCATGACCGACTGGTACGGTTCGAGCACGTCGCCGGTGCCGTCGGTGCTCGCGTCGTCGTAGACCACGACGTCGTATTCCCGGGAGAAGCCCTGAAACACCGACCGCAGGCGCCAGAGCAGCACGCCGATGGTGGTGGCCTCATTGTGGACCGGGATGCAGATGCGGAGCACGTCGGACGGGTCAGCGGGAGCACGAAAATACGCCAGCACGAATCTAACCCACGGCCCACCCGGGCGCACACTGTGAGCACTCGACGCACATGAGCGCTGATGCATGAAATCGCATCGTGCCGCTGTTGCGGGAGTTGGCACCATGCGTCGATCGAGTGTATCCCATGCAGAGGCACACTCGACGGTAGTCCTCACGCTTCCTTGGAGCACGCGACGGATGATCCAGGCAGACCTGCGGCACACGCTCACGCGCGACGATGCACAACTGGCCCTGCACCTCGTGGCGCGCGATTCGACGCGTGACTTCAACGCCGCCGAAGATGCGCTGCGTCAGCAGGGCATCGATGCGCTGCTCGACGATGCGCGACTGCTCACGGCGCTGACCACGGATTCGCGGGCGGCACGCGCCTCGCTGCCGCTGTTCATCTACGTCGTCGTGCGGCACTCGTTGCGTGAACTCGGTGAGCCCGAGCGTGTCGTCGCGGACTATGTCGCGAGCGTCGTCGTGCACTTCGCGACACATCAGCGAGCCTGGCGCATCGCGGTGCACGACGACGAGACATACGACACGCTGACGGCGCTGCTTGCCGACGCGGAACATGGTGACGCGAAGCGCACATTTCTCGTGCGACAGCATCTTGGCAACTATGCGTTGTGGCTGTCGGGCCTGTTTCCTGATCACGTGACGAAGCGCAAATGGCGGAAGGGCGGGCCCGATCTGTCGTACTACGACGAGATGGGCCGGCAGGGCTTCCTGCTCGCGGCCGAACATCGCATGGCGGACAGCACCGGATTGCGCCCGCTGTTTGCCCGAGCCGCCGGCGAATTTCCGTTGATCCGCCAGGCGCTCAACCGGGTGAGTGATCGGTTTCTGTTCCCCGGGCAGCACTCGCCAGAGCGCCTGATGCGGCAGGTGACGGACGAAGCGCGCTGGCGGCTGGCCTCCTGAGTCGGCGTCGTCCTGCACATGTCTCACCGCGGCAGAAGTGGTTGCGGCGACACTGACCGCGGGGGTACTCTGGCCCGACCCAGCAGTTCGGCCAGTTCCCGCATCCCAGTCGCCGGTGTCGTCGTTCGGAGATCCCTCGGCTCGCCGCCAGTTGGCGGAAATGAAGCAGACGCTGGCGCTCGCGCGGATCGCGCGGGATGACGTGCGTGCGGCGTACGCGCTGTCGATGCAGAAGTTGGAATCGGCGCGCATGGAGCTCGCGACGATCGTGCGGCGCGGAGAACTGGCGCGGCAGATCGACGATCAGGAAACGGTCACGATCGCCGAGCGCTTCGCCCAGTCACAGATGACGACGATTGCCGTGTTCGAGCGGAAGGTGGCCGTGCAGCACGAGGAGTTGGTGCTCACAGAACGGCAGGTGAGCGAGATGGAGGCGGAACTGCGCGCCACAACGGGCATCGGACCGGCGCCGAGCGAGTCGCCGGCGCCGGGCGACGCCTCGGCCGTCGATCCATCCGACTATCGCGCGCTGGACGACGCGGCACGTGCGCAGACCGCCGATGATCGATTGGCCGAGCTGAAGCGTCGGATGGGCCGCGCGTGATCCGCCGTGGCGTCCTGGCCGTCGCGACGATGTATGCGGCACGCGTTGGGGCACAGGTGGTGCCGGCGCCGACTTCCGCACCGACGGCCGCGGTGGACGTGGCGCTCAACCGCTGTATCGGCCAGCGCATCACGAAGATCTCGATCGAGCCGATCGGTCCGGAGTTCGGCGGTCAGTCCGGAGCGT
The DNA here is from genome assembly GCA_038231095.1 of Gemmatimonadales bacterium. Classification (GTDB taxonomy): domain Bacteria; phylum Gemmatimonadota; class Gemmatimonadetes; order Gemmatimonadales; family Gemmatimonadaceae; genus JACMLX01. Next base: position 18,038 of record JBBRLZ010000019.1, read on the forward strand.
CGCATCTGGTGACGGGGCTGGTGCGCAAATTTCACGTGAACACGCGCGCACGCGTGATCCGCGAGTTCGTGCTGCTGCGGGAAGGAGAGATCTGCACCGAGGACAAGCGCCGCGAAACCGAGCGCGTGCTGCGTGCCCAGTGGTTTCTGCAGGATGCGCGCGTGCTGGTGTACCCGGACAAGGATGGCGTGCAGCTGATCGTCACGACGGTGGACGAAGTTGCGATGATCGTGTCCGCTGGTACACGCGGCGCGGCAGTCACGTCGGCGTCGCTTGGCAGCTCGAACCTGATGGGTCGTGGCCTGCTCGTCGAAGCGGGGTGGCGCGACAACCGTTCACTGCGCGATGGGCGCTCGTTCCGCATGCGATCGGCGCTGACGTTCGGTCGCCCGATTCAATCAAGCCTGACGTGGAATCGGAACGGTCTTGGTGGGCACTTCGATGCGGAGTTGCGGTACCCGTTCATCACCGACTTCCAACGCTTTGGGTTCCGCAGCCTGATCGGCAGGGAAGAAGACTACGTGCGCTTCCTTCGCTCGGACGGCGATCTGCCGTACCAGCGCGTATCGCGCTCCTTCGGATCGCTGGGCGGTGTTGCGCGCATCGGTCACCCTGGTGCGCTCCTGCTCGCGGGTGCGTCGCTGAGCTATGACGGTGAGGGCATCGGTTCGGCGGTGACGCTCACCGACAGTGGTGCCTTTCCGTTTGGCTCGGTGCTGCCGGTGCTTCCGGCACCGCCGCAGAGTGCGACGCGCGCGAACATCCTGATCGGCGGTCGCGCGATGCGATTTCTTCCGGTGGAAGGCTTCGATGCGCTGACGGGTGTGCAGGATCTTCGCATCGGCGTGCAGTTCGGCGGACAGTTCGGGCGGCCGCTCAAACTGGATGGATTGAGCACCGAAGACTTCTTCGTCTCGGGCGATATCTATGCAGGCTGGGGCACACAGAATGTCTTCACCGGCACCGAATGGGTGTTCTCCGGACGGAAGGCGGGATCGGGCTGGGATGGGCGACTGATCAGCGGGCGCTCGGCGATTTACATCAAACCAGTCAAGCGGGCGACGACCATCGGCTCCGTGGAATTCACGGGCGGCAAGGATGTGCGTGTGCCGTTCCAGGTGCCGCTTGGTGCATCGACACAGGGATTGCGCGGATTCTACGATTCGTACGATGCCGGGGGCAGTCGCATCATCCTGCGCGGCGAACAGCGACAGACAATCGGGCGGCCGTGGGGCTTCGCTGATGTCGGTGCGGTGGTGTTTGGCGAAGCGGGGCGTGTGTGGGCTGGCCGCGTGCCATATGGTGTCACGACGCCGTGGCGTGGCTCGGTTGGCGCCGGCGTGCTGGTCTCCATTCCACCGCGCTCACGCAACCTGTATCGACTCGATGTCGTGTATGCGCTGAATCCGGATCAACGCTCTCGCCGGTGGGATTTCCGTGTGACGTCGGGCAATTTCACGCGCACCTTCTGGCGGGATCCGGACGAGTCGCGACGGGCGCGGGAGCGGTCGCTGATCTCGAATCTGTTTTCGTTCTAGTCCTCGCACTTCGGCTCTCAACCGCCGCAGCGCTTCGTGTTGCGCGAGGCTCCGGTGACTTCGTGGGGGGCGGGAGAACACGGAGAACACTGAGTGGCGTCGCATTCGATGCGTCTGTCTTCGCCAGCCGAAGTTTTGTGGGGAACAGCCACTGCGAGTGGGTGCGGTGCGCATATCCTAGATCTGCGCAGGGCGAGGCGATGCACATGACGGCACCGCCGTTCCAATCACAAAGTCAGAAATACTCCGAGCTGCGCGGAGCTTTGCAACCGACGCACTCCGTGTTCTCCATGTTCTCCCGTCCCACACGAAGTCACGGCTGACCCGCGAAGAGCGGCCCGCCGCAACGGTCACACTCGGTGTTCTCGGTGTTCTCCCGCCCCCCCCCACGAAATCACGGAGCGCAGTCGACACACGGAGCGTTGCGGCGGTGCGCGACGGTCAGGCGTCCGGAATGGACCGCGTGAGCTTTCGGAGCAGCGGCACGGACAGCAGCATCAGCAGCCCCGCGCCCCACGCGGTCGCGGTCGGAATCGTGAAGAACGTGGCGCGACTCGGGATCTCGTCGATCAACCCCGCCAGGAATCCGCCGAGGAAGTTCGCCGCGGAGATCGCGAGAAACCACGTGCCCATCAGCAGCGACACGAATTGGACCGGCGCAACTTTCGTCACGTAGCTCAGGCCCACCGGATAGAGCGCGATCTCACCGAAGCTGTGACAGAGATAGGCACCGATCAACCAGAGTGGCGACACCTTTGATCCGGCATCCACCTCGCGGCCTGCGAAGTACAGCAGGAAGAATCCGAGGCCCGCGAGGAAGAGACCGTACACCATCTTCAGCGTCGTCGCCGGTTCCTTCCCGCGCTTCTGCAGAAACAGCCAGAACCCGGCCGCAAAGGGGCCGAGGATGATGATGCACAGCGGCTGCACACTCTGGAACCAGCTCGCCGGAATGCGATCCATGCCGAACAGCCACGCGCCTTTCGTCAGATCGGTGTCGCGATCGGCAAACAGCGTCAGCGAACTGCCGGCCTGCTCGAAGACGAGCCAGAAGAAGACGACGAAGGTCGAGACCATCACCAGCGCCCACACGCGATCGCGCTCTTCGCCTTTCGTGCCGAGTAGTGCGACGGTGAACGCCGCGCCGATGATCGAGCCGTAGAGCATCGACATCAGGCCGGACAGCGAGAAGAGCCATGCCGGAATGCCGATGGCCGACCAGGTGTGAATCGACGCCAGGGTCGCGATGATCACGCCGCCGGTCGCGCCGAGCGATGCATTGCGCGAGTACGACGGAATGCCGATCTCGCCGGCTTCCGCTGCGATCTCCGCATCGCGCTTGTGATCCGGTGCCATGCCGATCCCGGGCAGATACTTGTCGCGGCCGAGCAGATACACGATCAGTCCGAGCACCATGCCAACGCCGGCAGCCCCGAAGCCGAGATGCCAGCCGAAGCGCTCGTCCTCCGCGAGAAATCCGCAGATCAGCGGTGCGAGGAACGCGCCGAAGTTGAAGCAGCTGTAGAAGATCGTGAAGCCGGCATCGCGGCGCGGATCACCATCCGCATACAGCTGGCCGACCATCGTCGAGACGTTCGGCTTGAAGAAGCCGGTGCCGATCACGACGCAGATCAGTCCTGTATAGAAGAATGCCATTCCCGTGACCGCGAGCAGGAAATGCCCGATCGCGATGATGATGCCGCCAATGACGAGCGAGCGACGCGTCCCGAGCAGACGATCGGCGATGTATCCGCCGATCATCGGCGTGAGGTACACGGCACCTGTATAAGCGCCGTACAGCCGCGTCGCATCCTGCGCGTTCCAATGCAGCGCCTTCGTCAGATACAGCACGAGAATGGCGCGCATCCCGTAATACGAGAACCGCTCCCACATCTCAGCGGCTGCGAGCAGACCGAGCCCGCGTGGATGGCCGAAGAACCCTCGGTCGTGGGACGCGATCGCGGCGGGCGCAGGTGCTGCTGAAGCTGTGGGCACGGCGATCAGGTCGCGGGAGAAACAGCGGTCCGGCGGCTGCGGAGTGCGGCGGCCGGAAGAAAGAAGTCCGTTGATCCGGCGGGCTGTTTGATGCACGCCGCCCAGTGCCCAGGCACTTTCTCTTCCAGCGCCGGTACGGTCTGCGTACACGCTGCGTCCTTCGCCGGATGAAAACAGCGCGGATGAAACACGCACCCGCTCGGTGGATTCGCGGGCGATGGTGGATCACCCTCGAGCACGATACGATCACGCGGCGCCAGCGGATCCGGCAGCGGAATCGCCGAGAGCAACGCCTGCGTGTACGGCATGATCGGTGCCGTGAAGAGCACCTCGGCCGTCGCCAGTTCGACGATGCGACCGAGATACATGACCGCTACTCGCGTGGCGAGATGCTCGACGACACCGAGATCGTGCGCGATGAACAGGTACGTCAGGCCGCGATCACGCTGCAGATCCTGCAGCAGGTTGATCACCTGCGCCTGCACCGAGACATCGAGTGCGGACACCGGTTCGTCGAGGACGATGAACTTCGGTTCGACGGCCAGCGCGCGCGCGATACCGACGCGCTGCCGTTGACCGCCCGAGAACTCATGCGGGTACCGGCGTGACCATTCCGGACGCAGGCCGACTTCATCCAGCAGCGCCTGCACACGCGTGTCCGCCGCGGCGCCCTCGGCCAGCTGATGAATGATCAGGCCTTCCTTCACCGTGTCGCCGATCGTCATGCGTGGGTTGAGCGACGCATACGGGTCCTGAAACACGAGCTGAATGTGTCGGCGCATCTTCCGCAGTTCGGCACCGCGCAAGGTGCGCAGGTCGACGCCGTCGAAGATGATGCTGCCCTGCGTCGGCTCGATCAGACGCAGAATGCATCGACCGGTGGTCGTCTTACCGCACCCGGATTCGCCGACGACAGCCAGTGTCTCGCCGGCCGCCACATCGAACGACACATCCGTCACGGCGCGCACACTGCCGTGCACCCGATTCAGAATGCCACCGCGAATCGGAAATTCCTTTGAGAGATGGCTGACACGGAGCAACGGCCCGCTCACGCTGTGGCTCCGGCGGCGGCAATTCGCGTGCGGCGCTCGGGTTCGACGGCGAGATGACAGCGCGACCAGCGGCCGTCGCCGACGTGATGCATCGCTGGTGCCTCGTCGGTGCAGCGCTTCCACGCAAAGGCGCACCGATCGGCAAAGCGACACCCCGTCGGCCACGCACCGGGCGGTGGCACGGTGCCGGGAATGGTCGTCAGCCGTTCGCGACGCGTGCCCGCGCGCGGCATCGCGGCCATCAGCCCCTGCGTGTACGGATGCTGCGGCGAGGCGAAGAGCTCCACCACCGGCGCCGACTCGACGATCTGCCCGGCGTACATCACGGCGACACGCTGCGCCGACTCCGCGACGACACCCAGATCGTGCGTGATCAGCAGCATCGACGCCCCGCGAGCCTTCTGTGCATCGCGCAGGAGATCGAGCAGCTGCGCCTGAATCGTGACGTCGAGCGCCGTCGTCGGTTCATCGGCAATCAGCAGCGATGGATTCATGACCAGCGCCATCGCAATCATGACGCGCTGCCGCATACCGCCGGACAGCTGGTGCGGATACTGCTTCGCACGAATCTCCGGCGACGGAATGCCCACTGCGCCGAGCATCGCGACTGCCTTCGCCCACGCCTCGCCGCGGCTGCAGTCGCTGTGCGTGCGCACGACCTCCGCGATCTGCTCGCCGGCCGAGTACACCGGGTTGAGCGCGGTCATCGGCTCCTGAAAGATCATCGCGACCTGCTTGCCGCGTACGCCACGCAGTTCCTTGTCGCCCATCGTGAGCAGGTCGCGCCCGTCGAACTCGATGTGGCTGCCTGCTTCGATGCGACCCGGCGCATCGATCAGGCGCAGAATCGTGAGCGCGGTGAGCGACTTCCCGCAGCCACTTTCACCCACCAGCGCCAGCGTCTCGCCGCGCCCGATGTCGAATGACACGCCGTCCACCGGGGTGATGGTGCCGTCGGCGGTGCGGAACGTGACGCGTACGTCGCGAAGCGAGAGCAGCGGCGGCGGTGGCGCGGGAGTGTCGGAGGTCATGTGCGGGGAAGCTGCCGGGGAGCGAGCGCGTCGCGCAACCCGTCGCCGAGTGCGCTGACGGCAAGAACGACGAGCACGAGGCACAATCCGGGGCCGAGGGTGACCCACGGTGCGCTGGCGATGAACTCGGTGCCGTCCTTGATGATGTTGCCCCAGCTGGCCTGCGGTGCTTGCACGCCGATGCCAAGCCAGCTCAATCCGGCTTCGAGCACGATCACCTGACCGATGGCCATGGTCGCCGACACCAGCACCGGTCCCAGCACGTGCGGGAGTACGTGGCGCAGCGCCAGTCGCGGTGGTGATGCACCAAGTGCCCGCGCGGCCAGCACGAAGTCACCCGAGCGGATGGCGCGTACCTCGCCACGCACCAATCGTGCGATACCGAACCAGCCGGTGATGCCGAGCACCAGCACCAGCAGCCACACCGGGATCTGCGGCACGGCGGCGAGCAGGGCGAGCAGCAACAAGACGCGCGGCACGCTCATGCCGGCATCGACACATCGCATCATGATCGCATCCAGCCAACGCGCGCCGAGACCGGCCGCGAGTCCCCACAGCACACCGACCAGCACTTCGATGCCGACGGCACTGATCGCCACGGCCAGTGACACCCGCCCGCCGCTCAACACGCGTGACAGCACGTCACGTGAGTAGGCATCGGTGCCAAGCAGGTGCGACGCGCTCGGAGCGGCGTGCACCAGGTTCGTGATGTCGAGTTGTTCGTACGGCTTGTAGGCGATGAGCAGCGGACCTGCGAGCACCAGCACGATCATTCCCATCAGTGCGGCGGCGGCGAGGACACTCCGCCGATCGCGGCGCAATCGCCGAAGCACCGTGCGCCAATCGCTGCCGGAATGCATTGCCGTCGTCATGCCGACACGCGCTGCAGATCGTCGCCGTGCTGCGTACTGCGCGGATCGAGACGCTCCGACAGCATGTCCGCGAGGGTCGAGCCGACGATCACCATCACCGCGCCAACCAGAACGCAGCCGACCACGAGATGATAGTCACGCGCGTCGATCGCGGTTGCCGCCAGGTGACCCATGCCGGGCCATGCAAACACATGCTCGACGAACACGGCGCCGCCTACCAGCGCCGGCAGTGCGAGCCCACCGAGTGTGACGACGGGCCCGAGCGCGGTGCGCCATGCGTGGCGACGAAACACCGCAAATGGTGCGACACCCTTCGCCGTCGCCGTGCGCACCCAGTCGGCGCCGAGTTTGTCGAGCAATGCCGCGCGCTGCTGACGGGCGACAGGGGCAGCGATCAGAATGACGAGCGTGAGCACCGGCAACACGAGATGCGTGAGCCGATCGGCGAGCACGGTCAGTGTCGAGGCAGCCATTGGCAGCAAGGGATCCGATGCACCGCCGACGGGAAAGAGGCGCAGCCAGAATGAGCCAGCCAGCAGCACCACGAGCGCGAGCCAGAAGTCAGGCAGCGCGGCTCCGAAAAGCGTGATGGCGCCGATGCCGCGATCGGTGACGCGATCGTGCCGTGCGGCCTGCACTGCGCCAAGGCACATGCCGAGCGCGAACGAGAGCACGAGTGCGCATCCCATCAGCCAGAGCGTGTGCGGCAAGGCCTGCGCGATGGCGTGTGACACCGGTTGGTTCGTGCTGGTGGACCATCCGAGATCGCCACGCAGCAGTGACGCAATCCAGTGCAGGTACTGGGTGCCGATGCTGCCATCGAGGCCATACGCCGCGCGCCAGTGCGCGCGCAGCTCCGGCGTGATCCGTGCATTCTCGAGCGCACCGGCGAACGGATCACCGGGTGCGAGGCGCACGAGCACGAACGTGGCCGTCACGACGATTGCGACGACCACGAGTCCCTGCCAGAGGCGCTGAATCAGCGCGCGCACGCGCCCGGTGTTCGTACCGCGTGGGTCAGCGCGTGGCTCCCGCCGGCGCGTCGCGCGCAATGCGCTGACCGGCTGGAATGCGCCACTGCGCGATGCCGGCCCACCAGGCGTCGGGACGCATGCCAGTGGTGATGATCCGCTTCTGAATCGCCATCACGCGACGTGGTTCGGCGAGCCAGATCGCTGGCGCGTCGTCCGCAATGATCCGCCACGCGGCGGCGAAGTGTTTGCGCATGTCGGCTGGTGCGAACGCGGCGAGCCCGCTGTCCACCTGCGCATCGAACGCCGGACTGCGATACGCGCTCATATTGTTGCCGCCTTTCGCGGCCGCGGCACTCGTCCACGTATCAACGACGCTGCTCGGCCCAGGATCAGGGCTCCACTGCCCGATCATCGTATCGAATGCGCGTGAGCCCATGCGACCGACAAAGCCGCCCATGTCCGTGCTCTCGATCTTCACATCGGCACCGATCTTCCGGAACTGCTCCTGCAGCAGCACCGCAGCGCGCATGCGTGCGACACTGGTGGACGGCACGAGTATGCCGAATGCGAGCGTCCTGCCGGCTTTGTGACGCAGGGAATCCGCGCCGCGTACCCATCCCGCGGCGTCGAGCATGGCACCCGCGCTGTCGGGCGCGTAGGGCAGCGGCGTGAGCGATGGATCCGCGCTGGCCTGCGCCATCGTGAATGGGCCCCGCGCCTGGACGGCCAGCGTGTCGTAGATATTCGCCACGATGCTGCGCCGATCCGTGGCCAGCGACAGCGCGCGGCGCACAGTCCGGTCGCTGAAGATCGGATGCGGCTTGCCCGTGGCTGCGTCGACCAGATTGAAGCCGAGGTAGTTGTAGTCGAGCGACGGCAACACCAGCAGTTGCAGTTGCGGATTCTTCGCAACGTCGGCGACGTTGTTCGGCCGCACCGCTTCGAACACGTCCGCCTCGCCGGCTGCGACGCGCGTGAACGCCGTCACTGGGTCGGGCGCGATGTTGAAGACCACGCGATCGAGCTGGGCGCGCCGACGTCCGGCAGTCGAATCCGCTGCCAGTTCAAGTGCCTGCTTCTGCGCCCAGCGCACGAAGCGGAACGGCCCGCTGCCGACCGGCTGCGAGGCAAACGGCGACGACGCGAGCTGCGCACGATCGAGTGTGCCAAGCAGATGCTGCGGCAACACGAACATCTGGTCGGCGATGTCGAAGAACTGCTCGGGCTTCCGCTTCTTGAACCAGACGACGGCCGTCAACGAATCGCGCACGGCAACCGAGTCGATGTTCGTCAGGAGCGTCGCCGTCGGTGACGCGACTTTCGGATCGGTGTAGAGCGCGAAACTGAAGGCCACGTCCGCCGCGTGCACCGGTTTCCCGTCATGCCAGCGCGATGCCGGATCGAGATGGAATGCGATCGACATCGAGTCTTTCGCCCAATCCCAACTCGTCGCGAGACTCGGCGTGAAACCCGCGTCGCCCACAGTATTCAGCCCGACGCCGATTTCAGCGAGATGCTCGAACACCAGCGCTTCGACCTGCTGCCCCGACTGCGAGACCGTGATCGGTGGCAGCAGGTTGTCCGGCTCGCCTGGCGTCGAGATGACCACCGTCCCACCCGGCGAATTCGCCGCCGCCATCGACGGAGCGTCCTTGGATCCACCACACGCGACCAGCGCGACCAGCGGCAACAGGCGAACGGTGCGAAAGCTCGGCATCGAGATTTCCGGCAGATGAGAAGGGGGAGGTGGCGCGCTCAGCGGCGCCAGGTCCAGCGGGGGTCACGATAGCGCGTTTCCGCGGCGCGCACATGCTCCGCCGGGATCGCACTGTCCGGCAGCTCGACGAAGGAACCCGTCACGACGCGACGCAGCGCCTCGGCGATCGCCGCCGAAACCCGCTCAGCGTCGAGCGTCGCGTCGATGCCGTGAAGCGTCGCGGGCGCCGGCACCGGTGGCAGCGGGACCAGCGCCAGCGCGTGCAGCAGGCCCTGGTCGTCGTCCAGCAGAATCGACCCGTGCTGCAGGAATGCCTGTGCCCCGCGGTGCTGCGCCGAGCCGACAATTTTCCGGTCGCCGATCACCAGTTCGCCGGCGGCCGGGGTCTCGAAGCAGGGGGCGAGCCCGGGGCTGGTCAGGCGCTCACGGGGCGCGGCCCGCTCCGCCGATACGCCAAGCGCCTGCAGCGCCCAGAGCAGTACGTCATTGATCGCCTCGTACCCGCCGCGCAGGGTCAGCGCCGCCGCCACCGGTGCCGCGACCGCGTACGTGACTTCGCGGGCATGCAGCAGCGCGCGACCACCGGTCATCCGACGGACCGCGGGCACTCCTGCGGCCGCACAGCGTTCTGCGCTGTAGACCCCCGCTGCGCGCTGGTTCCGGCCGAACGACACCGATGGCGTCGCCCAGCTGTACAGTCGCACGAGGGTCACTCCGCACTCGGACGCAGTCTCGTGCATTGCCTCATCGAGGGCCATGTTCGACACCGCGTCCCGGGGCGGACTGACCATCAGATGGACGTCGCCGCTCCAGAGCGACACGGGCTGGCTGACGTGGGAGGTGACGTGTGGTCGGGTGAGCGAAGCAGCCACCGCTGTGATGTCTTTGAGGATTACGTTTATGTGGCGACCGACGGAAAGACCGTGTGGTGCGCCGCCATCCGATACCAATCTGACGAGCGGGCGCGCAGTCTGGGCGCCCTGTGGAGTTTTGCCGCATGGCCGTTCCCGTTCGCTTTGCTTCCGCCGCGCCCGCCGCACTCGATGACTCGGGCAGCTTCATCCAGCGCCACGTCGGTCCGACCCCCGAGGAAGTGGCGGCGATGCTCGCCACGCTCGGCTATCCGACGCTTGACGCGCTGATCGACGCCACGATCCCGGAAGCGATCCGCTTCCGTCGCGCGCTCAACATGCCGCCGGCCGAGAGTGAGCACGACGCAATCACGCGGCTGAAAGGCATCGCGGCGCAGAATCAGGTCTTCACGTCGTATCTGGGCCAGGGCTACTACAACACGATCGTGCCCGCCGTCATCCAGCGTACCGTGCTGGAGAACCCGGGCTGGTATACGGCCTACACGCCATACCAGGCCGAGATCGCGCAGGGGCGTCTCGAGGCGTTGCTGAATTTCCAGACGATGGTCATCGACCTCACTGGCCTGCCGATCGCGAACGCCTCGCTGCTCGACGAATCGACGTCGGCCGCAGAAGCGATGGCGCTGTCGCACGCTGCGGTCAGCGGCGACCGGGCGAAATTCTTCGTGGCCGCCGACTGTCATCCGCAGACCATCGCCGTCATTCAGACCCGCGCCGAATCACGTGGCTGGACGGTCGTGATCGGCGACGCGGCATCCGCCGCGCTGACCGCCGACTTCTTCGGCGCGCTGATCCAGTATCCGACCACTGACGGCGCCGTGGTGGACTACTCGTCGTTCTGCGAGCGTGCGCATGCGGTTGGTGCACTCGTCACCGCCGCGACCGATCTGATGGCGCTGACGCTCCTCACGCCACCCGGTGAATGGGGCGCCGACATCGCCGTCGGCAGTGCACAGCGCTTCGGCGTGCCGATGGGCTACGGCGGACCACACGCCGCATTCTTCGCCACGCGCGATGAATTCAAGCGGCTGCTGCCGGGCCGCATCATTGGCGTGAGTCGCGACAGTCACGGTGCGCCGGCGCTGCGTATGGCGCTGCAGACGCGTGAACAGCACATCCGTCGTGAAAAGGCCACCAGCAACGTGTGTACGGCGCAGGTGCTGCTGGCCGTGATGGCGAGCATGTACGGCGTGTATCACGGTGCCGCCGGTGTCACGAAGATCGCACGCCGCATTCAGCGTCTCACCACCATCTTCGTCGCCGGTCTGGACAAGCTCGGCCTGCAGGTGCTGCACGACCACTACTTCGACACGGTGCGCGTGGAAGTCGGCGTGCATGGCATGCAGGACATCATGGCCGCCGCACTCGCGCACCGCGTCAACCTGCGCCGCCTGAGCGAAGGTTCGATCGGCGTCTCGTGCGATGAAACCACATCGTTGGCCGACGTCAGCACGCTGCTGACGATCTTCAACGGTGGCGACGCGCACGGCCTCGACATCGACGCGCTCGCGGCCGACGTGAATCCGCGATACGACGAACGCTTCGCGCGCACGTCGCCGTTCATGACGCACCCGGTGTTCAACACGTACCACAGCGAAACCGCGATGCTGCGCTACATCAAGCAGCTCGAGGCGAAGGATCTGTCGCTCGTCCACTCGATGATCGCGCTCGGCAGCTGCACCATGAAGCTCAACGCGGCCACCGAGATGTATCCGGTGACGTGGGCCGAATTCGGCTCGCTGCATCCGTTCGCACCACGCGAGCAGGCGGCAGGCTACGCGCAGATGTTCAGCGAACTCGAAGCGGCGCTCGCCGACGTGACGGGTTTTGCGGCCATCTCGCTGCAGCCGAATGCCGGCTCACAGGGCGAGTATGCCGGCCTGCTGACCATTCGTCGCTACCATCAGGCGCGCGGTGAAGGCCATCGCACGGTGTGCCTGATTCCGGCCAGCGCGCACGGCACGAATCCGGCCAGCGCGGCGATGTGCGGCATGACGATCGTGCCGGTGAAGACCGCAGCGAATGGCAACATCGATGTGGCCGACCTGAAGGCGAAGGCGACCGAGCATGGCGCGAATCTCGCCGCGTTGATGGTCACGTATCCGAGCACGCACGGTGTGTTCGAAGCCGACATCGCGGACATCTGCGCCGAGATTCATGCGCACGGCGGTCAGGTGTACATGGATGGTGCGAACATGAATGCGATGGTCGGTGTCTGTCGCCCGGGCGACGTCGGCGCAGACGTCTGTCATCTCAACCTGCACAAGACGTTCTGCATTCCGCACGGCGGCGGCGGACCGGGCATGGGCCCGATCGGTGTGGCCGCGCACCTCGTGCCGCATCTTCCCGGTCACGCGCCGACGGGACTCGGCACCGAGCAGAGTTCCGGTGCGGTGAGCGCCGCACCGTTCGGCAGCGCCAGTATTCTGCCGATCAGCTATCTCTACATCCGTATGATGGGCGCCGAAGGGCTGGCGTATGCCACGAAGGTCGCGATCCTCAATGCGAACTACATCGCGAAGCGCCTCGTCGATGCGTACCCGGTGCTCTATCAGGGCCCGAATGGCACCGTGGCGCACGAATGCATCGTTGATCCGCGGCCGCTCAAGGCGAGCGCTGGCATCGAAGTCGAGGACATCACGAAGCGGCTGATGGACTACGGCTTCCATGCCCCGACCGTCAGCTTTCCGGTGGCCGGCACGCTGATGATCGAGCCCACGGAAAGCGAGAACAAGGCGGAACTCGATCGCTTCTGTGATGCGATGCTCGCCATCCGCGCGGAAGTGGCACAGGTCGAACGCGGCGAGCTGCCGCGCGACGACAATCCGCTCAAGCACGCGCCGCACACGGCGAGCGCAGTGATCAGCGATGCGTGGACGCATGCGTATTCACGTGAGCAGGCGGCATTCCCGACGCCCGAGGTGCGCGCCGCGAAGTTCTGGCCGAGCGTCGGTCGCATCGAGAGCGCCTTCGGCGACCGTCATCTCGTGTGCAGCTGCCCGCCGATGGAAGCGTACGTGAAGGCCTGATCCGATCGTGTGATACAACGACGGCCGGCTCCAGAGCAATGGAGCCGGCCGTCGTTGTTCAAAACGGCGGAGTCTTCGATCGCTGACCCCCCGAGGCGCGTGACTACTCGCCGAGCAGCGACTTGTAGGCGTCGGCGGTCATGAGGGCGGCGCGTGCGGACTTATCTGCCATCTTCATCCTGATCATCCAGCCGTTGCCGAATGGATCGGTGTTCACCAGCGCCGGTTCGTCGTTCAGGCGCGCATTCACTTCGACCACTTCGCCGGCCAGCGGCGAAAACAGCTCGCTGACGGCCTTCACCGCTTCGATGGTCCCGAAAACGGCATGCTCGGCGAACGTGGCACCGACCTTCGGCAGGTCCAGATAGACGATGTCGCCGAGCTCGCCCTGTGCGAAGTCGGTGATGCCGATGGTCACGATGTCAGCATCGGCGGCGCCGGCGACATACTCGTGATCCTTCGTGTACTGAAGATTTGCAGGAATCTGCGACACAGAGTGCTCCGAAAATTCGGGTGAGAAGTGACTATGCCAGTCTAGGCCGCGCGATACGGCTCGGCAACCGCCGCCCACGCCGTGAGCCGCTTCCACGTGCCGGCGATCTGTGCATCGAGCGCCGTCCGTGCGCCGGCATTGTCGATGACGACGTCGGAGCGTCCGCGCTTGAGCGATGCGGGCATCTGCGCACTCACGCGGAGGGCAGCGTCGTGCATGCTCATGCGGCGGTCACGCACCAGACGCGCAATGCGCACCGACGCTGGTGCATCGACGAACACGATACGCGCGAACTGCCACGCGAGCCGCACCTCGAACAGCAGCGGTACATCGCAGATCACGATCGATGCGCCGCGCGCCGCCGCATCCGCCACAGCAGCGCGGCGCGTGGCCTCGACCGCCGGGTGTACGATGCGCTCCAGTGCCTGCCGCGCCTCGGCGTCGCGAAAGACGAGCGCGCCCATCGCCGTGCGATCGAGCGTGCCGTCCTCGCGCAGCATCCCCGCGCCAAAGTTCGCGATGATCGCTGCCAGCGCGGGTGTGCCTGGCGCGACAGCATCGCGCGCGGCCGTGTCACTGTCGATGATCGTCGCTCCGCGCGCTGCAAACCCCGTGGCAACGGTCGATTTGCCAGCGCCGATGTTCCCGGTCAGGCCGACGAGCAGCATCTGCCTACGCCTCGCGTCCGGTGCGTGGTGTATCGTCGCTGGAATCGGCGTCGCCTTCGGTGATGTCGTGCTCCGCCAGGGCGAGGACCGTCTGTGCGGCCGCGAGCGCTGGTGACGGCACCATCAGCGTCACGCCCATCGCGCTGAATCCCTGGAATGCCGACCCGAACAGACCGACGGAGTCGTTGCTGCGGATGATGGCCGGGATGCCCGATCCGTCGAGGATCGCGACGGCGATGCTGGCTTCCAGTTCGCTGCCGAACTGCCGGCAGGCGACCCAGGTGGCACGGGATGACGAGGACAACACGGCGCGGGTTCGGGGGAGGGCAGAGCGGGGGTGTGGCCGAGTCGGGATGGGCCCGAGGCGCACCGCGAACGTACCCCGTCCGCGCGGCGGGCGCACGGTCTGCGAGCTGGCCGAACGGGCGTCCGGGTGCCGGGTCGAGGTTGCCCGATCCCGGCCCGCTCGTCTCCCCACGTTCGCCCGAACGATCCCATCCGGAGCACGCCCTTGCCCGACTTCCCCCGATCGGTACGCCGCGGTCAGTCCTTCGCGGGACTGTTGACGGCGCTGCTGGTGCTCACCCTGCTGACGGCCTTCGCCGCGCCGCGGGTGGACCTGACGCGATTCCGATCGGATGCAATGGCACGGCAGGCGGCGGCAGTCTTCTCTGCGGCGTCGCGCTCGGCACGCCAGAAGCGCCGCGACGCGGTGGTGCGGGTGGATTCCAGTGGGAAGCGGCTGTCGGTCGTGGATGACCGGAACGGGAACGGCGTGCGCGATCCCGGCGAGTCCGAGGTGTGGACCGATCTGGACCCGAGTGCCGATATCCTCGATCCGCCGGTCCGATTGCCGATGCTGGGCGCGACCAGCGCCGAGCGACCCTTCCACACCTCGGGGCTGGCCGCACCGGTCTCGCCGGGGCGGGTCGTGTTCCGGCGGAACGGTGGGTCGAATGCCGACTTCGTGCTCTACCTGACGAGTGATCCGGGCAGTCCGAGTGCATGGCGGGCGGTGCAGGTAGCCAGCCGAACCGGCACGGTGCTGCTCTGGCGGTTTGATGGGACCCGCTGGTCGCGGGGCAGGACCTGAACTGACCTGGCGGCCCCCACCCGGGGCGCGAGGGCCCACCCGGAAGGACGCTGGCGAGCGGGGCTGTTACTACGGTCCAGCTCGGTCGTCTGATGGTGTGGAATACCTAACCTCGTAGCCCTGGCAGGCTTTTATGCGGATGTCGCAACGGCGCGGCTTCTCAATGATCGAGATGTTGACCACCCTGATCATCATGGGGATCGTCGCGGCGATCGCCGTCCCCAAGATGGACCTGTCGCACATGAAGAGCGACGCGGCACTGCGTCAGATTACCACCTTCTTCGTGCAGGCACAGCGCACGGCGTTGTCGAAACAGTACAACGTCATCGTCAGCATCGACGTGCCGGGTGCACGGTTGCGATTCATCGAGGATCGCAACAACTCGAGTACGTACGACGCCGGCGATCGCATGTACTGGATGGCGCTCGAACCCGGCACCAAGTTCGCCGCGACGCCGGTGACGATCGACGGCATGGGCGGCACGGTGACGTTCGTGCGCCCGAGGGTCGTCGACAGCTATCCGTCTGTGATCTTCCGCAGAAATGGTGCCGCGAGTTCTGACGGCGTGCTGTTCTTCACTTCGAAGCCAACTGATCCCGGCTCACTGCGCGCGATCGCAATTACGCAAAGTACGGGCCGTGCCGATCCATACAAATACACAGGATCCTCATGGGTCCGGGCGGGAGCATGACGACACGTCACGGTACCGGCGCATCGGCGCCTCGCCTGCGCACGCGCGCGGGATTCACGATGGTGGAAGTGATCGTTGCCTCGGTGATTCTCGGGGCAGCGCTGCTGGCGATGGCCGGCTTCACGGTGCGCTACCAGCAAGTGGATGCGGCCGCGCGCATGATCAACAAGGCACAGCAGGCCGCGAATGAGCGGTTGGAGCGCGTGCGGACTGCGCAGCCGTACTCCTCGATCGACACGATGGCGACGACCGAGTCGACGACGCCTGGATATCCCGGCTACCTCCGGCAGACGCTGGTGACGCGCGTCGGCGGCAGTGCCACCGACACGGTGGACTACAAGATCGTGACGATTCGCGTGACGACCCCCGGCATTGCGCGCGTCGTCTCGAAGACCTCGTTCGTCGGAGCGTTCTAAATGATCTCATCACGTGTGAGAAACGCATCCCGTGCCGGCTTCACGGTGCTGGAATTGCTGGTCGCGATGTCGGTGACGCTGGTCATCATCGCGGTGGTGGCGCCGATCTACAGCGCGCAGACGCGTGCCGTGAACGATACGGCCGGCCGCACGGACGCCACGCGTTCGGCGAACTTCGGCGTGGATGCCATCGAGCAGGATCTGCGCAACACCGGCGTCGGTGTATTCGACGGTCAGCCGTTGATTGTGCGCGGCGCGACGGATGCCGTGAGCTTCAATGCCAACATGGTGACGGCACGCACCAACGATCTCGTGGCGGTCTTCTACGATCCGGATGCAGACAGTACGTCGCTGGGTGCGCTGAGTCCGGGAACGGCCATCACGTTGCCGAACTCGTCGAGCACGTACCCCGGGGCGAACTACATCAGCAATGCCGAAACGATCAGCTACTACGTGAAGTCGGACACGGGTGTCTCGCCGATCCCAGGTGGCCAGCGTGTGGTGCTGTATCGACGCGTGAATCGCATGCCCGAAGAGATCATCGCGCGCAATCTGATTCAGACCTCGTCGATGCCGGCGTTCCGCTACTACCGGCGCAGCCTGGCCGGCGTCCTGAGTGAAGTCACCGGCTCCGGTCTGCCGATGTTTCACAGCGTGCCGAAGCACGCGACGTCGGCCGACACGGGGTCCGCCGCGGCGATCGACTCGATTGCGGTCGTTCGCGTGAGCCTGATTGCCATGTTCAAGGATCGCAAGGGCAACGTCGAACTCGACACCGTGCAGCGCAACATCCGCATTGCGAACACGGGGCTGCTGCAACGTGCACAGTGCGGTGAAGTCCCACTCGTTCCCGGCGCACCGGTGCTCAGCATCGTGCCGCTCGGTGGTCTCAACTCGGTGAAGCTCGTCTGGAGCGCCAGCGCTGACGAACTGTCCGGTGAACGTGACGTGGAGATGTACGCCGTCTACCGGCGCGTCTTCGGCGCGTTGGACTGGGGTGAACCGCTGACGAACGTTCCCGGTGCCGGTGTGGCATCACTGCAGTACACGGACAACACCGTCGCTCCGGCGGTGCGCTACGAGTATGCGTTGTCCGCTCTCGATTGTACGCCCGCGCCGTCCGGCCTGACGGCTGCCTCCAACATCCTCGTGCCATGATGCGCATCTCTCCACGACACCCGAATCGCAGTCGCAGTGCGCGACCAGCGGATCGCCGAGGGATGGCGATCATCACGACGCTCATCCTGACCGTCGCGCTTGGTGCGCTGGCGCTGTCATCGGTCTATCTCGTCAGCGGCACAAAGATCGGCGCCGGCTTGTCGAATCGCGCGGCGGACCTCCAGTACGCCGCCGACGCAGCGCTGCAAATGGGCAAGAGCTACATCAACGCCGATCCGGCGGCGATGCCAGCGACTGGCTACCGCGAGATCACGTTCAATGGCGGCGTCCTCAAGGATGCATCGGGGGTGGTGATTCCTGGCGTGACCGTGAAGGTCTGGGCGGGACCGACCGGCGCCACGTCCGGCCAGTTCGGCGCGTTCGGCTCGATCATCGCGCAGGCGACGGACCAGACCGGAGCCAAGGTCGTGCGCCGACTCGAGTTGGCGCAGGAGAATTTCGCGCGCTTCGCGTACTGGTCCAACAAGGAAAACCGCAGCGGGACCGTGCTCTGGTTCAACGGCGGCGACGTGATCTTCGGACCCACGTGGTCGAACGACACACTGCGCATCGCGGCCAAGGGCGCCCTGCCGTTC
Organism: Gemmatimonadales bacterium; assembly: GCA_038231095.1. Lineage (GTDB taxonomy): Bacteria > Gemmatimonadota > Gemmatimonadetes > Gemmatimonadales > Gemmatimonadaceae > JACMLX01. The sequence continues at coordinate 36,233 of JBBRLZ010000019.1, forward strand.
TCGGCGCAGTTCCGCGATGAAGTCGGCACGGCACGCATCGTCGTGCAGCCTGACCAGGCCGACTGGTGGAAGGGGTACCAGCAGAACATGAAGCCGATGGCTCTGCCGGCGCCCGCCGCGCTGTCGAACCTGGCCGCCTACGCGGCCAGCGGTCGTCTCAGCTTCAACGCCCCGACCAACGGCAATGAGTCGACGGTCCGTATGCGCATGGAGTTCGTGAACATCGACATCGACAACGATGGCAGCAACACCGATCCGCAGGACGGCTTCGTGCGCGTCTACCAGCTGAACGGCGGCTCCGAAGTGGAGTGGCTGCGTGCCGATGAATTCCGCGCTGCCACCGGCAGCACCGACCAGCTGCTGCGCAAAGGCCTCTGCGGTGAGTGGCTCAACATCCCTGGCTGGGGCGAGCGCTTCTTCACCGGCGTGGCGCATGAGAACCCGCTGGTGCGCGCCGCGATCAAGACCCAGCTGATGTCGGCGGGCGGCGGTGCTGTTCCGAGCGCCACGGCCGACGCTCGACTGACCGCCCTGAATTTCACGGGCGCAGCGCTGAGTACTGGCGAGGTTGTCTCTGTGCTGACGCGGAACGGAACTTTGACCTACAGCGTCCGCTCGCAATGCTACCTCGGCGGCTCGCCGGAGTTGAACTCCGGCACCACGGGTGGAACGGCAACCATCGGCGTCGGAAACACCTTTGCGGCTGCCGACGCGAAGGGCGCATGGCAGCTGTATGGCGGCGTGATCGACCCACGCGTCACTTTGCGCGCTGGCGCAGCTCTCGCGCCGTACCTGTTTCCATTGCACCGGTCCGTGAATCCCGGCGCCCGCGGCGTGATCCACGTCAACGGCACTGTCGGCGTCAGCGGGCTGCTGGTCGGCCGCGTCACGCTCCGCACAACGGGTTCGATCGTGCTCCTGGATGACGTGCGCTACGGCACCAATCCGGCCACGACTGGTCAGTGCGTCGACGTGCTCGGCCTGTTGTCCGAGATGGATGTCGTCGTGGCCGACAACATGCTCAATGATCAGGTGGACGTCGATGCCAGCGGAACGACCAACCTGCGCCTCCTCGACGACACGAAGGACTACACCGTGCACGCCGTCATCATGGCGCTCAACACATCGTTCCGTGTCGAGAAGTACGATCAGGGACCAACGACCGGGAATCCATGCAATGGCACGCAGCGCGGACGCGGCTGTCTGGCATTGCTCGGTGGACTGATCCAGGAAGCCCGCGGTGCGGTCACGACCTTCTCGGCCACGAGCGGCACCGGCTACCTCAAGCAGTACACGTACGACCGCTGCGCCAATCTGCGGCCGCCGCCGTACTTCCCCACCACGGGCCGGTTCCTCGACAACCGCTACATGGAAGTCGATCCGGTCACGTTCAACATCGCCACGATGATGACCAGGCTGACGCCGGCACCGTGACCTGAATGCCGGACGTGAAACGCCCCGCCGATCCACACTGGTCGGCGGGGCGTTTCCTGTCTCCGGGCCACACAATCAGAACAGCGGCACCTGTTCCGCGTCGTCACGAACCACACGATGGCAGGCCCGACACCGCGCTTCATACGACTGCGTCGCACCGATCATGATCGTCGGGGAATCCCAGCGCGCCGGTTGGCCATCAATCAATCGCTGATTGCGACTGGCCGGATTGCCGCACAGCACACAGATCGCGTGCAGCTTGGTGACCGACTCGGCCACCGCCATCAGCTGCGGCATGGCACCAAACGGCTCACCACGAAAATCCGTGTCGAGGCCGGCCAGAATCACGCGTCGCCCGCGTTCCGCGAGTGCGGTTGCCAGTGCGATGATCCCGGCATCGAGAAACTGCACTTCGTCCACCGCCACCACCTGCGCCATCGGGTCCAGTTGCTGCGCGATCTGCGACGCGGAATCGACCGGGATCGCCTCCAGATCGCGACCGTCGTGACTGGAGACGTTGTACAGGCCGGAATACCGATCGTCGAGATGACTCTTGAACACCTGCACACGCTTGCGGGCAATCGTCGCCCGTCGGACGCGTCGCATCAGTTCCTCACTCTTGCCGCTGAACATCACTCCGGCGATCACCTCGATCCAACCGCCGGAGGACGTCACGAAGCCATCACTCACGGTGCGTCACTCGTCCGTGCGCGGACCACGACGGGAATTGCGCAGGCGCTCGGCACGCTCGGCAAAATCGTTGCCTTCCGTGCGCGGACCTGACGGGCGCTCGCTCTGGTCGCGCGTGAAGCCTCGACCGGTTGGCGCACCGCCCTCACGCGGCGGCCGGCTGAAGCCACCGCTTGCCGGACGTGCCGGACGCTCGTCGCGGCTGAACCCACCACTGCGCGGCGGACGTGACGCCGGACGCTCATCGCGCGAGAACCCACCCTCGCGTGGCGGACGCGCCGGACGCTCATCGCGGCTGAAGCCACCCTCGCGCGGAGGACGGGCCGGGCGATCATCACGACTGAATCCACTTTCACGCGGCGGACGCGGGAAGCTCGGACGCGCCGGACGCTCGTCGCGGCTGAAGCCACCTTCACGTGGCGGACGGCTGAACCCACCTTCGCGCGGCGGACGTGCCGGACGCTCATCGCGTGAGAAGGACGGACGTGCCGGACGATCACCCTTATCGCGACGCGGGTAGCCGGTGCGTTCGCGCGGCGGTGCGCCTTCGTCACGACGGAAGCTCGGACGCGCCGGACGATCGCCGCGATCGCGCGAGAATCCCCCACTCGAGCGATCATTGCCACCGCGGCGCGGCGCGCCGCCACGGGACGACGATGCCGCCTTCGAACCGCTCATCGGGCCCGCGCGATCGATACGCGCGATCACCTGACGATTGCGCATCGTGCTCGCATTCATCGCGGCAACGATCTGCTCGGCGTACTGGCCCTGCACTTCCACCAGCGTATGGCTGTCGCGCAGGTCGATGTTGCCGACGACGCTGCGATCGAGGCCGCTCTCTCCGGTGATCGCGCCGACGAACGACGAGGCGGTGGCGCCGTCATCATTGCCGATGTTGAACCACAGGATCTGGAACTCGGGCGGCGGACCATCGATCACGCGCGCGGCGGGAGCCGGTGCGGCGTCCGGTGCGAGTGATTCGATGGCGACGACCGGCGCATCCTGCGCGGCCGTCGCGGCCAGGGCACGCTTTACTTCCTTCGGCTGCGCCGTCGTCACGCCGATGCGCAACGCCTTCGCAGTCTCGCGCTCACGCTCGAGCAGACGGAGGGCAGCGGCGGCGATTTCCAGCGCGTCGTTGTCCTCGAGCAGCGGCTCGAGTGCGGCGAGTTCGCGTGCACTCACGCCTTCCGCGAGAATCTTGCGCAGCTCGCCCATGCGTGCGCCGTCGCGACCGATGGCATGCGCCATCGTGTCGGGCAACACGAAGTACGTCAGCGAGCCGCCGGTCAGCAGCGAGCGCAGATGTGCAACCTGACGCGGCGTGACGAGCGCAATGACCTGCACCGGATGACCACCCAGCGACGCGTCGAGGGCCGCGCGCGTCGGCGGCACGTCGTACAACACGCGCAGCACGCTGTGCGTGTCGACCGCACCACCGACCGCCTTGACACCACCATTCAACGTGTCGTAGCCCAGGGCGCGCAGCGCGGCGTGCGCGTCGGCCACCTGCTCCGCTTCCGGCGCGACGACGATCGCGGACGGCGCGTTCACGGCATCGAGTACGCGACGCAGTGCCGCCGTGCGTGTGCCGTCGCTCACCAGCACGTACTGCAGGCTGAGCGGCGCGCTGCCGTCGGCCACGACATCGTCACCGACACGACGCGGGCGCTTCATGTACGCCTTCGCAAACGCCGTCACGGCGTCCGTCTCGGCGGCCATCGTGACCGTGCGTGCGATGTCCTTCGGCAGTTCGGTCATCAGCGTCGTGATCGCCGGCTCGTCGGTGAGCGCGAGCGTCAGATCGGCCTGCAGCACATACAGCTGGCTGACCTGATCCAGCTTGAGCAGTCCGCTCGGCATCAGCGCGGCCAGATCCGACGGCGCGCCGATGAGGGCGGCCGGGGGATTGGCCATCAGGCGCGTGCCACGGGCGGCGGAGGTCACGGGGACCAGCACCGGGGCGGCATCGCCGGCGGGAAGTACGGCTTGAGCGACAGCCAGCGCCGTATCGGCATCGGGCACCAGAACGAGCAGGTGCACCCCGGCCTCACCGGCCGTGAGGCGGTCCAGCGCAGGCTGGACGAGGGAAACCATGGCCGCCACGGTGGGCGGTGCGGTCAGGACAACCTGTTGGTTGCGGGTGACCTTTGGAGCGGACGGGGTGGCGGTATCGGCCTTGGGCACGATGGCCTCGGAGTGTTGCGAGAATCGAAGAGATGCCGGCGGGCCGACTGGTGCGGCGCGCGGAACGGAGCTGGGATGTCAAAAAACGACCTGTCGTTCACCCACCCGGCGGGCGCGCATGACCGCGCACCATCGCGCGCCTCAGCCAGCCAGTGGGTCTCCGTTGCCGCTCTGCCACGGCGGATTAGCATACGGAAGCCCAATAAGCTACCCACGAATCGACCGCAGCCCAAACCGTCGCACTCATGTCAGTCGTGTTCGCTCCGTCCACGAACGTCGCCCAGCTCAGGCCGTCGGCCACCATCGCCGTTTCCACCCGCGCCAAGGCCCTCAAGGCGCAGGGACGCCAGATCATCGACCTGGGCGTTGGTGAGCCAGACTTCGACACGCCGGACTTCATCAAGGCCGCTGCCGCCCGCGCGGTCGCCGCCGGCCAGACCAAGTACACGGCCACCGAGGGCATACTGCCGTTGCGTGAGGCGATCGCCGCCCTGGCCGCAGCGAAGTGGGCCGGTGCGGTGGCCGACGCCCCGACCGCGGCCGACGTCGTGGTCAGCGGCGGCAGTAAGCAGACCCTGTTCAACGCCTGCTTCTGTCTTTTCGGCCCCGGCGACGAAGTGCTGATCCCGACGCCGGCCTGGACGAGCTACGTCGAAATCGTCGCGCTGGCCAAGGCCACGCCGGTTGCAGTGATGGGCGATCCGGCGAAGAGCTTCCTCGTCACGGTCGCCGATCTCGAAGCCGCGGCCACGCCGCGCACGAAAGGCATCATGCTCAACTCACCGAGTAATCCCACCGGCGCGACTTTCGATCGCGAGGCACTGCGCGAGATCATCGCGTACTGCACCGCAAAGGGCTGGTGGGTGCTGAGCGACGAGATCTACCATCGCATCGCCTTCGAAACGCCGGCCGCGACGTCGCTCGAACTGACCACCGATCGCTCGAACCTGATCGTCATCGACGGCGTCGCGAAGTCGTATGCGATGACGGGCTGGCGCATCGGCTGGGCGATTGCACCGCGCGCCGTGGCCAAGGCGATGACGGATCTGCAGAGCCATACGACGTCCAATGCGTCCACGCCGAGCCAGTATGCCGCACTTGCCGCACTCACGGAGCGTGACGCGGCCGAAGTGAGCATCACGGCCATGGTGCATGCGTTCCACGCGCGCCGCGATGCGGTGATCTCGCTGCTCAGCGAGGAAGGCGCGCCGCCCTACATCCATCCGACCGGCGCGTTCTATTTCTTCCTCGACGTGAGCGCGATTGCGAACGGCGGTGATGATGCGGGTACCGTGTTCGCCGCCGCGATGCTCGAGGAGCACGGCGTGGCGATCGTACCGGGGACGGCCTTCGGCACGCCGGCCTGGGTGCGCCTCAGCTACGCCGCCAAGGAATCCGATGTGCTCGAGGCGATGCGCCGCATCATCTCGGCGTATCGTGCAATGATGTCCGTGCCGGCCTGAGTTGCTGCTTCGCCTCTTCCCGAACCCCGCGCAATGATCACGACGATCGTGCTGATCCAGGCCAACCCGATGACGATTCCCGCGACCGCCACTGCCCTCGCGGAGATCAAGGGAGTGGCCGAAGTCTATTCCGTGAGCGGGGCGTGGGATCTGGTGGCGATCGTGCGCGTGCCCCAGCTGGATGACATCGCGCACGTCGTCACCGAGGAGTTCATCAAGGTGCCCGGCATCGTGCGCACACAGACGCTGACGGCGTTCCGCGCGTACTCGAAGCGGGATCTCGAGCAGGCGTGGGACATCGGCGTGGAGTGAGCACGACCGTGGGTCGCGCAGTGGAGGCGGCCCGCACGTCGCTGCGTGCTGCGCTCGGCGATCGGGTGCGCAGCGCCGGACCGGATCGCACCGAGACGCTCGCCCAGGACGGCACGCCGCTGCTGAAGCACGCCTCGGTGAGTCTGCTCGGCGGTGCGCTTCGCGCGATCGACGTGGCGCCGCCGCGCGTGGCGCAGTTCGAAGGTTTTCTGGATGGCATTCAGCGGAGCACGACGATCGCCTATGTCGATGGCGTGCCATTGCTTCACGGCACGGCTGCCGCCGCAATTCGTCAGCGCACCGCTGACGGTCGCATGCAGACGTGGCGTGCGCCGGCGATCGAACATGCGATCTACGCCTCGCGCACACTGCTCGGTGACCCGACCTGGCATCAACTCGAGGATGTGCTCAGCACACGTGCACACACCATGCACGACAGCGACAACAACCTGGCGGTGCCGTCGCGTCATCCCGCGTCGCTGGTGCGGCAGTCACTCGATGCGCTGTCGCGCGTCCGGAATGACATGGAACGCGCGGTCGGTGAACAGTGGTGCGAGCTGCACGCAGAACGGCCATTGTATGTGGACGGATCGGTGCGCACGAGCCACGCGATGATGCGGAGCGCCGGCACGGTGGGCGTGGTGAAGAGTCATGCGACGCTCTACGTCGCCGATGAGGCGTTGCCGCTCGTGTCCGCGCTCGACGCGGGACAGCGCACATCGGTCATCATCGCGCAGGATGACGGTGGTCGCCCGCGATTCATCACCTGGTATCTGCGCCTGCGCAGCGCGACCGGTCGCGATCCGTTCTTCGGGTTGATCCGCGCCGAGACCGGCGTGCGCGACAGCGATGCGCAGACGATCGAAGCGCACGCCGATGTGGTCAGCGCGTGGTTGCTGGCCGAACGTGCGCCGCTGGCGAAGCCCGACGCGCGATGGGATGTGATGCCGTACGCCATTCGTGACTGCGAAGTGTATCTGCGCGCAGTCGCCTGATGTCTGTCGAGATTTTCCGGAGCAGCACCGCCTCATGATCGATACCCCGGACGCCGAGGTCCGCCGACCGCTCGGCCGCGTGGTCGCCACCGAGCGTCGGCCGAACACGCCGCACGAGTTCCATTTCTGGACCGCGCTCGATGCCAACGTCGGCATCGGGACGATCGTGCGCGTGGACGGCACGATCGCCGTCAACGGGCATGTGCCACAGATCTTCGGTGTGGTGATGGAAGGGCAGAGCTGGACCGACATGCTCTCGCCGCTCGATGACGTCGTCGGCCGCGATGGACAGCCGGATGGCGGGCTCGTCGCCACACAGCGTACCGAGATTCGCCTCTACACGGCCAGCGTGCTGCGCCACATGCCGGACGAACCGCTGCAGCCGGTGCCGATGGGCACCGTGTGGCTGGCGGACGATCACGATATTGCGCTGGCGCTGCGCATGGACGGCTACATCGGCAAGACCGCGATTCCGGTCGGCCTCTATCGCAGCGGTGGTACCGAAAGCCCGGTGTATCTCGACGCCGACTTTCTGCTCGGCCCCGAAGCGGCGCATCTCAACATCACTGGTGTCAGCGGGCTGGCGACGAAGACCAGCGCCGTCGAATGGCTGCTGCAATCGATCTTCGCGCACTTTCCGGCGGACAAGGGTTCGGTTGCCGCGGTCTGCTTCAACGTGAAGGGGCCCGACCTGCTCTATCTCGATCAGCCGGCAACGCTGAGCGCAGAAGACACGGCCATGTACGAGAAGCTTGGCGTACCGGCCGAACCATTTCAGAATGTGCAGTACTACGCGCCGTACGACGCGGCATTGCGCGGTCTCTCGACGATTCGCAGTAACGAGGCGTTGCAGCACAACGTGCAGCCGCTCACCTGGGGCCTCAAGGAAGTGCTGCAGTACGCCGTGACGCTGCTCGATCGTGAAGACATCGATGCCAAGGCTGATGCGCTGATCGACTTCATCACCGATCGCGTGGTCGGACAGAAGTTCAAGGATCCGATGATCGGCGGCGAGATGATCGTGCAGACCTTTGCCGATCTCGATCACTGGTTCCGCACGCTGCTCGATGAGCTCGAGAAGAAGGACGCGCAGACCTGGCGCACCCATCACGTGGCCACGATCCGCAAGGTACGCAATCGACTCGTGAACCTGGCGACGCGATGCGCTGGCCTCGTCACCGATGGCGCGGATGTCAGCGATCTGCCGTTCGGCAGCTTCGAGGATCGCTCGGTGCATGTACTCGACGTCGCGAACCTCGAGGAGGATGCGCAGGGCCTGATCTTCGCGCGCGTGGTGAGCAAGCTGCGCGAACATCTCGAGCGGCGCGATCTGGGGGTGAATCACGTCGTCGTGTTCGTCGATGAATTGAACAAGTACGCGCCGAGCGATGGTCCCGAGACGTATGTGCGGCGCATGCTGCTCGACATCGCCGAGCGCGGTCGCTACCTCGGCATGGTCCTGTTCTCGGCACAGCAGTTCCGGAGCCAGGTGCACAAGCGCGTGGTCGGCAATGCCGGCACCGCTCTCTACGGTCGCATGGATGGCGACGAATTGGCGACACCGGGGTATGCGGTGCTGAGTCCTGCCGTCCGGACGAAGTTGTCCACACTCGATAAGGGTCAGCTGATGGTGCGTCACCCGCATTTCACGCAACCGGTCTTCGTGCGATTCCCGCGCCCCAGCGTCCTCACCGGACGTCTCGGCGTGGAGCGGTTCCCGGCGGCGCCGGTGGAGGAGTTCGATGCGGCCATGCTGCGCCGACTGCGCCGCTTCGACAGCAGCCTGACGATCGATTGGCTGCGTTCGACGATTGCGTTGGCAGACGAGACGGATGTCATTCGCGCCGTGCGCGCCACCGAGCGGGAACATCCGCGGGATGCGAAGGGGTATTTTTCAGCGCAATTCCGTCGTCAGGTTGCCCCGCGCGAGCTCGCGGTACCGCAGCCGCTCGTTCAGCCTCTTGCCCTTCCCGTTGGCGATGATCCGTACGGCTTCTGACGCATGGCGGGTGACGTTCGCGTCAGCGGTGACCTGCATGTCACTGCACGCGCAGCGTCCCAGGCCGTCGGCCGAAGCGCGCGTCATGCTGACGCTGCGACCGTATCCTGGAGACATGATCCGTCAACGCGTCGAGCATGACGTGGATGAGCAGGGCACGATCACGATGCCGACGGGTGATTCCACGGTGCGTGTCAGCACGCGCACCACGGTCCTGCTGCGCTCGCGCGTTGATGCGGTGGATTCGACGGGTTCCGTCGTCACATCGCAGGTGGAGAGCGTGACGGTGCGCGCGAGTGGCGGCAAGGAAGAAAGTCGCAAGGCACGCGTGGCGAGCGGCATGGCGCTGCAGGGCCGCACCCTGCGCATGAAGCTGTCGCCGGATGGCGAGTTGGTCGTCCTCGATGATGCATCGGGACAGTCCGGCGCAACGATCGCGACACTCGCGGCCCTCGTCGATCGCGTGCCGGCGGCGCTGCCGGTGCTGGCGGTGCACGAGCACGAGAAATGGACACGGCACATGGTGCTCGCCGGTGCGCCGGGCGACGGGATCGATGCCGAGTTCACGCTCGACTCGCTGACGCGATACGGGGACTTCGCGTGGGTGTCGGTGAAGGGTGTGATGCGCGACGTGGCCGTCGATGCGGGGGCGAGCGTCGTCGGCTGGATTCTGCTCGATCGTCGCCGCGGCTGGATCACGCGCTCACGGATGATCATGACGATGCGCGCCGTGACGGACGCGCTGCCGTCGATGCCGCCGATGCGGTTCGTGATGCGCGTCGAGCAGCGGGTGGGTGAGGTGACGGAGCTGCGCGCGCGGCGCTGAGCGCACGGCGGAAGGCAGGTCGTCGCGGCGTCGGTTGAAATCCGGCGCACGCGAGGCGTATGTGCAGCGCGCCGCTGCACCTGTCATCGTACGCCCTGCCGATCCGCATCATGTCCACCGCAGCCTACCCGCCGTCCGGGAACCACACGCTCACGCGCGTGTTGCTTGCCGGCGCGCTGGTCACCGCCGTGCCGATCTGGTGGATGCTCGCCACCCCGGTCATCGCATTCACCGCTGCGCAGCGGCACGTCGGTCACTTCGCCGTGGTCTTCGTGCACATGCTCGGCGGCACCGTGATGCTCTTCGGCGGCGCTGCGAATGTCTTCATCGGCCAGACCCGTCGCTGGTTCGCGTGGCACCGGCAGGTGGGCATGGCGTACCTGCTCGTCGGCGGCGTGGGCGGCATCACCGGGCTGGCGCTCTCGATGATCGATGGCCATCACAACCCCGGCATTGCCTTCGCAACCGGCAGCCTGGCGGTGGCGTGGCTCGTCGTGACCGCGCTGGCGTGGCGCGCGGCACGCAACCGACGCCACGACGCGCACCGCGACCTGATGATCCGCAGTTACGTGCTCACGTGGAGCTTCGTCGCCTGTCGCTGGGCCGGCCGCGCGCCGTCGCTGTCATCGTTCGGCGATCCGAGTGGATCCACGGCAGTGTGGCTCACCTGGGTCGTGCCGCTGATGATCAGCGAAGTCATGCTGCAGTGGCAGCGCACCGCCGCGCGCCCCGCCACGCGCCAGGCGCGCGACGGCGAGGCCTCGCGCTGACGCCGCACGCATCCGTCAGGGTCGCCATGCCGCCGCTCCTCACGCTCGACCACCTCCGCCGTTACGCCGTCGCGCGCACGCTCTTCACGCCGACGACACTGTCTCGCGCAATCGCGAGACTCGGGTTCGTGCAGGCCGATCCCATTCGTGCTCCCGCGCGCGCGCAGGATCTGACGCTGCGCCACCGTGTGAAGGACTATCGCGCCGGGGATCTCGAGCGGCGCTACGCGCGACTCGGCATCGAGGAGGATTTCTTCGTCAACTACGGCTTCCTGCCGCGCGCCACGCATGCGCTCATGCATCCGCGCGAGGCGCGCCGGAAGTGGACGAAGTCGATGCTGAACAAGGCGGCGGCAGTGCTCGAGTTCGTGCGTGACCGGCGCATCGTGCACCCGCGCGACGTGGACGCGCACTTTGCGCACGGGAAGGTCACGAACTGGTTCGGCGGCACCAGCAACGCGAGCACGCAGCTGCTCGACGGCATGCACTATCGCGGCATGCTGCGCATCGCGCGGCGCGACGGCGGCATTCGACTGTATGCCGCACGCGACCAGCACGCACCGGCCACGGACATCGACGCGGCGATGGATGCGCTCGTCGACGTCATTGTGCGCAAGTACGCGCCACTGCCGGAACGCTCGTTCACGATGCTGATCACGATGTTGCGCTACGCGGCGCCGCAGTGGACCGACGCGCGAAAGGCCGCCATCGGGCGCGCCAAGCAACGCTATGCGTCGGCCACCATCGATGGGTTGCGGTGGTACTGGCCGGCTGACGAAAACCCACGCGCCCGCCGTCACGTCGTGCGCGACGAGGTGCGCTTCCTCGCCCCCTTCGATCCGGTCGTCTGGGATCGCTATCGCTTTGAAAAACTCTGGGGCTGGGCCTACCGCTTCGAGGCGTACACGCCCGCGCCGAAACGCGTGCGCGGCTACTACGCGCTGCCGCTGCTCTGGCGCGATCAGGTCATCGGGTGGGGCAACCTGTCGCTGCGTGACGGCGTCCTCGCGAGCGAGATCGGCTACGTCGCCGGACGTGCGCCGACGGATGGTCAGTATGCGGGGCAGCTCGAGATGGAACTGGATCGGATGCGGCAATTCCTGGCGCAACGCTGACCGGGCCAAGCGGGGCTCCAGCCGATCACAAGGATTGACATAAATATGTCATACGTCATATGTTGTGACATATGACTCGCACTACCGTCCGACTCCCCGACGAACTCCTCGCGGCCGCACAACGCCGCGCGCAGGAGACCGGACGCACCTTCACCGATTTTCTTGCCGACGCGCTGCGCATCGCCTTGCGGACACCAGGTGCGGTGATGCGAGTGTGTGAGCCGCTGCCGACCTATCGCGGCGACGGTCTTCGCCCGGGTGTCGACCTGCACGATGCGAGCGCACTCGAAGACGTGATGAACGGAACCTGAGCCGTGCAATTGCTCGACGTGAACGTCCTCGTGACGGCGATGCGCGAAGATGCGCCGCGGCATGCAGTGCTGCGCGAGTACGTCGCAACACTGCGCAACCGCCCGGAACCGTTCGGCGTCAGCGACCTCGTGCTCAGCGGAGCTCTTCGCGTCCTCACCCATCCACGGGTGTTCCAGCCGCCAACACCGCTGGCAGCGGCGCGTGCTTTTATCCAGATCATCCGGAACTCGTCGAACGTCGTGATTGTCTCGCCGGGTCAACGCCACTGGGCGATATTCATTGGCCTCGTCGAGTCTGCCGGTGCAACGGGCAATCTCGTCGCAGATGCCTGGCACGCGGCACTCGCCATCGAGCACGGTTGCGAGTGGGTCTCCGACGATGCTGACTTCGCCCGCTTTCCCGGGCTGCGCTGGAAGCGCCCGGGCTGATTCCGCATCGCGCCAGATCTTCGGACAGTAGGAGCGGTCCCTCAGTTCTGCTACGCGGTAGACTCCCACCATGCGCATCGCCCACCTCGCCGACCTCCACCTTGGCTTTCGCCAGTATCAGCGGCTGAGCCCGGCTGGAAACAACCAGCGAGAGGCCGATGTTGCCCGCGCCACGCGGCATGCGATCGACGCCGTGATTGCGCAGGCGCCCGACCTGATCCTGATCGCCGGCGACGTGTTCCATCAGGTCCGCCCGTCGAACCCGATGATCCTGTTCGCGCTGCGCGAGCTGACCCGACTGCGCACCGCACTTCCGGCGACGCCGGTGGTGATGATCGCCGGCAACCACGATCTCCCGCGCGCGGCGGAAACTGGCTGCATCCTGGCCCTGTTTCGGACCATCGGCATCACGGTGGTCGAGCAGGAACCCGAGCGCCTGACGTTCCCGGCCCTCGACCTGTCGCTCTTCGCCGTGCCCGATCGACTCGGCCAGCCGCTGCCGGCGCTCACCACCGATCCGGCCGCGCGCTGGAACGTCCTGCTGCTGCACGGTGAAGTGCAGGGTGTGCTGCCGGACCGCGCGGTGATGGTCGATCGGAGCCCGAGTGAAGTGACCGTCGAGGCGCTGCAGCAGGCATCGTGGGACTATGTCGCACTGGGACACTATCACGTGCACCGCCAGGTGGCGGCGCGCGCCTGGTACGCCGGCTCACTGGACTATGTCAGCAGCAACGCGTGGGGTGAGATTGCCGAACAGCGCCAGCATGGCGTGCCGGGCAAGGGCTTCGCGGTGCACGACCTCGCGACGGCTGCGCACGACTTCGTTCAGGTGCCCAGCGAACGCCGGTTCATCGATCTCGAACCGGTGGATGCACATGCGCTCGCGCCCGCCGACGTGGACGCGCTGGTCGCCGATCGGATTGCGCAGGTGCCGGGGGGCATCGACGACGCCGTCGTGCGACTGGTGGTGCGCGAGATTCCGCGACACGTCGCCCGCGATCTCGATCACAAGGCGCTGCGCGACTACAAGCGACGCGCGCTCCATTTCCAGCTCGACACACGCAAGCCGGAACTCGTTCGCACGCGCACCGGCAGCGGTGCGGGTGGCCCACGGCCGTCACTGCCGATGCTCGTGCGCGAGAAGCTGGAAACGCGGGTGCTCTCGAACGATCTCGACCGGCAGCAGTTCGTTGCGCTCGGCCTCGACTATCTGCAGCGTGTCAGCGAACCGACGACGCTGACGCCCGAACCGGGCGCCGAAGCGGGTTTCATGCTCACCGGGCCCGACGCGCCATGAGACTGCGCGCATTGCGTCTGCAGAACTTCCGCCAGCATGTCGACACGCTGATCGAATTCGAGAACGGACTCACCGGCATCATCGGCCCGAACGGTGCCGGCAAGTCCACGATTCTCGAAGGCATCGCGTGGGCGCTCTACGGCAACACCGTCGCGCGCGGCACGCGAGAGTCGATCAAGTTCCACGGGGCGGCGCCGCGATCATCAGTGCGCGCTGAGCTGGATTTCGAACTCGGCCCGCATCGCTATCGCATCGTTCGCGGCCTCACGTCCGCGGAACTGTTCGTCGATGGCGGAACGTCGCCGGTCGCGAACAGCATCGGCTCCGTCGGTCAGCTGATCGAACAGAAGCTCGGCATGTCGAGTCGGGAATTCTTCACCACGTACTTCACCGGTCAGAAAGACCTGGCGGCGATGGCGGCGCTCGGTGCGGCCGATCGTGGGCGTTTCCTCTCCAGGGTGCTCGGCTACGATCGCCTGCAGAGGGCGCAGGAACTGGCGCGCCAGAAGCGCAACGAAGTGAGCGCCGCGCTGCGCGCGCTCTCACAATCGATGGCCGATGCCGACCAGCTTGCCGCGGAAGTGAAGGCCGCGCAGCTCACCGTGCGCATGGTGGAGACAGCCCTCGCCACCGCGATGCGCACGCTGGCGGACGCTGAACAGCGCGTCGTGCAGGCAGAACCGCGCTGGCGTGAGACGGAGCGTGCCCGCGCGCGCGACGTCGAACTGCAGACCGTCATCATCCGCGCGGACGCACAGGTCGAATCGGTGGTGCGTGATGTGGAGCGTGCCGAGGTTGCGGTGAATGAGTCGCAGCAGATCGCATCGGGACTCGCGGCGGTACTCGCCCAACTCGCACCGCTGGCGGCGCTCCGTCTCGAGCTGCAGCAGGTCGAGGAACGCTCGCGACAGGCGGCGCGACGCCAGGCGTTGACCGAGGAGATTGCGCGCCTGACGGGCAGCGTTGACGCCGCGGCGGCGCGTCTCGCGCAACTCGCGCCGGCGCCGACGTTGCGCGCGGAAGCACAGGCGGCGCTGGTCAACGGGCGCGCTGCCGCAACGGCGGCGATCGACGCGGCCAACGCACGCCGCACGGACTGGGTTCGAGACCGCCAGGAAGCGGAGACGCTCCTGTCGCAGAAGCGCGACGAGTATGCCGACATCAAAGTCCAGTACGACCGCATCAAGGAACTCGGCCCTGATGCGCCGTGCCCAACCTGCCTGCGACCCCTCGGCGCCAGCTACGCGGCATTGCTCGAGGAGTTGGGTGACAAGCTCGAGACGCTGCGTGTGGAAGGACTCTACTTCAAGCAGCGCGGCGAGCAGCTCCACGCCGAGCCCGACGATCTGCGCGCGCTCGAGGCGGTGCGCGTCGAGAGCGAGAGTGCCGTGCGACACCTCGAACGCCGTGAATTGAAGATCGAACAGGCGCTCAAGGAACAGGCGGAGAAGGACCGTGAACTGGCGCAGCTGACCGCGCAGCGCGACGAGCGCGTGCGCGCGGTCCAGCAGCTCGCGTCCGAGTACGATGCTGCGCATCACGCGACGCTCCAGACGTCCGTAGCTGAATTGACGGCACTCGAAGTCCGTCACGCCGCCGCCAAGAGCGTCGCCGACGAACTCCCGCTGCGCCTCGAACGACTGGCCGTCGCGAACAGCGCCGGCACTGCCGCGCGCGATGCGGTGCGCAGCGCACGCGCGGCGCGTGTCACGCATGGGTTCAGCGCCGAGCAGCACAGCGCCGCACTCGCTGCATGGGAGGCCGCGACGCAGCAGCGTCAGGCGGCGGCTGTCGTGCGCGCAGGCACTGAGAGTGACGCGAGCAATGCGGCGGCAGCGCTGGCCCGTGCGTTGACCGCGGCCGAGCAGGCGGCGCGTGTCCGCGAGCAACAGCGACAGCTGGAGACGGAGCGCCGCGTGCACGACGAACTCGATGCCGCCTATGGCGAGCTGCGCACCGAGCTCAATGCGCGGCTGCGGCCCGAACTTGGCGAGATTGCCGGATCGTTCCTGACCGACCTGACGGACGACCGCTACAACGCGTTTGAACTCGACGAGAACTACGAGATCATCCTCATCGGCGGCGGGGTACCACGTCAGGTGATTTCCGGTGGCGAGGAGGACCTCGCGAATCTGGTGCTGCGGCTGGCCGTCTCTCAGCTCATCGCCGAACGGAGCGGGCAGCCATTCTCGCTGCTGGTGCTCGACGAAGTGTTCGGTTCACTGGATGAGCAGCGTCGCGCCAATGTCGTGGAATTGCTGCGCCGGTTGCAGGATCGGTTCGAGCAGGTGATTGTCATCACGCATATTGAGGGCGTGCGCGATGGCCTCGATCGGGTGCTCGAAGTCAGCGTGGACGAGGAGACGGGCCGGGCGATCGTGGAACAGCGCGACGGCGGCCGACTGCAGTCGGAAACCCTGGCGGGCGTGGAGGTCTGACGGTGGCGAGTTTGCGCACGTGGCGTTCGGACCCGGTCATCCTCGGTCCCGAACTGATTCAGCCGGCGGACATTCCGGCCCTCAACACCGTCTTCAGCGACGCGTTCTCCGAGCGCTATCGCAAGGACGGGCTGGTCGGTGTGCGCGTGCCATTCCTCAATCCGTTGATCTGGCGCTACGCCATCGAAGGCGCCGGGGCCGGCGCAGCGCTCTGGCGCACCGATCGTGGTGCGATTGCGGCGTTCAACATCGCGCATCGCAGTGGCACGGAAGGCTGGATGGGGCCACTCGCCGTGATGCCCGAGCTGCAGGCGCGCGGCGTTGGCCGGACGATCGTGGAATTCGGTATGGAGCATCTGCGCACGCTTGGCTGCCGGGTGATCGGCCTCGAGACCATGCCGCGTACGATGGACAACATCGGCTTCTACTCGCAGCTCGGGTTCGTGCCCGGACCGCTCACGATCACCGTCACGCTCGATGCGGCGACCAGTGACAGTCCGATCACACTGCTCGGCCGGTTGCCGCAGGTGGAGCGCGACGCCGCGATCGCAGAGTGCGCGCAGCTCACCGCCGGCATGCGCGACGGCTACGATTTCACGCGCGAAATGCGCATCACCGACGTGCTGGCGATCGGCGACACCGTGCTCGTGCGGCGGGACAGTGCCGTGCGCGCATTCGCAATCTGTCATTCGGCGCCGCTGGTCGAAGGACGTGCGCGGGACGAAGTGCGCGTCCTCAAGCTGGTTGCCGCGAGCGACGCCGATGCGCTGCAGCTCGTGACGCAGCTGACGGAGTACGCGCGTCGCTGTGGAACGCGGCGCGTGGCGATCCGGGTGCAGGGTGATGCGTCACGACTCTACACGTCGCTGATCGCACGCGGTGGGCGCGTGCGCTGGACCGATCTGCGCATGACGATGGCGCAGTACGCGGAGCCGTCGCAACCTGTCGATGGCGTGATGCTGTCGAACTGGGAAATCTGAGTATCGGCGGGCAGCGCAGGTGGAATGTCGGTGTGACGTTTCTCACTGTCCGTCCGTCCAGTTGACGAATGTCTGCACGGAGACCTACCTTCTGCGCAGCTGAAAGATCAGGAACGGGAAGGCATAATTTTTGAGCCGATAAGTCTGCCGGTGAAGTCCGATAAATCGTGCTGACGTCATGCCCCAGTGCGGGGAAGGCGGAAGGCTGCGGGTGAGGGCTGTAGCGTATCGACGGGCTTCAAAAACCCCTTCTCGTTCCACTCTGGTGAACATGGGCGTCCCTGGCACAGGGGCGCCCATGTTCGTTTTTCGGGACCCGCGGGAACGCGTCAACGGCATAGCTTCTTAGTACCGAGTGGTCTGCATCCGGAGCTCCCGGTCGTGGGCCGCGCAGTGCGGCGCGATCAATTGCCGCCGTGACCCTTATGACCGATGCCCTGGCCGCTCTGGACGGGTATCACCGAGTGCCGATGCCGATCGTGACTGCAACGCGGCGCCTGCGATTCAATGCAGCGCATCGCATTCACAACCCTGACCTCTCCGACGCCGAGAACACCCGGCTGTTCGGCAAGTGCAACAACCCGAATTGGCACGGACACAATTACACGCTCGAAGTGTCGGTGCAGGGTGAGATCGACCCGATCACGGGGTACGTGATGGATCTCGGCCATCTGCGCGACATCGTCGAACGTGAAGTGATCGATCAGGTAGACCACCGTAACCTGAACCTCGAAGTCGAGATTCTCCGCGGGATCAATCCCACGGCTGAGAACATCGTCGTGGCCTGCTGGAACGCCATCGTGCCACATGTGGCACCGGCGCAGCTGAGCAGGCTCCGTCTCTGGGAGACTGAAAACAACTATGTCGAGTATTCAGGTCGTTAGGACCGACGACGCCGATGAGGCGTTTGATGGCGTCCGCCCCGCTGTCTCCGGCACCGCGCTCGCGGAGTACGAAGGTCTCGTGCGCCGGCAGATCGAGTTGCTCGGCGAGGATGCGGACCGCGATGGGCTGCTGAAGACGCCAAGTCGTGTCGCAAAGGCGATGGCGTGGCTCACGCGCGGCTACGAAATGAATGCGTCGGAGGTCATCGGCGATGCACTGTTCGAAGAGGGCGCCGATGGCATGGTGATGGTTCGGGACATCGAGCTCTACTCGATGTGCGAGCATCACATGCTGCCATTCTTCGGCAAGGCGCACATCGCCTACATCCCCGACGGACGGGTCGTCGGACTGTCGAAGCTGGCGCGTGTGGTTGAGGTCTTCGCGCGCCGTCTGCAGGTGCAGGAGCGGATGACGGAACAGATCGCGCAGGCGCTTGCCGATGTGCTCAAGCCGAAGGGCGTGGGCGTCGTGATCGAGTGTGCGCACATGTGCATGGCGATGCGCGGCGTCGAGAAGCAGAACTCGAAGACGATCACCTCGGCGCTGATCGGCAACTTCCGCAGCGATGCCAAGACGCGCGAGGAGTTCCTCCGCCTCGCGCACGGACCGCGCTGAGCACGGCGCTTCCGTCAGTCGCTCGACCCATTCGCCGCCGGCCGATCTGATCGCGCCGGCGGCGGTACATTTCCGGCATGACTCCCGCACTGACTGCCGTCATCACCGGCGCTTCGAAGGGCATTGGCGCCGCACTCGCCCGCCGCTGCGTGCGCGAGGGCGTCCAGGTCGCCCTGCTTGCGCGCACGCCCGCGCCGCTTTCCGCACTCGCCGCCGAGCTGGGTGATCAGTCATGCGCCTTTCCGTGTGACGTGACGAGCGCGGACGATGTGGCGCGCGCCGCGACGGAGGTCACCGCGCACTTCGGTCGCGCGCCGGATCTGCTCATCAACAACGCCGGACTCTTTCAGCTGGCCGCGGTCGACGCGATGTCACCGGCGGATTTCAGTGCCGTCGTGCAGACCAACCTGATCGCTCCGTTCCTGCTCACGCACGCGTTGCTGCCGGCAATGCGCGAGCGAGGGAGCGGCACGATCGTGACGCTCGGTTCGATCGCCGACCGCTCGGTCTTCCCCGAGAACGGCGCTTACGCCGCCAGCAAGTTCGGCCTGCGGGCGCTGCACGAGGCGATGCGCATGGAATTGCGCGGCAGCGGGGTGCGCGCCACGCTCGTGTCACCCGGGCCGGTGGACACGCCGCTCTGGGATCCCGTCAATCCCGACGAACGCGCCGGCTTCACGCCACGCAGTGCGATGCTCACCGCGGATGACGTGGCTGATGCGATCTGGTTCGCGCTGTCACGTCCCGCGAGCGTGAACATCGACGAACTGCGCCTCTCGCACAGTTGACGCCGCGTGTTCACCGAGTTGATCGACACGCTGCGCTGCCCGAATGCGCATCAGGACAGCTGGCTCGTCGCGACCAGCACGCGCACCGATGGCCGTCACATCATTGAAGGAAAGCTCGGCTGCCCGGTCTGTCGGGCGACGTTCGATATCGTGGATGGCGAAGTGCTGTTCAGCACCGCATCCGTCTCGGAGCAGGCGCAGGCGTTCGACGACGAAGCAGCGTTCCGCCTCGCGGCGCAGTTGCACCTCGTCGAAGCGCCGCAACCCATTCTGCTGATTGGCGCGTGGTCGGCGGCCGCGACGTCGCTGCGACGCATCCTGCCGCATGTGAAGTTGATGCTCGGCGATGCAGCGCCGCAGCGTGCACCCGACGAACGTATCAGTGCGCTGCGCCTGCCAGCAAACGGCATTCCGCTCGCGACCGGCGCGCTGCGCGGCCTCGCGCTGGACGCGGCGCATGCCGAACCGGCGTACCTCGTACATGCCGCCCGCGTCGTGCGCACCACCGGTCGCCTCGTCGCCCCGTCATCCACCACACTCGACGCGTCGCTCTGGCGCCCCCTCGCGACCGATGGCGACGTCGTCGTGGCCGAGCGCCTCCCCGCCGCGAGCGCACCCGTGCAGCTCAAGCGCGCACCAGCAACGCCGCTCTTTACCGCGTGACGGGCGTGAATCCGCAACGCTGACCAGAGTCACCGCGGTTCGTCGTACAACGCGTCGATCACGCCCTTGTACTTCTCGTTGATCACGCGACGCTTCACTTTCAGCGACGGAGTCAGTTCACCGCCGTCGATCGTGAACTCGTGCTCGAGCAACGCGATCTTCTTTGGTGACTCGAACTTCGCCAGATGCGTCAGCGCACTGCGTACTTCACGATCCAGCTTGTCCACCACCTGCGAATTCGTCAGCAGCGCGGTGCGATTCGATGAGTCGATGCCTTTGTGCTCCGTCCACTTGAGCAGCGCATCCCAGCTCGGCACCACCAGCATCACCGGGAACTTGCGCTTGTCGCCGATGATCACCGCCTGACTGACGAAGGCATTCGTGACCACCGTGTTCTCGATCGGCTGCGGCGCGATGTTCTTCCCGCCGGCCGTGACGATGATGTCCTTTTTGCGATCGGTGATGCGCAGGAACCCATCCTGCATCGTGCCGATGTCTCCCGTGTGGAACCAGCCGTCGCTGTCGATCGCCTCGGCCGTTGCCTGCGGGTTGCGATAGTAGCCCTTCATCACGCTCGGGCCACGCGTCAGGATCTCGCCGTCTGCCGCGATCGCGACTTCGACACCAGCGATCAGTTGCCCCACCGTGCCGACGCGAATGTTGTCCGGACGGTTCACCGAAATCACTGGGCTCGTTTCCGTCAGGCCATAGCCTTCGACCAGCGTCAGGCCGGCCGCAACGAAGAACTTGTTGATCGTCGACGACAGTGGCGCACCACCGCTGCAGGCGATGCGCAACCGTCCGCCGAGACGTGCCTGGATCTTGCTGAACACCAGTTTCTGAGCGATCGCGTACTTGAGCGCGACTGCTGCCCCGGGTTGGCGCTTCGCGAGATACGCATCCGCCCACGCGTCCGCCACACCGAGCGACCACCGGAAGATGCCCTTCTTCACGGCCGATCCCGAATTACCGCCTTCCATGATCCGTGCGTACAGTTTCTCGTAGATACGCGGCACTGAACTGAGAATCGTCGGGCGCACTTCGCCGAGATTCGCCGCCACCGCATCGATCGACTCGGCGTACGCAATCATGCAGCCGCCGGAGAACAGCATGTAGTGGCCCGACATCCGCTCGAAGATGTGTGACAGCGGCAGAAAGCTCAGCGCGACGTCTCCATCCTGTGGATTCAGCACCGCGAGTGAACCGGCGACATTGCTGTGCAGATTGTCGTGCGTGAGCATCACACCCTTCGGCAGTCCCGTCGTGCCGGAGGTGTAGATCAGCGTCGCCAGATCGTCGGGCTGCGTTTCCAGGGCGGTCGCCTTCCAGACGATCGCACGTTCCGGAGAATCCACCGCAGCACCCTGCGCCATGAATTCATCCATCGTGATGTCGCAGCCGACCGGTGCGGGCGCGCAGAAGCTGATCACGCGTCGCAGCTGCGGCACATCCGGACGGATGCGCGCGATCTTCGCCGCCTGTTCCGGCGTCGAGACGAACATCACCGCCGCCCCACTGTCGTTCAGGATATGCACCATCTGCTCGGCCGGGAGCGTCGGATAGATCGGCACGTCGGCCAGACCCGCCGTCAGGCACGCGTAGTCGGCGATCGCCCATTCCGGACGGTTCTCCGAGAGCAGCGCGACGCGATCCCCGCGCGTCAGCCCCAGCTCCTGCAATGCGAGTGACGTGCGACGCACGTGCAGCAACAGCTGCGCATGCGAGATCGCCTCCCAGACGCCGTCCTTCTTGAAGCGCAGCGCCGCAGGCTTGGAATGCTTCGCGATCGCGTCGAAGAAGAGTCGCGTCAGTGTGCCCGGCTCCGGGCGCGGCGGACCGCGATGCACCGTGAGTGGCGTTGACGACGCAGTCGTCGGCGGATCAATCGGGGAGACGGCCATGGGTCCTCCGGGCAGCAGATGCAAACCGTTGCGGAACAGGCGAGCCCGGCCGGAGCCTCTGTGCCGACGTGCGGAGGCTAGGGCAGTGCACAGGATGGCGCCAGCCGTTGGCCCGAGCCGCCCGCACGCCCTTACCGCGAGGTCGGGAACTTGTACCGGATCAGTCGGACGCGGAACGAGAGAGGGCTTTGCGGCACACTGCGACCCAGCGCGATGCTCGACGCCTCGAGGGAGATCACAGCGGCGCTGGTATCGGTTACGCCCGCCTTCGGATACGTCCTGACGCGAACCGAGGCCGATCCGCCCGTGCTGATCGCCGACGTGACACTGCGCTCTGATGTCGCGGAGACGATGCGCACCGAGTCGAGCAGCGTGGTCGGAAAGCTCACGACGCGGAACTTGATGCGAAGCCCGCTCAGCAACACGGTGTCAGCGACCAGCTGCGCCTTCACCGTCACGAGACGCTGCAACGTGTCAGGCGCGTCGAAGATCACGGAGTCGGCGGAATCGGCGGCGAAGCGACCGAGCTGCGTCGGCACCGGCACCACCGCGAAGGTCTGCGTCTGACTCTGCAGTGCGCCCGCCTGCGCCACGATTCGCACCGACGGCGCGATGATCTTCCCGATCAGTTTCAGGCCAGCGACGACGCTGAATGCCTTCACCGACACCGTATCGGTGCCGATCAGGCGCACCAGCGAATCGGAAAGCGTCGCACCGACGGCGTTGTATGCGCGGGCAGGGATCGCGGCCGGCAGCAGATCCGCGCCGCGCATCGTATCGCCGATCACGACGGCAGCCGACGGCAACGAGTCGAACTGCAGCGACACCGGGAACTGTGGATCGGTGCTCACTTCGGTGCACGCGGCCACCGCCGCACTCACCAGCAGCGCGGCAAGCATGCCACGCCGGGCACGACTCACGCGAAATGCTCCGCCAGTCGCGCGGCCAGATTCACGTACGCGAGTGAGGCCGGATCTGTGGGATTCCGCAACACGACCGGTACGCCGGCCGCGAACGCATCCGCAGCGGCGGCCGAACGGGGGATGGCGACGTCGAACACGAGATTTTGCGGCAGATGCTGGCGGATGTACTGGGCGGTGCGCTCGCTGGAGGAATTTCCAGCCTGGTACATGGTCAGGAGTACCCCTTCCAGCGCCAGTTGATCATTGGACTGCAATGCATCCTGGATGCCACGGAGAATCTGCGGGGTTGTCTGCAACGCCAGCGGCTCGCACTGCAGAGGCACGATCACGTGCTGGCTGAGGCTCAGCACGGCCCGCACGATCCCACCGAGCCCCGGCGGCGTGTCCACCACGACCACGTGGCAACGTTCGCGGGCCACGCGCAGCAGCTGCGACAGCTGTGCCGTCTCGCCGGCGCGTCGCGAGTAGTCTTCATGCTCCGCCGCGTCGTTCACGCTGCCGACGAGCATTGCCCGCAGCCACGGCAGCTGCGTTGGGAGGATGATGTCGCGCAGCGAGGCCGTGCCGCGCAGATAGTCCGCAAAGCCGACCGTCGCATGGCCTTTGCGCAGCCCGACACCGTACCGCACGGCACCTTGCGGATCCACATCCACGATCAGCGTCTTCAATCCCTTCCGCGCGAACGCGGCGGCCAGGTTCACCGCCGTCGTGGTCTTGCCGACTCCGCCCTTCTGACTGACGACCGCGAGCACGCGGCCGAGTGGTTGTTCAGACGTCATTCCCGTGACGGAGTCCGTCGGTGCCGGTGGCCTTCAGGCCCGGAAGTTCGTTTTGCGTGGGGTCGGACTGCATCCCGCGCACTGCCGCATGTCGCACCGGCGTATCCACCGGGGCTCTGGCGACGGCATCGTCGGCAGTCTCTGTGATTTCTGGCTCGCCACGCAAGGTACGCAAAGTCTGGTGCGCATGGCCGATCCACCGCGCACTGTCGCCGCCGGATGGGGCCGCTACCAGAAATGTCTCCAGCTGCTCGATCGCGCCGTCCGTGTCGCCTTTCTTCATCAACAGAAACGCCAGACCGTACGTCGCACCCGGATGGGTCGGTGCCGACTCGAGAATCTTCCGGTACGTCCGGATCGCTTCGTCATACCGCGCCGATTTCGTGAACACGATCGCCATGTTCAGCAGAATCTTCGGATCGTCCGGACTCGTGCGCAGTGCCAATCGATACGACGTCAGCGCACCGTCGAGGTCGTTCACTTTCTCCAGAGCCAGCCCTTCTGCGACAAAATCGGGCCGACCTGCAGCGCGATCCCGGTCCGAGGGCTGACCGCCGAGGAGACGCGAGACGCCATCGGAGACACGGTGCAACCAGGTCATGGATACAGGGACAATGAGGAATCTTCGCAATTCCACCGTCGGGCGCACCCGAAACTGGACTCGTGATTCTGCACAAGTTACGTGCCCGGACCCGTGTCAAGCAATGTTGATCACACTGCAGCGCTGCCGTTTTCGAAGTACCTTCGCGCAACGGACATGGTCCGACGTCGCGATCAATCGGACGCGTCGCGGCTCAGTTCGCCCCGCACATGGAGCAGTCGTGATGCCCCCGCGTCGCACCACGGTGGACCCAGCCAAGGGCGTGCTGGAAGTCGAATGGCAGCTCTTCGGCGAACTCTCACGCGCCCTCGCGCTGAAAGTCTCACGCGAGTTCGACCCCGAACTCGTCATCGGCATCGCCAACGCCGGCGTGATTCCCGGTGCGACGATCGCATCGATTCTCGATCGCCCGTTCGTCTCGATGACCGTCAGCCGACGCTATCGCCCCGACGCACAGGTGCGTGAAACACCGGCCATCTTCGGCGAGGCGCCGTCCGCTGCGCGCGGCAAGCGCGTGTTGCTGGTGGATGAAACCTGTGATACCGGCGACACCATCAGACTCGCCAAGGCCGCCATCGTGAACGTCGGTGCCGAAAGCGTCAAAACTGCGGTCGGATTCAAGACAGGACCGTTCAATCCCGACTTCGCTGCCATCGCCACGGAAGCGGCCATCATCCTGCCGTGGGATCGCGAGTTGCTCGTGAACGGTGAGCTGGTGCTCAACCCGGCCTACTCCGCCTATCGCAGCGCGTAGCCGACGTCGCGCCGGCGCACTACACCGCGCTGGCACGACGCTGCATTTCCGGTTCATCGATCACTTCGACGCCAAGCGCGCGCGCCTTGTCGAGCTTCGAACCCGCGTCCTCACCGGCGACGAGGAACGAGGTGTTCTTCGAGACGCTGCTCGTCACGCGACCACCGGCACGTTCCACCAGCGACGTCGCGTCGGTGCGTGAGAGCGTCGGCAGCGTGCCGGTGATCACGACCGTCAGTCCGTTCAGCGGTCCGTCGCCGCCGCTCACATCGGGCTCGGTCGTCTGCACGCGCGCCGCAATCAGCTTGCGCACCAGCGTCTGCCCGGCCGGATCATCGAAGAACTCGCGCGCCGATTGTGCGATCACGTCGCCGATGCCGCGCACCGCCACGATCTCGTCGATCGACGCCGCCTGGAGTGCCTCGATGCTGCCAAAGCGCCGGGCCAGCAGCTGCGCCGCCACTGCACCAACGTGCCGAATGCCGAGTGCATTCAACAGGCGCGACAACGGCTGCACGCGCGACGTGTCGATTGCCGTGATCAGCTTCTCCGCACTCTTCTCCGCCATGCGATCCAGTGGCAGGATCTGCTCGGTCGTGAGCGTGAAAAAATCGGCGGCGTCGTGCACCAGGTCGGCCTCCACCAGCTGCTCGATGCGCGCGTAGCTCAGCCCGCGCATATCCATCGCATCGACACTCGTGAAATGCACGAGCGCTTCGAGCAACCGCCCGGGGCAGGCGACATTCGGACAATACAGCGCCACTTCATCGTCATCGCGACGCACGGGTGTGGCGCACGACGGACAGACTGTGGGCGCCTCGAATGGCACCGGTGATTCCGTCGTGCTTCGCTTCTCCGGTACCGGGCCGATCACCTGCGGAATCACTTCGCCGGCGCGCTGCACCAGCACGCGATCACCAACGCGGAGATCCTTCAATGCGATCTGATCGAAATTATGCAGCGTCGCCATCCGCACCGTGGTCCCGCCGATCTCCACCGCCTCCAGCTCCGCGTACGGGTTGAGCGAGCCCGTACGACCCACATTCACGCCGATCCGCAGCAGCGTCGTTTCGGCGACGTCCGGCGCGAACTTTCGCGCGATCGCCCACCGCGGTACGCGCCCGCTCACCTCGCCCAGCTCTTCCTGCAGCGCGAGTCCGTTGATCTTGATCACCGCACCATCGATCGCGAAGTCGATGCGCGCGCGATACTCCTGTTCGACGCGCGACGCCCATGCATTCACGTCGGCGAGCGTCTGACACACGATGCGATGCGGCGCGATCGGCACGCCCCACTCGCGCAGTGCCGTGAGCAGTTGGTCCTGCGTCGTGAATGGTAGCGCGGCCGCGCCATCGGGATGCACCGCCGAGTAGCCGAAGAAGCGCAGCGGACGTTTGGCGGTGATCGCCGGATCGAGTTGACGCAGCGCGCCGGCCGCTGCGTTGCGCGGATTGGCGAACACCGGATCGCCGGCCGCGATGCGCTCCGCGTTCATTGTCTCGAAGCGACTGAACGGAAAATACGCTTCACCGCGGATTTCGAGCAGCGCCGGAGGTGTGTCGGTTTTCAATCGCAGCGGTACGTCGTGCATCGTGCGGAGGTTGGGCGTGACGTCTTCGCCGATGGTCCCGCTGCCGCGCGTCGCGCCCGTCACCAGCAACCCATCGCGATAGGTGAGCGATACGGCGGCCCCGTCGATCTTCAACTCACAACTGTATCCCGCCACCTCCACCACGTCGCCGACGAGTTTGCGCACGCGTTCCTCCCACGCCGCCATCTCGGCGTCGTCGAACGCGTTGTCCAGCGACAGCATCGGGACCAGGTGCGAGTGCTTGGGCAACGCCGACTGCGGTTCGCTGCCGACGCGCAACGTTGGCGAATCCGGCGTCTGCAGCGTGGGATGATCGCGCTCGATCTGCTGCAACTCACGGAAGAGCTTGTCGTACGCCGCGTCGCTCAGCGCTGGCTGATCCAGCACGTAGTACTCGTAGCTGGCGCGAGTCAGCTGGTCGCGCAGTGCAGCGGCGCGGTGCGCCAGTGCGGCGGGAATGCTGGATGAGGAGGGCGTCGCCATGAATGTGCGGTCGGATGAGGTCGACGCCGAATCTACACGCCACTCGCGTCGCGGCCGGCCGCACGATTGCGCACTCGGCCGCCGGGCACGGAATCTGCTTTACCGGGTATTCATCTGTGAGTGACCCGACACCGTTCAAGGGAGGCTATGCATGATTTACGAAGAAGATGATGAGAGCACCGAGGAGTCCGGGACTGAAGTGCGCGCGTCACGTGAAGCAGGCACCGGGACCGTCGCTCTTGCGGTGTTGGCGGGTGCGGCCATTGGGGCCGCCGTCGCGCTCATGCTCGCACCGCGCACCGGCCGCGACCTGCGCCGCATCGTGCGCAAGCGTGCAGACGGCCTGCGCGAGCAGGCCGGCAATGTCATCGACGACACGACGGATCAGCTGGGCCGCGAGCTACGGCGACGCAGCCGCCAGATCCGGCGTAAGATGGATCGGATGGCGTAGCAGCGCAGAAACGCAAGCACATACGAAAGCGGCGAGACCTCGAGTGGTCTCGCCGCTTTCGTATGTGCTCACCGCCGTCGGCGCCGTCAGCGCAGCCTGGCCAACAGCTGCGTGCACTCCTGCTTGTAACGCACATCATTGAACTCCACCGTCGGCATCTTCACGCCAGTGTCACACGTCGCCCGCGCCTTGGTCTTCTGATCCGTGTCGGCGTAGATCTTCGCCAGATCGAGTCGGTGCGTGATGCGCCCGGGGTCCGCGGCGACGGCTGCCTCCAGATAGCGCGTCGCTTCGGCCCAGCTGGCCTGGTCGAACGCCCGGCCGCCAAGGAAATTCCGCGCCGCAAAGCGTGCGAAGCTGCTGAGACGCATGATCTCGGCATTCCAGACGCCAAGCACGTGCAGCGCGCCCGCGTGACGCGGCTCGATCTTCACCGCCGCCAGCGCTTCGTCGCGAATCTCGCCGGCGTATTTCACGCGGTCGCGCGAGCCGAGCGAGAGTGCGGTGCGGCCGAGTGCCACCGCGAGCATGAAATGTCCATCGGCGCCGCCGGGATTGGCGGTCACTGCGCGACGTGCGTAGCCTTCCGCCTTCTTGTTGTAACTCGTCCGCTTTCCGGCGTCGGGGGCCGCTTCTCCCAGATCCACCGATTCGCGCGCCGCGCGCCACAGGAGGTCGTAGCTCGCCGGTGCTGCCGCGAGGGCCGTCTCGAAGCGGTCGAGGGCGGCGCTCGCATTGAACGTTGCGCGGTCGTGATCGGCCGCCTGAATCACCGCCGCCACATCCTGCGCGCACACGGGTGGTGCCAGCCAGAGGCCGGCGGCAAGGGCCAGCACGACGCGATGTGTTCCAATGCGAATCAATGGCATGACGGCGTTTTCATGGGAATCGAGATGGCAGCACGAACAGGGACTGCGATGAACGGCAACGCCATGCACTATACCCCGCGCCGCGGCTCCGGGTTCGGCGCATGATCCTGCGAGACCTGATCGAGCGCAAGCGCGATGGCGGGCGTTTGAGTTCCGGCGAGCTGCGCGAAATCGCACAGGCAGCGGCCGATGGCTCGGTTCCTGACTATCAGCTGGCGGCGCTCCTGATGTCGATCTTCTGGCGCGGGCTCGATGCCGACGAAACCAGTGCACTGACATCGTCGATGCTCGCGACCGGCAAGGCGCTGCAGCGACCCGCCGATGCGCCTGCATGGATCGACAAGCACTCCACGGGCGGGGTCGGCGACAAGACGTCGTTGATTCTCGCACCCCTGCTCGCGTCGGTCGGCGTCGCCGTGCCGATGATGTCGGGGCGCGGGCTCGGGCACACCGGCGGCACGCTCGACAAGCTCGAAAGCATTCCCGGGTTCCGCACCGATCTCTCACTCGCACGCGCCGCAGCGCAGCTGGCGGACATCGGTTGCGCATTGATCGGACAGACCGCCGAGATTGCGCCAGCTGACCGCCGCCTCTACTCGCTGCGCGATGCGACAGCGACGGTCGAGTGCATCCCGCTCATCGCCGCCAGCATCATGAGCAAGAAGCTCGCGGAAGGGCTGACAGGACTCGTGCTCGATGTGAAGCGCGGGAGTGGCGCCTTCCTGCCCGAGCTCGATCGTGGCCTCGAACTGGCGCGCACGATGATCGAACTCGGTCGGGCCTCCGGCGTGCCGGTTGTCACGCTCCTCACTGCGATGGATCGTCCGCTCGGCAATGCCTGCGGGAATGCACTCGAGGTGCGCGAATGCCTCGATGCACTGCGCGGCGGTGGTCCGGCTGACCTGTGGACTGTCACCGAAGCACTCGCAATTGAGATGTTGCGCCTCGCGAGGCCGGAGATGTCGCCCCGTGATGCCGGTGCCACGTTGCGCGCCGCGATCGACAGCGGTGCGGCGCTCGAGAAATTCAGGCAGATCGTGATCGCGCAGGGCGGTGACGTTCGCGCGGTGGACGTTCCGTCACGTCTGCCAGCCGCTCCCGAAATCGGGGATCTCCTGGCCGATCGCAGCGGCACCATCCATGCGCTGCCCCCACGACCGATCGGCCACGCGATCATCGCACTCGGCGGCGGTCGGACGACGGCAGAGGACATCATCGATCCAGCCGTCGGCATCGTGCTCCGCGTGCGGGTCGGTGAAGCTGTACGAGCCGGTGATCCGATCGCGACGATTCACGCCCGCACGCCGGGAGACCGCGCGTCGGCCGAGGCCCGGCTGCGGGCGATCATTCTGCTCGGCGAGGGACCGCCGCCGGACGGGATCCTGCCATGGGCCAGTCACCGGGTCACCACCGCGGGCGTCGAAGTGCTGTAGTCCGCCAGTCCACTAGCCGCCGCTCGCTGGCCCGGCGATCTTTCATGCGTCGGCCGCGGGGCACTCCTTCCGCGCCGTGAATCCGACCGCTCTCACCGCTTATCTCATGCTCAAGCTTCAGGCCTTCGCGGCACTGGGTGTCGCCATCCTCGCGGCGGCGTTCTACGTCTTCTGGTACTTCGGCGTCATGACGCCGGTGACGCCGGAAACCGCTGGCCTCGACATCGGCTCGTCGAACATCGCGCGCCTCGCTGTCGGCGTGATTTTCCTTGCCGTCGTTTCAGTCGGGATTGCGTTCTTCCGCCAGCTCTGGAACGGCGCAAAGAACGCAAAGCGGTAAGTCAGGGCGTTCCGTGGGAGTGCGTGCGCGCTGGCTCCTTGCGGCTGGTGCGTGCGTCGTGTCGTCGGTGCTGCCGGCGCAATCGGTGCGCCGGGCACCGCAGGGCACGTGGGTCGTCACACATTCGGACTCACTCTGGCAGGCGGCGGTGGGTCGCGAGACGCGCTCACTGAGCGGCGCACCCGGTCCACGGTATTGGGTTCAAGGTGCGCGGTACGAATTGCGTGCCACGATCGATCCGGCGAAACGTCTCCTGCATGGCGACGGATTGATTCGGTATCGCAATCGCTCGCCTGACACGCTGCGAACCATTGCTATCAGTCTGGCGCAGAATCTCTTCCGCGCCGGCGCGCCGCACGACGAAACGGTGCCGGTGACCGGCGGCATCGACATCGATGGGTTCTGCGTCACGCGACTCACGCGCGCCGCCGCGACGCGGCTGTGTCCCGCGGATGCCCCGACACGGACGAGCCCCGATCTCCGCATCGACAATACCATCGCCTGGCTCACGCTGCCGGCACCGCTGTTGCCGGGCGACTCAGTCGATGTGCGCGCAGCGTGGCACTTCGTCATTCCGACGGAAGCCGCACCGCGCATGGGCAGCGATGGCAGCGTCACGATGATCGGATACTGGTACCCGCAGTTCTGCGTCTACGATGACGTTGCGGGCTGGGAAGTCGACCCGTATCTGGCGACCGGCGAGTTCTATATGGACGATGCCGACTACGACGTGCGCATCACCGCGCCTTCCGGCTATCTGATCGCCGCGACCGGCGTGCTGCAGAATCCGGCAGATGTGTTGACGCCGGTCGTCCGTGAGCATCTGCAGCGCGCGGCGCACAGCTTCGCTGCGGTTCCGATCGTCACCGACAGCCTGCGCAAGGTGCGCGGTGCAACGATGCCGGGCCCACTGCTGACGTGGCGCTTTACCGCCAACGGTGTGCGCGACTTTGCGTTCTATGCGTCGCGCGACGTGGTGTGGGACGCCATGGCGGCACTCATCCCGCGCGTCGGTGGCACCGTGGCGGATACAGTGCTGATCCACGCGCTCTACCGACCGCGCATGCATGACTGGCGCCGCGCGGCGGACGACGGGCGACAGAGCATCGAACACTTCTCGCGTCAGCTCTGGCCCTATCCGTGGCCGCAGATGACGCTCGTCGAAGGCATCGTCGATGGCGGGATGGAATACCCCATGCTGGCGGTCGCGTCGGTGAGTGGCGATGCACACGAACTGATCACCACACTCGCGCACGAGATCGGACACATGTGGTATCCGATGCAGGTTGGCAGCGACGAGCGGCGCTTCGCATGGATGGACGAAGGGCTTGCGAGTTGGCTCGAACGCAGCCTCCTGCGCGCCAGTGTCGGGCACGACGACGATGACGATGGGATTCCCGACCTGTATCGCACGATCACTGGAATGCACGCCGAGCAGTCCATGCTGACGCACGCCGATCACTTCGGCAGTACGCTGGCGTACACGGCTGCGAGCTACGACAAGCCGGTCGTCGTTCTCCGCGCCTTCAGTGCGGAGTATGGTGATTCTGCACTCATTCGTGGGCTTCGCAATTTTGGCGAGGCGTGGACCGGGAAGCACCCGTATCCGGCGGATTTCTTCCGCATGGTATTCGCTGCGGCGGGGAACGAACGTGATGCCTTCGTCGACGAATGGATCCGCGGGACGGGTCATCTCGACGTGCGCATTGACGACGTCGTGCGTGCGCGCGACACGCTCACTGTCACGATTCGCTCGGCTGGCGGCGTGCACATGTCCGAACCGGTCGTCGTCACGCGCGATGATGGCACGTCGGAGCAGCACGTGATCTCGGCCGCCGATTTTCGACGCGATGCGACCCAGACGCTGCGCATCCCATCAGCGCACTCCGTGACGTCGGTCGTCGTCGAT
This sequence comes from Gemmatimonadales bacterium, assembly GCA_038231095.1. Taxonomy (GTDB): domain Bacteria; phylum Gemmatimonadota; class Gemmatimonadetes; order Gemmatimonadales; family Gemmatimonadaceae; genus JACMLX01. Next base: position 68,464 of record JBBRLZ010000019.1, read on the forward strand.
CCTTTGCGCACGCGTCCAGACGTTTCGACGGCCAATCAGCGCTGGGCACCGTAACGCGACGTCGTCGCACCAGCACGGATGCGCATACACCCCTGCACGCATGAAGACGCGGCGGCCCGATGGCTCGGCGCTGTTCGCGCAACGCGGTGGCTGTATTCACGATCGGGACGCGTCGGGCGACTCCAGGTGCGCTGAACAGGCACGGTGCCACCAGCGGGACGCTGAATCGGCAAACGGCGCGGGTTGATCGGCACGCACTCGTCAAAAAGCTATTTGTCCGGTTACTTACGCTGCGCGCGCCGCAGGGAAACTCTCCGAGTAACCCAAGCCAAGCATTGTCAGTGGTTTACGTGATTCTTGACGGTCGTGGCGCGCGCGCTCGAGTGTGCGTAACTGTCAACAAGAGTTGACAGTTGGAATTGACAACAAGACTTGACACCAGCAATCCCGAGAGCAGAATAGGACCGTGATTCTGACGCAAGCGAAAAGAGCCAAGCGGAAATCACGCAGCTGCATGTTTGCATGGCCATTCGGGCCATGGTCCCCCCACGTGCGGGTCAAGCACGGTAGGTCCTAGCTCCAGGAGAATCGTTATGGCTGATAACGATCCGAATCGCGTATGGCCGTCAGGCCTCACGACGAGGGAAGCAGAGGAGTTGCATGACGGGTTGAAGCA
>JBBRLZ010000020.1:0-66654 GCA_038231095.1 Gemmatimonadales bacterium
GGCAGCATCTACGAGCACTGTCGCCGGGCACTGCGTCGTGCCTGCACGACAGGCGCGCACGGGCTGCCGCTGATCGGCACCGGAGACTGGAACGACGGCATGAGCCGCGTCGGCGCCGAGGGCAAGGGCGAGAGCGTCTGGCTCGCGTGGTTCCTGATCAGGACGATGCGCGCTTTCGCGAAGATCGCGGACGCCCGTGGCGACGACGCCGAGGCGGCGCACATGCGTTACTGGAGCGATCGCTACAGCGAAGCGGCCGAACAGGCCGGATGGGATGGTGCCTGGTACCGGCGAGCGTACTACGACAACGGCAATCCGATCGGTTCCGCACAGAACGAGGAGTGCCGCATCGACTCGATCGCGCAGAGTTGGAGCGTGATCTCCGGCGCCGCACCGATGGAGCGCCAACTGATGGCGATGCACGCGTTCAACGAACAGCTCGTGCTGGAGGACACACGACTGATCGAGCTCCTGACGCCGCCGTTCGGCGGCAGCGACACCGATCCGGGCTACATCCGCGGCTATCTCCCCGGCGTGCGGGAGAATGGTGGCCAGTACACGCATGCGGCGCTGTGGGCGGTGCTGGCGACGGCGATGCACGGCAACGGCGATCGCGCATTCGAACTGTTCCAGATGTTGAACCCGCTCACGCATACATCAAGTGCAGCGGGCGTGGCGCGCTACAAGGTGGAGCCGTACGTCGTCGCGGCGGACGTCTACAGTTCGCCCGAGCATCTCGGCCGCGGTGGCTGGACCTGGTACACCGGGTCCGCCAGCTGGATGTATCGCGTCGGTCTCGAATCGCTGCTCGGCTTCACCAAGGTCGGCGATACGCTGCAGATTACTCCGTGCGTCCCGAGGTCGTGGCCTGGCTTCCAGATCACATATCGCATGGGTCGTTCGACCTATGCCATCGACGTCACCAACCCCGCCGGGATTCGCGAACATGGCGCGCGCGTGATGCTCGATGGCATCGCACTCGGCGGATGCGTGCTGCCGCTGGTGGATGACGGGCAGCATCACATCGTGCTGATTCAGCCTGAAACCGCAAAGCCCTGAGCGCGTAGTGGTGGAAACTTCCACTGAGACCGCAGGAGCTGACTGTGCTGACTGTGCCGAATGTTCGCCGCGTCGTCTCGACGCTGGGTGTGATCGCCGTGCCGATTCTGGCCGGCTGTGACTCGGATGGTACCAACGCGCCGACAACTGCGTTGAGTGAAACACTGACTCTGTCACAACTTGGCACGGAAACATTGCCCGTACTGGTCGATGCGTACGGCGTGAATTCCGGTGATGCCGTGCTGCGCTACGAGGTCTACGTCGAGCGCGGTCACCTCATTCTCACCGGCATCCCGGCGTCGAGATACAACGTGGCGGTGCACTTCGCGACGTACGCCGTATCCACGGCGGATGGCAGGAAGACGCTCACGCTGGTCGGCACACAGCGCGAACTCGATCGCGGTCAGGTGCGTTTCGATCCAACTGGCGCCCTGATGATGACCTCTGAGTACATCGCGCCGCTCAGTCACACCGCGCGCGACATCACGACCGGAATCGAGTTTTCGTTCCGCGCGCCGGGCGACGATCAGATTTACGATCTCTTCTATCGGCGCGAACCGATGTAATCGCGTCCGCCACGCGACGTCAGATCACGCGCGTCGCGCGACGTCCAGCTGCGGCGCGGTTCGAGTTGGGCTTGAGCTCTCGGTTCGCGAATTCCGTCAGCAGGGCGTGCGCTTCTGCAGATGACAGCGCGCGGAGGTCGCCGCCGTCTCCCTGCCCGTGCTGCAGCAGCAGTGCGCGGCGTTCGGGCGTCAAGGCGCCGTGAAGATCGATCAGCTTCATCGACCAGTCACGAAACTCGCGCGATGTGATCTCGCGAACGCCGATCAGCTCGCACACGGTGTGTCGTTCGTCACGCGCGATGCGGTTGAAGAGCCGACTGACGTCGGACCGATCGCCCTCGAGCACTTGCAGAAAGGCGGAACCAGTGTAGCAGAGCATGCCTGTGATGGCGTGCGCGGCATTGCGTGAGACCGCCGCGTGCAGCATTGATGTCAGCTCTTCGTATGCCATGCCTTCACGTGCCCTGCTCGAGTACATCAGCTGAATGAGCGTCATGCCTTCCAGTCTCGGTGCGCGCATCGAATGCATGAACGTCAATGACGCCGTTGCGAATCCAGTCGCAGTTCGCTGCGAAGATTGACGCGCGCTCACTGCACAGGAATGTCCTAATAGTTCAGGTCCGTTGTGTCACGTCCGAGGCTCTGGAACATGCGACTGCACCGCAGCCGCGAAGAAGCCACAATCGACACGATGACGAATGGACGATCTCCTCAGAGACTTCCTGACCGAAAGCAACGAGAATCTCGCGAAACTCGATAACGACATCGTCGAACTCGAGCAGCATCCCGATGACATCGCTCGCCTGAACGGCGTCTTCCGAACGATCCACACGATCAAGGGCACCTGCGGATTTCTCGACCTTGCTCGCCTCGAGGGTGTGGCGCACGCGGCGGAGAATGTGCTTGATGCGTTGCGCGCTGGCCGCCTGCGGGTTCGGTCCGAGCTGATTGGCGATGTGCTGGCGGCGGTCGATCGTATCAAACATGTCCTCACGGAACTCGAGCGGACGGAGCGCGAGCCGCAGGGCGACGATTCTGCGCTGATCGCGAGACTCGAGGCCTGGCTGCATCCGGTCGGCGCCGCATCGGAGACCGCACCACCAGAAGCCGGGATCGTCCGCCCAATCGCGGTCCCCACGCCGTCGGCAATCGCGCCCACCGCACCACCCGAAGCCGAGACCATCGCCGTCTCTTCTCCGACGGTGGCAGTCGCGACGCCCGCGCGTGCCTCCGACGCCCACCCTACGGCGGAGAAAGCCGCAAACGGTTGGGACGGCATCGATCGCCGTGGCGGAAATGTGGAGTCGCACCCGAGCGTGTCCGAGAGCACGCTGCGCGTCGGCATCGATGTCCTCGACAATCTGATGAATCTGGTCGGTGAGCTGGCACTCGGCCGCAACCAGTTGCTGCAACTTGCCGCGTCGGAAGACGAGTCGCCGTTCGCAAAGCCCATCCAGCAACTCGATCGCGTCACCACCGACCTGCTCGAAGCGGTGATGAAGACCCGCATGCAGCCGATCGGCAATGCCTGGACCAAGCTGCCGCGACTCGTCCGCGACCTCTCCAGCACGAGCGGCAAGCAGATCGCGCTGGTGATGCAGGGCGCCGAAACCGATCTCGATCGCCAGATTCTGCAGGCGATTCAGGATCCCCTGACGCACATGATCCGCAACTCGGCCGATCACGGCGTGGAACCACCTGCCGTGCGCCGCACTGCGGGCAAGCCGGAGCTGGGAACGATTCGCCTCAGTGCGCGCCATGAAGGCGGACACGTGGTGATCGAGATCGCCGACGACGGTGCCGGCATCAACGCGGCTCGTGTGCGGAGCAAGGCGATCGAACGTGGTCTCATCAAGGCGGATGTGGCCGAGGCGATGCCCGATGCTCAGGTGCTTCGCTACATCTTCGAACCGGGGTTCTCCACCGCCGAGCAGGTCACGAACGTGTCCGGCCGCGGCGTCGGCATGGATGTCGTGCGCAGCAACATCGACGCGATCGGCGGGACCGTCGAGCTCTCGTCTATCCTCGGCAAGGGCACCACGGTACGCATCAAGATTCCACTCACGCTCGCGATCATCTCAGCGCTGCTGGTCGGTACCGCGGGCGAGTCATTCGCTGTGCCGCAGATCGGCATCGTCGAACTGGTGCGGGTGACCGACGAGCAGCGGCATCTGGTGGAGAACGTGCACGGTGCCCAGTTCTACCGCCTGCGCGAGACACTCCTGCCGCTTGTCGAGTTGCGCAGCTTCCTGCGTCTCGAGCCGGGTAAGCCCTGCGAGACATTCAACATCGTGGTCTGCCAGGTTGGTGAATCGCGATTCGGACTGGTGGTCGAGGACGTCTTCGACACGCAGGAGATCGTCGTCAAGCCGGTCGGTCGCCTGATCAAGCACCTGCAGGCGTATGCCGGCTGCACGATCACCGGCGATGGTCGCGTGATCATGATTCTCGACACGACGGGCATCGCCACCCTTGCAAAGGTTACGAGCAACGAGACTCGTGACGAAGCCGAGCGGGCTGCCGAGGCGGCCGAACGCGCACTCGCAGCCGCGCAGGTGGACGCCAAGGAAAGCGTGCTGCTGTTCGACGCCGGCTATCCCGCCTTGCAGGCCGTCCCGCTCTCGCTGGTGGCACGACTCGAGGAGTTTCCTCTCTCGGCGCTCGAAGAGGCGGATGGCCACTTCCTTGTGCAGTACCGCGGCGCGTTGATGCCGGTGGTCGCGGCAAGCCCGGGCTTGAATCTGCGCAGCATGGATCCGCGCCCAGTGATCGTGTTCAGCGATCGCAATCGCACCATGGGCGTGGCCGTCAACGAGATCCGCGACATCGTCGAGGAGCATGTCAAGCTGCAGCGGCGTGCTGCGCGCCCGGGTGTGCTGGGCGTCGCCGTGATTGCCGGACGCGCCACCGAAGTCATCGACACCGATCACTTCCTGCGTCATGCACACGCCGCACCATCCGACCACACCGACACGCACGAGGAGGTCGCATGAGCACCACGACACATGACGCGCCCCTCATTCGGACCGCCGCGGCGCAGCAGGAGTTCGTGACGTTCCGACTGGCCGACCAGTGGCTTGGCATACCAGTCATGCTCGTACAGGAAGTGCTGGTGGCGATGCGCATCGCGTGTGTGCCGATGGCCCCCGACGCGATCGCCGGCTTCCTGAACCTGCGCGGCCAGATCGTCACGGCGGTGGACCTGCGCTCGACACTGCGCCTGCCACCGCGAGCGGCTGACGCCGAGATCATGAACGTGGTGGTGCTGCTCGACGGCGAACTGTTCGCCTTCATGGTGGACGAGGTAGGCGATGTCGTCTCCGTGGCCACGGAGACGGTCGAGCTCACACCCGCCACACTCGACCCTCGCTGGCGTGCCGCCTGCACGGGCATCGTGCGGCGGGATCGTGGTTTGCTGCTCGTCATGAACGTGCAGGAAGTGCTGCGCCTCGAGCAACCGTCGGGCTGAGCCTCCGTGTGGCGGGCTCACGACGCGAAACTCGGCGAGCCACACTGCGATTGACACCACCCCCCTGTCATTTCCCCTCCGTACCAATCTCCCGACCATGCCCTCCAATCGCATCACGCCTCCGGGCGCCCGCTCCAGCAAGAGCATCGTGAAAGCAGCCGTCAAGACCACCGGCAAGACGCGGCCACCGGCGCGTGCGATCACACACGTCTCCACGACTCCCGTCGCAGACGATGAAGACGTCGGCTTCGGCATGGCGTTCGCGGAACTGGAGGAGCAGGTCGCGGCGATCGGCCGGTCGATGGCGGTGATCGAATTCGATCTCGACGGTACCGTCCTGACGGCGAACTCGAATTTCCTCAACGCAATGGGGTACACGCTTGCCGAAGTCCAGGGCAAACATCACGGGATATTCGTCGATGCGGCGTACAAGGCGAGCGCGGCGTACGGCGAGTTCTGGTCGAAGCTGAAGCGTGGGGAGTACGACGCCGGCGAGTATCGCCGCATCGCCAGGAATGGCAAGGACGTCTGGATTCAGGCGTCATACAATCCGATGCGCGACAAGAACGGTCAGGTGTACAAGGTCATCAAGTTCGCCACCGATATCACCGTGCAGAGCAACGCCATGGCGGACTTCTCGGGCCAGGTCACAGCCATCAGCAAGTCGCAGGCGGTGATCGAGTTCAATCTCGATGGCACGATCCTCACGGCCAACGACAACTTCCTCAGCGTCGTGGGCTATTCGCTCGATGAAGTGCGCGGCAAGCATCACTCGATGTTCGTCGACGCGGACTACGCCAAGAGCACGGCGTACAAGGAGTTCTGGGCCAAGCTGAATCGCGGCGAGTTTCACTCCGACGAGTTCAAGCGCATCGGCAAGGGCGGCAAGGTGTGCTACATCCAGGCCACCTACAACCCGATCCAGAACCGCGACGGCAGCCTGATGAAAGTCGTGAAGTACGCCACCGACTCCACCGATCTGGTGAAGATGCGCGCCGAGATGGCGCTCTTCAAGCCGATGGTCGAGTCGGCAAAGGTGAACCTCATGCTCTGCGACCTCGATTTCAACATCAAGTACATCAATCCGGCGTCGCTGGAGACACTCACCCGCATCGAGAAGCATCTGCCGATCAAGGCGTCCCAGATCGTCGGGGCATCGATCGACATCTTCCACAAGGATCCAGCGCATCAGCGCACCATGCTGGCGTCCGACAAGAATCTGCCGCACAACGCCAAGATCCGCGTCGGGCCCGAGACGCTGGATCTGAACGCCGTCGCGATCTACGACGCCAGCGGCAAGTATGTCGGCCCGATGGTGAACTGGTCGGTGATCACCGAGCAGGTCCAGATGGCCGACAACTTCGAGTCCACCGTCGCCGCGATCGCGAGCGTCGTCAGCTCGTCGTCCACCGAACTCGAAGCCAGCGCGCAGGGCATGGCCGCATCGTCCGAAGAGACGACGCGACAGGCACAGGCGGTCGCTGCCGCATCCGAACAGGCCACGCGCAACGTGCAGACGGTCGCCAGTTCGGCAGAAGAACTCACGGCCAGTATCCGCGAGATCGCCGGCCGCGTGCAGGAAGCGTCGCAGATCTCGCAGGTCGCGGTGCGGCAGGCCTCCGAGACCACCGAAACGATGGCCAAACTCGGCGTGTCGAGCCAGGAGATCGGTCAGGTCGTGAAGGTCATCACCTCGATCGCGCAGCAGACCAACCTGCTCGCGCTGAATGCCACGATCGAAGCGGCACGGGCGGGAGAGGCGGGCAAGGGCTTCGCCGTCGTCGCCAATGAAGTGAAGGAGCTCGCCCGTCAGACGGCGCGGGCCACCGAGGAGATCAGCAACAAGATCGCCGGGGTGCAGTCCGAGACGGCGTCAGCGGTATCGGCAATCAAGGACATCGCCGCCGTCATCAACAAGATCAATGAAATCTCGACGACGATCGCCGGTGCAGTCGAAGAGCAGAACGCCGCCACGAGCGAGATCTCGCGTAATGTCGGTGAGGCCGCACGCGGCACGGCGGAGGTCAGCTCGAGCATCTCGACCGTGACGATGGTGGCGGCCGAAGGTGGACGCACGGCGGAGAACATCCGCAGCGCCGCTGGTGGTTTGTCGGTGGAGTCGGAGCGCCTCAATGCCGCCGTCACCGAGTTCCTCACCAAGCTGCGGAAGATCTGATCATGAAGCGCATCCTGGTGATCGATGATTCCGGCGCCATCCGCAAGGCGATCCGGCGGATTCTGGAAAGCCTGAGGTACGCCGTGACCGAAGCCGAAGACGGTGAGCAGGCGCTGCAGGTGCTGAGCGCCGGCGACCCGTTCGACGCAGTGCTCTGCGACATCGACATGCCCGTGATGGACGGGCTGTCGTTTCTCAGCGCGGTGCAGGCGCGGCCGATGCTCTCGCCGCCGCCGATCATCATGTGCACCACGCACACGTCGTTCGACAAGATCCAGACGGCGCTCACGCTCGGAGCGTCGGAGTACATCATGAAGCCCTTTGACGCCACGATCATCGGTTCGAAGCTCGAGGCGTGCGGGGTTCAATGACGAAACCCGCCGACGCCATCCGCGTCCTGATCGTGGACGACAGCGCCGTCATCCGCGGCGCACTCGGTCGTATCATCGACGCCCAGGCCGACATGCTGGTTGCCACCACGGCCCCCAACGGCAAGGTCGCACTCGATGCGCTGCGCCACACGAAGGTGGATGTGGTGCTGCTCGACGTCGAGATGCCGGAGATGGACGGGCTGACGGCGCTGCCACTCATTCTGTCGCAGCACCCGGACACGCGTGTGATCATGGCCAGCTCACTCACCCAGCGCGGCGCGGAAGTCACCATGACGGCGCTCGGCATGGGCGCCTCGGACTACATCGCAAAGCCGGCAGCGAAGACAGGCTCCGCGACACTCGCGGCCATCAGCGAGGAGATCGCATCGAAAGTGCGTGCGATCGGTCGCTCCGCGCGCGGCCACCACCGTCCGGCGGACGGTGCACGCACCTATGCGCCGCCGGTGCGCACCGAACTGCTGGCGAATCGCGGCGGTGACGTGACCGTCCGGGTGGTCGCGATTGCATCGAGCACCGGTGGCCCGAACGCTTTGGCCGATGTGCTGTCTGCCCTGCCGAAGGATTTTCCACTGCCGATTCTCATCACGCAGCACATGCCGGCCGTGTTCACCGCCCTGCTCGCGCAGCGTCTGGAACGTGACACCGGTCGATCGTGTGTCGAAGCGAAGAATGGAGATCTCATCAAACCCAATTGCACATACGTGGCTCCCGGCGGATTTCACATGATCGTGCAGACCAACGAGGGCCAACCGTACGTGCGATTGACCCAGACGGACCCCGAGAACTTCTGCCGACCCTCGGCCGATCCGATGCTGCGATCGATCGCCGCGATCTACGGCGCGAGCGCGCTGGCCATCGTACTCACCGGCATGGGTGAAGACGGCATGCGCGGCTGCAAGGAGGTGCACATGCACGGCGGTCGGTTGATCGTGCAGGACGAGGCGACGAGTGTTGTGTGGGGTATGCCAGGCGCGGTCGTGAATGCCGGTCTGCCGGCGGACGTGCTGCCGCTGCCGCAGATCGGGCATGCGATCCTCGCGCGATGTGGAGTACTGGCCGCATGATCACTCCAGACGAGTACACGTTCCTCGCCGATCTGCTCAAGAAGCACAGCGGTCTGGCTCTTGGCCCGGGCAAGGAATATCTGATCGAAAGCCGGCTCCCACCCGTCGCCGTCACGTATGGTCACGCGGATGTCACCGCATTGATCGCCGAGCTCCGCAAGGGCGCGCCGCAGGCCGTCGTCAAGAACGTGTGCGATGCGATGACGACCAATGAGACGCTCTTCTTCCGAGACAACAAACCGTTCGTCGCACTCGAAAGGGAGATCCTACCCGCGACGGCCAGGCGCGCGCGCGAACAGGGTCGCCCGGTGCGCATCTGGTGCGCTGCCAGTTCCACGGGGCAGGAGCCATACTCGATCGCGATGATCGTCGCGCAGACCGAGCACCTCCTTGGCGGGACGAAGATCGAGATCGTGGCGACCGACTATTCGGCGGCCGCACTGGCACGCGCCAAGGCTGGTCTCTACAACCAGTTCGAAGTGCAGCGCGGCCTGCCCGTGACGATGCTGATGAAATACTTCACGCCGGTGCCGGAAGGCTTCGAGCTCAAGCCGGAGATCCGGAATCGCGTCAGCTATCAGGAGATCAATCTGCTCGATCCGTATCCGGCGTACTGGCAGTTCGACATCATCTTCTGCCGGAATGTGCTGATCTACTTCGATGTGCCGACGAAGAAGGATGTGATCGACCGCATGGCAAAGACTCTGCTGCGCGGCGGCTGCCTGTTCCTCGGTGGCACGGAGAGCACCCTTGGCATCACCGACTCGGTGGTCCGTGTGCCGAACCACCCATCGGGTGTGTTCTGCAAGCCGAACGAGATCGACCTGCACGCGGCCGCATCGATCGCGGCCTGAATCCGCACAGAAGCACGACGCGCAAGGGAAGGAGCTCACCCGTGCGCGTCGTGCTTGTGCGTCCGCCACTCGGTGCAGTCGTGCGCCGCATCCGATCAGCTTACTCGAGCCAGACGGTCACCTGGCGGTGTTCCTCATTCAGCGAAAAGATCGGGCGCGGATACAGCACCGGCTGCTGATTCAGATCCTCCGTGATTGCTTCGAGCGGGATCTGCTCCGCCTTGATCTTCGCGACCACGTCTGCCGGAATGAGCTCGATCAGCCATTTCGCGCTGCGCGACGGGAGCGCGACGCGCACACGTTCCTCTCCATCGCGCACGACGCGGACCATCAGGTTCTTCGCCGGTTCGCCGGGCGCGGCCTTCGTACCGGACGAGAACAGTCCACGCACCCAGGTGTAGGGACAGGACGACATTCGAATTCCTTGCGGGAGAGAACGATGGCCGGCACGGTGCACGGTCTGCGTCTGAGTGTCGTCTGCGGGAACGAAACGGTGAGTGCGCGCGACGCCTCCTCAGGCACCACGACGCGGCACACGTGAGACCCTCCACCACACCACTTCCGCGCCAGACTATCGTGTATGTGTCCTCATGATGCGCACGTCATGGTGCGCGGCTTCCACTCGCTCCCGCGCCACTTTGGCAACAGATGAATCTCTGGCTGCGCCTCCTCTGGCTCGCGATCGTCGGTGGTTCCCGCATCGGGGTGCCGCCACTCGGCCCGTGCCGCACGCCGTTTCGCGTATCGCTGTTCGATCTGGACGTCTTTCGCCACATGAACAACGGTCGCTACTTCACCATCATGGATCTGGCACGGGTCGATCTGATGCGACGCAGCGGGATGATGGCAAAGCTGAATGCCGCGGCGTTCTTCCCCGTCGTCACGGCGGAGTCGATGTTCTTCCGCCGATCGCTCAATTGGCGCGACCGTTTTGAAATCGAAAGTGAAGTGGTTGGGTGGGACGAGAAGTCGATCGTGATGTCACAACGCTTCTTCGTCGGCAGCGAGGAGGTTGCCGGTGGACTCGTGCGCGCGCGCTTTCTGCGTCGCGGCGGCGGTAGTGTGCCGACCGCAGAAGTCGTTGCACTCGCGGGCGCCGACATCATGCATCCGCCAGCACCAGACTGGCTCGATGCGTGGGTGACACTCTTCAACGCCGGCATTCCCGGCTCACGACGCGATTGATGTACTCGAGCCACCTCGACCTGTGTTGCGACCGACATCGCGCGCGGCCATGTTCCAGCCCGTGACAATTCTCCACGCACTGCACGCACACCTGCCCCGTCTGGTGCTGGCCGGACTGCTCGCCGCATGCGCAGGTCACACGCCTTCCGCCAATGTTCCCGTGACGACCAGCCCCGCATCGGTCGCGATCGCCGCCGCGCGTGCGCGATCCAACGCCGCCATCGCCGCGCATGATACGACCGCGATCAAAGCGGAGTGGATGCCGGACATTCACGTCGTTGCCTCTTCCGGCACGCAGACAGCCGGCGCCGATGCCAACGCCCGCTCGATGCAGACGCAGTTCACGCGCCGGCCCGATACGAAGTGGGTGCGCACCTCGTCGCGCATCACTGCGTTCGAGCCGTGGGCCGTTGCCGCGGAAGAGGGCGAGTGGGTCGGCACGTGGACCGATCCCGATGGCCCGGTACGCATCGGTGGCACGTACCTCGCGCAATGGCGATACACCGACGGACGCTGGCGCATTCAGGCAGAGGTCTTCGTGCCGCTGCACTGCGAAGGTGGCGCATACTGCGGCCGCCGGCCGTAGTTGCAACGACGAGGTCACCACATCGGGAACCTCGCAGTCAACGTGTTCGCCCCAGTTCGGCACGATCAGGCGAACTGCAGAGGACGTCTCCGTCCACTGCGGCGGCCTCGGCAGAATATGCACTACATCGCGTCAGGTAATACCTGATACGCGCGAGCCTGACCAGGGCGCACCCTTCGCGAGGCAGGATCAGTGTCCTCCGGCGATGCTCGCCGACACCAACGCTGATTTTGCGCGCACGTGCGGCCCCCTCGGTACCGGAGATTCACATGTCCACCATGATGCACGCCACCCCAGAAGTGTTGGCTGCGATTGACCCAACAATTCTTCCGAACGGACCGATCATCGTTGCAACCGACACGACGCCTGCATCGGACGCCGCCTTCCCACTTGCGGCCGCACTCGCCGATCGCTCGAAAGCCGAGATCGTCGCCGTCACGGTGATCGAGCCGATGAACGTGCCGATCTACGGCGTGGATGGCATGGTCGTCTCGATGGATTCGTTTGACGACACTGAAGCAGGACGCGAACAGGCCACGCGCGCTCAGCTGATCCGCATGGTGTCATCCACGGCACAGTGGCCGGTGCTCGTGCGCATGGGTGAGCCGGGGCGCGAAGTCTCGGCCGTCGCCGATACGATGCATGCGCGACTGGTGGTCATCGGACGCGGCCGACACCACGGCCTCGATCGGATCTTCGGCGGTGAGTCGGCGCTACGACTGCTGCAACTTGGCGATGCGCCTGTGCTCGCCGTTGAGGAAGGGCTCACCTCGCCGCCGCGGCGCGTCGTGATCGCGACCGATTTCAGTCCGTTCAGTCTGTACGCGGCACAGGTGGCGATGTCTGTCGTTGCACCTGACGCCACCGTCTGGCTGCTCCATGTCGGCCCGCCGTTCGACGAATCGATTGCGTACCTCAAGGAGCGCGCCGATGCGTATCGCGCACAGGCTGCGACCGCCTTCGCGCACATGAAGGAGAAGTTCGCGCAGAATCGCATTCACTTCGAGAGCGTCGTGCTCACCGGCAGCGCACCGGATCAGCTGCTGCGCTACATCGCCGAGCAGAAGGCGGATCTCGTCGTCACCGCGACGCACGGGTATGGCTTCATCCGGCGCATGCTGCTCGGCAGTGTCGCCGCGACATTGATCCGCAACGCCCCGTGCTCAGTGCTCGTCGTGCCAGGCTCGGCGCGCACCATGGCGGAATCGCGTGCCGCACAACTCCCGAACCAGCGGACCCGCACGATGCCGATGGCGCAGCTCGATGCGGAACTCGCGCAGTTCACGCATCGCAATACCGCGCGACTGTGTCTGGTGGAAATCGATCAGGCGGATTTCGGCGCTCAGGTCCTCGGCCAGGAGCTGCCGCTCGTCGGCGCCAGCTTCGATCGCCACGGCAACGACGTGTCGCTGATGTTCGGCACGTCCGTGCTCAAGGGGCGTCATCTCACGCACACCATCAGCGGCGTGACGCAGGTTGATCTGACGGAGAACGGTGGCGGCAAGGATCAGGTGCTGCGCATCGTACATCCCGACGGGCAGACGCTCGTCACGCTGACGTGAACGAGGGCTGAGGCTGACGGGGCGAACGGGGAGAGCACGTTGCTCTTCCCGTTCGCGCATCAGTCGCGAGGCGGCAACATCACGATCCGCCGCAGCGTCGGGACGGCGCAGCCCGCGATGCGAACCGGTATGATCGTCACGCTGGACGTGCGCCGCACCAATTGCCGGGCGAAGTTCGGATCCGTGACGGAAAAGAAGTCCACGGTTTCGGGCAGCACCCTGCCGCGATCATCGAACATCGCGATGGCCTGCACCACCGAGCCCATCTCGTCATTCGACGTCGAGCTGTCTTGAGGCAGTGCCACGAAATCTCGGTAGCGCGGGAGTTGCAGCTCTGCGAGATCCATTCCAGCCCGAAGCGAGTCGCCCTGCCAGAACATGACGGCGGCGACCAACGGGAGGGACCGGCCAGAGTTCGTGGGCAGTGGGGCGAATGCACGTTGGGCACCGGCCAGTCGAACGGCGGCGGCCAGTGCTGCGTCGAGCGCATCAGACCCTGAGCGCGCCAGCATGCCCCGCACTCGGACGTCGCCATCGGCCAATGCGTCAAACAGCAGGCTCGCGTGCGCGGTCGTGACCGCCTCACCGGCCGTTCTGCCGCTCACGTACGCGCTGAACGCGAGTGCAGTCGGCATGGCGAAGTTGCGCCGCACCTCGTCCAGCGCGAGAAGCGCCCACTGCGACGGCAACGGCGCGACCAGATCGGCGCGCCGCAGCAGGACGCGCAGCGTGTCAACCTGGACACCGATCGGTGTGCGGAGGGCGCTGGAATCGCACCGCGTCATCTGGGCACCCAGCGCACAGGACCAGCTCAGCAGCGCGGCAACGGCGATTGTGGTCTTCATGCTACCAAAATAGACCATGACGTCACTGTACCGTCAATCCGCAGACTCGGCACTCGGCACGCTGGCTGCGGCCTGTTGCCGGGTTCCACCTGTCGTCTGCCGAGCGTGGTCCGCTGCCTCAGCGGAGCCGCTCCGGGCGGCGTATCTGCATCGTTCACTCACGGCGTCCGGAGTCGCATCTGGCGCTGCCCGCGACGACGCATCAGCTTGCCCCGTCCAGCGACGTCCGGGCCCGGTCGTCCTATCCTGCCTCGCCCCGCCGAATGACTCTGCCATCTGTCCGCTCCGCCCTGATCGCCGCCGCGGTGTGCCTCGCGCTGCCATGTGCCGCACGTGCACAGGCCGCCGCCGGCACCGATTCGACCGACGCCATGATCCGCTCCATGGTCAGTCGTCTCGATTTCGATCGCTACAAGGCCACCATCAAGGGACTCACCGTCTTCGGCGACCGCCGCCAGGGCACCGATCGCAATCGCGCCGCCGTGGACTGGATCGAGGCTCAGCTGAAGGCCGGCGGTTGCACGAATACCGAGCGCGTCACGTACGACTTCGCGCCGCCTGCGGCCTCTGGGCCCCGCCCTGCCGGCGCACCGCCTGGCCCGATCCGTCGCGAAGTCGGCGGCGCACGGTCGCGTGGCAACCGCATTCGCACGTACGTGAACATGGACTCGCTGCGACAGACCGACCCACGACTGCGTGCGCTCAATTCGCAGCCGACCACGCCGGGTCAGCGACAGGAAGTGTTCTGCACCAAGGTCGGCACCACGCATCCGGACGAGATGTACATCGTCGGCGCGCACATGGATGGTCACGGGTGGGGCGAAGCCGCGAACGACGACGGCTCGGGTACTGCGCTCGTGATGGAACTGGCCCGCGTCTTCAGCCACCGGGACATCACCACGGAACGCTCGATCCGTTTTGTGTTGTGGAACAACGAAGAGACGGGATTGAACGGTGCGCGCGCCTACGTCGATCAGCGCGCCGCGATGCAGGGCAAGGAGATGCCCGCCGGATCCGGGAAGTATCCGGAGCCGAAGTGGCTCGGCATGATTCAGCACGACATGATGCTGTTCGATCACGGTATGCCGAACGCCGACAGCACGATTCCTCCGCAGCAGCGGCCGGAAGCCGATGTCAACATCGAGTTCCAGATGTCGAGCAAGATGGCGCTGCAGTCGCAGGCGCTGGCGTGGACACTGCACGGTGCGAACGAGAAGTTCGCCACCGACTATCCCGCCGCCGTCGGTCCGCACATGACGAACACCGACTCGAGCCCGTTTCAGGATCTCGTCGCGTCGATCAGCCTGCGCGAGAACGAACGCGGCAAGGAAATCGGCGCTGGCTGGGATCCGCACTGGCATCAGCCGACGGACATGTTCAAGACGTTCAGCGACAAGGATTTCCGCCTTGGCCTGAACGCCGCCCAGACGACGTTCGGGGCGCTCGCCATGTTGACCGGCGCGAAGCTGACGAAGTAGCACGCCTGCGCCGATGTGACGACGCGCCTCGCTGACTCAGCGGGGCGCGTTTGCTTGTGACCGTGTCTAACCCAGTCGGCCGAGCCAGAGCCCCAGCGCACCCGCCAACCCGAGTGCCGCCAGGCCACCGCCCGCAACACGGCGCAGATCGCGTTGACCGAGGACCATCGCGAGTGTGAACTTGAGCGCCGTGTTCGCCAGCATCCCGACGGCGATCGCGCGCGCCGCGAGGGCAACCGCTTCCGGCGCTGTGCCCAGCCGCGCCATCGAGAACGTCAGCGCGTCCATGTCCGTCAGGCCGAGCAGGAACGCCGATGTCAGCACGCCGGCATTGCCGAACGTGTCGCGCGAAATCCGGATCGCGAAAATCGCGACCTGAAACGCCAGTGCGAGCTGCAGCGCCGATCCGATGCGTAGCGGTGAATGCAGCGTGGCTGTGGGCTCCCCTTCCGGGCCTGTCGGCTGTCGCCACAACACGACGGCGATCACGATCGCCCCGACCACGAACGGCGGCGCGAGATACGGCACTAGCGCGCGCGTGATCTCGTGATTGAGGACCGTCGCAACCACCGTCACACGCACGACGAGCACCGTGCACGCCGCCACGATGCCCAGTCCCAGCGACGACGCCAGCGTCGGCTCCACGCGGCTGCGTCGGGAGAACTGCAGCGTGACCGCGGTGCTCGACACCAATCCGCCGAGCAGTCCCATCGCCGCGTATCCGCGCGACGCGCCCACCCAGCGCTGCAGCAGGAAACCGCCGTAGTTCACGGCGCAGAAAATCAGCACGATGATCCACAACTCGCGCGGATTCACGCCGCCCCATGGCCCCCACGATTGGTCCGGCAGCAGTGGCAGAATCACCAGCGACAGGACCGCGAACTGCAGTGCGCCCATCAACTCGCGTTCACCGAGCCGATCGAGGACGCCGTGAATGCGCTCTTTGCTGACGAGCGCCGCCACGACGAGTGTGCCGACACCGGCGGCGATCGCGCGATGCCCCATCCCCGACAGCGCAGCCAGCGCGAGGACCAGCAGCGCCGCGGTTTCCGTGGTGCCGTCGGATGTCGCGCCGGGTCGACGTACCGCCAAGGCGTACGCAATCACACTGAGCACACCGCCGGTGGCCAGCAGCACGACTGCGGCGGCCGCACTCCCCTCGGCGAGCAGGTGCCCGCCGATGCCGCCAAGCAACCCGAGCATGAAGAACGTGCGCACACCGGCGAAACGTGCATCGGGGCCGGTAGTCTTGCCGCTGCGCTCGCGTTCAAAGCCGACCGAGAGGCCGACCAGTGCCGCAACGCCAAGGTTGCCGGCGAACGTGAGCTCAGGTGTCAGCGTCTTATTTCCCGATGATCGCGAAGTCCTCAGTCCCCTGCCCCTTCACGATTTGCTCATCCATGTGCGTCGCGAGCGCCGAGAGCATCGGCGTGTGCGCACCATCGGCGGTCTCGAGCATCAAGCGCAGATCCTTGCGCGCCACATCGAGCGTGAAGTTCGGCTCGTACACGCCGCTCACCATCATCGTGCCACGCATGCCGAGCGGACCGTTGAGATTCACCTTGGCCAGCATTTCGAGCACGCCGGTCCGATCGACCATCGCGGCATCCGCCATCTTCATGATGTCGGCCAGCACGCCCACGACCGACAGTGCCGCCGCGTTGCCGAACAACTTGTAGACCGCTGCCAGATCGGTGCGTCCACCGACGTACCACAGCTCACCGGTCATCTCCGCCAGCGCGTCGCGCACCAGTGCGAAGCGTTCCGGCGGTCCGGCGACGAGCATCATCCCCTTGGCGGTACGCGCCGCGCCTGGGCCCATCATCACCGGCGCGTGGAGATACGCAATGCGCGCCGTCTCGAGTGCGGCGGCACGCAACGCGGTGCGTACCGGTTGTGTCGTGGTGTGATCGATGATGATCGCATCCGGATGCAGTGCCGCCTGCAGCTCGGCAATGGTCGCATCCACCGTGTCATCGTCGAGGAGTACGAGATGCACACGATCGGCGCCGCGCACCGCCTCTGCCGGCGATTCGGCGGCTGTCGCGCCGAGTGCCACAAGCGGTACCGTCTTCGCCGTCGTGCGATTCCAGACCACCACTTCCGAGCCACCACGCGCCAGCAGCCCTTCTGCAAAGCCGCTGCCGAGCAGGCCCATTCCCAACACTGCAACTCGAGTCATCTGTTCGTCGCTGATGAAAGTGCTCCCGTGCGTCACGGAACAAGATACCGCGCGCCGGAACGCCTCTGTAGCGAACGTGCCGCGAACGTGCCGCGAACGAGCCGCGACGGTGCCGCTGCGCTGCAGGTCGCTGGCGCTGGTGCCGTGAGACCAACGCGGGATCGGGCGATGATCGGCTCAGCTCGTAGTCAGAACCGTACCTCGCCCGCCGGGCAGGCGAGCACGACGGACATCGCACGCGCAGCGCCGACGCGTACCGGCGTCGTCACGCCGACGGTGGTGAGGAATCGCGTCAAGGGCGCCGGATCGGGCTCGGTCATCGTCACCGAGCGAAGCGTGCAGCCCACAGGCGACTGTGTGCTCGGATGCGATGTCGTGGCGCCCCATGCGATGAAGAACGGTGCCGCCTCGAGCCCGGCACCAGTCACCTCCGCCGTCTGCCACGTCAGGCGCACGCCATCGGGCCGCGCGCGTGCGCCGGGCCGGATGTCGGACGGCGTGAATCCAGCGCGGCGAATCGCCGCCACCACAGGCCTGAGGTCGCGCGTATGCAGCGCCCAGCCCACCGGCGTGAGTGTCGGAAATGCCGTGCGCTCGTCAGGCGCGATGCCTGGCTCGCGCGACGGTGCGAGAATCTCGATGTAGCGCAGATCACCAAGTGACACGAGCGCGTTCTGGGTGCCCTTTCCGGGATGCACGCCACCCTTGATCGGCGTCACACCCGTACGACGCGCAAACTCCATCATGCCGCGATCGAGATCATCGACTCCAAGAATCAGATGATCGATGCCAACACCGCGCATTGCGGCGGACTGTGCATCCATCGCGCGTCCGCCAACGAACAGCATCACGATCAGCGACATGATCCGACGCACCACACTGCGTCGCGCAGCACCTGCGGATTGCGCCCGCACCTCTCGCCTCAGCCTCTGTCCGGACATACACTCTCCCCGAGTCATTTCATTTGGTCCGCGCAGCATGCTGCTGCAGAGCGAGACGGCCCACCTGCTGGTGCTCGCCACGTGGCGGCTGCACGTCGCAGCCGAATCGTATCGCGAACTGTCTGCTCGCGCACGTTCCACGGCACGCGACGGGCGACGTGCTGACCGAGATTCCGCATCATCCTCACTTCCGGAGTTCGCGTGTTGTCTGTCCGACCCATCGCTGGTGTCACCGCCGCAGCCGCACTGGCGTTCGCGTGTCCGCTGTCTCTGTCCGGTCAGACCACCGCGTCCAGCTACGCCGCGGTCACGCTCACACCGGCACAGACCAACGCCGACCTAGCGCTGCTCCGCCGAGCTCTGCAGGAGATTCACGCCGGCTACGATCGGTACACGCCACGCCGGATCATGGACACTGCCTTCGCTCGACTTGGCCGGAAGGCCGCTGAACCCATGACGGATGTGGCCTTCTACGGCGAGGTTGCGCTGCTGCTGGCGAAGATTCGTTGCAATCACACGAAGGCAGAGCTCCCCGCACCGCTTGAAACCTTCCGCACGAACTCCGCCACGCATCTCCCGGTGCACATCCGGATCCTCGACGGCCGGATCGTCGTCGCCCTGAGCCAGGACACCTCGATTGCGCGCGGCACTGAGATCACCAGCATCAACGGCACGACCGCGGCCGACATCATCAAGCGCCTGTCGCGCTACGCCGCCGTGGATGGCTACACCGATTTCGCGCGCACCACACTGCTCGCAGACGATTCCGACCTGCTCGGCTCCGACCTCGATCACTACTGGCCGATGGAATTCGGATTCGCCGATACGTACACGGTCGGATTGAAGACTGCCGGTGGAGTGGCACGCACCGTCAGACTGCACCCGATCACGTTTGCGGACTGGAAGGCGCTCGATGGGCGCACACAGACCGACGAGTTCGGCCGCAACACACGCTGGGCAATGCTCGACGACACCACCGCGCAGCTGACCATTCGCAGTTTCGTGAATTATCGCACGCCGGTGGATGCGGACTCATTGTACTCCGCGATCTTCAACGCCATGCGTGCGCGCAACGTGCGGCATCTCGTGGTGGACTTGCGCGGGAATGGCGGTGGTTCCGACGACGCGTCCGAGGGGCTGCTGCGCTACCTCATCGATGCACCGATGCGGCCGCGCCGCAGCGTCCGCCAACGCACGATTCGCATCGACTCGACGCTCGCGGCAGCCTTCGACACGTGGGGTGATCGCGCGGCGATCTTCACGCCGTCAGCAACACGGTTCGTCGCACGAAACGATGGGTGGTTTGCAGAAAAAGGTGCCGACGGGATGCTGCAGCCGGCGCCCGGTCGGTATCACGGTCACGTCTCGGTGCTCGTCGATCGCAGCAACAGCTCCGGCACCACGATGCTGGTGGCCGTGCTGCAGGAGATGGGCGCGCGCACCGGACGCCTCCGCCTGGTCGGTGAAGAAACCGGAGGCAGCGTCGAGGGCGTGACCGCCGGACAGATCCTCTTTCTGAAGCTGCCGAACAGCGGAATCCGGGTTCGCATCCCGCTCAAGCGCAGCGATGTGAACGTGGCGTCATTCGTGCCGGGCCTTGGCGTCTTCCCGGACGTCGATGCAACGGAAACGCTGGCGGATTTCCGCTCGGGCATCGATCGCGCACTCGTCACGGCGCGCACCATGCCGTGGCGGCTCGCGTCCTCACCACTCGCGCCGACGATCGGCCTGATGCGTGGTGAACTCGAATATCGCGACTACCAGAGCGCGCGACGCGTGATCCTGCCAACATGGGTGCACACTTCACCCATCGGCAGCACTGGCGCATTTCGTCTGCGCACTATCTACGACGACGGTCCGGGGAACACGATCTACTCACCCGACGCGATACGCGTCGTCGGTGATCAATGGATCGAGGGATCTGGCAGCGAGGACGGCGCATACTCAGGCGAGCAGACGACGCTGCGCATCGCGTCGCGCCGTCCCACTGCCGACGGCCGACGGCTCGTGCTGCTCGGCAGCGGGATGGACGACAACAAGCCCGTCGAGTTCCGCTACACCCTCACGCTCGGCTCGAACGTGTCACGCCGACTGAAAGAGTTCCGGTCTCCAGGAAAAGCATGGCAGTACCGCCACGAGTACCGGTTCCGTCGGACATCGGCGCGTGCGCATTGACCGCACACACCAGCGTCAGTGAGTGACGGTCGTCAGTGCGTGACGGTCGTCAGTGCGCGACCGTCGTCAATGCACGTCGCGTCACAGCACCGATGACGAGCACCAGCGGCGACGGCAGCGCGGCCGTGGCTGCTTCGGCAGCGACGCGGTTCAACGTGCTGTGCAGCACGCGCTGATCGGGCATCGTACCACGCGACACGATGGCGACGGATGTCTCCGGTGCGCGACCCACGCCCATCAGCTGCGACGCGATCGTTGCGATCGCCGTGCTGCCCATCATCACCACGATCGTGTCGGCGTGGGCCACACTCGCCAATGCGCTTCCCTTCTCCAGCGTCTCATCCGCCGTGCGCGCCGTGATCACCGCAAAGCTTCGCGCAACGGATCGCTCCGTGACCGGAATCCCTGCGCTCTCCGGCGCCGCGATGGCACTCGACACGCCCGGCACGACGGTCCACGGAATGTTTGCCTCGATGCACGCATCGATCTCCTCGCTACCGCGTCCAAACACGAACGAGTCGCCGCCTTTCAATCGCACCACGCGATGACCGGCCAACGCCTGCTCCACCAGCACGGTGTTGATGCGTTCCTGCGCGGTCACCTCGTCGCCGGCGCGCTTGCCGACGTCGATCAGAATCGCGTCGTGACGCGCCTCTGCCAGCAATGCAGTCGCAACGAGCCGGTCGTACACAATCACATCCGCTGCCCGCAGCGCGGCCAGCCCGCGCACGGTGATCAGCTCCGGATCGCCGGGTCCGGCACCGACCAGCGTTACCGATCCCATTTCACGAAGCCCCTCGGCCGCCCGTTCGGCGACGATGTCATCGAGTGCCTCGCTGTCGAGCAATCCGCTCAGCACCGTGCTCGTGCGCGACCGGTGCGAGCCGATGCGTTCTGGAATATCGTCATTCAGATGTCCGCCACCGAAAAGAAATGGCACGACGATCAGATGCTCGCGCGTGGTCGCCTCCCAGACGGTTTCCAGCATCGGTGCCGCATCGAGATAGAACGCCTGCGCCGGAACGCCGAGTGCGGCGGACAATCGGGCGGCGAGCGTTGCGGTGGAAGTCTGAGACGATGCCGTACGCGTCGTGCCATGTCCGACCACCACCAGTTCTACACCTGACGCCGCGAGTGCGTGTTGCGTCATCGCTTGCTGCACCTGAGCGACGAGCACCGTCAACCACGCCGCGTGAGTTCCGACCGGTGACGCGACACGGAAGCCTGGCTGCGAGGCGCGCGCGTGCTGTCGCAGCGCGGATGGAATCACGACGCGATTGAAATAGCCATCGCTCGTCAACATCGGCACGACCGCAATCCGCTCGGCTGCGATCCGATCGAGGCTCGTGTCGAGTCCAGGCGACACGGCGTGATACGCCACGACGACCTGATCGGCCACGCCGCGAGTCTGCAACCGCACGGCCAACGCTTCGTACCGCTCCTGCACCGACGGATCCGATCGTGAACCATGTGCGGCGAGGACGATGGCCGTCCCCGTCGGCGTCATGCGGGGAAGAGCTGCGTGATGGTCGGCAGTTCGCGCCCCGTGACGCGACGACGCTGTCCCGGCGAGTTGATGGCGCGATGGTAGAAGTCGCCAAGCCCTTCGGCCGCAGTGCGGTCGCGCGACCAACGCTCGAGCAGTGGCATCACGCGCGTCAGCAAGTCCGCCGCCGGCACATCGGCCGCGTACAGGTCGGCCACGCGATCGCCTTCGAGTCGGCCGCCGACGTAGACGTGATACAGATCGGCTGAGCGCCCGACGAACGCGAGATCGGCGGTATAGGGTCGCGCGCAGCCGTTCGGGCAGCCTGTCATGCGCACCGTAAACGCCGCATCACGCACACCGAGCGTTTCGAGCGTCGCATCGAGCGCATCGAGAATACCGGGGATCGCACGCTCGGATTCGGCGAGTGCCAATCCGCACGTCGGCAGCGCCGGACACGCCATCGCATAGCGACGCGCCCCCGACAGCGAATCCACATCGCCGACACCATGCTCGGCGAGAATCGCCTTCGCCCGCGCGAGGCCCGCGTCATCGAGATCGGCGAGCAGCACACTCTGCTGCGCCGTGAAGACGAAGCGCGGCGCGATGTCACGCGCGATCTGCTGCAGCGCAGCCTTGCTGCGGAGCGTCGGCGTGTCCGCCACGCGTCCGCTCAACACGAAGACGCCGTGCGTCCAGCGGCCATCCGGCTGTTGCACGGTCTCGAGGTGATCATGAAACGGGATCGGTGCCATCTCCGGCGCATCGGCAACCGTGAATGAGGCGCGTCGGCGGAACTCCTCGCGGAATTTCTCGATGCCCCACTCTTCGATCAGATACTTGATGCGCGCGTGACGACGATCGGCGCGGTTGCCATGATCGCGGAAGATCCCGACGATGATCGCAATGCTTTCCACGGCGTTCGCCGTCTCCACCACGCCGACCGAGTCGGCGAGACGCGCGATCGTGTCGCCCTTGCCGTGCGTCATGCCGAGCCCACCGCCGACCGTCACCGCCCATCGGTCGACCGAATTTCCGCTCACGAGGCCGATCAACCCCGCATCCTGCGCGTAGACATCGATGCAATTATCCGTCGTCAGCGCGATGCCCGTCTTGAACTTCCGCGGCAGGTACGTCTCGCCGTACAGCGGATCCACGGCTTCGGATGTCGCGACCTTGCTGCCGTCGATCCAGATCTCGTGGTAGGCTGCGGTCGTCGGTCGGAGGCGTACCTGAATCTCGTTCGCCAGTGCGGTGACGGCGCGCTGAGGACCGTCCGCAGCGGGAGCCGGGCAACCCATGACGTTCCGCTCGACATCGCCACACGCGGCGAGCGTCGTCATCAACGCAGCGTTGATCGCGGCGATGGTCGGACGCATGTCGCCCTTCAGCACGCCGTGGTACTGAATGCCCTGCCGGGTCGTGATGCGCAGTGTGCCGTTGGCATACGTGTCGGCCAGGGCATCGAGCGTCAGATACTGCTCCGCCGTCACCGAACCCGCCGGAATCACCACGCGGATCATGAACGTGTAGCTCTTCTCCTCACCCGTGCGGGCACGGCGCGCGTCACGATCATCCTGCTGATAGATGCCGTGGAACTTGAGCAGCTGCTGATCGTCGCCGCCGAACTTCGGCGCCGCGTCGGCGAGCGTCTCGTTGATCGTGCCGCGCAGCGCGCGCCCGGCGCGCTTGACCTTCTCATTCTTCGACTCCGCCGATCCCGCCGGCGTGGTGTCCTCGGACATGCAGTGCTGCTCCGACAGGTGTGATCACAAGCGAAACGGCCCACCGGAACGATCCGGTCGGGCCGTCAAGCAGAAGCCACCGAAAAACAGATGCGTCGCGCTCGTCAGGAACGGCCAGACAGGCTGGAACAGCCGACACCATGCTCCATGCGACGAACGACATCAGCAGTGAAGCGGTGCCTGCCGCGGTGTCAGGTGCCTGCAGAGCGCGGATGCATTTTATGGAGCTTCACCCGGAAGAGCGGGCGTGTCAAGGAATGGCGAACAGATCGGTCTGGATTACCCCCCTGACAGGACAGTACGCTCGAACGCTCGCAGGCACGCGGATTGCCGTAGTCACGCGCGCGCCTTATTTGCTCGCGACGACGACCTTCGGTGGCAACGTCCGCAGATAGAGGTAGATGCCCTGCAACTCATCGTCGGACATCTTCCCGAACGCCTTCCAGGGCATGAGCGAATCGATCACGGTGCCATCCGGCCGCGTGCCATCGCGCATCGCCGTGATGAACTGCTCGCGCGTCCACTTTCCGACATTCCCGCTCGGCGTGATGTTCGCCGAGTGCTTTGCGCTCGACGGCTGGCCCGGCACCGCGCCGCCACCGTAGTCGTTCGCGTGACAGCCAACGCAGCCGGCCGCGATGTAGCGTCCGGTTTCGACGGTCCCGGCCGTCGGCGCCTGCGCACGCGTCGTGCGCTTGTGATCGATCACATTGTACGCCAGTGGAATCTTGCCGGCCGCTATCAGCCCGCGACCCACGGGACCCATCGCGACCTGCGGCAGCTCGCGGTTCACCGGTGCGCGCTGACGCATGTTGGCGATGATCGCGGCCACATCGTCGTCGGCCATCGATGCGTATTCGAGCGACGGCATGATGATCAACTTGCGACCATCCCAGCCCACTCCATCGCGAATCGCGGCATCGAGCCCATGATCGTCGTAGCGGGCAAGTGTGCCGCCGGTGCCCGCCGTCAGGTTGCTGGCGACGAGTCGGCCGAACGCCGGGTCGTCCGCCATGATCTTGCCGCCAAGGTTCTCCGTATGGCAATCCTGGCAGCCATACGTCACGGCCAGCTTGCGCCCCTTGGCCAGCTGTGCCGAATCGTTCGTGACCACGGGCGCCTTTCGCTCTGGCGGCGTTCCCGTGCGCGTCAGCGTCCATTGCGTCTGCGCGTACAGTCCGCCGATCGCGACGACCGCCAGCGCAAGCAGTCCGACCGCACCTTTTCCGAGCCATCGCAGGGCTTTCATCCGGTCGCTCCGTGCCGTTGGGGGGTTGTGTTCCTCCAAGACTACAGCCGCGCGCTCGATCCGGCATACGTCAATCGACCCATGCCCGTCAGGTTACGTGCGAGTGGCCGCTCAGGGCCCCGTCGTCTCTCCCGCCGCCGGTAGCGTCAGCAGCGCCGACGTCCCGCGCCCGATCTCGCTCTCGAGCGTCAGCGTGCCGCCGTGCGCGCGCACGATGCCCAGTGCGATCGCGAGGCCAAGCCCTGCCCCGGAGCGATCGGTGCGCCGACTCTGCCAGAATCGGTCGAAGACGAACGGCAGATCTTCGGCGGCTATGCCGGTGCCGGTGTCCTGCACGATCACGAGCACACCGTTGAGGTGACGCAGCGCGCGCATTTTCACGTGGCCACCCTCCGGTGTGAACTTGACCGCATTCCCGACGAGGTTCGACAGTACCTGCGCGATGCGATCGGGATCGATCTCCACCATCGGCAACCCGGCTTCGAGCTCCGTCTCGAGCGTCACGGAGCGCGCCGCCGCCAGTGGCGCCAACAGGTCCGCAGTCGTGGCCATCAGCACACCGATCGCCTCGGGTCGGCGAGCCATCCGCAACTTGCCAGTTTCAAGTCGCGTGACATCCAGCAGATCCTGAATCAGCGTGTCCATCTGCGTGGCGGCCTGCAACATCACGCTCACGTGCTCGGCCGCGGCTGGCGGCAACTTCGTGGCGTGTGAGTCGCTCGGGATGCGCAACAGCGCCGTGGCCAGCATCTTCACCGCGTTCACCGGGTTGCGCAGGTCGTGCGACACGAGACTCAGCAGCTCGTCCCGATCGCGCACCGCTTTTTCGGCAGCCGCCAGTGCACGTTGCACGAGCGCTTCGTTCCGGCGCTGCTCGGTGACGTCGCGCATCACCACCGCAAAGATCGTCCCGGCGTCCGTGCTGACGTGGGCGATTGCTGCCTCGGCCGAGAACTCTTCACCGCTCTTCCGCAAGCCGTAGATCGGCGAGCGCTCGGACATGTTCCGCGCGGCGTTCGACCCATGTCCGAATTGCCGGACGTGACTGCCATGCGCCGTGTGAAAACGGTCGGGCATCAGCATCGCGAGCGGCTGCCCCATCACGTCCGGCGGCTCGTAGCCGAACATCCGGAGCGCACCGTCATTGAAGAAGACGATTGTCTGGGCCTCGTCCACACAGACAATGGCATCCGAGGCGATATGCAGGATACGGGCAAGGACTTGATCGGGAATTGTGTAGGTGGACATTGGCTGGAACAGTACCTTCCTGCATACTGAAAAGTGTCCGGCAACGCCTGACACCGAAGCAGTCGGCGTTTCTGCACCATTGCGCCAGACCTGGAGGTCACGATGGATAACGACGTCATCACCGTAGTGCTGGCCGACGACCACGCCGTGGTGCGCTATGGGTTGAAGGCCGTGCTGCAGACCGCACCGGACATCACCGTGATCGGTGAGGCGCGTAACGGACGCGAGGCTGTGGATACGGTCATGCGATTGAAGCCGGACGTCGTCGTGATGGATCTGAGCATGGACGGCATGGACGGCGCGGCGGCGACGCGCGAACTGCAGCGCCTCGAATCCCCGGCGCGCATCCTGATTCTGACGATGCATGCCGAGGACGAGTATCTGGTACCGTTGCTGGAGGCGGGAGCGAGTGGGTATCTGGTGAAGAATGCTGCCGATCGCGAACTGGTGGACGCCATCCGGATGGTCGCGCGCGGTGATCAGTACCTGCGCCTCGGTGCCGTCCGGGCGCTCGCCAAGGAGCTCAAGAAGCGGGAGCATCGCGCGCTCGAGCAGACGCAATACGAGTCACTCTCGGACCGCGAGCGCTCGATCCTGCGCTTGATCGCAGCAGGCTACACCGGCCCTGACATCGGCGCGCAACTGAACATCAGCGCGAAGACGGTGGACACGTACAAGCAGCGCATTCAGGAGAAGATCGGGCTCGCGCATCGACCGGACTACGTACGATTTGCCGTGCGGCTCGGCCTGCTGGACGAGGAAGCACGAATGTAAGGCGTTGCCGGACGCCGCTGTCAGGGAGACCGTCCGGCATTTAGGGGTTACCCTGACATAACTGTGGTGCTGTAAGGCGAATCTTGGGACAGGCGCTCGCGCAACCGGTGCGAGGTCTGTCCCTTCTGCCTTACAGAGGCTTTCGCCGATGACAGCTGCTGTCGCTGCGCAACCAGGCGCGACTACGCCGCTCGACGCGTTCTCATACGACGACGCCATCGTTCGCAAATTCCTCGTCGCCTGCGTTGCATGGGGCGCCATCGGGATGCTGATCGGAGTGCTGATCGCACTCCAGCTCGCGAACCCCGTCTTCAATCTTGGCCTGCCGTTCACGAGCTTCGGCCGATTGCGACCACTGCACACCAACGCGGTCATCTTCGCCTTCGGCGGCAATGCGTTCTTCACCGGCTGCTACTACTCGACGCAGCGCCTGCTGAAGGCGCGCATGTTCAGCGACACGCTGAGCACGATCCACTTCTGGGGCTGGCAGGCGATCATCCTTGCCGCCGCGCTGACACTGCCGTTCGGCTACACACAGGCGAAGGAATACGCCGAACTCGAATGGCCCATCGACATCGCGATCGCCGTGATCTGGGTGGTGTTCGCGGTGAACTTCATCGGCACGCTGGTGAAGCGTCGTGAGCGGCACCTCTACGTTGCACTGTGGTTCTACCTCGCTTCGATCATCACCGTCGCGATCCTGCACATCTTCAACAACCTGTCGATTCCGGCGGGTGCGATGAAGAGCTACAGCATCTACGCCGGCGTGCAGGATGCGTTCATGCAGTGGTGGTACGGGCACAACGCGGTCGCGTTCTTCCTGACGACACCGTTCCTCGGCTTGATGTACTACTTCATGCCGAAAGCGGCTGAAGGGCCGGTGTTCAGTTACCGGCTCTCGATCCTGCACTTCTGGTCGCTCGTGTTCATGTACATCTGGGCCGGCCCGCATCACCTGCACTACACCGCACTGCCGGAGTGGGCGGGCTCACTCGGCATGGTGTTCAGCGTGATGCTGTGGGCGCCCAGCTGGGGCGGCATGATCAACGGCCTGCTCACGCTGCGTGGCGGCTGGCACAAGGTCGTCAACGATCCTGTGCTCAAGTTCTTCGTGATCGGCATCACGGCGTACGGCATGTCCACGTTCGAAGGGCCGATGCTCAGCATCCGGAGCGTCAACGCGCTGGCTCATTACAGCGACTGGATCATCGCCCACGTGCACACCGGCGCACTGGGCTGGAATGGCTTCATCACGTTCGGCATGATCTACTGGCTGCTTCCGCGTCTCTTTCAGGCGCCGCTGTACAGCAAGCGGCTGGCGGAGCTGCATTTCTGGCTCGGCACATTCGGCATCATCCTGTATGTGGTCGCGATCTACTCGGCCGGCGTGACGCAGGGGCTGATGTGGCGCGCCTTTGACGAAACCGGGCGCCTGATGTATCCCGACTTCATCGAGACCGTCGTCCGACTGCTGCCGATGTACTGGGTGCGCGTCGTGGGTGGCTCGCTGTACGTGGTCGGCGTGTTCCTGCTGGCGTACAACATCCTGATGACGTGGCGTGCGCGGCCGGCGACGTACGACGTGCCGGTGATCCATGCTGCACCGCTGTCGAAGGCCTGGAAGCAGCCGGTGGTCGCTGCGCCGGCCGGCGAAGGATTCATCGGCTGGATCCGCGCGATGCGCTACCATCGCAAGTTCGAAGCGATGCCGGTGCTGTTCACCGTGCTGGTGACGATCGCCGTCGCCGTCGCCTCGCTGTTCGAGATCATCCCGACGTTCCTGATCAAATCGAATGTCCCGACCATCGCGAGCGTGCACCCGTACACGCCGCTCGAGCTATACGGACGCGACATCTACATCCGCGAAGGCTGCTTCAACTGTCACTCGCAGATGATTCGCCCGTTGCGGTACGAAACGGAGCGCTACGGTGAATACTCAAAGCCGGGCGAGAGTGTCTACGACCATCCGTTCCTCTGGGGCTCCAAGCGGAACGGGCCCGACCTGGCCCGCGAAGGCAGCAAGTATCCGAACCTCTGGCACGTCACGCACTTCAACAATCCCCGTGACATCGTCACCGGCTCGATCATGCCGGCGTATCCGCACTTCGCAAAAGATCCGATCCCGTGGAGCGTCATTCAGCCGCGCGTCAACGTCATGGCCATGCTCGGCGTGCCGTACGGTGACGCGGTGAACAACGCCGAAAAAATGGCGCGCGCTCAGGCGATCACGATTGCCGCCGACATCGAAAGGAATGGCGGCCCTGCGAACCTGCAGGAGAAGGACATCGTCGCGCTGATCGCGTACGTCCAGCGACTCGGTCAGGACATCAAGCTGGCCAATCAGGCTCCCGTCACCACCGCGGCGCGCGCCCCGGTCGTGCCGGCGCCGGTCACCGCACAGATCGCGAGGACCACACCATGACATTGACGGACCTGATGAGCGGAGCCGGGTTGTCGCACTACGCCATCGTCGCACTCGTGCTGTTCTTCGCCGCCTTCATCGCGATCGGTGTCTGGGTCTGGATGCCGAGCCACCGGACGTGGTGGACCGACGCCGCCCAGATCCCGCTCGACGACACCACCCCTGCGCCGGAGCCCCGGTGACCGAACCAACTGACCGCGACCGGCTGATCGAACACTCGTACGACGGCATTCAGGAGTACGACAATCCAATGCCGCGGTGGTGGGTGACGACGTTCTGGATCACGATCGCGTTTGCAATTTTTTACTATGTCAATCCCTTCAACACCGGCGTTGGCCGCGGCAGCATTGCGGAGTATGAGACGGACATGGCAGCGTTCCGCGCGGCGCATCCCGACAATCTCGGTGGTGGCGACGCAAAGCAGCTGATGGCCCTCGTGAAGCGCTCGTCCGAGGTGGCAAAGGGCAAGGCGGTGTACGCGACACGATGCGCCGTCTGTCACGGCGCAGATGGCGGCGGCATCATCGGCCCGAATCTCACCGACAATGCGTGGATTCACGGCGGCACCATCGATTCGATCTACGTCACCATCAACAACGGCGTGCTTGCGAAGGGTATGCCGCAATGGGGCAAGATTCTCAAGTCCGACGAACTGTCGAATGTCGTGGCGTATGTCTGGACGCTGTACGGCACGACGCCGAAGGCGCCCAAGGCCGCGCAGGGCGTGGTCGTGACCCGGTGACGGCTCCGCGGGCTGCTGGCCGTGTGCTGCCCACACTGAACGAGGATGGATCGCGGTTCTGGATCCGTCCTCGGGTGTCCGACGGCACGTGGTGGACGCGTCGCCGGATCGTCGGCTACGCGCTGATCGCATTCTTCGTCACGTTGCCGCATCTCCGCTGGCTCGGCAAACCGCTGATCCTGCTCGATGTGCCGCGGCGCGAGTTCACGCTGCTCGGCAGCACGTTCCTGCCGACGGACACGCTGATCCTGATGCTGCTGCTCGGCAGCGCGGTGATCGCCGTCTTCCTGTTCTCGGCGCTGTTCGGCCGCGTGTGGTGCGGCTGGGGCTGTCCGCAGACGGTGTATATGGAGTTCGTGTTCCGTCCGATCGAGCGACTGCTCGAAGGGGGTCGCAGCGGATCGCTGGCGATGGACAAGAAGTCCGGTCTGATGTCGCCGCGGCGCGTGCTCAAGTACCTCATTTACGTGCCGATCTGCCTCGCGCTGGCACACACCTTTCTCGCGTATTTCGTCGGCACCGATCGGCTCGCCGAGTGGGTGCGACTGTCGCCCTACGACCACCCCACGCCATTTCTGGTGATGGCGGTGACGACGGCGCTGATCTTCATCGACTTCGGCTGGTTCCGCGAGCAGACCTGCCTGATCGCCTGCCCCTATGGTCGCTGGCAGTCGGCGTTGATCGACAGGAAGTCGCTCATCGTGGCGTACGACGCACAGCGTGGTGAGCCACGCCGTGCGGGCACGCACCGCGGCGACGATGCCGGCGACTGCGTCGCATGCAACGCCTGCGTCCTCACCTGCCCCACGGGCATCGACATCCGCAACGGGCTGCAGATGGAGTGCGTGCACTGCACGCAGTGCATGGATGCGTGCGATCACGTGATGGAGGCGCTGCACAAGCCCAAGGGTCTGATACGCTATGCGTCGCAGGAAGGGCTCGCCGGTCGTAACAGCACGATGCTGCGGCCGCGCGTCGTGATCTACTCGGTGGCGCTGCTTGTGGTTCTCGGTTCACTTGGCGTCACACTCGGCACGCGGGCCGACGCCGAAATCACGGTGCTGCGTTCGAGTTCGGAGCCGTATCATGTGGAAGACGATGGGCGCGTGGCCAACCAGGTCCGTGTGAAGATCGTCAATCGCTCGCACGACGCGCAGCAGTATTCCGTGCGCGTCGACAGCCTGACCGGAGGCGCAGTCATCGCACCGGAACTGCCGCTGACCGTCGAGCCGCGGGCACAGCGGACGACGAGCATGTTCGTCGTTGCGCCGTTCGCCGCGTTCCACGACGGGCGGCACGAGGTGGTGCTGCACGTCTCGGACGCCTCCGGCTTCGAGCGCGACATCCCGTTCGTCCTCCTCGGCCCGTCGCATCAGGAACCCAGAGAACGGAAGGGAGAAGCCCATGAAACTCGCGATCACCAGCGCTAATCGCTGGCCACTGGCGATCACGGCGGTGCTCGTCGGCCAGATGGCGTTCGGCATCTGGATGGCGCATGTCGCCAACGACGATCCGCATTTCGCCGTCGCGCCGAACTACTACGCCAAAGCGATCAACTGGGACGCGACGATGGCGCAGTCGCGCGCCGACAAGGCGCTCGGCTGGAAGTCTGCTGTGACCATCACGCGCGCCGCCGGCGTCGGCGCGACGCTGCACGTGACGCTGACGGATTCGACCGGTGCGCTCGTGCACGCCGACTCGGTGACGGTGACGGCGCTTGCGATTGCGCACAGCCTGCGGGTGAATGCCATGACGCTGACGCCCGACGGATCGGGATACACGGCGCCGCTGACTGTCGCGGGCAGCGGACTGTGGGAGGTGGAAGTTCGCGCGGTGCGTGGCACTGACGTGTTCACCTCGATTCTGCGGACGGAGCTGAAGTGACGTTGCTGCTCGGCGTGTTCGTCGCGAGCCTGCTCGGCTCCGTGCACTGCGGTGCGATGTGCAGCGCCTTCGCCTGTCTGGCGAATGGCAATGCACAGCGAGGAGCGTGGTATCACGGTGGTCGGCTGCTCGCGTACGTCACGCTCGGCGTGATTGCAGGTGCACTCGGCGCACAGCTCGACCGTGCGGGACTGCTCGCGAACGTACAGAACTCGGCGGCGCTGGTCACGAGTGTGGCACTGGTCGCGTGGGGCCTCGTGCAACTACGTGCGGCGATGCGCGCGCGGAGCTATCGCGGCGCCTCGGAATGGGGCGGCGTGCTGGCACGCCTCGTGACCCGCACGAATGCGTGGGACCCGCGCGTTCGCGCCGCGAGTATCGGGCTGACCACGGCGCTGCTGCCATGCGGCTGGTTGTGGGCATTCATCGCGACAGCGATGGGTACCGGATCGCCGCAGCGTGCGGCGCTGGTGATGATGGTCTTCTGGGGCGGCACCGTACCGATGCTCGTCGCGGTCGCGGCCGGGGCGAAGCGATGGGGACCGATCGCCCGCGTGCGTTGGCCACTGGCGAGCGCATCGCTGGTCGTGATGCTTGGCCTTGGCGAACTCGCAGCGCATCTGCTGATGCCGACGATGACGGCTGACGCACCGACGTCGTCCCACACACAGCAGATGGTGCCGTGATGGCGACGCTGCTCGCGCCCACACCCGTGGCGGACGCAACCGACACCGTCTGCACTCACTGCGGGCTACCCGCGCTCGGCGCCGACGCAATCGACGGCCCGAACTTCTGCTGCAGCGCCTGCGCGACCGCCTACGCCATGATCAACGCGCACGGCCTCGGTGCCTACCATCGCTTTCCCGAGCGCCGTGGCGCGGCCGTGCGACCATCGGGACGCGCCTTCAGCGACTTCGATCACGAAGCGTTCACCGCGCGCTACGTCCATGCCGACGCGGCCGGACTGATGCATGTCGAGCTCGCGCTCGAAGGTGTGCACTGCGCGTCGTGCGTCTGGCTGATCGAACGGGTTCCGCTGCTGGTGACCGGTGTCGCCCATGCGGAGCTCGATGTCCGGCAGGCGCGCGCCTCGGTAACGTGGGACCCGGGTGCCACGCAGTTGTCGGACATCGCGCGCACGCTCGATGCACTTGGCTACACGCCGCATCCGTATCGAGGTGGAGAACGCGCGGCGATGCGCAAGCGGGACGACCGCGCGATGCTGGTGCGCATCGGTGTTGCCGGCGCGATTGCGACGAACGTCATGCTGGCGGCGCTCGCGCTCTACACGGGCGGGTTCAACGCGATGGATCGCGGGTCGATGCAGCTCTTCCGGTGGCTCAGTCTCGCACTCACGATTCCGGCGCTGCTCTGGCCCGGGCGCGTCTTCTTCACCGGCGCCTGGGCGGCGCTGCGCACAGGCACGGTGCACATGGACGTGCCGATCGCGCTCGCCCTTGGTGCGGCCGCCACGCGCGGTGCGATCAACACGGTGACCGGCTCCGGCCCCGTGTATTTCGACGGCGTGTGTACCCTCGTGTTCCTGTTGCTCGTCGGACGTTTCCTGCAGGCGCGCGGTCAACGCGCCGCAACAGACGCGACCGAGCAGCTCTTCGCACTCGCACCCGCGACCGCCCGCGTGATCCAGGCTGACGGCGCGAACCTCGAGGTGCCCGCCGATGCCGTGGCGGTTGGTGCGCTCATCGCCGTGCACGCTGGCGAAACGATTCCCGTGGATGGCGAAATCGTGGCGGGAGAGAGTCGGCTCAATCGCGCGATTCTGACGGGCGAGTCGGACGATGTGCACGTGACGGTCGGCGACACCGTGTACGCCGGCACACTCAATCGATCAGCCGCGTTGCGCGTGAGGGTGAATGCGTCGGGTGAGGACAGCCGGATCGCGCGCATCCTCGCGCAGGTGGATGAGAGTGCACGCCGACGCGCACCCGTCGTGCTGCTCGCGGATCGTCTCGCGTCGCGCGTGGTGGCGGTCGTGCTCGTACTCGCGATCGTGACGTTCGCGCTCTGGATGCGCCGTAGTCCGGCGGCGGCGTGGGATCACGCGATTGCGCTGCTGATCGTGACCTGCCCTTGTGCCCTGGCGCTCGCCACACCGCTTGCGATGAGTGCGGCGGTCGGTCGCGCTGCGCGGGCGGGCATTTTCATCAAGGGCGGCGACACGCTCGAGTCGCTCAGCCGTCCGGGAACGCTCGTGCTCGACAAGACGGGCACACTCACCGTCGGCGACACGACACTCGTGTCATGGAGTGGCGACGCATCGCTCAAGCCGATCGTGCTCGCGCTCGAGGCCACGTCATCGCATCCGATCGCGGCGGGTTTTCGGCGGGCATGGCCTGACGTGCGTGCTTCGGAGGCAATGCAGGTCACGCATACGATCGGCAGCGGCATGACCGGTGTCGTCGATGGCCGGAGCATCCTGATCGGCTCGCCGCGATTCGTGGCCGCCGAGCTGCCGCACGTAGCGTGGCCGGCGTGGCCCGACGACGCCAGCACGCCGGTGATCATCGCCGTGGACGGGCGTATCGCGGCGCGGGCCGGATTCGGCGATGCCATCCGGCCTGACGCACTTGCATCGCTCACCACCCTGCGCGCGCGCGGGTGGAAGACACTGCTTCTTTCCGGCGACACTGCTGCCGTGTCGCAGCGTGTTGGTGCCGCGCTCGGATTCGCCCCGAACGAGATCTTCGGCGAGTCGAGCCCGGAGGAGAAGGCGGCTCGCGTCCGCTCGATCGTGCTGGCGACGGGCGGCGGGCACACGCCACCGTGCGTCGCGATGGTCGGCGACGGTGTGAATGACGCTGCGGCAATTGCGGCCGCGACCGTCGGCATCGGCGTGCATGGCGGAGCGGAAGCCTCGCTGGCCACGGCAGATGTCGCGATGACTCGCGATGGACTTGCAGCACTCGTGGCACTCACGGACGGTGCGACGCGCGCGATGCGCGTCATCCGACGCAACATCATGTGGGCCTTCGGCTACAACGCACTCGGCGTGGCCCTTGCGATGACAGGCCACATCACGCCGCTCGTGGCCGCGATCATGATGCCGGTGAGTTCGCTGACCGTGGTGCTCGGCAGCTGGTTTGGAAAGACCTTCACGGTGGAGGCGCGATGAGTGTGCTGTATGTGGTCGTTCCGCTCGCGCTCGTGATCGTCGCGATCGCGGTCGGTGGGTATTTGTGGGCTGTCCGGAGTGGGCAGATGGACGATCTGGAAACGCCGGCGCTGCGAGTCATTCGCGATGACGAGTGACGCTCACTCGCGTTCGGGATCAGAGTCTTCTGGAGGTTTCGTGCGAATTGGGTTTGCGCTTCTCGTCGGCCTGCACGGCCTGATTCATTTACTCGGCGCAGCAAAGGCGTTTCGCTGGGCCGAGGTCGCACAACTCAAACAGCCAATCAGTCCGGCCACCGGCACGGTCTGGCTCGCCGCGGGCGTCATCCTGATCGTCGCAGCGGTGGCCGTTGGCGTGTCGGCACGATGGTGGTGGTGGCTCGCACTTCCCGGCGTCCTGCTTTCGCAGTGGCTGATCATGCACGCGTGGGGCGACGCACGATTCGGCACTGTCGCGAACATCGTCATCGCCGTGCCACTGCTGCTGCTGCTCGTTGACGCACTGCCATCAAGTTTCGGCAGTCGCTTCATCAGCGATCGTACCATGCTGCTCGCCCGCCCGGGCCGCCCGGTAACCGTGGTGTCGGAGGCTGACATCGTAACGCTGCCGCCGCTGATACAGACGTATCTGCGTCGCGTCGGTGCCGTCGGACGGGCCCGCCCGCGCAACCTGCGCGTGGTGTTCGCCGCGCAGATGCGCGGCAGTCCGACCGAACCATGGATGGAAGCACGCGCCACGCAGTACGAGTTCTTCGATGCACCGGCGCGACTCTTTCACATGAACGCCACGAAGGGTGGTCTGCCCGTCGATGTGTATCATCGCTACGTCGACAGTGCGGCAACGTTTCAGGTCCGGCTGGTCGGGCTGTATCCGATGGTCAATGCAAAGGGTCAGGCCATGACCAATGACGAAACGGTAACGCTGATGAACGACGTGCTCGTCATGGCGCCGGCAGCCGTCCTCGACCTGCCGTTCACGTTCGAGACAACCGGCGAGCATACGCTGCACGCAACATTCACCAACGCCGGCTTCACCGTGGCCGCTGAACTGACCTTCGATACCAACGGTGACCTGATCGGGTTCACGTCAAAGGACCGCGCACACGGGCGCGAAGGCGGTGACGCTGTCTGGTCCACGCCGCTCAGCGGGTATCGCGAAGTGCACGGTATTCGCATTCCTGCCCTCGGCGACGCGAACTGGATCGATTCAGCGGGCGAGTGGACGTACGGCCGCTTCGAAATCCGCGACATCGCGTACAACGTGACGCGTTAGCCGGCTTGTCTCAGGATTTGGGACCCACTCGAGGCGATGTCACCATCCGTGCGCATCGATCGTCGGTAGGGCGTGACTGTAACGACCCTGTCCCCACCGCCGCTCCCGGCTGGTCTCGCAGTCGAGGAGTTCGACACGCGGGATTGGCGCAAGGACGAGCTCATCGCGTTTGCGCGCACGCTCAGCATCCCCATCTGGGGGAAGAAGCCGGCGTTGGCGGCGCGCGTGCGACGGAAGCTGCTGGCAAAACACGCCCGAGCCGCCGAAGCTGACGCCACCGCACCGCAAGCGACGACCGTCATTGCTCACGACTCCGCGCCCGAAGCGACGACCGTCGTGGCCGATGCCTCCGCGCCCGAAGCGACGACCGTCACGCCGGACGCGATCACGCACACCGAAGTCGCAGCCGTTGCGCAGTCGACTTCAGAGCCCACCGAGATCTCGCGTCCGCAATTCTTCCGCGACGTGCCGGGGCTCACGCGGTCGCAGGCGTTGTCGGCGTGGTATGCCAGCCGGAAGGCGAGCGGCGGGGCGAGTCAGTAGTCGTCGTCCGTAGGGTCGCTCGGCGCGGCAAGCGTCCCCGCGGTAGGCGGCGAACACGCGACGTCACCGCGCCGCCATCAGCACCCCGAACAAATCCGTCGGATCCGCCAACGTCGGCACCACATCGATGTCGATCGCGCCGCCATCCCGCTGCGTCAGATCGTAGAGGTAGCGCAGCATCGAAAAATCCTCGATCGCAAATCCAACCGAATCGAAGATCGTGATGTCGCTTGCATTCGTCCGGCCCGGCGCACGACCGGTCAGCACCTGCCACAGCTCCGTCACCGGAAAATCCGCCGGAACCTGCTGCACCTCGCCCTCGATGCGTGACTGCGGCGCGAACTCCACGAACACCTTGCCCATCGGCAGAATCGCGGCCTCGAGTTCCGTCTTTCCGGGACAATCGCCGCCGATCGCGTTCAGGTGCACACCCGCATGCAGCTGTGCTGCGCGCAGCACCGCCTGACGCTTTTTCGCGGCGGTCGCAGTCGTGATGATATCCGCACCCGCGATTGCATCATCCGCTGACGTGGCGCGCACGATCGTCAAACCCGAGCCGGCCAGATTGCGCGAGAACTTGTCGAACGCGGCCGGATTGATGTCGAATGCGCGGATCGTCCGCACATTTGTCGCCGCCATGAACGCGAGCGCCTGAAATTCGGCCTGCGCGCCAAGGCCGATCATCGCCATCGTGGTGGATTCGACCCGCGCGAGATGTTTCGCCGCCATCGCGGACGTCGCCGCAGTGCGCAGCGCGGTACAGAGCGTCATCTCGCTCACCAGCAGCGGATAGCCGGTGGACACTTCAGCCAGCACGCCGAGTCCGGTCACGGTCAGCTTGCCGATCGCCGCATTCGCTGGATGCCCATTCACATATTTGAATGCGTACAACGTGTCGTCCGACGTCGGCATCAGTTCGATCACACCATGAGACGAGTGACTCGCCACCCGCGCACTTTTCTCGAACTGCTCCCAGCGCCGGAAATCATCCTCGAGATACGCGACCAGACCGGCGAGAAACGGCACCGGACCGATGCGATTCACGAGAGCAGCAACTGCCGGCACGTCCAGAAACTTCACCATCGGGGTGCGTACTCCAGGTAACGGAATCACGGAGTGCCGCGTGGAATCACGACACAGCCTCAATCCTAGTCACACGAGAAAATTCGTTCGCTCGCGCGTATTCATGCAGATTTCACTCGCGACTGCATGAAAATGCACGCACAACGTGCGATGTGGCTCCGGGGAGAGTGCCGCACAACACACCGGAATCCGCCATCGCCGCGTCGTATGCACGATTGATCCGTGGATGCACGCGGCTGGAGCGTTCTCCGACGCCGTGACGGGCGCTGTCCCAGACTCGACTGTGGTTCGCCCAATGACCGACCGATACTCCCCGTCATGCGGCCTCTCGCGCCATACGTTTGCCTCGCCCTCGCTCTCGCCGGGCCATCCTTGCTGTCCGCTCAGGACCGCGCGCCGCTCGTCGCCGGTCGGCCCGAATCGGACTGGCGCGACGACCTGCGCAATCCGCAGCCCGTCGTCCGGCAGGCCGCGCTCGAAGCGCTGGTGCAATTCGCCGACGTCACCAGCACGACAATCGTCTACCTGATACCGCTGATCGGCGATCCCGACGTCGCGGTGCGTCGCACCGCGATCCGTGCGATCGGACATGGCGGCAAAGCGGCCAAGCGTGCGTCGCCCGCCTTGTGGCGTGCCTGGCGCGATGACGATGCACTCGTCTCCGCCGATGCCGGCATCGCGCTGGTGCAGATCGGCGATGAGAACATCAAGCTCTTTCGCGATCGCCTCGGGGTCGGTGAGCCCCGCGATCGCGCCCGCGCCGCTGCCGCGCTCGCCAACGCCGGCGTCGCGGCCCGCATGGCGATTCACGCGCTGCGCGATCACGTCGATGACGAGGATCCGCGCGTGCGCGGTGCAGCGCTGACCGCACTCGCGATGCTCGACGAGACGCCTGGATCCACCACGGCGACGCTCGTGGCACGCAGTCTTGCTCGTGAGATCACCGATTCCCCGCTCCTCGATGGCAGCGACGCGATCCTGCGCGCGCGCACCGCACTCTCGATACTCGCGCGCGCTGGTCGGCATTCCGGTGGCGCACAGCGCCCGATGCAGCTGATACTCTGGGACGGCCCTGCACCGCTCCGCAGCACCGCCGCGCAGGTACTCGGCAGGATTCCGGGGGCCGGCGACAACGCCCTCTCGCTCGCGATCGCCGCGGGTGACGTGCGTGTGCGTGAGGCGGCGCTGCAAGGGTTGCTGGCCGACCGCTCACGCCGCCGCGCGCTCCCCGCCGTGCTCGATTCACTGCGCAAGCTCGATCCCGCCGCCGACACCGCTCGCACGCGCGCGATGGTCGAAGCCATCGGCTACGTCGGCACACACGATCGCAATGTGGACCGCGCGTTCGACAATGTGCTCAAGCGGGCGCCATCGCTCGCCGCTGTCGTGACCCTCGCACGCCGCCGGCTGTCGATCGGATTCTGACGGCGCACGGCGCTGCGGTTGCCGGAGCATGGGCAGCCGGGTAGCATCGCCGCATGGTGACTGAACACACGAGCGATCCGCTCGAGCGCTTTCGCGCGCAGGATCTCGACGCCGCGATGGCCGACGCGACCCGCAAACAGGGCGTCGTGACGCCGATGTTCGACGTGATTGCGCCGCGCTACGACGCCTTCACCCGCCTGTTCTCGTTCGGCATGGACGCCGTCTGG
Source organism: Gemmatimonadales bacterium (assembly GCA_038231095.1). Lineage (GTDB taxonomy): Bacteria > Gemmatimonadota > Gemmatimonadetes > Gemmatimonadales > Gemmatimonadaceae > JACMLX01. The sequence continues at coordinate 39,768 of JBBRLZ010000020.1, forward strand.
AAGCAGGATCTGATCACCGCCGTCGTCGCGCGATCAGCCAGTGCGACGGCGGCGCTCGATGTCGCGTGCGGCACCGGCGACCTCGCATTCTCGCTCGCCACGCGATTGCCGACGCTGCACGTCACCGGCGTCGACCCATCGGCGGAAATGCTCGCGATCGCGAACACGCGCACGGCAGATCAGCGCGTACGGTTCGAGCTCGGGGAGTTCGCACATCTGCCGGCTGCAAGCGCGAGCGTCGACGTGCTCACCGCCGGCTATGGTTTCCGGAACGTCCCCGACCTCGACGCAGCCGTTCGGGAGTGCGCGCGCGTCATTCGACCCGGCGGCACGCTCGGCTCACTCGATTTCTTCCTGCCCAAGAACGCGCTCTGGCGCGCACTGTTTCTCTGGTACCTGCGCGTGTCCGGCAACATCGTCGGCTGGTGGTGGCATCGCACGCCGGCGATCTACGGCTATATCGCCCGCTCCATCGCCACCTTCGTCACCGCCGACGACTTCTCGGCGCTGTTGCAGCGCCATGGCTTCCGTGTCGTGGAAACGCGCCGCATGCTGCTCGGCGGTACGGGCCTGCACGTTGCCGTGCGCGAGGCGACCGGATGACGACCCTGATCCTTGGCGCACACGGCCCGCTCGGTCTGGCGTGCGTGCGACACCTGCTCGGCGTCGGCGAGCAGGTGATCGCCGGCGTGCAGGCGCCGCTTCGCATTCCGCCCGCCCTGGACGATCTGCGCGACGAGTACCCGATGTTGCTCACCTCGGTGGCATGGCAGCACGGCAAGTGGTCGAACATCGCGACCATCGATCGCGCAATCATCGCCGAACTGCCGATTCCCCCCGCGCAGACCGACGAGGCGGATGATCCGGGGGCCGACCTTCGCGCGCTCACGCCAGAGCTCCTCGCAGTCGAATCGCGCTCGGTCGTATCACCGACGCTCGCCGCGATTCAGCTGATCACGTTCCTCAAGCCGAAGCAGCTTTTGATCCAGGCCAGCTGGCTCGGATCCATCGAGGAGAAGATTCGCGGCGGCGGCCACGCCCTCGGCACCGCCTACGCCTCCCAGCTGATGCTGGCGCGGTCGGCAGCCCTCGACCTGCAGCGGGCCGGCATCGCGACGGTCGTGGGCAACGCCGGCCGCTACAAGCTCGATATGGCGGGCCCGGGCTTTCACGCCGACGTGGACGACGTGGCGCGCGGGCTGCTCGCGGTGCTCGACGGCTGCTCGTTGGCGGCTGAACCGGAGTTCCGCGACTGGCGCGGCGCGATCCGACGCTGGTAGGTCGGCCGGCCCCAGCCACCTGCCGGGGTAAACTCGCGACGATAAACAGCCGATCCTCTCTCGGATGGACCGGCTTTCCCGCGCGCATCGATGACGATTCCCCCCATTCAGGGGACGGTACCGGGCGTCCCGCCGCTGCGCATTCCGGTGCTGACGGCACCCGTGAGCACAGGCGTGCTGCCGCTCATCGGCGACGAGCCGCTGCTGCTGCCGCCGTCGGCAGCCCCGCAATCACGGCCCCGCGACACAGGCCGAGAAGATCCGCCGATCTCGCTCGCCGGTCGCCTCGATGTCGGCGAGGTGCTTCCGGAGACGACGCAGCTCGCGCTGGCCCTCGAATCCGCCACGCGCGCGATGCAGAATGGTCGTGCTGATCAGGTGCTGCAGGAGCTCGATGCGATCTGGTCGAACCAACTGGCCGCCGATTCACCGTGGTATCTGCGCACCGCCGCGCTGCAACTGCTCGGGCGCATGAGTGATGCAGAACAGGTCATGCGCGATGCGATCGCGAGACTCCCGCGCTCCGCCGCACTGCTCTATCTGCTCGGCGTCCACACGTCGTTTCGCGGGCAGGGTGACGCGGCCCGACTCGCCAACGATCATGCACTCTCGCTGCATCCAACCGAACCGTTGCTCTGGCTGCAGCGCGCCGCCTTGCTCCAGAACGCCGGTATGCCCGGAGATGCCGCCGCCATTCTCGAGCAGGTCCAGCACACGCAGCCGACGTATCCGGCCGCGCATTGGTTGTCCACGCTCATGCGATTGGGCGACGCGCGATCGACTGCGCCAACGCCCACGATGCAGCGCGCCATTCTGCGACTCACGCCGGCATCGTCCGACGCGATCGCCGAGCCGCGGCGCCCGACGCCAAGCGTGCCCCTCCAGATCGGCGTGCTCGAAACCGCCGTGCGCTACGGCCTGACGCTGCTCGCTTCGCCGACTGAGAGTGCCCGCACCGCAACGCACCTCTCGGCCGCCAGCGACCCCGGCGTGATCTATGCCGAGTCGATGAGCGCGGCGACCGCTGCGGCCGCCACACCGCCGCCCAAAGTCGAGTCCACGTCCTGGGAATCAATCATTCTGCTGACAAGCCTGCTGGTGATTGCCTTCGTCCCGTCGCTGCGCATTCCCGCACTGATGATCAGCGGTGCAATGGCGATGCTGATGGTGTCGCACCGACTGAAGTAGCGCGCTGCGGCGCCGCGCGCCGTATCAGCGCGTGCGATGATTCCGGCGATGCGCCACGACCTTCACATGGTCGCGCTGCAGATGGTACAGCCAGGCGCCGTACGTCGCCGAGCCAAGCGACAGCACCGCTCGCACGACACTTGCGCCTTCGAAGCCAAAGAAGCTCCGCGACGTTTCCGACGCGATCAGTGTCAGCATCGTCCAGAACAGCACGCGCGAGCTCGCCTCGGCAAACGATGACTCGGCACGGCCGTGGAACTCCGCGATCACGTAGCCGAGCACTGTCGCCGCAATGCCTGTCTCGATCAGTGGCAGGACGAGCGCGAGTCCCGCCTCGGTGGTCGGCATGCCCAGATGCACCAGCGGAATCGTGCGAAAGCTGTGCCCCGGCCAGATGCCCGCGCCGATGAAGTAGATCGCCATGAACGGTGACGCTGCAATCAGTGATGGCACTTCGTAGCGACGCTCGACGAACATCGGCGCCGACCAGCGACCGCGCCATGCGGCGAACGCGGTCACCAGCGCAATACACGCCATCGTCGCGCGCCAATCCACCAGCAGCGAGGGCACCATGCCGATCGCAATCCACGTCGCGGCCACCGTTGGCACCAGCCACCACGTCCGATCCGGTGTGTAGGCACGGATCGCCCGCGCAATCGATCCAAGAATCGATGCACCCATCAATCCGACACTGAGGGTCAGACCGAGTCGCGTCGCATCGTCCGCCGCCGCCGCGCCACTCGCCCAGAGAAGCGGTAGCAACAGATACGCGAGCCCCATCAGGGGCAGTTGCAGCAACAGTGCGTGCATCGTATTCGCCGTGCCTTTCGCATCGTCGTGCGCGCGCTCGCAAAGCCAGGCCCCGCCTGCCGCACCGATCACCGCCGCCATGACATGCCACGGCGATGCGACGCACGCCGGTTCGAACAGTTGTGCCGCCTCGAGCGCCAGGGACAGGATGCCGGCCGAGAACATGACCGACGCCAGGTGTCGCCCGACGCGCCCCATGCGCGCACGCCGCGTGAGGAAGCCGTACGGCACGAACATCGCCGTCACGGCCAGGGTGCTGAGCGGCGAGAAGGCGAGGGGAATGTGCACGCTTGCCGGCGCCACGAACTCGAACGGCAGCAGCAGCAACGCCGCGATGAGCACCACCAGATAGCTGAGCAGCGCGCGCGAGAGGCGCGCCCCGCTGTCGAGGGGTACGGAGTGGCTGAGTCCACGCGACGCGACGTGGAGTTCCTGGGCGAGGGTGGCTGCCATTTGGCCGAATCTCGGCTCACCATCCGATTACTTGAGCACGGCGGTGCTTCGGATCTGCACGGACGACTTCAGTTTCCCCGCCCGGCCCCCTCATCTTTCCGCATGCCAAACGCAGCCGTGGTGCTCCGCACCGCCATCGAAACGGATGTTCCCGCGATTCTCGAGCTGATTCAGGCGCTCGCCGTCTATGAAAAGATGCGGGACAACTGCGTCGCCACCGAAGAGAAGCTGCGCGGCACACTCTTCGGCGAGGCTCCGAAGGCCGAAGTCATCCTCGCGGAGACGACGGATGGCGAGGTGGCTGGATTTGCGCTCTTCTGCAGCAACTACTCCACCTTCCTCGCGCAGCCGGGCATCTGGCTCGAGGATCTGTTCGTCAAGCCGGCCTTCCGCGGCCTCGGCATCGGCAGGAATCTGCTGGCGCATCTCGCACGGCTGGCCGTCGAACGGAAGTGCGGCCGCGTCGAATGGGCTGTGCTCGATTGGAACACGCCGTCGATCGGCTTCTACGAGTCGCTCGGCGCGCGCGGCATGACGGAATGGACTACTTACCGACTGACCGGCGACGCAATGACTGCGCTCGCCTCGAGTGACGTATGACACCGATCGTGAAAGAACGTTTGCCAGTGCCGGTTGCCGTGAGCGCAACGGAGGCCGACGTGAAGGCGATCGTCGCGCTGAACAACCAGTTCGCGGCCGACGGTCTCACACTGCCGCGCACCGAGGATTTCGTGGCGCAGCATCTGAGCGACTACCGCATCGTGCGCGGGCCGGATGGCGCGATCTGGGGTCAGGTCGCCCTCGACGAGTATTCACCATCCCTCTGCGAGCTCGTCTCACTTGCAGTGGCACCGATCGCGCAGGGCAAAGGACTTGGACGTCATCTGATAGCGGCGGCGGTGGATCTGGCGAATCGACGCGGCTATCCACAGCTCTTCGCGGTGTCCCTCGCCGACACGCTGTTTCTTGGCGCGGGCTTCATGCAATCGTCCATTGATCAATATCCGGAGAAGATCTGGCGCTACCGCGCCATCTCGCGCTCCGAGCTTTCGATCGGCAAGAAGTTTCTGTTCGTGCGAGATCTGCCGCCGACCGCGGCGAAGAAACCGCGAAAGACGCGTTCGCGACGTCCGAGTGTCCGGGGGACACGCAAATAGCTCTTGACACCCCGCACCGGGGTTCGTAGCGTCAGAAGACAATCGTCCACGTGGTGATTTGCCGCCGTATTGCAGCCACGCTAAACAACTCGCTAAAATGGACGCGCCTGGCGGCTTTCGTTCGCACAGGCGCGCTGTGTTCATGACCGTTTTTTCAGATGTGCTCCTCCCCCACCAGTCGATCGGCCGCTTCGCATTCGAAGACGGTACCGTGGTCGAGGACGCCGCACTCACCTACGCGCTCGCGCTGCCGGCCGGACCAAGCGACGGTCTGGTGATCGTCTGCCCGTCACTCACGGGCACTCCCGCCATTCTGCACGATTGGTGGGCGGACGTCGGGCCTGCGGATGCGCATCAGCGATACACCACGCTCTATCCGCACGCCTTCACGCCATCGACACTCGCGTCGTTCGATCGGCAGCGCCCACCGACGATCCGTGATCTCGCGCGCGGCATCGTGGCCCTTGTAAACGCGCTCGGCCTGCCTGCCGCGACATTCGTCACCGGTGGTTCGATGGGCGGTATGCTGGCGCTTGAAGTCGGCATCGAAAGTGGTGCACCGACGTCGGCGCTGGTGCTCGCGGCGCCCGCGGTGCAGACCGCGTGGGGCGCGGGCTGGAATCACATCCAGCTGCGCGCATTGGAGCTTGGGGGCGCCGAGCACGGCCTCACACTCGCGCGTGCCGTGGGCATGATGACGTATCGCACCGAACTCGAATTCGAGTCGCGCTTCGGGCATGACGCCGCCGAGCGCAACGATCGCACAATGCCAGGCTATCTCGAGCATCACGGTCGCAAGCTCGTCGAGCGCTTCGATGCACGTGAATATGAACAGCGCGTGCGCGCGATGGACACGCACGACGTCGGACGTGGTCGCGGTGGATGGCGTGACGCGATTGCGCCGCACGCCACGCGGATTACAGCGGTCGGTGTGGTTGGTGATGCACTCTACAGCGCGGCGATCGTGGAAGCGTGGGCCGCCGGTGCGGGAGCGGAGTTCATCCCTGTGCGTTCCGCCCACGGCCACGATGCGTTTCTGCTCGAGCGCCTCGCAATGCGTGCCGTCATCGAGTCAACCTTCACGCGCGCAGCGCGAGTCACCGCAGCGCGAGTCACCGCAGCGCACTGACCGCGCGCTGATCGCTACTCCGTCTCTCCGGGCGTGTCCGCCGCGCGGCGTGTCGGCGACCAGCTCGGCGCCAGCGATGCCCACCCATTCCGGAACGGGTGCCGCGCAATCACGCCGGCAGGCGACGGTGCGCTGCGGCCACGATCATAGCGCAACAGCAATCCGCCATCGTGCGACCTGAGCCAGGCATCTGCGTTGCGCGCGGCGATCACATCGATGTGTCTGAGTTGAAGCCGGCCTTCGAAGTGATACTCGCCGTTGTACGCGCCGATCATCGCGACCGGATGGCCTGACTCGAACGCCTGCCGCACCGCGGCCGCCATCGGCGCCGTGTCATACGGCACCGTGCCGGCGCGGCCCGCCGCGACCTGCACGCCGCAGAGCAGCACCGACGTGCTGACGGCCAGTGCATGCACCGCAGCGTTGCGCGTGATGCGACCGCGCTGCCACACCACCAGCATCACGGCCGCGACGAGCGGCGCGAGAGCCCACCACCACGCGACTGACTCGTGCGGCCACCAGACCACTCGCGCGAGGAGCGTCGTCGTGCCAGCGACGATCACACCGACTGCGATCACGCCGATCACCAGCGCCACGATCCACGGACGCGCCAGCGGCGCGGCTTCGCGCTGACTCAGCCCGCGTGCAAGCAGCAACGCAATCGCCGGCACCAGCGGCAGCAGGTAGTGCACCTGCTTGCCGCTCACGAGCGAGAACGCGAGCAACCCGGCCAGCGCCCAGACGAGCGCGAAGCGCACGCCCGTATCGCGCGGTGCAATCCGCAACGCCTTCAACGCGCGCCACGATTCCGGCCACATGAACCAGGGAAACAGCAGCGCCGGCAACAGTGGCAGATACCACCACAGTGCGCGCTGATGAGCAAAGCTCTGCGTCACCCGACCGGCGGTCTGTCCGAGAAAAATCGCCCGACTGTACTCGCGTCCGCCGGCCAATCCCGCTGGAACCGCCCAGAGCAGTGCGCCGCCGGCGCCAAGGAGGACCGCCGCCGCCAGCGTCGCATACCAGCGCCCCCAGCGTCGATCGCCGCGCGGCGTGGCCCACCACGGCGCGAACAACGCCGCCGGCAGGACATGGATGAACACGACCGGCCCCTTCGACAGAATGCCGAGCGTGATGCCCACCGCGATGTAGAGAAGACCACGACGATGGCCGAATTCGACGACGTGTACCACGCCGAGCAGTGCGATGAGCGCGCTGCAGGCGAGCAGTGTGTCGAACATGAAGAGCGATCCGAAAGCAGCCCACACGAGCGCGGCCGCCGTGATCACCGGTGCCCATCGACGCGTCCGGACATCGAGCGGCCAGAGCACTCGTGCGATCGACGCCACCAGGGACACCGCCACCATTCCCGCCAGCGGGCCGACCAGTCGCGCCCATGCCGCGCTCACGCCGAACAGCTTCCATCCCGCCAGGACGAGCCAGAAGAGCAGCGGGGGCTTGTGGCTGTAGGCTTCACCGTTGAGGTGCGGCACCAACCAGTCACCGCGCTGCAGCATGTCGAGTGCGACGGCCGCATATCGCGTTTCGTCAATCGCGAGCAGTGGACGCGTGAACAGGCCGGTGAGTGCGACGGCGGCGATCAACGCAGCCGCCATCGGAGCACCGCCTCCCCGAGGCGCCGGCGACTCGTACACGGTCATGGTGCGCTCAAGGTTCGGCGCGGTCCACCACGGGAGCGCTCAGGCCGTCGCGATCCGCATCCGGGGCCGGACGCAGGAGCAGCATCAGATTGCGCGCATACACCAGCAATCCGGCCGCCTGCCCGACGATGAAGACCTTGTCATGGCGATGAATCGCATACGCCAGCAGGATCACCCCGCCGGCAAGGCTGAAGTACCAGAATGAAATCGGTGTCACGCTGCGACCGCGCTTCTCACTGGTCAGCCACTGAATGATGAAGCGCGCAGAAAAAAGCCCTTGGCCAAGAAACCCGACGGCGAGCCACAGATCAGCGAGTTCCATCAGGTCGGCCAATCACGCGGCGTGCCGAGTCGCTCCGCAACCTGCGGAACACGCGCCCGCCGCGCCAGCCATACCACGCCGGCCATATCCACCAATCCGGTCCACAGTCGATTCCAGACGCCGTAGTGCGATGCGCCACGCGTGCGTGGACGGTGATTCACCGGTACCGACACCACGTCGCCGTCATCCCGCCGTACCAACGCGGGCATGAAGCGATGCATATGATCGAAATATGGGAGCGCGATGAATGTCGAACGAGCGTACACCTTGAGGCCACACCCGGTATCCGGCGTGCCGTCGCCAAGCAGCCGCGATCGCACGCCGTTCGCAATTCGCGACTGCCACCGTGTGAACCCCGAGTCCTTGCGATGCGTGCGCCAGCCCGCGATCATCACGCGCTCGTCGCCGCGCTGCACCGCGAGCGAACAGGCCCGCGTGAGCAGCCCCGGAATGTCCGCAGGATCGTTCTGGCCATCACCATCGAGTGTGGCAATCCAGCGGCCATGAGCCGCCAGGACGCCGGTACGAATCGCGGTGCTCTGACCCGCGCTGCGATCGTGTGTCAGCACGCGCAGCATCGGCACGCGCATCTGTATCTTGCGCAGCATCTCCGACGTGCCATCCGTGCTGCCATCATCCACGTACACGATCTCGAACGAGACCACTCCGCTGAGCGTGGCGACGATCTCGTCCACCAGCGGCGCGATGTTCTCGCGCTCGTTGTGCACCGGCACGACGACGGAAAGCGCGATCGTCGGCAACGCAGGGTTCAGCGCTGCCTGAAGGCGGTTCGCGGAGAGGATGGTGTCGATTTCAGTCGGCATGGCGGTGTCGTGGCGACGGAGAGCGCCTCCGCCAATTGTAGTGTAAGGGAACGCGGCGTAGTGGGCGACCGCCCATCTGGCCGGGAACGTGGTGCGGCGAGGCTGGCGCCGCGCTTTGCTACCCTCCATCCTCATCCTCTGTTCAGCTGTTGACCACTCACCGACGCACAATTCGTGACTCAGAACGGCCACACGTGCGTGATTGATCGGCATGCCGTCGCGATGCCCGCAGGTCTGACATGATTCCGACATCGATCCTGCGCGACACGCGCGTCGGCTTCGGGCTGCGGCGCGGCACCGTGCGTCTACTCAGCACGCGCTTCGGCAAGGTCTGTCTCGCACATCACACGCCGGATGGTGCGCGGGCGCAGCTCCGCCTCGTGAAGGAGCGCGCGGAAACTGCCGATCGACTGCACGCCGAGATGGCGTGGCTCAGGTACCTGAGCGGCACCCACAGCCTTGCAGTCCCGCGCCCGATGCCATGGCGCACAGGCGGCTTCGTGTCGCCGAGCCTGCACGCGAATGATGGATCGGCGTGGCGCGCCGTTGCCTGCAGCTGGATTGCAGGGCGCCACCTCGATCACGGTATGCGCTCGCGCGACATGCGCGCTGCCGGAGCCCTGCTCGGCACGCTGCACAAGGCGACCGACGGTGCGCCGATCGGCATCGCCGAATCGCGTCCGGTCTGGTGGATTCCGCGACTCTTCGAACTCGCGACGACGCTGCGCGATCTCGTGCACGACGACATCGAGCCGCCGTTCGGTCTGCCGTCGTCCGTCGCCATCGGGCTGCGCGAGTCGCACGCCGCGCTCACACGCGCGCACGCGGGGTTGCCGCGCGGTGCCGAATACGAGGGAGTGATTCACGCCGACGCGCATTCGCATAATCTGCGCTTCACACAACAGCGCGTCGGCCTCGTGGATTTCGAAGATTTCGCGCGCGGGCGCTTCATGCTCGACGTTGCGAGCACCTGGGACAGGTTCGAGACTCGGCGTGACGGTGCCCAGCTCCTCGACGCGCTGCTCGACGGGTATGCGAGCACGCGAGCGCTGCCCACCGGATACATGCGCGACCTGCACGTGATGCTCGCGTTCCGGCGATTCGACTACGCCGGATGGATCCTCAGCTGGCCACGGCTCGATCTGCAGCCGTGGGGTCCGTCATTTCTCGCCGGCACGGCTTCCTGCATCGCACGGCGGCTCTCCGACTGAGCCGATGACGCGGGCGCACGCGTTTCACTGCCGAAGGCGTGCACCGACGCACCGATCACGTCATCTCGGCGACGAGCGTGGCACCACCAGCAGCGAACGCGACGAAACCGAGGCCACGCTGACGGTGTCGACTCGCAGCGGCACGCGCGTGTCGCCGAAGTTCACCGGCGTATCGCCATCGCCGAACCCGGATACGAGGACCAGTCCCCCGTCGATGCGGCCGAGCGCGTGCAAGGCGCGGAACACCGGTCCACGCTGTGGGTCGACGATCGTCACGTGCAGCCCGCCCTGCCCCCCGTCGCGCATGTGCACCAGCAGTGCGACACGACCATCCGCCGTGACCGCCTGCACCCGCACCACTTGGAAATAGTCCGCCAAGACCCTCCGCCGAGTGCCGGACGCGACATCGATGACGGTCAGCGATTGGCCCTCGTTCTCATAGCCGCCGGCGCCGTCCAGCCCCGAGACTGCGACCAGTCCCTCAGTCACCTTCCATGCGCGAAAAGCGCTGTCGGCGACGATGATCGTGTCGCCGGTCGAGAGTGTGACGACTGCCCGGCCGGTCGAGAAGGACGAAGTATCACGCCGGACCGCGATCGACGATACCTCCGCGCCTGCGCGTGCCGGGAGCGCACCGAGCTGGCTCGGCATCACCGGCACAGCCGCGGGACGCTGCGCTGCCGCAGCGCTATCGCCCGGTCCGTGCTCCGGGACATCGCTCTTTCCGGCACAGGCGGCGAGCGCGACGGCACCGGCAACCGACAGTACCAGCGTGGGACGGCGCACGGCACTACAGGATTTGAAGTTCATCATGCGGGCACGCTCGTCTGCGTGAATTGGTGACTCGGCGGGTTCATCGGGTACGGTGCATTGACAGATGGCCTGTGACGGCGTGCAGATTAGTGCACGAACCCATGCGGAGGCAGGAAAAGTGAAGGACAATCAGCTCCAGAAGCTGCTCAAGAAGACGCAGGCCAAGGCCGCCGAAAAGGCCGCCAAGCCACGCCCCTCGTTCGATGCCACCCTGGAAGCCACCAAGAAGCCGGGTGGTGAAGATGGCCCGGGCGCCGATGCCGAAGAAATCTTCAAAGAGATGAAGCGGCGCGAGTTCTGATGCACTGACGGGGCGTGCGCCCCCCTGCGAGCGACGCGCACGGTCTCGATGCGACGCCCCGTCCGGCTTGTGCCGCTGCGGGCTGCGGTCGATACCACAACGGGAGATGCTGTCCTCCTCCCTCGTTTTCCGGCTCGACCGCAGCTCTGCCACGACGCTCAGTCGCGTGCGTCAGGGCGGCAGCGCCGTCATCCTCCTGCTGAGCATCGTTGCCTTCGCGACGGGGCTCGGCATGCCGGTGTCCGAACTCCTGTTCGCTGCCGGCTGGCTTGGCCTGTCCTTCGCGCAGGGCAAGGCGTACGAGCGGGATGTCTATCGACTCGAAGATCGTGTGTTCACATCGCTCTGCATCGACGCGATTGCGATCACCGGTATCGTGGCGTTCGTCGGTGGCGTCTGGTGGTGTGGCACCGTGCTGTATGCCATTCTCGCGGTCGCGACGGCGTCGTTGCTTCCCCCGCGCCGCGTCCTGGCCGTCGGCCTGCTCAGCGCCACAGCGCTGCTCGTGGTGGTGCTGCTGCAGCTGACAGGCGTACTCCCGAGCAGTCACTTCCTGAATGCGCCGCCGATGCGCGGCGCGTGGGGCTCCGCACTCGCGGGGGTGACCGTCGTCATCGCCGCGATGTTTCCACTTGGGTGGACGCAGTTCAGACTCACACGGATGCTCAGGGAGCGTGCGCAGCGGTACCGCGCGCTGATGGACACCGCGTCCGATCTCTTTCTCGTGCTCACGCACGATGGCGCGGTCACGCACGTCAACCGCGCCGCGCTCGCGCTGGCGCAGTCTGAGCGCGACGATGTGCTCCGCGACGGCATGAGCCGATTACTGATCGCCGAGGATGTGGCATTCTTCCGTAGCCGGATCGCGCGTGCCGTAGGCGGTGAGCAGCAATCGATGATGCTGCGCGCTCGCGCATTTCACGGCGTGCGCTGGCTCTCGTGCACGTTGGCGCCGATAACGCCCGGCCTGCGGACGACGAACCTGCTGGCCATCTTCCGTGATGTGACCGATGATCGGCTCGCTGCCGACACGGTGCGCAACAGTGAAGCGCGATTGCGCGCCGTGTTCAATCAGGCAGCCATCGCAATCGCCCTCCTCGACCTCGATGGATTCTTCCTCGAAGTGAACCCGGCCGTCGAACGGCTGCTCGGTTACGACGGCGTCGGACTCATCGGACGGCGATGGAACGCCTTCTCGCCGCCGGAGGATCGCGAGCAGACGGCGCAGATGATCGCCCAGCTGCAGGCACACGAACGCGAGAACGTGACGATTGAACAACGTTTCGTCCGTCATGACGGCCGCGTGCTGTGGACGATGCTGACCATTTCGCGGGTGGACAATCCGACCGGGTCGGCAGGCCTGATCGCGATGCTGCAGGACATCACCGAACGGCGCGCGCTGGAAGCACAGCTGACGTGGCAGGCGTTCCACGATCCGCTCACGAACCTCGCGAACCGATCGCTCTTCCGCGAGCGCGTCGACCGCGCGCTGAGCCAACGCTCGGCACCACCTGGCAGCGTAGCCGTGCTGTTCCTCGATCTCGACAACTTCAAGACCATCAACGACTCGATGGGGCACGCGGCGGGCGATCAGCTGCTGTTCGAAGTCGGACGCCGCCTGCTCAATGCCACGCGCGGCTGCGACACCGTCGCGCGCCTGGGCGGCGACGAATTCGCGATTCTGATCGACAACGTGCGTGTGGCCGGCGACTGCGTGCGTGTGGCGGAGCGCATTCTGCTCTCGATGCAGACGCCAGTGGAGCTCGATGGTGCGGAGGTGACGGTGAGCACGAGCATCGGCATCGTGCGCGACGCCGGCGACGAGACGGCAGACGATATCCTGCGCAACGCCGACGTGGCGATGTACAATGCGAAGCAGCGCGGCAAGGGGCGTCACTCGCTGTTCGAGCCGGGCATGCACGACAAGGCGGTCGAGCGGTTGCGGCTGCAGACTGATCTGCGCTCGGCGATCGACGCCGATGAGCTGACGCTCGTGTTCCAGCCGATCGTCACGATCGAGGACGGCAAGCCGGTGGGTTTCGAGGCGCTCGCTCGCTGGATGCATCAGGAGTTCGGGCCCGTGGCGCCGAGCACGTTCATTCCGCTCGCGGAAGAAACCGGGATGATCGTGACACTCGGATCGCGCATCCTGCGGCAGGCCTGTCATCAGGCCACGCAATGGAACGCGATGGTCGGCCTGCGCAGCCCGATCGGCATCTCGGTGAACCTGTCCGGCCGACAGCTCGAAGAGATTGCGGTGGTGGATCATGTCCGTGAGGCGCTCGAAGAGAGCGGTCTCGATCCGGCGCGTCTGACGCTCGAGATCACCGAGAGTGCGCTCGTGCACAATTCGGAGACGATGCGCGAGCGGTTGTATCAGCTCAAGGAGCTCGGGGTGTCGCTCGCGATCGACGATTTCGGCACCGGCTACAGTTCGCTCTCCTACATCCAGCAATTCCCGGTGGACGTCCTGAAGATCGATCGCAGCTTTGTCGAAGGGCTGGGGCGCACCAGCGGCACGGATGCGGCGCTCGCGCGCACGATCATCGCGCTGGGTGCATCGCTCCAGTTGCGGACCGTCGCCGAGGGCATCGAGGTCGAGGCACAGCGCGCGATCCTGCGCGAACTCGGCTGCGAGCTCGGTCAGGGGTACCTCTACGCCAAACCGATGGTCGCCGCCGATGTCATGCACTGGCTGGCGGAGACGCTGGCGATTCCGCGCCCGCGTGCCTCGTTTGGTCAGCCCGGGCCGCACCTACCAGCGCGCGCAACGCGCGACACCGGTGAGATGACGCGCATCAGCGCCTAGACGCCGCCTTTCGCGCGGGGGCCAGCCGTGTACGGCCCTTGCGAGCCTTCGCCGCGAGTTCAGCCACCGTCTGCTGCTCGAGAAGTCCCGCGACCTTCGCACGCAGCGGCATCCACTTGTCGTGAATCGGGCACGCCGCGTGATCCGTGCACTTGCTGAGACCGAGCAGGCAGCCCGCGAATGGATCGTATCCATCCGCGACCGTCACGATTTCGCGGACGGCGGCCTCCATCGCGCGCTTCTTGATGCGGTACCCGCCACCGCGTCCCTTTGCACTCTCGAGATATCCGAGTTGCGCGAACCGCTTCAACACCTTCGCCAGATACGGTCCTGGCACCTCGAGATGCTCCGCGACATCACGGCTGAGTCGGAATTCGCCGGGCGTCAGTGCAAGGTGCACCAGCGCCTGCAGCGCATACTCTTGCGTCTTGCTGAATAGCACAGAGACTCGTGGTGAAGAGGAATGCTGTTCGCGCACGACTGAAATGCACCGCCGCGCCGCACGACCCGGAAATCACAGTCAACCCGGGATCGATGCAGTGACAGTGCAATGCATCCGTCAAATCACCGTGAACTGATTCCGCAGCGGCGCCACGGCGGATTGCATCGCTGCTGCGACAGTGAATTCGGGATATTCGGGCCCGTTTGTATCGATGCCCCCCGCTCACGGTCTACTCCCGTACGTTACTCCGGCAAAACGCACGGCGGAAGACTGCCGTGTGAATGCGCGAATGCACAGGACGGTGCCAGCGGAATTCGGACTCACGGTCCATCCCATCTATTGAGACGGAGCGACACCACACGCACGCGCGGCGCCGGATCGTCGCACTGTCGAATGCCGCTGATGTGCAACGGATTCTGCTGCGGTCCGCCGGTTCGTGGTGGGCGGTCACGGCAACAGGCGGCGACGGGCAAGTGGTCTTCACGCGCCCGTCGCCGCCATGTGCCAGGCTCAGAACTGATAGCGCAGGCCGGCCTGAATCTGCCGTGGATCACCGAGTCCGCTGCGCACGGTGCCGTCGAAGTTGAACAACAGGCCGTTGAAGGCAGGATCCTTGAAATTGTTGCGTCCAAGCACGTTGAAGACTTCGATGATCGCATCGATGCTCTGTCCCTGACGGACCGCGAACGGGCGCGAAATCCGCAGATCCCAGCTGGCCTGGGCGTTGTCGCGACGGAGCGTATTGCGATCGAGAATGGTGCCGTTCGGACAAATGCGATCGCCGTTACCACCGCGCACTCCGGTGCCGGCATTGTTCGCGCCACACTTCTCCGAGACCGGCTGGGCCGACGTGTAGGTGAAGCGATTGCTGAGCGCGAACTTCCCCGGCAGCGTATTCAGCAGGAACGCATTGAACCGATGCCGCTGATCACGATCGCTGTATCCCCACTCGCGATCGAGTCGGTTGGCCCTGGCATAGCGGAACGTGAACGGATCGCGCTCGTTGTCGTCATCCGACTTGTCGTAGGCGAGCGTGTAGTTCACTTCGAACTGATAGTCCGCCGCGTTGCGCCGTGCGAGTCCGAACGTGATGCCGTTGTACTCACTGCGCGCCGTGCTCTCGACGGTCGTGAGCGTCCCGATGCCGTTCCCACCCGGCAAGCCGGTCGAGAATGGACCGTCCGTAGTGCCGTTACCGAAGATCGGATCGTTGCGGTTCACGAAGCGCGTCAGATTGTCCGCCTTCGCATAGACGTAGTTCACCGACGCCGAGATGCCCGGCAGCACTTCGCGTTCGTACGCGGCCGTGACGCTGGTGGTGCGTGGATTCCGGAAGTTCTGATCGATGACGAAGATGTCCGGCTTGAACGGCGTGCCGGTGGGTGCTGGCAGCAGCTGGTCATACGCGGGCGGTGCACCGAGAAACGGACTCGCCGAGCTGTTGCGAAAAATTGTCTGGCCCACCGAGCCGTTGTTGTTGCGCACGCTGGCGAGGTTGAGCGCAGCAATGCGCGCGTAGTACTGGCCCGCGCTGAAGCGCAGTACCGACTTGCCATCGCCATCGATGTCCCATGCCAGACCGAACCGTGGCTGGAACATGCCATAGTCGCTCGGAATCTTGCCGTTCGACGGGAAGAGAAAGCTGCCGGCGGGCGTGGTGGCAGTCTTCCCGATCAGCGGCGCATAGAACACCGTCGATGGATCTGTGATCGGGTCGGGCTGCTTCTGTCCTTCCCAGCGCACGCCGTAGTTGAGCGTCAGTCGTGGCGTCGGCTTCCAGGTATCCTGGATGAAGACGCCGACGTCAGTCTGCGCCAGCGATTGCGTGCCGCTCTGCTCGACGGACAGGCCGCCGACGCCCGCCTGCTGCAGGTACAGTTGCACCGGTCCGGTGATCGTCGTGCCCGATGGGCACGCACCCGTCGTGTTGTTGGTCCCGTTCGAGCATTCGACGTAGTTACGCCCGCGATTCACATAGTTGATGAATCCCGTCACGCTGCTGAAGATGAACCGTCCGTTCGCGAAGCCGATGAACGTCTGATTCGACTTCACCGCATTCACCTCGGCACCGACCTTGAACAGGTGGTTTCCGACGGAATAGGACACGTTGTCGAGCAACTGCACGCGCGTATCGTTGTAGACGACGGGAATGAAGAATGGACGGCCGATGCGGAACCCGTTGGCGAAGTCCATGCCGGTGTCAGGGAAGCCCTGTCGCGGACTGCCGGGAATGTTCGGCCCGGTGTAGTCACGCGGCCGATCCTCGCGGGCGAACTGGAAGCGAAACTCGTTCGCCACGCTGTTCGACAACTGCGACGTGAGCTGGCCGCTGAGTGCATTCGAGAAGTCCCGCTCGACCGCATTCGAGCTCGCCGCCCACTGGTCAACGTCGAACGTCCCGTTGACCTGCCGGCTGTTCGTGAAGTTGTACTTCAGCGAAAAGTTGTTCGTCTCGTTCACGCGGTAGTCGAGCTTCGCGAGGAACACCTGACCGTCGTTGGTGCGGGCCACCGGGCGGAAGTCATTCCGCAGCGCCCCACCGAATGCGGTGTTGAGGAACGTCGTCAACGAATCGAACGCCGCGCTGGCCGGTCGGTTCTTCTGCTTCGTTTCGCTGTAGACCTGCTGATCGTAGGCTGTGAAGAAGAAGAGGCGATCCTTGATGATCGGGCCGCCCATCGTGAAGCCGAACTGGTTCTGTGCGAAGTCGGGCGAGAGCGTCGCCCCCTTGCCCTTCAGATCACCGGAGAGCGCACCGTTCTTGCCGAAATAGTGCACCGTCCCCTTGAAGCGATTCGTCCCGCTTTTGGTGATGACGTTCACGAAACCACCACCCGACCGGCCGAACTCCGCCGTGGCGCCGGAGTTCGTCACGACCAGTTCCTGCACGGCGTCCAGATTGAACGTGAACGCCGGCCGCTGCCCGCCACGTTGCTCGCCGAAGAACGGATTGTTGAAGTCGGCGCCGTCGACACTCACGTTGTTGTACGTGCCGCGCTGCCCGGCAACAGAAATCACATCGCCATCAGGGCCCTGCGATGTTCCGACGTTCGGCGTCAACAGCGTCAGCGCGAGGAAATTGCGGCCGTTGTTCGGAATGCCTTTCACGACCTCTTCCGAGAGCGTCGTCGTCGCATCACTGCGCGTGGTGTTGATCGCCGCACCGGCGCGATCCGAGACTTTCACCGCCGCCAGCTCCACCGCCTGCCGTGTGACGATGAACGGAATATCCAGGGCCTGCCCAACCCGCAGGACCAGATCCTTGCGCGTGGCTGCCGCAAAACCGATCGCGCGCACACTCACTTCGTACCGACCGAGCGGCAGCAGTGGCGCGGCGTAAATGCCACGATCACTCGTGCGCACCGTGCGCGTCACGTTCGTCTCCACGTTGCGGAGCGTGACCTGCGCCCCGACCACGACGGCGGCCTTCTCGTCCGTCACTCGGCCGCGTATGACACCGGTGGTCGCCTGCGCCTGCGCGATCAGTTGTGCTGGTGCCACGCACACGAACAGTCCGGCCAGCACGAACAGCGTGTGGCTGATTCCACGAGACAATCGCATTGGGGAGTCCAAGGGCAAGAGGCCAGGATCCGCCCGCAGGGGGACAGACGGATCGCCAGAAATTGTCACATCCCGGATTCAATGGCGACGTCCTTTTTGTAACAACCGATCTCACCCTTGGCTTCTTGCACCGGAACGACGCTGGCGTCTCAAAAACATGGATTGCTCGAGCTCGGTATTTACCGCATCGCGTGTGCGTCAGCCGATCCGGCAGGACTCCTTCAGAATGCGCCGCCGATCGTGTCGTCCTTGCGCCACGCGAATCGGACGCCATCGATCATCGACGCACACGAGGCCAGTGTCTGCGCGAGATGCTGCAGCGCATCGGCCTTCGACATACGCGTGGCGGCGCCGAAGTTGGACACCAACCAGCGCCCAGTCTCGTCGCCATGCATCACCGTCCAGATGGTTTCTCCCTTATGCAGCACGCTCAGTGCGAGCGGCTCACGCGACGCGGACCAGGTCAGTGACTTCGGCGCGAACGCCTGACGCAGGACCGCATGGCGACAGAGATCGAGAAACGCGCCGATCTCCGCCAGTGGCGTGGTGAGGTCGGCGGCTCGGCGCGCCGCGAGTGCCGTATCGAAAGCACGAATGGACATCGGTATCCGCTGAAGGGTGCGACGCGGAAGCTACACGGTCCAGCTCGTTATGGGAGGCTGGATCAATACGCCATGTGCACAACGAGCGTCGTATCCCGCGTTACCACCACGCGCGCTTCGGAGAAGCGCGGCGCACGGAAACGCGGACGGACATCGTTGCTCACGCCGTATCCCTCCCTGGGGATACCAAGGAAGTTCGCGTCGAGCTTACCGTTCGAATTGGCATCGTGGTGCACCGCCACAGCATACACGCCGGGCGGGACCTCGAAACTGAGTATCGTCTCGTCATTGCGAGGACTCGCGTCCAGATTTGTGGTCGGCGATGCTCCGGGAAAACTTAGGCCGGGTTCACGGTGCAGACCGACGTGGAGCACGCCGCCTTGCTTCGGTTGCACGTCGAGCAGGCGCACCGTCACGCGCACCACACCAGGCTGATACGATGCGACGCAGATCAGGGCCGCGCCAAGCAGGACACGCATGCAGAACAGATCCGCCGTGAGAGAAGTCGGTGCGCAGGAGAGCGCAGACTGACAATGCGGCGAGATGGACATGGTGGCTAGACTCCTGTCCGCGAAGGCCGCGTCACTGAATCTGTACCCCGCGACACCACCATCTGATTCCGCACGCCGATGACGACTGCCGCAATGCTGCCAACGATCCGACCCGCGACAGCCCGCGACGCCACAGCGCTGGCCGCGCTTGCCCGCCGCACCTTCAGCGACGCGTTCGCCGCCGACAACTCCCCGCAGGATCTGGCGGCATTCCTCGACGCCACCTACTCACCGGACATCCAGTCGCGCGAACTCGCGGACCCGGCGCTGACGTATCTGGTGGCCGAGCAGGCTGGTGCCCTGGTGGCGTTCGCGCTGCTGCGCACGGGAAACGTGTCGCCATACGTGAGTGATCCGTCGGCGATCGAGCTGCAGCGCATCTACGTGGACCGGCCGCATCATGGCACGGGCCTCGCACAGGCGTTGATGGCCGCCGTGCTCGCCGAAGCCATGCGCCGTGGCGCGGGTGCCGTGTTCCTCGGTGTGTTCGAGCGGAATGCAAAAGCCCTGCGCTTCTATGCGGCGCAGGGCTTTCGGGAAGTCGGGAAGCAGATTTTCGTCGTCGGGTCGGATCCGCAGCAGGACCTGGTGCTCCTGCGGGATCTGACATCGCACGCCGGCTGACGTCCTGCGTCAGCGCATCGGCGTCAAGCGCTTCACGATGACGAGATACTGACCGCGCGCCTGCAAGTCAGCGATCAACGCAGATTCCGGCGCGGGCATCGGAATGCCGCTGAGCACGACCAGTTTTGCATCCGGCGCCCGCCGAGCAACGCGCGACACAGTGCCGAGCGAATAATCGGAGTGGAATGAACCGGTGTAGTGCACGACGAGGCTGCCGGCGCCCGCATTGGCACGCGCCGCGACGATCGACTCGGCCATCGTCTCATCCTTGATGCACTGCGCCTGATAGAACAGATCCGTCATGCCCTGCATCGGTGACGGCGCGGCCGCGGTCGGCTGCGGGCCCGCACTGTGTCCGCCGCCCATCACTTCGACGAAATTCTCATAATACTTGTCCTTCGGGCACTGCAGATCCTTCGCGACCAGTGCGCGACGGCCGTTCGAGAGTGTATCCACCGCGGCGAGTCCGGCACGACTCACCATGCTGGCCAACGGACGCGGGACATTCGCGGCGATGACCGGCCACCCTTTCGCTTTCGCGAGTTCAACCAGGGGACGGTAGTCCGAGGCGTAGTTGGGCCATGGACGCGAGCGCTCGCGAAACGTCGACTCGTCGAGCCGCCCGGCGAGATAGTCGTCGAGCACCGGCTGCACATCGCGCTCGAACATCTCGAGTGACAGCACGACCTTACCGCGCCGCTCGCCGATCGCCGACAGCAGCGCGAACTCGGCGCGATGCGTCTCCTCATCGTCGTGCGTCTCACCGAAAAACACCACGTCTGCGCGCGACGCGTCCTCCACCATCGTCGCGAAGCTGACGTCCTTGCCTGTCACGCCCGCCACGATGCGCGCGGAGGACGTGCTGGTCGGCGCGGGCGCCGTGACGGGTGCGACACGCGCGCCGCTGCAAGCCGTGATGAGCGCAACCGACAGTGCCGGCGCGACGGTTGCACGAATTCGAGTAAACATCGTCAGACGGAGAAGAGAGAAAGCAGAATGGCCGCCCCGCGCAGGCGACGGCCATACGATCAGCTGATTGGTGGTGCAACCTTCACGGTCTTGCGCACGGTGACGCCGGGCACGTTGCCATCCTGGAGCAACTTGTTCAACGCCGGCACCTCGACCTGCTCGATGGTATCCACTTCGGTGCGGATTGCGGCCCACTGCTGGTCCAGTTCGGCGAGACGTTCGCGCGCCGCCTTGGTCAGCATCGGGTTGCCTTCCACCTGGCCCATCAGGAATCCGTACTGGCCGTTGATGCCGTTGGCGAAGTTGATGATGTCCTGACCGTTGGACGCCTTCGTGGTCAGTCGTGGGTCCATCGTGTCGAGATGCGTGACGAGACCCTTGCCTGCGGCGGCAATTGCTGCGGCGTTGGTCGCATCCTTGCCGCGAACCAGCGCGCCCTGCACCTGCACCTTGGTGCTGCGCAGTCGCAGCACGGCGTCGTGAATCTCACGAATGCGCTCAGCGATCACGCTCGACACCGAGTCGCGCTCGGCGACGACGGCGGCCGGCACGTTCAGGCGCGGATCCTGAAGCACCTGCAGCGATTGTGTCTGCACGATCGAGCCCATCGTCAGGCGGACGCGGTACGCGCCCGGAGAGACGAGCGCCCCACCACTGCCCGGTGCGCCGAAGAGGAGCACGCCGGTGAGCCGTGTGGGGGATGTGCGCCGCAGATCCCAGGTCAGCACATTCAATCCCGCCTTGGGCTTGATGCGTGCGGGCACAACGGAGTCTTTCGTCGAGAACGTCCGGATCACGGTGCCGCGTGCGTCGAGCAGATCGAACGTGAGCGCCGGCGCCGTGGACGCCGCCGCCGTATCCGGTGCCGCGGCCAGTCGATAGTAAATGCTCGCACCCTGCGGCGGATTCCGGCCCGCGCTCTTCGTCGGCACAGAAGGTCCGCCAGCCAGCACGGCAGCCTTCGGCGCGTACAGATGTGCTGCGGCGACGAGCAGCGAATCCTGATGCTGACGGAGCGCCGACAGATCATCCATGATCCAGAAGGCGCGACCTTCAGTCGCCGCAACGAGATCGCCGTCGTGGATCTCGAGATCGGTCACCGGAACGACCGGCAACGTGGCCGGGAACGGTGTCCACTTTGCACCACCATCGAACGACAGATACACGCCGGTTTCGGTGCCCGCAAACAACAGATTCCTGCGCGTGGGATCCTCGCGCACGACGCGCACTGGCTCACCTTCGCGCAAGCCATTGACGAGGCGCGTCCAGGTCGTGCCGTAGTCCGTCGACTTGAAGACATGCGGCGTGTTGTCGCCAAGTCGGTCGGTGCGGTACGCGACGTACACCGTGCCCGGATCGTGCGGTGACACTTCGATTTCGTTCGTGAGTCCGTCGGCCAATCCCTTCGGCGTCACATTCGTCCATGTCGTACCGCCGTCACGCGTGAGCTGCACGAGACCATCGTCGGTCCCGACATACATCACTTTTGCGTCGTGCGGCGACTCGTGAATGACGACGATCGTGCCATACACTTCACCGCCGGCACCTTCGTTCGTGATCGGGCCACCGCCCTTCCCCTGTCGCGCCTTGTCGTTCTTCGTGAGGTCCGGGCTGATCTGCGTCCAGCTCTGTCCGCGATCGGCCGAGCGGAACAGCACGTTCCCGCCATGATAGATCGTCGTGCCGTCGTGCTGTGACACGCGGATCGGCGCGGTCCAGTTGAAGCGGAAGCGCGTCTTGTCGGTGGGCTCCGTGAGGTTCATCGATGGCCACGGCATGATGTCGCGGCCGAGGCCCGTCTGCTGATCCAGTTCGTTGATCAGGCCCTGATAGCACCCGCCGTAGACGTAGCGCGAATCCTTCGGACTGACACCGATGTTTGCGCTTTCACAGCCCGGACCATTCCACCAGTCGCGCACGCCGATGACCGGGTCGTCACTGCGGCTGCGAATGATCACGCTGCTGTTGTCCTGCTGACCGCTGTACAGCTTGTATGGGAAATCGTGGTCGGTCGTGACGTGATAGAACTGCGCAGTCGGTTGATTGTCCTGCGAGCTCCAGCTGGTTCCGCCATCGAGCGAGACGGACACGCCGCCGTCGTTCGCGTTGATCATGTACTTGTTGTCGAGCGGGTTGATCCAGATGAAGTGATTGTCGCCATGTGTGGCCTCGACGGCTTTCCACGTGCGACCACCATCGATCGTCTTGAGCACCGGCGAGTTCGTGATCCAGGCCACATCGGCGTTCTTCGGATCGGCAGCGATCTTCATGTAGTACCAGCTGCGCGTCTGGATCAGGCGATCCTCGGAGAGCAGCGACCAGGTCTTGCCCGCATCATCCGAGCGATAGAGTCCGCCCTTCTCGGCTTCGACGATCGCGAACACCCGATCGGGATTCGCCGGCGAGACACTGACACCGATCTTGCCCATCAGCGCCGGCAGCCCGGTCTTGAGCCGCGTCCACGTATCGCCGCCATCGATCGACTTCCAGATCCCGCTGCCGTCGCCACCGCTGCGCACCATCCATGGCGTCCGTTGATGATCCCAGAACGTCGCATACAGAATCCGCGGATTCGTCGCGTCCATCGACAGATCGCTTGCACCGCTGAACCCGTTCACGCCTTTGAGCACGAGTTGCCAGGTCGCGCCGCCGTCCTTCGAGCGATAGATACCACGCTCCGCGCTCGCCTTCCATCGATCGCCCTGTGCCGCGACGTACACGACGTTCGGGTCAGTCGGATGCACGCGCACCGCCGAAATCTGGCGCGACGCGGTGAGTCCGACGTTCGTCCACGTACGCCCCTGATCCGTGCTGCGGTAGACGCCGTCGCCGTAGGAGGACGATTGCCCACGCACCGCCTCTTCACCGGTGCCGACGTAGATGACATTCGGATCCGACGGTGCGATCCCGATCGCGCCGATCGATCCGACCTTGAACCAGCCGTCACTGATGTTGCGCCAGTTGATGCCCGCATCGTCGGTGCGCCACAAACCGCCGCCGGTGTAGCCGCCGAAATACGTGAGCGGCATCGTGGGGATGCCGGCGGCCGTCATTGCCCGCCCGCCGCGGAATGGTCCGACGTTCCGCCACTGCAGCGCGCGGAACGTCGCGGTATCGATCACCGTGACGGTGGCCGTCGCTGGCGCAGCGGGCTTCTTCTGCGCGCCGATCGGCGACATGGCCGACGTGAGCGTGACAGCGAGTGCGCACAGGGTGCGGAGACGGCGGGACGTCGATTTCATCAGGAATTCATGTAGGAGTCAGATGGTCGCAGAACCGGACGGCGATCCCGTCAGGAAATAAAGCACCTCCGCTCCACCTCGGTGCTCCGTCGGGTGCCCGGCGGCGACAAGGGCCCGATCGGCCGCTCGCTACCGCGCGAGATAGTCCGCGAACGACGCCTGCAGCAAGGCACTTCCGCTGCGCTGATGCGCCGCAGTGGCCCCCGGTGATTGCCCCACCGCGCGACCCGCACGCTCGTCGAACACGAGCCAGCCGCGACGATCGATGAAGCTGAAGCCGTCGTGATATTCGAAGTACGCGAACCCATCGCGACCGGGCGTCAGCAGATCCTGCCCCCAGCGAAAGCCCGTCGACGGAATGCCCAATTGCGCGAGCAGCGTCGGCGCCAGATCGACCGACGCGCCGATGCGATGCACGACCGTGTCACGCACGTTCAGCGCGCCGCCAAGCCAGAGCATCGGAATGTGATGCACACCCGGCACGCTCTCGGTGATCCCCGGCGGTGGCACGGGGAGGACGTTGCCGTGGTCGGCGATGATCACAACGAGCGTGCTGTCCCACCACGGCTGCTTCGACGCCGAGTCAACGAACTGCGCCACGCTCGCATCGGTGTAGTGATGTGCGTTCAGGAACAGCGTGGACTCGTCGCTGCCGGCGAAGGTCGGCGCGACGGGCGTCTCGAACGGCTCGTGGCTGCTCAACGTGAATACGGTCGCGAAGAACGGTCGCGCCTCATATCGCAGTTCGCCGAGCGCGCGGCCGAGCACCACGTGATCGTGCGCACCCCACTTCGAGTTGCGCTCGGCCGGTGGAAACGCCTCGATGCCTGTCACGCGATCGAATCCGCCGTTGAGCACGTACGCCTTCATGTTCGCGAACGCCAGTTCGCCACCGTAGTAGTACGACGTGTGATAGCCGGCGCCACGCATGAATTGGCCCAGCTGCGGCAGTTTCGCAGCTTTCAGGGGCCGCGTCATGATCGCCTCGTTCGGCACAGAGGGGAATCCACTCAGCAGCGAGAGCAATCCCTGCGCACTGCGTTCGCCAGACGCGAAGATGGAATCGAAGAGCACGCCCTGATGTGTGAGTCGATCGAACTGCGGTGTGACACCGGGACGACCGCCGAGTCGTGCGACCACCTTCGCCGTGAAGCTCTCCCACACGATCAGAATCACATTCGGTCGCGCAATCCGCAGCAGTTTCCGCGGCGGGCCGCCGGCACCCGCGTACAGACTGTCCACCACCTGCTGCGCCTCGGCCGCGGGCATCACCATGTAGGGATTGGACGTCGGCACCTTCTGGTTCGCGATCGTGGTCGAGAGCAGGTACCACCCCGGGTTCAGCGCCGCCATGTTCACGAATTCGGCGCGAGAGAAGAAGACGGTGCTCTCGTTGATCGGCGTCCACTGCACTCCGCCGCGAATCGGAATGAACAGCAGCGATCCAGTGAGCAGCGTGGCGACGCCAGCGGTCACGGCATGCCAGCCGCGGGCGGGCAGCATGGCATGCACCGCTCGACGCGTGACGCGCCGGTAGAGCAGCCAGGTGACGACGATCATCACGCCTAGAGTGCCGAACAGCGGACCGACCGCAATCGACGAAGCCGACGCGTACGCTTCCTTCGGCGTCGCGAGGTAGGTCCAGAGTGAGCCGTCGAGCCGATGGCGCCACGGCGCGAAGGTCCCGATGTCCGTCATCGTCACCAGCGAGACGAAGATCACGATGCATACCGCGTACGCGCCGAGCATGCGCTGCGTGATCGCTGGTCGCACCGCAACGGTGAGCGTGACGATCAGCCACGGAATCACGACGAGGTACGCTGCCGTCGAGAGGTCCATCCGCGCGCCGTAGAAAAAACTCTGCGCGACGATGTCCGCGCTGCCGGCGGGGATGAGGTCGCGGAACCAGACGTAGAAGAGCGCGCGCGCGGCGGCGAACCAGAGCACCCACAAGAGCAGGAGTCGCACCAGCATGCCAGTGCGCACACGCCACGCGGCCAGCCATCCGTTGTGGTGCGGTACCGTTGTCGTCTCGAGCGTCACGGGCATCTCGGATCGTGCGGATTCGTCACTGCAGAAGCTGAAGCGGGGACGGTGAATGCGAGGCGGTAATGTCACGATCCGGTGTACCTTTCGCCACCAGCCGAATGGCCGTTTCCCCCTTGAAGCCGCCCGTCATGCCCGATGTCGATCGCGCCAGTGCCATGGATCTGAGTCATGTGATCGAGGATGGCATGATCACCTACCGCGGGTTGCCGGCGCCGATCATGTGCGACTTTCTGAGTCGCGACGCATCGCGCGCGGTCTATGCGCCGGGCACGGAATTCCAGATCGGGACAATCGAGATGGTCGGCAACACCGGCACGTATCTCGACAGCCCGTTTCATCGCTACGCTGGCGGCACCGATCTGGCCGGGCTTGAGCTCGCATCACTCGCGAACCTCGACTGCGTGGTCGTGAACTGCACGGCAGCGGGCCGCGCCATCGACGTGCTGTCGCTCGTCGCCGCTGATGTGACAGGGTGCGCGGTGCTGATTCACACCGGGTGGGACCGGCACTGGCGCACGGATCAGTATTTCGAGAATCATCCGCACTTGACGGCGCGAGCGGCGGACTGGCTGGTGGCGGCCGGCGCCCTGCTGGTCGGTATCGACTCCTTCAACATCGACTGCACCGACACCGGTGAACGCCCGGTACACACGGCACTGCTCGGTGCCGGCATTCCGATCGTCGAACATCTCCGCGGCCTGGCGCAACTTCCGTCCCGCGGCGCGCGTTTCTTCGCGGTCCCGCCGAAAATCCGCGCATTTGGCACCTTTCCCGTGCGGGCGTTTGCCCTGCTCTGACCCGTCTTTTCCCTTCCGCCGACATGTTGCTCACCGATCTCCGAATTCACCTCGTACGTCGTGCCGGTCGGGCAGCGATTCTTTCAGCAGCC
>JBBRLZ010000021.1:0-65206 GCA_038231095.1 Gemmatimonadales bacterium
CGCCGCGCTGATCGCCTTCGCGTAGCGCGCATCAGCGCCGTCGAGGATGTAGTTCGACGACACCGCGTAGGTCATCGCCAGCATCGCCCGGGCGCGCGCGAACTTCGGATCGCGCGCCACCGCGCTCTCGAGAATCGCGATCCCTTGCGTCAGGCTCTCGGCGCTCCGCCGATTGAACAGCACCTGTCCCTGCAAGAATTGCGAGTACGCCTCGGGATCACTCGTCTCGATGCGATTGGTGACGTCGGTGCGCGTTGTGTTCAGCGACAGCGCGCCGTTCAGTCGCGTCGCCACGGCGCGCGCAATTTCGTCCTGCACCGCAAACAGATTCTCGATCGGGCGATCGTATCGCTCAGTCCATTGCACCACGCCGTCTGCCGCCGACACCAGTGACACGTTGATGCGCACCTGGCCCGCCGCACGCTGCACACTGCCCGTGAGCAGTGATCCAACGCCGAGTTCCTTCGCGATCGCACGCTCGTCCAGCCCGCGTGCCAGCAGCGACGCGGCACTCGTGCGCCCGATCACGCGCACGCCGCTCTTCGTCAGTGCACGCGTCATCTCTTCCGACAGACCGATGCCGAAATAGTCGTCCGCCTTGTCGCCGCTCAGATTTGCCAGCGGCAGCACGGCGATCGACTTGTCTGCGACGGCGTCCTGGCTGACGAGCATCCGCGCTGGCGTGCGTCGAAGCACTGCGAACGCGACCGCTGCCGCGATTGCGCCGCCCAATACCCATACCGCAAGGCGCGGTGCGCCTCGCGTGCTGCGTGCGGCGAGTGCGGCAGTCGGAATCGGCGACGGATCAGACGTGAACACGGTGTCCAGTTCACGCAGCAGCTCTTCCGCCTTCTGCGGACGATCGGCCGGCTCCTTTTCCAGACAGCGCAGGATCAGTCGCGCGAGCGGTGCCGGCACGTCAGCGCGCACGATGCTGAACGGCTTCGGCGCTTCTGTCAGATGCGCCGTCAACACACGCTGCGTACTGTCGCGCACGAATGGCGGCGCACCACTCAACAGTTCGTATGCGAGGCAACCCCACGCATACAGATCGGCGCGGCCGTCGATGTCCGCGTCACCGGCAATCTGCTCCGGCGCCATGTACGCCGGTGTCCCGATCGCCATGCCGGACTGCGTCAGCGTCGCACCCCCACCCAGCGTGCGCGACGCCGACAGCGCTTTCGCAATGCCGAAATCCGTCACCACCGCCGTGCCGTGCGAGAGCAGCACGTTGTCCGGCTTGATGTCGCGATGCACCACGCCGCGTGCATGCGCGTACGAGAGCGCGCGTGCCACGTCGCGCAGAATGCCGACGCATTCGGCGATGGTCAGTGCCGGCGAGCTGCCGAGTCGCGTGCGCAGCGATTCGCCCTGCACGAACGGCATCGTGAAATACGGCACGCCGTCGGCGGAACCTGCCGTCAGCAGTGGTACGATGTTCGCCTGACTCAGTGACGCCGCGAGTTGTATCTCGCGGCTGAAGCGTTCGAAGCTGACACCAGCGGCAACATCGTCGGGCAGGACTTTGATCACGACGTCGCGATTCAGTCCCAGATCCCGCGCGAGGAACACGCGCGACATTCCGCCGCCTCCGAGCTCCCGCTCGATGGTGTATTGCGCGGCGAAGGCGACCGTGAGCCGCGAGAGTGGTTCGTTCACGGAGCGGACGTTAGTGAGATCGGCGCGCGACGCTAGACAGCGAACAAGTCTCGTTGCGCCGGCGCCGTCTTCGGATCGCCTGCTCGGTCGCGCCAGACGCCATCGCGCGCGGTGCGGCCGCGGGTGAAGCGCTGTGCGTCGTCGCCCCGGAGCAGGCCGTCGTCCACGTCGCCCTGCAGGTAGCCGCCGGTCAGCGCCATGCGGACCACGATGGCCGAATCGCACGCCGGATTGCTGCACGGGTAGACCGCACTCGCGACCGGCACGGTCGCTCCGGTGCGTTCCTCCGCTTCTCCGGCCTGGACGCGCCATCCCCGGCGGACCGTGCGGGTGGTTCCCAGAAACGGAGCTGACCAGCACACCGGGCACCGGGGGGTCGGCGCGGTGGTCGGCGCGAAGGCGGCGGGTCGCCGGATCGGGGGACGGTCGGACATACCCCAGAATAGCGCCCGACCGTCGGAGCATGTGTGGTTGGCGGATACCGAGCCTCGCCCTGCCTCGCGACCGCCGCCTCCGATGCCTTCTCCGCTCTCAGTCGTATGCACGGTATGGCAAAGCCCACCGTTGACGGCCCTGGTCAGGCCAAGCTGCAGGTCCTCGATTCCGCGACCTCCATCGCCCAGACCCTCCACGGCACGATCGAGAAGTACGCCATCGCCGTCCGGACCAAGCAGCCGACGACCGCCTACCCGCAAATGATCAAGCGTATCGGCACGCCCCTGATCGGCATGCTGCGCAGCCAATTTCAGCTGCTGGGCGACCTCTCCGTCGACATCGTCAACATCGCCACCCGGGGCGGCGGAGGGGAGCAGAGCAAAATCCGCATGCTCCGGGAGCGCGTCGCGCAGCTCAAATCGGGGATCGAACTGGCTGTGACCAGCACGCGCAGCAAGCACGCCGTCGCCGACGCCCGCGCCCCGTCGGACCAGAAAGTCCATGGCGAGGCGTAACCGCTGCTCCCATGTTTTGCGGGAAGTGTTTATCTTTACTGACATTGTGTGCGTCAACATCCGGCTGCAACTAACCGGTGGGGCTGTCGCTTGACCTGGTAGGGGTCTCGGGTGCCGCCTGATTCGCCCACGCTTGCTGCTGTTGCGGGGCACGATCGTCGTGCTCCGCGCCTGATCGCTTGGATGCTGTGCATTCAGGTGCATCGGTTCCTCGCGGAGCGCCTACCCTGACGCTCTGAGACCTTTCCCAAGACTTGGGCATGGCCAGCTTTTCTCGGTTTCGCCGACTCCTCCACGGCGCTCGCACTCTGCGCGGTCTCGCACCGCTCGCGCTCACCGCGCTTCTGCTCGCCGGTGTCGCCGCCACTGCCGGCGCGCAGCAATATCCGAACACGACGTTCAACTACACGACGGACCTGAATGAGGCGACGACCCATCTCTGGGACAGCCTGATCTTCTGGGCCACGATCGTGTTCGTCGTCGTCGAAGTCGGTATTCTCTACATCATCTTCAAGTTCAAGGCGCGCCCGAATTCGCCGGACCCGAAGCACGTGCATGGCAACACGACGCTGGAGATCGCGTGGACCGCGATTCCGGCCGTCATCCTTGCCTTCATCGCCGTGCCGACGGTCAAGACGATCTTCATGACACAGGCCAAGGCACCGGCCAACGCGCTGCAGGTCGAAGTCATCGGACACCAGTGGTGGTGGGAATTCCGCTATCCGGAATACGGCATCACCACGGCCAACGAGTTGTACCTGCCCGTCAACCGTCCGGTGAATTTCAAGCTGAACACGGTCGACGTCCTCCACTCGTTCTGGATTCCGAGGCTCGGCGGCAAGCGCGACCTGATCTCCAACAAGACGAATTACCTGTGGATGACGCCGCGCGACTCGATGACGCTCAAGTCGCTGAACGGCACCTGCAATGAATTCTGCGGACCGAGCCACGCGAACATGAAGTTCCGTGTGTTTACGGTGTCGCCGACACAGTTTGCGAGCTGGGCCGCGCATCAGAAGGCACCTGCCGTTTTCGGTGCCGTCGTGCCGCCAGCACCGGTTGCCACGCCAGCCACCACGCCCGCTGCGGCTGCGACGACCAAGGGTGGCCAGGTCGGCACCGCGCTCGCCAACGCCGCGGCACCGGAACCGGTCGGCTTCGTCTTTCCGAAGGAAAAGCTCGAGAGTTACAACATTCCGTCGGCCACACCGCCGGCGACCATCGCCTTCGCCGCTGGCCTGACGGGCGACGCGGAACGTGGTCGTCAGGTCTACTCGCGCTCATCCTGCATCGGCTGCCACAAGATCACCGGCAACCCGATGAGCGCTGGTAACATCGGCCCGAACCTGACGCACGTCGGTTCGCGCTACACCATCGCCGGCGCGCTGTTCACGAACAACACGGACAACCTCGTGCGCTGGATCAAGAACGCGCCTGCCATGAAGCCCGGCAGTCTGATGCCGGCGATCGGCAACGGCGAATACAATCCGGCCATCAAGGCCAAGGTCACGTTGGGTGGGCTCAGCGATCAGCAGATCGCCGATGTCGCCGCCTATCTGCAGGCTCTCAAGTAACCCGCGCCCGGAGCATAAAGCGTCATGGCCACGACTGTTGCGCCGCCGACCTACGCGCCGGCTGCCACCTCCGTCTCCTACACCGGTGACAAGACCGGCGTCTGGAGCTGGATCACGACCACGGACCACAAGCGGAT
This sequence comes from Gemmatimonadales bacterium, assembly GCA_038231095.1. GTDB lineage: Bacteria > Gemmatimonadota > Gemmatimonadetes > Gemmatimonadales > Gemmatimonadaceae > JACMLX01. The sequence goes on from JBBRLZ010000021.1 coordinate 4,321, forward strand.
CGGCGTGCTGTATCTGTTCACGTCGCTCTTCTTCTTCATCTTCGGTGGACTGGAAGCGGCCGCGATTCGCGCGCAGCTCGCCGCCCCGAATCAGACGCTCGTCAGTGCGGAGCTCTACAATCAGCTCTTCACCATGCACGGCACCACGATGGTGTTCCTCGCCATCATGCCGCTGTCGGCTGCCTTCTTCAACTTCCTCATCCCCCTGCAGATCGGCGCCCGCGACGTGGCCTTCCCGCGTCTCAACGCCTTCAGCTATTGGGTCTACCTGCTCGGCGGCATCTACATCACGCTGCCGATTTTCGCAGGCCTCGCACCGAACGGCGGCTGGTTCGGCTACGCGCCGATCACCACCATGGCGTACAACCCGGGCCTGAACATCGACTTCTGGGTGCTCGGCCTCCAGATCCTCGGAATCAGCTCGCTCGCCGCCGGCTTCAACTTCATCACGACGATCATCAACCTGCGCGCACCAGGCATGCACCTGATGCGCATGCCGATGTTCACGTGGGCGAGCTTCGTGGTGCAGTTCCTCGTCGTGCTCGCGTTCCCGGTGATCACCGTCGCCCTCGTGTTCCTGCAGTTCGACCGGTTCTTCGGTACGAACTTCTACACGCTCACCGCCGGCGCCGACCCGCTGCTCTGGCAGCATCTGTTCTGGATCTTCGGACATCCCGAGGTCTACATCCTGATTCTGCCGGCGTTCGGTCTGGTCAGCGAAGTGCTGCCGACGTTCAGCCGCAAGCCGCTGTTCGGCTACGCGGTCATGGTCTACTCCATGATCCTGATCGGCTTCCTCGGCTTCGGTGTCTGGGCGCACCACATGTTCAGCGTCGGCATGGGCCCGATCGCCGACACGGTGTTCAGCCTCACCACGATGCTGATCGCGATTCCGACCGGCGTGAAGATCTTCAACTGGATGAGCACGATGTGGGGCGGCAAGCTGCAGTTCACCACCGCCATGTGCTTCTCTGTCGGCCTCGTCGCGATGTTCACCATCGGCGGTCTGTCGGGCGTCACGCACGCTTCGCCACCGACCGACCTGCAGCAGACCGACACGTACTACGTCGTGGCGCACTTCCACTACGTGCTGTTCGGTGGCTCGATCATGGGCATCTTCGCCGGCATCTATCACTACTTCCCGAAGATGTTCGGGCGGCTGATGAACGAGACGCTCGGCAAGTGGCACTTCTGGATCAACATGATCGGCATGAACCTGACGTTCGGCCCGATGCACCTGTCAGGCCTGCTCGGCATGCCGCGCCGCATCTACACGTATGACGCGAACCAGGGCTGGGAGCTGTTCAACATGCTCAGCTCGATCGGCACCGCCATCATCATCGTCGCCACGCTGATCTTCCTCTACAACTTCTTCACCGCGTTGAAGAGCGGTCCGCGCGCCGGTCGGGATCCGTGGGGTGCGTCGACGCTCGAATGGTCGATTCCGTCGCCGCCGCCCGAGTACAACTTCGCCGTGCTGCCGAACGTCACCAGCCGCTACCCGCTGTGGGACGTCACCGATGGGCACGATCTCTCGCGCGAACATCACGAGGGACACGAGACGCGCGATGATCGTGTGCCGACCGCGAAGGAACTGGGCATTCCGATGCCGATGAACACCTTCAAGCCGGTGATGGCCGCAATCGGCCTCGTCACGATGCTCGGCGGCATGACACTCAAGCACGTGAATTTCTACGCCTTCGTCACGGTGGTCGGCGGCGGCTTCACCATGTTGGTCGTCAGCCTGTACGCGTGGCTGACATCGCCGCTCGAGGAGTCGCACTGAGATGAGCGCCACCGCACTCGAACCGACCGCCGGCGCACATGACGCCGGCCATGGTCATCACTACACCACGACGGGACTCGACAGCCGCAAGATCGCGATCTGGGCCTTCATCGGTTCGGAATGCATGCTGTTCGTCTCGCTCATCTCGACGTACCTGATCTACAAGGGCAAGTCGCGCGTTGGTCCATTCCCGCACGAAGTCTGGACCGACCCGGCCACCGGCCACACGTACAACGCGATCCTCAACATTCCAGTCACGAGCTTCTCGACCTTCGTGCTGCTGATGTCGTCGCTGGCGATGGTGCTCGCCCACAACGCTGTCGTGAATCGTCGCGTCAAGCGCACGACGTTCATGGAGCGCCTCGAAGGCAACTCGTTCTTCTGGCTCGTCGCCACGGCGATCCTCGGCACGGTGTTCCTGATGTGCCAGGCGTATGAGTTCACCAGCTTCGTGCACGAAGGCCTCGGGCTCACCACGAATCTCTTCAGCAGCAGCTTCTTCGTGCTCACGGGTTTCCACGGTGCGCACGTCACCGCCGGTGTGCTCTGGCTCTGCACGCTCGCCTCGATCGACAAGAAGCGCGGGTTGCGTGAGGAGGAAGGGGTCGTCGTGGACATGTGCGCGCTCTACTGGCACTTCGTGGACGTGGTCTGGATCGCGATCTTCGTTCTTCTCTATCTCATCAAGTGAGCCGCGAGACCATGGCACACGACGCAGCGCACGACGACGCCCACGCGCATCACCCGACCGCGAAGACATATCTCTGGACGGCGCTCTTCCTGACGATCGTCACGATCATCGAGATCTCCGCCTACTACATCAAGCCGTGGGAACAGTCCGCCATCTACGTGCCGAGCATGATCTTCATGTCGGCCGTGAAATTCGGGGTGGTCTGCGCGGTGTACATGCACCTCAAGTATGACAACAAGCTGTTCCGGAACCTCTTTGTCGGACCGCTCGCGATCGCGATCGTGACGCTGACCGGGCTGCTGTTTCTGTTCGGCAAGGTCGCGATCCATCTCAGCAGCGGTCAGTGAACTTTCGCTGGGCTGAAGTGATGTGTACATGATGCACCTCGCACTCCTGCTGCATCCCGCGCAGACACTGGCGCTGGATTCGTGGACGATCCACCCGAGCACGGTCATTGGTCTGACCGCTCTCGGGTGGCTCTATTTCCGGCGTGCCCGTTCCGCCGAAGGCATCGGTCCGTCCACCGGACAGCGCATCGCATTCTCCAGCGGCCTTCTGCTGCTCTTCCTGATCCTGAACGGACCGCTGCACGACCTGAGCGACTTCTATCTGTTCAGCGGTCACATGGTGCAGCACCTGATCATGGAGCTGATCGTGCCGCCGCTGCTGCTCGCGGGTACCCCCGGCTGGATGCTGCGGCCGGCGCTGCAGTGGCCCGTCGTGCGCTGGCTCGCGCCACGCATCACGACCGGGGCGATGGCGTTCGCGATCTTCAACGTCACGCTCTGCGTCTGGCACATCCCGGCGCTCTACAACCTCGCGCTGCTGCATCACAACGTGCACATCGTGCAGCACCTGACGTTTCTGATCGCCAGTGTCCTGATGTGGTGGCCGTTCATGAGTGCTCTGCCCGAGCTGCCGCGTCTCAGCTTCCCCGGTCAGATGCTGTACTGCTTTCTGATGACCATTCCGATGAGCGTCGTTGCGATCTACATCGCGATGGCTGATACGGTGTTGTATCCGCTCTATGCGTCGAGCCCTCGCCTCTGGGGCATCTCACCGAAGATGGATCAGCTGATCGGAGGACTCATCATGTGGATTCCGGGCGGGCTGTTCTTCTACGGTGTGATGACGGTGGTGTTCTTCCGCTGGCAGCGGCAGGGCAACGGCGGTGATGGTGTCGCCGAGGCGCAAGGCTCGCACGGCGCATTCGCCACTGCCGGCGACTGACGCATGGCGACCATCACGCGCCCCGATCTGGCGCCGATCCGACGACAGACGCCACCCAAACCGGCACCCGCGCCCAGCGGATCGCGTGAACGCCTGCTTTCGCTGGATGTCTTTCGTGGCATGACGGTCGCCGGCATGCTGCTCGTGAACAATCCGGGCGACTGGGGTCACATCTTCGAGCCGCTCGAACACGCGAAGTGGAACGGCTGGACGCCCACGGATCTGATTTTTCCGTTCTTCCTGTTCATCGTCGGTGTCACGTCTTACCTGTCGCTGTCGCAGCGGCGCGCGCGCGGTGATGACGAGGGCGCGATCGTTCGGCAGATTCTGCGTCGTGGCCTGCTGATCTTTGCGTTCGGATTGTTTCTCGCCTGGTTCCCCGGCTTCATGTGGGGCCAGATCGCATCGATTCCGAATGCGACGTTCATGGACCGCGTCGTGTATCGACTCGAACATCTGCGCATCATGGGCGTGCTGCAGCGCATTGCGGTCGCGTATGTGATCGGCGCACTCATCACACTGCGCGGCACATGGAAGCAGCACGCGATGGTGCTCGTCGGCATTCTGCTCGGCTACTGGGCGCTGATGACACTCGTCGTCGTGCCGGATCGCGGTGTGCCGGGCTGGCAGCTGCTCGATCAGCCCGACGCGGTGCTCAGCGCGTGGGTCGATCGCCTCGTGTTCGGCACCAACCATCTCTGGATCAGCGCGAAGACCTGGGATCCGGAAGGACTGCTCAGCACACTGCCTGCGGTCGGCACGATGATGCTCGGCCAGTTCGTCGGCCGATGGATCGGCCAGCCGAAGCCGATCGCCGAGCGGCTGAACGGACTGTTCGCGGCCGGCGCAGCGCTGATGATGATCGGGTTGATGTGGCATTGGGTCTTTCCAATCAACAAGACGCTCTGGACGAGCAGCTATGTCGTCTTCACGGCGGGCATGGCGATGGTCGCGCTCGCCACCTGCATGTGGGTCATCGATGTCCAGGGCTGGAAACGGTGGACGAAGTTCTTCGTCATCTACGGTACCAACCCGATGATCGCGTTCCTTGGCTCCGGGTTGATGGCACGGATCACGGTCACGTTGTGGAAGGTGCCGACGGCGGATGGTCCGGAGTCGGTCTCGTGGGTGTTTTATCAGGCTGTGTATGCACCGATACTCGAATCACGGGTGGCGTCGCTCAGTTACGCGGTGACGTTCGTCATGATCTGGTTCGTGATCCTCTGGGCGCTCTGGCGCAAGCAAATCTTCTTAAAGGTCTAGCGACGTGGCTTGCACCTCCCGCTTCACACCAGCGCTCCGAACGCTGGTGCTGTTTCTGATTGCACTGGGCTTCACCACGGCGGCGGATGCGCAGTCGAAGAAGCCGCGCCGGAAGGCCTCAGCACAGGTGGCGTCGAAGAAATCATCGGCGCACACCGGCCGCGCCTCCGGCCGCAATCGGATCACGCGCACGAAGCCGCGCTCTCGCATCGCGCGACCGGCATCGGCGCATGCGCTCAAGCCCGGCACATCGTTCGGGCTCGACGGACTGCGCGCCGATCTTGGCCTGCTTGCCGAAACGTCGATCCACAGCGGCTCGTGGGGCATGATGGTCGTGTCGCTGTCGCATGGCGACACACTCTTCTCGATCAACGCCGATGTGCCGCACCTGCCTGCCTCCACGCAGAAGGTGCTGACGTCGGTACTCGCGCTCAATACGCTCGGACCGCAGTACCGCTATCACACCGACGTCCTGCGCACGGGCACGCTCAGTAACGGCCGGCTCGATGGTGACCTGATTCTGCGCGGCGACGGCGATCCGTCGATGTCATCGCGATTCATTGGCGGGAAGCCCGACGCGGCGATGGATTCTCTTGCGGCCCGTGTCGTGAAGGCCGGTGTGCGCGAAGTCACCGGCCGTGTCATCGGCGATGCGAGCGCGTTCGAAGCGCGCAGCATTCCCGACGGCTGGCACAAGCGGATCCTGCAGGATGCCTATGCCGGTCGCGTGAGTGGACTGTCGCTGAACGAGAACCTCGTCTGGGTCACGATTCGCCCGACCGCGAAGGGCAGCGCCGCCGAGGTGGTGCTCGAGCCGGCGACGACGAGCATCCCGCTGCGCTCCACCGTGCGCACAGTGGCCGGCCGTGGTGCCTCGATTCATCTGACGAAAGGCAGCGCGGGCATCTCGGTCACGGGCAGCATCGGCGCCGATGTGTATCAGCGGTCGTACTCCTACATCGTCGAGGATCCGGCGTCCTTCACGACCGGCGCGTTTCTCGCCGCGTTGCAGCGCAACGGCATCACGGTGTCGAACGGCATGACGCTCGCGAAGACGCCGGTCAATGCCGTGCCGCTGACCAACTGGGAGTCGGCGCCGCTCGAGACGCTGCTCACGGTCATGAATCGGGAGTCGGTCAACGTGATCGCCGAACATGTCTTTCGCGCCGCATCACGTGGCGCGGATCGTCACGCGGTCGGTGCCGCGACCACCGGCGATTCCGCATTGCGCGCGCTCCTCGGCAAGAGCGCCGGTGTACGCACAGATGCCGTCTCGGCGAGCGATGGCAGCGGCCTCTCGCAGCTCGACAAAGTGTCGCCGCGTGCGATGGTCCAGCTGCTCGGCTGGGCCGACAAGTCCACCTGGGGCCCGCTCCTGCACGCCTCGCTGCCGCTCGCCGGTGAAAGCGGTACGCTGCGCCATCGCATGATCGGCTCCACCGCGCAAACGAACCTGCACGCCAAGACCGGCACCACCAACGACGTCGTTGCACTCGCCGGCTACGTCACTGCGCGTGACGGTGAGCTGATCGCCTTCGCGCTGCTCTACAACGGCCGCGATCGCTGGCGCGCCCGCGAAGCCATCGACGCCATCGGCGTGACGCTCGCGAACTGGTCACGCTGAGCAGCATCCGGCTGCCGAACGGCTGAACGGCAATGGCTTCGACACGAAGGCGTTCAGCCGTTTTGCGGCTAGTCCGGCTTTCGCCTTTGCGCTCTTGCGTCACAGCCGTTGCCGTTCCGCACGAATGCAAACCGCCCGGTTTTCAGCTGATGGTGACGTTGATTCCGCGCGCCTTGAGCTCCGCGATGTAGCGATCACCAGGGAAAATCTCGTCTGGTGTGTACACTCCGGATGCCAGGGCGCCGGACGCCATCAGCTGGCCCGTGATCGATAACGTGTATCCCGTCACGCGCATCATCGCCGTGATGCCGTGCTCGGCGTCGTACCAATCCAGCAGATCATACTGCCGAGTGACCGGCGCGCCGTCCTTGGTACCACGCACCAGCACGCGCAGCGCGACCAGATCGGTCCCACCCGGCTTGCGCAGCTTCGGGCCGACCGTCGCGATGAAGACATCGCGCGGAATCACCGCCACGCCCTTCACGTCCACCGGCGTCGCGTCGTAGAGACCCAGATCGCGCATCGCCGCCATCAGCTGCGCGTGCCCGGGATAGCGCAATGTCTTGTACTCCATCACCGGAATCTTCCCTTCATAGCGCCACGCCATCGTGGACAGGCCGCCGGCGGTGTGAAACGCTTCGAGCGTGCCGATCGGCGCGGCGAATTCCACCGGTTCGCGCTCCGACAGCGCCTCGACCTGCACTCGCTTCCCATCACGCACGACCCACGACAGCGTCGAGTAGTAGTCGAGCACACCCTCGATCGAATACACGATCTGGTAGTTGAGCGGTGGCTCCGGATGCTGCGGCAGGCCGCCGACGAACAGCTTCACCTGATCCACCGTGTCCATCGAGCGGATGCCATGCTCGGCCAACACGTTGATCATACCCGGCGCCAGCCCGGTGTCGGGCACCACCGTTACGCCCTTCAGCTTTGCCGCGGCGTCGAGTTCCTTCTGCTTGAACACGATCTCCGTGTTGCCACCGAGATCGGCGAAGTGCACGCCCGACTGTACCGCGAGCGCCGCCAGTTCGCCGTTGAAGTAGTACGGAATCGCACTCAACACCGCGTCCACCCTGCCCATCTCGCGCAGCATGACCTCATGGTCGCGTACGTCGACCGAGACCGGGATGAGCCGCGGATCATCCGTCGGCAGAAACGCGGGCAGCGACGACACATCGAGGTCGGCCAGCCGGACTTCAGTGACGCCAGAACTGCGCAGCAGGTCGAACGCACAGGCTGAGCCCTGTGCGCCGCGGCCAAGGACGAGAAAACGCATATGCGAGGGTCAGTTCGGCCGCACGCGCACTGATGAGCGCAGCGGAGCGGCTTTGAAATTGGGAGTGCAGGGTAGGAATCCTGCGGGAGTCCGGGGAATTTACCGAAGCGCTCAGCATTCCGCGTTCTGTCAGATCACTGTACCCAAAGCCAGATGAAGACCACCGAGTCCGACGCCTGGCGTCGGCACCTGCTCACCGACCCCACCGCGATTCACGCCGCGCTGGCGGCGCTGAAGACCGTTGCCGTCGTCGGCATCAAACCGGCCGACACCGACGCGCCCGCCTACTACGTGCCCGAGTACGCACAGCGGGCTGGCTACACGATCATTCCGGTGCCGGTCTACTACCCTGACATGGTCTCGGAGCTCGGCGAAAAGGCCTATCGCTCGCTCCGCGACATCCCGGTACCGATCGACATCGTGCAGCTTTTCCGCCGCCCCGCTGACATCCCGCCGCACCTCGACGACATCCTGGCCGTGAAACCGAAGCTGGTGTTCATGCAGCTCGGTATTCGCCACGAGGCCGTCGCGGAAACGCTCGCCAAGGCCGGGATCGACGTGGTGCAGGACCACTGCATGCTCGTCGAGCTACGGAAAATGGGTAAGTAGCCGCGCGTTTAAAGCGACATCCCGATGAAGTGGCTGGATTTGTCAGCGCCGGACCGCACAACGCACGAGGGCCCACCGGATTCCGGCGGGCCCTCGTGCGTTGCGGAGACCGGCGTTTTGACTACTTCGACGCCGTCACCCGGAAGATCGTATTGCCGGCATCGTCGCTCACCAGCACGCTGCCGTCGCGCAGCACCGCGAAGTCGACCGGGCGGCCCCAGCGCGAGCCGGCTTCGTTCTGCCAGCCCGTGATGAAATCCTCGTAGCTCACCGGCTTGCCGTTCTTCACGCGGATGCGGACCACTTTCGCACCGGTCGGCACATCGCGGTTCCAGCTGCCGTGGAAGGCCACCAGCGCGTCGCCACGCCACTCGGGCGGGAAAGACGTCGCCTTGTCGAGGAACGTGATGCCGAGTGGCGCCGAATGCGCCTGCATCCGGAGTGCGGGAGCGACAGTGCGGTTACAGCGCGCCTGATCGTGGAATTCAGGGTTCGGAATCTGCGGACCGTGGCAGTACGGCCAGCCGTAGTCCTTGCCGGCGCGGAGAATGTTGATCTCCTCCGTCGGCAGATCCTGATGGTCGGGCTGCAGGTTGTCACGCTCGTGCTGCGTGACCCAGATCTGGCTGGTCGTCGGATTCACAGCCATGCCGACCGCGTTGCGCAGCCCGCGGCTGTACAGCTTGCCGTTCTGTCCATCCTCGTCGTACACCATCACTGCGGCGCGCTCCGGTGCCTTCTCGACGCAGATGTTACAGGTGCTGCCGATCGAGATGTACATCCGGTCGTCGGCACCGAAAATGATGCTGCGCGTCCAGTGATTCTTGCCCGGATCGAAGCGGTTCAGCTGCTCCGGTGCCCCGGTCGGAAGCCCCTTGTCGTCGAGCGCGAAACGGACCACGCCACCGGTGTTCGCGACGTAGAACTTGCCCTTGTGAAACGCCATGCCATGCGGCCGATCGAGGCCGGTGAGCACGACCATCACGGTGTCCGCCACCCCATCGTGATTCTCGTCGATGAGGCGCGAAATCGAGTTGCGGCCGGGCGTGCTGACGTACACGCTGCCGTCCGGCGCGACGATCATCGCCCGCGCATTCTGCACCGCCGCGTACTTGGTGATGGTGAAGCCTTCGGGCACGTTCAGCTTCCCCTCGTACGTTGTTGCACGCGCAGGAACGATGCGACTCGGCGTGGTGTCGATGTGAGCCACGAGGCCGGCCTGTGCACTCGGCCCCGACTGCGCGTCAGCATTGAAGGACGCAACCGCAGCGGCAGCGAACACCGCGAAGGACCGGAACCGAACACGCATCAGAAACCTCGGCAGGACAGGAGGAACAACGGACAATTCACTACGGAGCCGGCGCAACGTCGCGCCATGCCCGTCAAAGCTCGATCTGCGTCCCGAGTTCCACGACGCGTCCCGGCGGAATGCCGAAGAAGGCCGTGGCCGAGCGCGCATTCCGCATCATCAGAATGAACAGTTTCTTGCGCCAGAGTGACATGCGCGCGCCGCCGACTGGCAGCAGCTGCTCGCGACCGAGGAAGTAGCTCGTCGTTCCGGTGGAGCAGATCAGGCCCGAGCCGCGCGCATTCGTCATGATGTCGCGCATATCGGGCGTCTGCATGAACCCGTAGTTCGCACGCACCCGCCAGAATCCGGCACCAAGCGCCGCCACATCCACGCGCTTCACGGAATCGATGTACGGCACCGGCAGCGACACCACACTCAGCAGCACGACCTGCTCGTGCAGCACCTTGTTGTGCTTCAGATGATGCAACAGCACGGGCGGAATGCCATCGACGTCCGACGTCATGAACACCGCCGTGCCGGAGACCCGCACCGGTTCCTTGCGCTTGATGTCCGCCAGAAACAGTTCAGTCGGCAGTGTGCTGCGCCGCATCAGCTGGCCGAGCGCTTCGCGACCACGCTTCCACGTCGTCATCAGCGTGAAAAGACCCATCGCCACGACCAGCGGCACCCAACCACCCTGCGCGACCTTCAGCACGTTCGCACCAAGGAATGCGAGGTCGATCGTGAGAAAGAATCCTGCCAGAGACAGCGCCTGCCACTTCGGCCACTTCCAGCGCAGGACGCAGATTTCGTAGAACAGCATCGACGTGATTGCCATCGTGCCGGTCACTGCGATGCCGTACGCGGCGGCCAGCGCGCTCGATGACTTGAAGCCGAGGACGACGAATATCGTGCCGATCGCGAGGAGCGTGTTGATCTCGGGGATGTAGATCTGCCCCGACTGCTGCGCGGAGGTGTGCACGATCGTCACGCGCGGTGTGTAACCCAGCTGCACGCTCTGCTGCGTCAGCGAAAAGGCGCCGGAGATCAACGCCTGGCTCGCGATGATCGCGGCCATCGTCGCCAGCACCAGCAGCGGGATCTGCAGGATCGACGGTGCCAAGGCATAGAACGGATTCGACCGGACGGCCGGATCCGTCATGATCGCGGCACCCTGCCCGAAGTAGTTCATGAGCAGGCAGGGGAAGACCATGAAGCTCCACGCGAGCCGGATCGGACGCTTCCCGAAGTGCCCCATGTCAGCGTACAGCGCCTCCGCGCCCGTCACCGACAGCACGACGGCGCCCAGCAGGACGAATGCGTGCCAGCCGTGTTCGAACATGAAACGCGCCGCATACCAGGGCATCAACGATTTCAGCACCGCCGGCTGCTGCGCGATGTGCGGAATCGCGAGTGCGGCGATGCTGATGAACCAGATCAACATGATCGGGCCGAACGCGATGCCGACACGATCGGTGCCGAAGCGCTGCGCGCCGAAGAGTACCAGCAGCAGGACGATGGTCACCGGCACGACGATGTTCTGCAGGCCCGGTGCGATGACGATCACGCCTTCGACGGCGCCGAGTACCGAGACGGCCGGGGTGATGATGCCGTCGCCGTAGAGCAATGCCGCGCCGAAGAGGGCGAGCGCCACTACGCGTTTCTTCTTCTTCTCGTCGCCCAGCACGCCGCCGGTCTTCTGCAGGAGCAGCGCGAGCAGGGCCAGAATACCGCCTTCGCCGCGATTGTCCGCACGGAGGATGAAGCCGATGTACTTGATGCTGACCACGCAGATCAGCGACCAGACGATCATCGACAGCACGCCGATCACGTTGGCGGGTGTCGGTGCCACGCCGTGCGCGCCGTTGAAACACTCCTTCAGCGCGTACAGCGGACTGGTTCCGATGTCGCCGTACACGACACCGAGAGCCGTGAGGGTCAGAACCGCGAGCTTCTTGCCGGTTGCGGGATCACCGACGTGGTGATCATTGCTCCCCGCGATAGCCATATGCGTTGCGGTGGTCGTTGTCATCAACGGCGGCTGTGTCGCTGGCGGTGCTGCCGCAGGTGACGCAGGCCCAGTCGATGGAGGCTCGACGGGAGCGGTACTGCCAGACGTTACTGGGTCTGCGGCAACATCGGAGCTGTCCGATGTCGGCGACGCCGAAGGCAAAGGTTGCGGTTCAATCATACGGAATGCCGCGCCCTGCAGAACAGCGCGCAGCGAATCGGAAATGGCGCCGTGCTGCGGACGCAGCCCACCGCCCCCACACAGACAACGCCGCCCACGAACTGCCAAGGCGGCGCTACGGTCACAGCCTGCTTGTTACGGAAGTGAAGCTATACGACCCAGTTTTCCGGGGTAGTGGCGGGGCGGTCAGCGACCGTCCGAGCGGGTGCTGTCCTTGCTCAGTTCCCGCATGACCTGATCCCAGAGCGCCTGCTGCTCCGGCGTCAGTCGGGCCCGGATCACGGCACGAGCGCCGTAGCGGATGGAGTCCAGCTGCGGCCGGACCGGTGCCAGCAGCGCCTTCATCTTCTCGTTGCGGGCGTCCAGAACCGAGTCCAGCATCACACGCTGCGTGGCATCGAGCTCGAGGCGCGCGGCCAGCTGCGCGCGCGAGCTACGCTGATCCTTCATCAGGTCGCGCCGCTCGATCGCCCGGTTGGCAGTGAAGCCGAGGGCCCCGCCGACCAGCACAGCACCGAGCAGGAAGAAGATCGCCTGAGCCTTGGTGCGCTGAATCGTGCTCGACATCTGAGGACTCAATACCGGAAGAGATCGGGCACGGTCTTCTCACGCGGCACATCGCTGAGCGGACGCCCGACGGAGTCGAGCGGCGTGGCCAACGCCTCGACCGCCGCCTGATACGCCAAGCGATCATCGTCAGCCGACGTGTGCCAGATCCCCCACGCCGTCAGTGCGAGAGCGGCCGCGGCCACGAGGCCGCCAAGGCGCGTCCACTGCGCGAACGGTTCCCACCAGCCGCTGATGACGGCAAAGCCACCGGTGGTGGTGAGCGGTCGCCGTGCAACGGCCGGATCGTCGGCCAGAACACGGTCCATGATGCGCGATTCCAGGCCGTCCCAGTACGCCGCGTCAGCGGGGGGACGAAGGAGCGCGCGAAGCTGCAGTGTGACCGCCGGATCGCGGTCGAAATCGTCAGAATGCATGAAATTGGTCTTCAGGCCGGACGACGCAGCGAACCGAGAATGGTACGCATCGCCGCTCTGGCATGGTGCAGGTCGGACCGCGCGGTTCCCTCGGGAATTCCGAGCATCGCGCCGATCTCGGCATGCTTGTAGCCCTCGACATCGTGAAGCACGAGCACCGACCGTTGGCGATCGGGTAACTGCGACAACGCACTGCGAAGACGATCGTGCAGCTCATCCGCTTCAGCGGGGTCCCGGAACGGACTGGCGTGAGTGTCGACCAATTCGTCCGTATCGCGCACTTTACGACGCCGAGCCAGATCGAGCGCGGCATTGCTGATGATGCGATGCAGCCAGGCGCCGAACGGCTGGTCCGGACGGAACCGGCTCAGCGCACGATGCGCATGCAGGAAGCCCTCCTGCACCGCGTCTTCCGCATCTTCGTGCGACAGCAGCACGGCACGCGCCACGGCGTACGCTCGCTGCTGATGCCGGCGCACGAGCTGCGCGAACGCAGCCGTATCGCCTTCCTGCGCCGCGAGCACGAACTGGCGCTCTGCCTCGCGCGAGGCGGCAAGCGCCTCCGCCGCCGACTTGGCGTCGGTGGGCGATCCACCGCCGCTGCGGATCACCTTACGCGACACTGCGCCCCTCGTCACAGCACGCGGCGCGGAGGCTTTGGAAATCAGTGTCAGAGCAGGAGAGGGCATGGCAACAGGATGATGTTGCCGATGGTACGCGGCCCGGGTTCGCAGCGTTGCGGCTGAGCCGAACGCGGACTGAAACGTGACGAATCCCGGGTGAACGGTTCATGAACAGCGCGCTACTTCGCCGTCTCAGCCGCAGCCTTGGCACCCTCTTCGCCGGCATGGCTCGCGTTGGTCAGCATCACGACCGCGAAGAGAATGATGAACACGGCAACGGCGCCGACGATCAAGCCGGTGAATGCGGCCTTGCGGTCGCTCGGAGCTGCAGAATGCGAAGCGCTCATGTGTCGGTGATCCTGTCTGAAATGTCACCGGAGCGGCGCCGCGCCGCTCCGGTTCTGTGACGGCAGCTACTCGGTGACGCGAACGGTGTTCATCACATCGTTCCCGACGATCTTGTTCACGACATCCAGCCCGTCCGTGACCTGACCGAACACGGTGTGCACGCCATTCAGATGGCTCGTGTTCTTTTCATTCAGCACGATGAAGAACTGGCTGCCGCCGGTGTTCTTGCCGGCATGAGCCATCGACAGTGCGCCCGGCTTGTGCTTGTGCGGATTGCCGTCCGTTTCGCACTTGATGGTCCAGCCCGGGCCGCCGGTGCCGACGCGACGGTCGCCGTCCGGCAGGTCGCGCGAGAGCGGATCGCCGCCCTGCACCACGAACTCCGGAATCACGCGGTGGAACTTCACACCGTCGTAGAACTTGTCGTTCGCCAGCTTCTCGAAGTTCGCCGCCGCAAGCGGTGCTTCCTTCTCGAACAGCTCGGCCGTGATGGTGCCCTTGTTGGTTTCGAACGTGACGGTCTTGGCCACGGTGTCTCCGGAGTGCGTTGGTGATGGCTGCCGCTGGCAGTCTGGGCCGCGGCGCACAGCCGTCAATCTACCCGATTCCCGGCACCAAGTGGGCGGCGGAGCAGGCGGCTACTGATCGATCGGCGCCGAGGGGCAGCGTGGCCGCAACGTGCAGCTGCCGCAGCGGGGCGAGCGGGCGTCGCACACCTGGCGCCCGTGCCAGATCAGCAGGTGCGACAGCATCGTCCAGTGCTGACGCGGGAAGAGCGGGATCAGCGCCGCCTCGACCTTCACCGGATCGGTCGCCTTGGTCAGGCCCAGCCGGTTCGCCAGGCGTCCGACGTGCGTGTCCACCACGACGCCGTGGTTGATGTCGAAGGCGTTGCCCAGCACCACGTTGGCGGTCTTCCGACCAACGCCTGACAGGACCACCAGCGCGTCCATGTCGGCCGGGATCTCGCCGCCGTGGTGTGCAACCACTGCCCGTGCCATGCCGACGAGGTTCTTCGCCTTCGCGCGGAAAAAGCCGGTGGTCTTCACCAGTTCCTCCACATGCTCCACCGGCGCGTCAGCCAGCGCCGCCGCGTTCGGATAGGCGGCGAACAACGGCGGCGTGACCATGTTCACGCGCTTGTCGGTGCATTGCGCGCTGAGGATCGTCGCGACGGTGAGCTCGTAGGGATTCCGGAAATCGAGCTCGCAATGGGCGTTCGGATACAGTCGCGCGAGTTCGTCGTACACCGCGGTCGCATGCGCCTTCAGTGCGCTGCCCTTGAGCTGCGCAAAGCGTGTCCGGAGCACGATGCGCGTGCTCTTCTTCGGCGTCGCCGCTCCAGCCCTGGCGCTCGGTGTCTTCGTGCCCGACCGTGCCGGTGTCACGCGGTCGTCAGGGCGGCGTCGCGACGTCGGCGCGCATACGCGAGAACGTCGTCGGCGCTGCGTGTGTTCAGCACGTCCGACGCCTGCAGCCATCCCTTTCGGGCTATCGACACGCCGAGCGCCACATGATCGAGGCCGGCAATCGAGTGCGCGTCGGGGCCGAGTTCGATCTGCACGCCCGCGTCACGCGCGGCGCGGCACCAGCGCCAGTCGAGATCGAGACGATGCGGATCGGCGTTCAGTTCGACCGCCACGCCCACCTGCGCCGCGCGGGCGAGAATCGTGTTCAGGTCGATGGGATACGGCTCACGCGTCAGCAGCAGGCGGCCGGTCGGGTGGCCGATGATGGTGACATGCGGATCGTCCATCGCCTTCAGCACGCGGTCGGTCATCTGCACGCTGTTCATGCCGAAGCGCGTGTGCACCGACGCAATCACATAGTCGAAGCGATCGAGCAGCGGCGCGCCGAAATCCACGGTGCCGCACGGCAGGATGTCGGCCTCGACACCCTTCAACACGCGAAACTGTCCGGCGAGTGCGGCATTCACCGCATCGATCTCATCGTGCTGCTGCTGCACCGCATCGGCAGACATACCGTGGGCATTCAACGCCGAGCGTGAGTGATCGCTGATGCCGAGATAACTCCAGCCGCGTGCCATCGCCGCCTGGGCGAGGTCGGTGATGCCGAACCCACCGTCGGAGTAGAGCGAATGACAGTGCAACACACCACGGATCTGACTGGCCTCGAGCAACGACGGGAGTGTGCGCGACGTCGCGGCCGCGATCTCACCGGCGGATTCGCGGAGTTCCGGCTCGATGAACGGCAGATCGGCCAGTGCGTACAGCGCGAATTCATCCGTCAGGGGAACGACGGCGCCGGTCGCATCGCGCACTTCGTCGTCCACCACACGAAACCGGCGCTCCGCGAGGCGCGCGAGCACCTCCTTCACATGCTCGGCGTTCCCGGTGGTGCGCAGCAACGTCACGGCAAATTGTGACGGACGGACGCAGTGCAGTGTGGCCGTCGTCGCATCGGCGAAGTGCAGCGAGATCACACGCGTGCCGCCGCCAATCACGCGCTGTGCGCCACGCAGATGCGAGAGCGCGGCGGCCACCGCGATCGGCTGTGTCGTGCATTCGACGACGAGCGCGAGTTCGTTCACCGTTTCAAGACGGCGACGCACCATGCCGCTCACGACGGCACGCGACACGCCGGCGTACGATGTGATTTCGTGCAGCAGTCGCGCCGCTTCCGCATCGGCGTGCGGCAGCAGGACCGACGCGCCGGTCGCGCGCAGCTGCGCAATGCCGTTGCGCACCCGCTCGACGAGGCGGGGCCCGAAGCGCGGCAGCGCGGCAAGGCGTCCGTCGCGCACGGCATCTTCGAGTTCCTGCAGCGTCTCGATGCCAAGGCCGGCGTGCACACGATGAATCGTGGTCGGGCCGAGTCCCGGTACGCGCAGCATTTCCTGCAGACCTTCCGGCGTTTCCTCGCGCAGATCGTCGAGCAGGCTCGAGTCACCTTCACTGAGCAGTTCGTTCAGCACGTCGCGCACATCATCCGTGAACGCGATGTCGCGCAGCGCATCACTGAGGGCACGCGTCGGCTGTGCGCCAAGCTGCTTCGAGGCGGCTTCGAAGCGCGCCGCTTCCGCTTCGTCCTCACCACGCAACTGCCGGAGCGTGGCGATTTCAGCGAGCACGTGGGCGGCGGCGCGGGAATCCATGAGGTGAAACTTAGTCTGGCCCGCGAGCCAGGCCTGACCCGGTCAATCGGGTTGGGCGTCGACGAATGCGCGCAGTGCCGACTCGAGCGCCGCCGGCTGCTCGACGTACGGGACGTGGCCGCAGTCCGCCAGCTCGACGAAGGTGGCGCCAAGGGCCGACGCCGTCGCACGGGCGCTGGCCAGCGGGATCGGGTCGCTATTGCCGTGCACGACGAGGGTGGGAATCCGAACCGACGGCAGCTCCCCCATCAGCGCCTCACCCCGCACGCTGGCCCAGGTGGACTGTTGCACTCGGCCGGTCACGCGGAATGGGGTCAGGTTGGCCGATCGCTCCGGATGCGCGAAGTAGCCGGCCACGCTGAGCTCGAACGCGCGCTGGCGGTAGGCGTCCAGGTTCTGCTCTCGCAGCCCTGATGTCTGGAGCTCGGCGCGGAGGCCGGCGACCGCGGGCGACGACTGCCGGCGCTGCAGCTCACCGTCGAATGCGGCACGATCCGCCGGCAGAAACGGCGCCGGCGAAATGAGCGCGAGCCACGGCGGCGTCGTGATCGCTGCCACGCCGGTGCGCGCGGCCACCACGACATGCAGCGCCAGCAACGCGCCCCACGAGTACCCGACGATCGGCGCGCCGCCGATTCCGAGCTCCGCACTCACCGCCGCAAAGTCGGCGACGTGTGTCTCGACGGTGATGGGCGTCGGGTCGTCCGTCTTCGATCTGCCGCCGCCGCGCTGATCGTAGAACACGAGATCGAATCCGCGACCG
This sequence comes from Gemmatimonadales bacterium, assembly GCA_038231095.1. Lineage (GTDB taxonomy): Bacteria > Gemmatimonadota > Gemmatimonadetes > Gemmatimonadales > Gemmatimonadaceae > JACMLX01. Next base: position 22,117 of record JBBRLZ010000021.1, read on the forward strand.
AGCGATGCGAGGGAGAGCAGTTGCGGCAACAGATAGTCGTGATGCGCGCCCGGCCCCCCGTGCAGCACGATCAACGGCGTCGCGCCTTCCTGACCGTAGCGGCACCAGTACAGCGGGACGTTCGTCGTGGACGTCGTTCCTTCGTCGCGTGGCTTCGGAATCGGTAGCGGCATTTCTGAAACTACTCCCATCACCGCCGTGGCCGATCGCCGTGAGCGAAGAAATCAGAGTGCGTAGCGCGCCGCGACTGCGACTGTCCGCAGATGTACTCGCACGGTGTCAGCGATGTCGCGCCCATAGCCGCCGGCGATCGTGAGGCAGACCGGCAAGCCGATCTCGCGGCAGGTGCGCACGACCAGATCGTCGCGCTGCGCCAAACCGTCGAACGTCAGCTTGAGCCGACCGAGTCGGTCGCCTTCGTGCGGATCGGCGCCGGCGAGATACACCACCAGATCGGCGCGCGCATCGCGCAGGACGGCCGGAAGTGCGGCAGACAGTCGCGACAGGTACTCGTCGTCGCCGATACCATCGTCCAGTTCTTCATCACGGCTGCCGTTCACCTTGTGGAACGGGAAGTTCTTTGCGCCGTGCATGTTGAACGTGTACACGCTGTCGTCGCCGGCAAAGATCGCGTTGGTGCCGTTGCCCTGATGCACGTCGAGGTCGACGATGCAGGCGCGCGTGATCAGCCCCCGCGCCTGCAGCCGACGGATCCCGATCGCGACATCGTTGAAGACGCAGAACCCTTCGCCGCGATCAGCGAACGCGTGATGCGTTCCCCCTGCGAGATTCATCGCGATGCCGTGCGTGACGGCGTATTCGGTGGCGTCGACCGTCCCGCGCACCACACGGAACGCGCGCTCGACGAACGGTGCGCTCCACGGCAGGCCGATCCGCCGCTGGTGGGCGGCATCAAGTGTGCCGCGTTCCACGCCGTCGACGTACGCCGGCGTGTGCACGCGCCACAGGTCCTCGTGCGAGATGCGCTCGGGTTCGTGCATGGACGCGGGCAGCACGAGCCCCTGCGACAGCGCACCGTCACGCAGCAGCGCGTACTTCGCCATCGGAAAGCGATGGCCTTCCGGCAGCGTGATGGCGTATCGCGGCGACGACCAGCAGTGCAGCGTCATCGAATCACATCGGGTGGGCGGCTCCGGCGCGCGCATGCGCACCGGAGACCGACACATCACCGGTCCGTGAAATCCGTGTTCGCGTCCACGCGACGACAGGCTTCGGCAATCAGCGTCGCCGCTCGATCGAGATCGTTCAGGCTCACCATCTCGTTCGGTGAATGCATGTAGCGATTCGGAATCGAGACCAGCGCCGTCGCAACACCGTCACGCGCGAGCTGAATCGCGTCGGCATCGGTACTCGTGGAGCGCGCGGCCGCATGCAGCGAGTACGGCATCCCGAGCGAATCTGCCGTGTCGCGCAGCAGGCGGAACACCACCGGACTGATCACGCTGCCGCGCGTCAGCACCGGGCCGCCATCGAGCTTGTGCTCTCCGACTTCCTCCCGCTTGATGCTCGGGTGATCGGTCGCGAACGTCACGTCCACGGCAATCGCCATCTGCGGTGCGATCGACTGCGCCGCCACGCGGGCGCCGCCGCCCGCATACCCGATTTCCTCCTGACACGTCGCCACCGCGATCACGCGCGCGGCGCCCGGCTTTTCGGCATACCGCCGCAACGCCTCGAGGACGACGAAGGCACCGATGCGATCGTCGATGCTGCGCGACACGATGCGGTTGTTCGGCATGTCGGTGACCTTCGCGTCGAGCACGCCGCAGTCGCCGACTGACAACCGCGCGGAGGCTTCGGCCTTGTTCAGCGCGCCGATGTCCACCCACATGTCGGCGAACTTCGTCACCTTCTCGCGCTCGTCAGGCTTCATCAGGTGAATCGGCTTCTTGCCGACCACGCCGTAGACCTCGCCATCCCGGCCAAGAAAGCGGATCCGCTGACCGACCAGCACCTGCGGATCCCAGCCGCCGATACCGTCGATGTACGCGAAGCCGTTGTCATCGATCCAGGTGACGATCACACCGATTTCGTCGATGTGACCGGCCAGCAGAATCGTCGGCCCGCCGCCGCCCGTCACTTCGGCGATGGAATTACCGATCACATCGGAGCGGACCGTGGAGAATTTGGCCGCTTCGGCACGCCAGACCTTTGCCGGCGCCGACTCGAAGCCGGACGGACCGGGAGTATCGAGCAGCGTTTTCAGAAACGCAATGGAGGAGTCGTTGAGCATGATCGAATACTAATTGGAAGAGTGGCGAGGTCATGTGAGCGATCCCCGCGTGTGCCGCAGAGGTGCGGGCTGGCGTCAGCGGGCCGTCAGTTCGTAGACCTTGGCACCGCCGACCCAGGTCTGCAGCACCCGGGTCTGCAGGACCAGCTCCGGCGCGATGCGCATGATGTCCTGGTCGAGCATCACGAAGTCGGCGAGCTTGCCCGCCGTCAGCGAACCGAGAATCTGCTCCTGGAAGGCCGCCCTGGCGGGCCAGATCGTCATCGACCGGAGCGCTTCTTCCCGGCTCATCTTCTGCTCGGGGTACCAGCCGCCGACCGGGAAATCGTCGGCATCCTGCCGTGAAATGGCGGCGTGGAAACTGAGCAGGGGGTTCACCATCTCGACGGGGAAGTCGCTGCCGTTCGGGATGATCACGCCGGTGGCGAGGAGCGATCGCCAGGCGTACGCGCCGCGGAGTCGCTCGGTACCGAGTCGGTTCCCGGCCCAGTACATGTCGCTCGTCTGGTGGCTGGCCTGCATGCTCGGGATCACGCCGAGTTCTGCAAAGCGGCCGATGTCATCGTGGTGAATGATCTGCGCGTGCTCGATGCGGAACCGGTGGTCGGCGGTGGGCACCGCCTTGAACGCCGCCTGATAGGCGTCGAGCACGAGGCGATTGGCACGATCACCAATGGCATGTGTCGCGACCTGCCAGCCGCTCTTGAGCGCGCGCTCGGCGACGCTCTCGATCCACGACGGCTGCATCACGAGCAGGCCGTTGTTCTGTGCATCATCGGCGTATGGGTCGAGCAGCGCCGCGCCGCGCGAACCGAGTGCCCCGTCGCCGTAGAGCTTGATGCTGCGCACCCAGAGATGACTGTCGAACAGTGCACTGCGCGGGCCCCTGGTCATTGCCCAGTTCACCGTCGCGCTGTCGCCGGAGAGCAGGACGTAGGCGCGCAGCGTCAGCTCGTTCGCCTGTGCGGCCGCCTCGTACGTGCCGACGATCGCCGGTGAGACGCCCATCTCGTGGACGCCTGTGAGCCCCCACTTGTTCGCTTCACGCACCGCGTTCCGGAGCACCTCACGCGGATTCAGCGCTTCGCCGCCGCGGGCGGCGGGAGCCATCAGGCGTTGCGCATTATCGACGAACACGCCGGTCGCGGCGCCTCGCGCATCACGCAGAATGCGGCCGCCGTCGGGATCCTTCGTGTCAGCGGTGACGCCAGCCTTCGTCACGGCGACCGCGTTCGCCAGGACCGCGTGTCCATCGACGCGCGTCAGCAGCACGGGATGATCCGGTGTGGCCGCGCTGAGTGCGACGTTCGTCGGCAGCTTCGTGTCGCTCCAGTCGTTCTGATCCCAGCCGCGGCCGAGGACCGGCGTGCCTTTCGGCGTCATCGCGGCGCGAGCCACCACGCGCGCGATGACCTCTGCATACGACTTCGTGCCGGTGAGGTCCACCTGGCGCAGATCCTCGCCGAGTCCGTACAGATGCGCGTGCGCGTCGGTCATGCCGGGGATGATCGTGCGCCCGCCGGCATCGAGCACGGTGGTGGCTGGTCCCTTGAGTGACATCGCTTCGGCCGCGCTGCCAACGAACACCAACTTGCCGCCGCTGATGGCAAGCGCGGCGGCGATCGGCTGCCCGTCATCCGCCGTGTAGATGCGCGCGTTGGTGAGGATCAGTTCAGCGCGCGGCGATGCAGCGCGCGGTGCCGGCTGCTGCGCGAGCAATGGCGTGACCGCTGCGCAAAGCGTTGCGAGCGTGATGCGAATATGAGACACGGTGACGTGGGCAGGCGTGATCAGGAATCGGTGTGAGTGCCGGTTGCTGCAGCCTACGCTATCGCGCCCTGCACCATTGCGCGACGGCCCCGTCGATCCGCAGTGGATCGACGGGGCCGGGTTCGCGCGAATCGCCGCTGGTGAATACCAGTCGCGACTCGAGAGGATTACATCTTTCCGGCGGGCGGCATCAGGACGGTGTCGATGACGTGGATGACGCCATTCTTGGCCTTGATGTCGGTCGCGGTGACGGTGGTCTTACCGTTCAACATCACCTTTCCACCAACGACCTTGATCGCGATCTTGCTGCCCTGCACGGTCGTAGCTTCGCTGAGCCCGACGACCTGACCGGCCATCACGGCGCCAGCAACCACGTGGTACGTCAGCACGGCGGTCAGCTTGGCCTTGTCGGCAAGCAACGCCTTGAGCGCGGCCGGCGGGATCTTGGCGAATGCGGCATCGGTCGGAGCGAACACCGTGAACGGGCCCGTGCCCTTCAGCGTCTCGATCAGGCCCGCAGCCGTCAGCGCCGCTGCCAACGTGTTGAACGTGCCAGCGGCGACTGCCGTCTCAACGATGTCCTTCTCGCCCATTGCCATGCCCTGTGCGCTCGCCATGCTCGGCGCGAAAGCCACAGCGCCCATCAGCGCAACCGCGGTCATGAAACGCTTCATCGATCAACCATCCCGAAAGTCAGTGAGAAGAATCGGCGCGGTTCAGTCCGCACATCGATCCGGGTGGTGAATGCGGGCTCACTGGCTCCAGTTCCCGTCGATTCTGCGGTCCGCAGGCGCGGATCGCACACTGCATCCGCCGCTTCATTTCGCGCGAATGCATCGGTTCGACTGTTTTCATCCGATCTGACTGCAAAAGCAAAACACCGGCTTCGACGCAAAGGCGCAGAACTGCACCGCCGCAACAGCGATGGCAGATCTCATCCCTTCGGTTTCGCCGTTGCGAACGCGTACAGCGGCACCAGCAGAAATACGGCGAAGATCGCGATCGACACCGTCGGATTCTCGCCGATCGCGCCAAGCACCTTCGAGAAATCGTACGCCTTGTCGGACCCCGCCACCGTCAGGCCTGCGAGGACGATGCCCGTGATCGCGCCGCCACCGATCAGGCCCGAGGAGAACAGCACGCCAGGGCCCGAGTCACCACCCGTCGGTTCCGCGCCCTGTTTTGCGGCGACACGCTTGTCCACGAGCCAGCGCACCACGCCGCCGATGAACATCGTCGCCGAGGTCGAGATCGGGAGATACACCCCCACCGCCACCGGCAGCGAGTTGATGCCGAAGATCTCCATTGCGATCGCGAGGAACGCGCCGATCAGGATCAGGCCCCATGGCAACTTCTGCGTCAGAATGCCGTCCACCACGAGCGCCATGATCTGACTCTTCGGCGAATCGAGCTTTGTCACCGTGCGACCGAGATAGTCCACCGCCTCGCGGCCACCGATGCCCGGATCGATCAGGAACTTCACCTGATCCGTGTTGCGATCGAGCAGGTAGCGGCCGATCGGTACGTCGCCCTGCACGGCGTACAACCGACCCACCTTGTAGACGTCGGTGGCCTGCGGCGTGCTCGCGACGCGCTGCGTGATGCGGCCATTCTCGACCACCGCCAGCAACGGTTCGATCGTCGACATCCGTGCGGTTGGATAGTCGCGCTTCACGAGCGTCGTATTCGCGACGTTGAGGAAGGCGATGATCACACCGACGATCATCGCCGATGTCGTGACACCGACCAGCAATCCGATCTGCTGCCGTGCCGGCGTCGCGCCGACCAGGTAGCCTGTCTTGAGATCCTGCGACGTGGCGCCGGCCACCGCCGCCGCGATGCAGACGACGCCACCAATGCTCAGTGCCAGCACACGATGTTCGATACCGGTCCAGCCGACGGCGAAGAACAGCAGCGCCGTCAGCAGCACCGTCGCCACCGTCATGCCGCTGATCGGGTTCGAAGAATTGCCGATCTGGCCCGTCACACGACTGGAGACCGTCACGAAGAGAAACGCAAAGAACAGCGCCAGTAACGCCCCCGCCGTGCCAATGGCGATTGGCGGCACGTACGCGATGATCAACGTCAGCACCACGACTCCACCCAGCACGATACTCATCGGCAGACTGCGCGCCGTGCGCAGCGTGCTCCGCACCGCCGCACTGCCGCCCACGCCGCCGACACTGGCTCGCAGCGCCGACCAGATCGTCGGCAGCGAGCGCCCGAGACTGATCAATCCCGCTGCCGTCACCGCGCCGGCACCGATGTAAAAGACGTAATTCGCGCGGACTTCGCGTGCGCCCATCGCGGAAATCGGAATCGTGGCCGGAAACATCGGCGCCGTCAGCCCGTCGCCGAACAACTTGATCGCCGGGATCAGCACGAAATACGACAGCATGCCACCGCCGAACAGATAGCCGGCGATGCGTGGACCGATGATGAACCCGACGCCCGCCAGCTCCGGACTGATCTCCGCCTGCATCTCACCGAACAGCGCCGTCCGCCCGTTCGGCATCAGCTTCGTGAACGTCCACTTCGGCACCTCGAGCCACATCCTCGCGCCGGCATTCAGGAACTTGTACAACGCGCCGATGCCGAACCCCATGAACACCGTGCGTGCCTGCACGCCGCGCTCTTCGCCCACCACCAGCACATCGGCACATGCCGTGCCCTCTGGATACTTGAGCGTGCGATGCTCCTTCACGATCAACGATTCACGCAGCGGGATCATCAGCAGCACGCCGAGCAGCCCACCCACGAGCGCCACACACGCCACCAGCGTCCACGGCAGCTCGTAGCCGAGCAGGAGTAGCGCCGGCAACGTGAACACCACGCCCGACGCAATCGACTCGCCGGCCGATCCCGTCGTCTGCACGATGTTGTTGCGCAGGATCTGCGGCCCGGTCACGCCCATCGCCTTGTTCAGCGAACGGAAGATCGTGATCGACAGCACCGCGATCGGAATCGACGCGCTGACCGTCAGCCCGATCTTGAGCGCGAGATACACGCTGCTGGCCGCGAACAGCAGGCCGAGCAAGGCGCCGATCACGACCGCCGGGATCGTGAGTTCCGTGACCTCGCGGTCCGCCGTGATGTACGGCGTGAAGTCGTTCTCGTCGCTGCCCACCCCGGGTGCGGGCACGGGGCGCAGGTCTGGTCGGGAGGTGGTAGCCATGCCGCGAATGTAAGGACCGACGGGCGCTCGGGTGGCGCCCGCCGGCTTCACATCACGGCAACGACCGCCGGTAGCGACCGACCATGGCCGGATCGCGCACACGTGGCGTCGCCGCGCGCGGTGCCTTCAGCGCCGCCTCCACCTCGGCCACTTCACGCGGCACCTTCGACAGCCACTCGAGGCCCGCGGGCGTGAGCAGGTAGTCGTCCTCGATGCGCACGCCGATGCCGGCATAACGTGCCAGCGCTGGTGCGAGGGCCGTGAGCAACGCGCGATTCCGCGGGGTGTCTGGCAGCACGTTCTGCATGTTGCGACGCACGTACACGCCGGGCTCGATTGTCACCACGCTGCCGGCGCCGTATGTCCCGCTGTACGAGAGGTCCGGATCGTGGACGTCGAGGCCGATGCCGTGACTGAGGCCGTGCATGTAGAAGAGCCGCCACTGCGGGCACTGCTGTGAGGCGGCACTGTCGCAGTCGTATGTGGCCGTGGGTGATTCGACGAGACCGAGCGCGGCCAGCCCGCGTGCGATGGTGTCGGCGGCGGCCATCTGCGGTGCATTCGTCGCGGCGCCGATGCGCACCTCGCGTTCGCCGGCGATCTGCGCACGTCGCACGAGTTCGTAGATCGCGCGCTGTGCCGGCGCGAATGTGCCGCCGACTGGAATCGTACGCGTCACGTCGGCGCTGTACCCGCCGAATGCCGCGCCGATGTCGAGCAGCAACAGCTCGCCCTGCTGGATCGGCCGATCGTTCTGGCTGTAGTGGAGTGTGGTGGTGTTGTCACCCGAGGCGGCCGCCGTGAAAAAGCCGTTGCGATCGGCGCCGTTCCGGCGAAAGGTGTAGTCGATCAGCGCCTGAACTTCGAACTCATTCCAGCCCGCCGTCACCATCCGCATCGCTTCCTGGTGCGCGCGACCGGTGATCGCAATCGCGTTGCGTAACAACTCGATCTCCGCCGGACTCTTCGTCCCGCGCAGTTCCAGGACGGCGCGAGTGGCATCCGCAATCTTCGAAGCCCCATGCCGGGCCCTGAGCGTGTCCATGAACACCTGATCGCGCGTTCGCGCGGCACCGATCGTGCTCGCCTCGCCGGCGAACTCACCGATGAGGTGCAGTGGTGCGCCATCGGCCAGCAGCGAGTCGCAGGCCTGCAACAACTCGCCGATCACGCGGGTTGGAATTCCAGACATCCGCTGCGCATCCAGCAGTGACGGACGCACGCCGGTCCAGACCTCGATCGCCGGATTCTTCTCCGCCACGAACAGGATTTCGCGCTGCGTGGTGCCGGACCGCATCACGAGCAGCGCGGCATCCGGCGCGTCCCACCCCGTCAGGTACTTGAGATGCGGCGACTGCGAAAAACCGTCGAAGTCGCGCACCGGTTCACCGCTGCCCAACACCACGATGGCGCCGTCACCGGTCATCTGACCGAGCGCAGCACGCCGCGTGGCGTACTCCGTGAGCGGGATCTGCGACTGGAGTGGCGCTGCCTGCGCCACGGCAATCAGGACAGCGAGACCCATCGTGCGCATCGACATTCAGCGTGGTGCTCCTGTGGGAATGAACTGCCAGCGACCGACCACCATCGCGGTCACGGTTTGCTCCGTCGGTGCCACGACCGGGGTGGAATCTTCGGCACCCTTCGCGCGCATCGCCATCGCCTGCATGACATACGGGCGTGGCGTATCCGCGATCTGACTGGTGAGCGAGATCAGCGCGCCGAGCGTGCCACCGGCCGCCTTCGCCATCGCGTCGGCGCTCTGGCGCGCGTCGGTCGTGGCCTGACCCAGGGCCTCATGCTTCGTCGCCTGCAACTGCGACGCGAAGAACGTGATGCCGCTGATGTTGTTCGCACCCGCACCGAGCGAGGCGTCGATCACCTTGCCGACCATGTCGAGATTGCGCACCTCGATGCGCACGGTGTTGCTCGCATCGTACCCCGTGAGCTCCGGCTTGCGGCCGTCCGGGTAGTACCGGTACGACGGATTCACGGTGTAGTTCATGGTGCCGATCTGGTCGCGGGCGATGCCGGCCGTGCGCACCGCCTCGAGAATTGCCGTGGCCAGGCGTGCGTTCTCCTGCCCGGCGAGTGCGGCCGTCTTCCCCCTCGTCTGAACGCCGAGGTACACCAGCGCGCGATCCGGCGTGACCTTCGCCTCGCCGTTGCCGCTGACCTCGATCACCGGCGGGGTGGGGGCCATCGCAGGCATCTGCGCGGCAAGCGGTGAGGCCATCAGCGCGCTGAACAGCAACGACGAGGCCTGTGACGAGCGACCGATATTGCGCATGGAATTCATCTCCTGCAGTGAGGGCGTGCCGCGTCCCGAACGGGCGCGGCTGCAGGGAGATGCGCCGGTCGCCCGCTGATGCACATGGGCCAAGATACCCACGACACAGCACATCCGGTCCGGCGGATCTCGCGCCGGTCAGCGCGTCGTGTTTCCGCTCCAGACCAGTGCGCGTAAGGGTTTTCCGTGCGCTCAGCGCTGAATCGATGAGCGCCCTCACACCGGTAAAAGCCCGGAAACCCTTGCCCCGCTTGCAGAAATCTGCGGTGATTGCCAGCTTTGCGACGCGCCACTGGCGCGGAATCACGTGTCAACAGCCACCAGGAGAACCTTGCCATGAGCAGAATCGCGATCGTGAATGCATTGGTCGATAACGTCGGCCTCTCGAAGAAGCACGCCAACGCCGTGCTGAAGGAGCTGTTCGGTGCGACCGAAGGCGTCATCGCCAAGGCGCTGAAGAAGGGTGAGAAGGTCGGTATCACCGGCTTCGGCACCTTCAGCGTCGGCAAGCGCAACGCACGCGTCGGCCGCAATCCGCAGACGGGCGAGAAGGTGAAGATCGCTGCCAGCAAGGCCCCGAAGTTCAAGGCCGGAGCGAGCCTCAAGGCCTTCGTGAACGGCAAGACCGCTGCCACCAAGCCGAAGAAGGCCGCCAAGAAGGCGACGAAGAAAGTCGCAAAGAAGGCCGGCAAGAAGAAGTAATCGGCGTTCGTTGTACCGTCGAAAACGCGGGGCGCCGACGAGCATCGTCGGCGCCCCGCTTCGCTGTCTGACTGCGCTCGCACCACACTAGAATCCCTGCATGCCTGCCGCCACTCGCCACCGCCCGTCGCTCGACGCCACACTCGATGTCGAGACACCGGAGCAGGTCGTGGTGTCGTACACACTGGCCGGCATCGGCACACGCGGTGCCGCCGCGCTGATCGATCTGGCCATCATGCTGCTCATCACCGGCACGCTCTGGTATGCGGCCGCGTCGGTGCCGAAGCTGATGCCGGGATTGCGGGACATCGGTCGCAGCGGATGGATCAACGCCGTCGTCATCATCGGCCAATTCCTGATTCTCTACGGGTACTTCGTCGCCTTTGAGGCGCTCTGGGATGGCCAGACACCGGGCAAGCGACTGCTCGGCTTGCGCGTCGTGCGTAACGGCGGCGGTGGCGTGGACGTCGGCGCGAGCGCCGCGCGCAACCTGATTCGCTTCGTGGATTTCCTGCCGTTCGGCTACTTCACCGGCATGATCACGATGATCGCCAACCACCGCAATCAGCGCCTCGGCGATCTCGTGGCCGGCACGATCGTCGTGCGTGAACGACTGCTGCGCCACGCGCGGGCGCGCGCCAGCGCCAGCGTGCCAGTGGATGACGGCGCCGTGGTGCTCGCCACACTCGACGACGAACGCTTCGCGCTGCTCGATCGCTTCGTGACGCGCGAAGCCACCCTCGACGACTCCTCGCGCGCACGCATCGCCGCCGCGCTGGTCGCGCGCCTCGGCGCACAGGTGCGCACCGATGCGGTGGCGGCACTGCGCATGCTGCATGCGCGTGAAATGCAGGCGCGTCGCTCCCTTCGGCCGACGAGCAGCGCGACCGGCACGCGGCGCGAGGAGTGGGCCGTCGTCGCCGAAGGACGACCGCGCTGGGAGGCATTCGCCGACGAGATCAGCAGCACGCGCCAGCGCGGCCTGGACTCGCTCACCGAAGACGAGGTCACGGCATTCGTCGAAGCGTATCGCGAAGTGGCGACCGATCTCGCACGGCTGCGGACCGCCGATCGCGGGCGCGGCAGCGATGCCGTTTTCTCGTTGTCACGATTGGTGTCGGCGGGCCACAACCTGCTCTACCGCCGCCCGTCGCAGGGGCTCGAGCGCGTCGGCCGCTTCATCGCGTTCGACGTGCCACGCGAAATCCGTCGCAGCTGGCGCCACGTCGTCGTCGCCACGGCGCTGGTGTTCGTGCCGGCGTTCATCACGATTTATGCCATCGTGCGCGATCCTGCACTCGCCACGCGCATGCTGCCAGCTGGCATGATCACGCGCGCGGAAGAAGGGCAGCGCCGCGGCAACACTGGCGCGGACTACCTGCCGAATGGCGAGGACGAGAAGGGCTCAGCGCTGTCCGCCTTCCTGATGACGAACAACATTCGCGTGTCGATCGTCGCATTCGCTGGCGGAATCACCGCCGGCATCCTCACGGTCTACGCCCTCGTCTTCAACGGCATCGCGGCGCTCGGCGCCGGCGTCGGCCTGTACATCACGAAAGGCATTCAGGGGCAGATCCTCGGTTTCGTTGCCGCGCATGGCGTTCTGGAGCTGACGGCCATCTGCATCTCGGGCGCCGCCGGCCTGCTGCTCGCGACGGCGATGCTCGTGCCTGGTGACCGCACACGGCGCGAGGCGCTCGCGGCCAACGGGGTGCGCTCACTGCATCTCGTGGCGTGCGTCGTCCTGTTCCTCGTGATGGCCGGCATCATCGAGGGCAACATCTCGCCATCGAAACTGCCCGATAGCGCCAAGTTCGCGACGTCGTTCATCACCGCGATCTTCGTGATCTGGTACTTCGCGCTCGGTCGCGATCGCGACCAGGCGGATGCTACAGCTCCCCGCGCGCCTTGATCGACAGGTAGCGATTCACGAGCGCCGCACTCATCGCCTGCGGCGGCACGTCGAGCACCTGCACACCAGTGCGTCGCATCCGCAGCAGCGCTTCCGCGCGTGCATCGAGCAGTGATTCTGCGGCCGCTCCACGCCACGCTGCGGTTTCGCCGGCACCGCCAGCCGGCTGCGCAGCCGCGACCAGTGCGTCGTTGCGCAGCGCGAGGAAGACGGTGATGTGGCGGAGTGCGGCATGTCGCGTCTGCGTGACCACGGCGCGACTCGCGCGCACATCGATCACGTCGCTGAGACAGATGACCAGCGCGCGAGAGCGCTGTCGCTGCGCGAGGGTGCGGAACGCCAGCGCGTAGTCCGGCTCGACCAATCGTGCGTCACACGACGCCAGAGTGCTCCGGATTGCGCGCATCGCGCTCATGCCGGTACTCGGCGGCACCCAGCCTCGGATCTGATCGTCGAACACCAGCAGGCCGATCTTGTCGCGACCCTGCAGCGCAACATCCGCCAGCACGAGGCACGCGTTGATCGCGTACTCGAATCGGGTGCGATCGCCGGCGAGCTGCGTCATCAGGCGGCCCGAATCGAGCGCGAGAATCACCGTCTGGCCCTGCTCCACGGTGTACTCACGCACCTGCGCCGTGCCGCGTCGCCCGCTGGCCTTCCAGTCGATATGGCGCGGATCATCGCCCGGCACGTACTCGCGCAGCGAGTCGAATGTCATGCCCCCACCGCGCCGACGGATCTGGCGCACGCCGGCATCGCGCAACCGGCGCTGTACGGCCAGCAACCTGAACTTCCGCACCTGCGACAGCGATGGCACGACATTCACGCGATCGTCGAGCGCGATGACGCGCACCGCGTCGATCAGGCCGAGTGCGCCGTGCACGCGTATTGCGACGCCGCCGAGTGATGCCGGTCCACGGCGCAGTCCTCGAATCGGCGTCGTCGTGGTCGTGACCCCGAATGCCGGTACGTCGATGTGTTCAGTCCGCACGACGCCACCGCCCAGCGCCGCTGGAACCCGCTCGGCGAACTGCATCCGTACGCGATACGTCCACGCCGATGTGATGGTGTATGTGAGCTGGTCGTCGTCGCCGGAGCCGAGTTGCGTGGGTGACGTGCGCGTGATCTGAAGCGCGTCGCGCGGCGGGAGCTGCACGGCGTCCCACACGGCGGCCGCGAACACAGCGGCGATCGCGATGCCTGCTGCGACATAGGAGAACGGTGTCGGCAACGGCAGCAGCCACACCAGCGACGCACACGCCAGCCACAGCGCGAGCCGCGGCGTCGGGACGTAGCTCGTCAGCAGTGCGATGACGCGACGGACCACGCGATCAGGCCGGTGCGGGCACGCGCAGCAACACCGCCGCCAGCACGTCGTCGGTCGTGCGCCCTTCCACGTCCAGCTCAGGGCTGAGAATCAGGCGATGACGCAACGCCGCCGGTGCGAACCCTTTCACATCATCCGGCGTGACGAAATCGCGGCCGGCGAGCATCGCGGCGGCGCGTGACACCCGGAGCAGCGCGACCGACGCACGTGGCGATGCGCCAAGCGCGAGCGCGGGATCCTCACGCGTCGCGCGCACCACGGCGGCGATGTAGGCAACCACCTCGGGCGCGATCGTCACGCGATCAGTCGCGTCACGCAACGCGTCGAGTTGCTCGGCAGAAATCGCGACGCCATCGCCGCCGAACGCGCGCTCGGGATCATCGCCGCGCGCATGTGCCTGCAGCATCGCGAGCTCATCGGCTGCGGCCGGATAGCCCACGCGCACCTTCACCAGGAAGCGATCGAGCTGCGCTTCGGGAAGCGGATACGTTCCTTCGAATTCGACCGGATTCTGCGTTGCCACGACCGTGAAGCGCTGACCGAGATCGTGCCGCGTGCCATCCACGGTCACCTGCTTCTCCTGCATCGCTTCGAGCAGCGCCGCCTGCGTCTTGGCCGGTGCACGATTGATTTCATCGGCCAGCAGGATGTCGGCGAACAGCGGTCCCGGACGGAATTCGAATCGGCCATCAGCACCGCGCAGTACGGTGGTGCCCGTGATGTCGGCCGGCATCAGATCCGGCGTGAATTGAATGCGTCCGAAACGCACGCCGCACGCACCGGCGGCGACGCGCACGAGCAGCGTTTTCGCGACACCGGGCACGCCTTCGAGCAGCACGTGCCCGCGCGCCAGCAATGCGGCGAGCAGTTCGTCGATGGCGACGTCCTGCCCGACAATGCGACGACGGATCGCGGTGCGCAGCGCCTCGACGGCATCGGCAGGCACGAAGGACGGATCAGGAACGGTCATGAGCGGATGAGGAGTCGGTCACGGAGTGAGACACTCCGCATCAATGTGCGCTGCCGCCTCGCGGAGCGCAGGAAGTTCGGAGGGTGCGGCGGCGGCATCGATGGCGTTCGTGAGGCGTGCCGCATCGTCGGCGATCGCCGGGTGGCGTTCGGCCAGTGCGGCGAGAAACGCCACGTCGTCGAGCGTGCGCCAGCGCCCGGCAGCGTGCCGGCGCCTGATGCCGCGCGCCAGCATCCGCGCCACCGTGCGCGTGCCACGCACCGCCTGCCACGCCGTGGCGAGTGCGTCCACATGCTCGAGCGCCGATCGCCGCTCCTCACGCACGCGGTACACGGGGGCCAGCGTGCGACGACCGAGCGCCATCAGCCAGAGCAGCCCCGCCGCCATCAGCGTCAGCAGCGTGCGACCGGGTGCACTGAAGCGCAGCCATTCCCAGACGACCACACCGGCGCCGTCGTTCGATTGCAACTGATAGTACTCGGTGAAAATCACGCGCCGCTGACGTCCCGCCGAGAGATATTCGAGACTTCGCACCATGCTCAGCGCCGATCCCATCGCACAGTTGCGCAACTGATCGGTGCGCAGCAAGTCGGGATCCGCCATCGCGACCACGCGGCCGGCGCCAAGCCCAAACGCGACGATCGATGGGCGCTGCTCGCGTCGTGTCAGGCCAGTGTTGGACGTCGACGTGTCGAAGATTTCGTCGTCCGCATTCGCCGCGTTTTTCGCGACGCGGACTTCGCTCGTCAGCAGCGTGCGCGCCCGTGATGGATACGGCACCTCCGTTGGTGTCCGCGTCGAGACCTTGGAGCTCGCCGTGTCGAACGTGAGCATGCGGGTCCGCGCGCGTAGCGCCGCCAGTGGATCGGTCTCCGCTGCACATGCGCCAAGCGGCGTGGTGGTCACGACACCCGATTTGCCGACGCGCAGCCCGAGTGAGTCGAGCAGCGCGAAGGTGCCGTTGGACGAAGGCGCGACCAGCAATCCCGCGCCCTGGCGCACCCCGTGCAGCAACGCCGCGCGTTGCACCGATGTCATCGGAGTCGGTCCTGCAAACACCGCGTAAATGGCCGTCGTGTCGATCGTTTCGCCAAGCGCATTCGTCTCCGTGCGCACGTCCCAGCCGAGTCGGCGGGCGAGGTCTGCGGCAAGCCGCGCGTTGCCCGGGCCATACTTCGTGACGGTCAGGCGCGTATCGAAGTTGTTGTCGCTGACCGGCGTGAGCAGCACGACCAGCGCGACGAGTGCGAGCAGAACGCCAAGCGTGATGATGGTGCCGCGCCGCGCGCGACGGCGCTCCAGCTCGGGATCGACGGTGTCGAGCACCGGCGTTGCGTCAGGTGGCATCAGGCCGCGCGCCTCGCCGTTCCGACGGCAGCTGATTGCAGCATCGGTGCCGCGAGCTGTTCGAGTCGCGACCATCGGGCGGCATCACACATGCCGTCGCCGTAGGCCACGACGTCGTACACCGACGCAAACGCGCGATAAGCCGGGGCCAGACCGTCGCCGGCCGCGCGCAGGTCACGCCAGTAGTCACCCACGGTCTTCGACGAATGCCGACGCACACGCTTTCCTTCGACGAGATGCGTGACGACAGCCGCGTACAGCACATGGGCGGCATTCACGTACGCGCCCTGCGCGGCCAGCCCGCGCGCTTCGGCCAGCTGTTCGTCGGCGGTCGCCTGCCGATCACGCACGTTGGCGGCACGACGTCTCGCACGAGCAACGACGATGGCGCGTGCCACGCTCGCCACGATCGCAATCACGATGACGGCAAGCGAAATCAGATAGGTGCCGCGACTGCCGGCGGCCTGCGTGAAGAGACGGCTCAGGATGTCGGAGAACCAGTCCCAGAACCGCGACAGCAGCGTCGACGTCACGCTGCGACGATAGCCGCGTTCCAGCACGATCCGCGCGATGGTATCGCGGATCGCCGACGCGGGAATGGACGACTGCAGGAGCACGATGTCTGTCAGGCAGGCGGCAGCGGTGCCACGGTCAGCGCGTCGAGCTCCGCATCGAGATCGGCACCTTCGCGACGTACACGCAGATCCGCGTACGTCAGTAGCGTGATGCCGCCGAAGATTGGTACGATCGGAATGATCAGCACACTGAGCAGCGCCTGGACGACCTGCTGCTGGTCCTGAAACGCCGCGGCGACGCCGGCGAGCACACCGTAGACGACCAGCGCGATCACCATCACGAGGCCATAGGTCTTCGCGAGGAGCAGGTAGCTGCCGCTGGACAGCGATTGCGAACGCCGCAGCGCCTCGATCGGGCCAAGTCCCTCGACGATGACAAGCGACGTCATGATCGCCGATCGTGCGATGACGGAGACGGCGACAAACGCAATGAGCGCGAGCACCACGACGGCGGCGACGACCGCGCCAATGACCGTCGCGGTACTGCCGCCACCGATCCCGGCCAGCGTCCCGCCACTCGAAGCGGCGACGAATCCAGCCACCAGCACCACCGGTAGCGCGACGATGACCAGCACGACGACCGGCAGCAGGCTCGAACCGATCAGCGCAAACACGCGTCGGAACGCGGTCATGAACGCCTGCCACACCGTCGGCATCGCATCGCCGCGCAGGACTGCCATCGCGCCCGCCACGATCGCGCCTGACTGCGTGGTCGTGAACACCCAGGTGAGCAGCGTCAGTGGCGCGAGCGACCACTGTTGACGCAGCATCGCCGCCGTGTCGGTCGGAGTGGCCGGAAAGAGCAGGAGCGTGATCACCGCCTGAATCAGCGCCGGGATCGCGCCGATCGCGGCAATGCGCAGGAAATAGCTGAACTGGGGACGGATGAGCTGCACGGCGCCATCGACGATTTCCGTCGCCGAGCGCGGGGGCAGTGGAGGCAGTGCGGGAACGGGCACGCGGGTGTCGTTCAGGGTTGAGGCCGTCGGTGTTTCGGCTGCGGACCACCAATACGGTAGCACCACAGCCTATTGGTGGGGCACCGTGCGCGTGCCGCAATGGACGAGCGGTCGCGGAGAGCACCGCGTTCCGTCGGCGCAACACATCCATCGAAACCCGATTGGTCGAGTTCGCTGCATCGTATGTGTGGGACGAATGCTACGGTTTGCTGCCGCCCTGGCTCGCTTCACGGGTCAGGCTCGCCAGCTTGTCACCTGCACGTTCCCCGGGTGATGCGGCGGCTAAGACGTTGAATCGCAGGCGTTTGCGCAGAATGCACCGTTATCGAGCTGATCGTGCGACGCCACCTGCGAGTGATTTCTCGACCTCCCCAAGGCCGCGCTCGGTGAAGGGAACATGAATTGCTCCCTCCGCTGCCGATGTTGCGTGCTCGCGTGGATTGGGCCACGCGGCGCGGCTGCCTCACCGGCGGCGACATCGACACCCGGAGGATTCGTTCATGAGAGTTCTGGTAACCCTCGCCGCGCTCGGTCTGGCCACCGCTTCGGCCGCCAACGCCCAGGCGACGTTCGCCACCCTCAACCACCCCGTGCAGTCGTACGTGGTCGTTGGTGATTCGACACCCGCTGCGCCCGGCGTCGGCATCAACAACGCGCTGTACCTGCCGGCGGCCACGGACAACAATTACTCCGGCGTCGTCAATCTCTTTCTTGATGACCTCGACCTGAATCAGCGCTTCGGCTGCACCGGTTCGCTGCTCTCAAGCCGCCATATTCTCGTCGCTGCGCACTGCGTGACGACCAGCGGTTCGGTCACGACCGACCGCTTCACCGCGAAATTCCGCAACGCCGACGGCAGCTTCACGTCAGTCACGGGCACGCGGATCGCGGTGAAGGCGAACTACAGCGGTGCCGTGCTCGAAGAGCAGGATGTTGCGGTGCTGACACTCGATAGCGACGCGCCGATCACCGCCCGCCGCTACTCGCTGTTCCAGGGCAACCCGCTCGTCGATTACACGATGGCCGGCTACGGGCGTACCGGAACGGGTCTCACCGGCAGCATCAGCACCGCGAACAATCAGTTCGGTGCCGTCCCCGTGCTGCGTGCCGGCCGCAACACGTTTGAAACGACGGCGAACGACGCCGGTCAATTCGCGACCGCCGCCAATACGAATCCGGGCGCGTTCGGCGGCATTCTCGTCTCCGACTTCGATCGCATCGGCCAGGCGACGAATTCAGCCATCTGCGCCTCACTCGGCTTCTGTGGCGTGGGCGTCGACCTCGAGTCGTCGATCGGCGGTGGTGACTCGGGCGGCGCGGCGTTCGCGAACAACTGGACGGTCCTCGGCGTCGCGTCGTGGGGCTCCACCAGCGGCGGTATCGGTAGCCTGTACGGCAGCTACTTCGGCTACGCCTGCGTCGCCAACTACACCGCCAACGCCAATTGCAAGGCGAACTACGATTTCGTGATGGCGCAGGTCGTCCCTGAGCCGTCCACGTACGCGCTGATGGCCACCGGCTTCGTCGGCCTGCTCGTCATCGCTCGCCGCCGTCGCTCGGTCTGAGCCACGCGCGCAAGCGCAACGATCAGTACGCACGAACAGAACGGGCGATCGCACTTCGGTGCGGTCGCCCGTTCTGTGTGTCATACCACTGACGATCGTCGCTACAGGACGACTTTCCGCGGCACCCTGATGAACCGCACGTGGCAGCCGTCCGCGTCGGTCCCGATGTGCACGCGCACGTGTCGGATGCGCGTGCCGTACGTGAATGCCACATCGAATGGATCACCGGTGCGCCTCACCGATCTGACGCTGCCATCGTCAAGAATCCGATAGTCGCCGTCGCCCATCGCCTCCGCACGTTCGACGATCGCACGTGTTCGGAGATTGCGCACCGTGATCTTCGCGTCAGCGATCGGCGTCCCATTCGCAGCCACCACCTGCATCATCAGCACGCGCTCGACCATCGTGCACGCCTGCACGCCGGATTCAGGCGGAATCGTCACAACCTGAGGCGGCTTGGATGTTTGTGCGCCCGCAACGGCCGCCGTTGTCGCCACCAGTCCAATCACTCGCCGCACGGTCCGCATCGCTGCTCCTTACTTGAGGACGATTTTCGCGATCGTCTGCAGTTGCATGTTCGACGTGCCCTCGTAGATCGCGCCGATCTTCGCATCGCGATAGAACTTCTCGGCCGGATAGTCCTTCACATAGCCGTAGCCACCAAACAGCTCCAACGACACGCTCGTCACACGCTCGGCCACCTGGCTCGAAAAGAGCTTGGCCATCGACCCTTCGAGCTGAATGTCCTGCCCGGCGTCCTTCAGTCGCGCGGCATTGTAGACCATCAACCGCGCCGCCTCGAGCTCGGTCGCGGCCTGCGCCACCTGAAACTGGATCCCCTGGAATTCGCTGAGCGGCTTGTTGAACTGCGTGCGCTCCTTGAGGTACGCGCACGCGGCCTTGAGCGCGCCCGCAGCCACGCCGATCATCTGCGCGCCGATGCCGATACGACCGCCGTTCAGCGTGTCGATTGCAATCTTGTACCCCTGACCGACGGGGCCGAGCACGTTGGAGTCAGGGACTTCGACACCATCGAGGATCAGTTCGCAGGTGCTGGACGCGCGAATGCCGAGCTTGTCTTCCTTCTTGCCGATCGAGAAACCGGTGAACGCCTTCTCCACGATGAACGCGGTGATGCCGCGATAGCCCTTTGCGAAATCGGTGTTCGCGAACACGACGAAGATCTCGGCTTCCGCGCCGTTCGTGATCCACAGCTTGCGACCGGTGAGCCGCCAGCCGGTCTCGGTCTTTTCGGCCTTGCACTGCAGCGCGAAGGCATCGGACCCCGAATTCGGCTCGGAGAGCGCGTAGGCACCGATCGTGTCGGTCGTGAGGCGCGTCAGGTACCGCGCATGCTGGTCGGCGTTGCCGTAGGCGTGAATGGGGTAGTTGACGAGCGTGTTCTGCACGTCGACCATGATCGCCGCCGCCGGATCGACCTTGCTGAGTTCTTCCACGGCGAGCGCGATCATCATGGCCGAGCCACCGGCACCGCCGGCAGACTCCGGCAGCTCGATGCCCATCAGGCCCATCTCGAAGTACCTGGCGACGATGTTCGCATCGATCTTGCCCGCGGCCTCCATCGCGCGCACGCGGGGCAGCACATCCTCCGCGGCAAACGCAGCGACGGCGTCCCGGAACATGATCTCGTCCTCGGAGAGCTGGGTCAGCGCAGGGCGCGCAGGCGGGGCGTCGGTGTGCGGCATATATGGATTCCGGTGACAGCGGGTCTGTTTGGAGATGCGGGACGCGCCAAAGATCGCACATCTGTTCCGCGTCCGGCGCAGGTAAAATCTTCCAACGAGCGGATTCCAGAAATCGCACGCCGCGCTGGCCATGACGCGGTCCAGCTCGGGGCAACAACCTGCTGGTTGACATATAAGCATAGCTTTATATGCTTAGGCCATGGCCGCCTCCCCCCTCAGGAACACCGCGCCCGACTCCGACGCCTCCTACCGCACGCTCCTCGAAGCGCTGCGCGCCGCGGCGGAGCCTACTCGCCTGAGGCTGCTTGGGATTCTGGCGGAGTCCGAGCTCACCGTGACAGAAATCACGCAGGTGCTCGGCCAGAGCCAGCCCCGCGTCTCGCGGCACCTCAGGCTGCTTTGCGACGCCGGACTGCTCGACCGCGTGCCAGAGGGCAGCTGGGTCTTCTATCGCCTCGCCGACCACCGGATCGCGCACACCTTCATCGCGCTCCTCGGCACCGGCGACCCGACGCTCGCCGATGACCGCGCGCGGCTGGCCACGGTGCAACGCGCGCGCCAGGAATTCGCCGATCGCTATTTCGAGGAGCATGCGCACGAGTGGAATGACATCCGCTCGCTGCATGTGGCCGAGGAAGAAGTGGAGCACGCGCTGCAGGCGCTCGTCGGCACCGACGCCGTCGGCGATCTGCTCGACATCGGCACCGGCACCGGCCGCATGCTCAGCCTCCTTGGCGCCCGCGCGTCACGCGCGATCGGCATCGATCGATCGCACGAGATGCTCGCCTTCGCGCGCGCTGCGCTCGCCAGCCCGGAATTCCGACATGTGCAGGTACGCCATGGTGACATGTATCATCTCGCGTTGCCGGCGCGCAGCATGGATCTCGTCGTGCTCCATCAGGTTCTGCACTTCGCCGACGATCCGATCGCCGTGCTGCGCGAAATAGCCCGCGTATTGCGGCCCGGTGGTCGGCTGCTGCTGGTGGACTTTGCGCCGCACGAGCAGGAGGTGCTGCGCGATCAGCATGCGCACCGCCGCCTTGGTTTTTCCGCCGATGACATCGCGCACTGGTGCACCGCCGCAGGACTGCTCCCGCGCGAAGCGGTGCGTCTGCAGGGATCACCACTCACCGTTGTGATCTGGGACTGCTCACTTCCCTCCACGCCGACCGTCGCATGAGCCCCTCGATTCTGAACCGGCCGGACAGCCACCGCTTCGGCGTCTCGTTCGAGTTCTTCCCACCGAAGACCGACGAGATGGAAGCGCAGCTCTGGCGCGCCGTGGAGCGCCTCGCGCCGCTCGCGCCAACCTTCGTCTCGGTGACGTACGGTGCGGGCGGTTCAACACGCGAACGCACGCACGCGACCGTACGCCGCCTGCTCAACGAGACGACGCTGCGCCCCGCCGCACACCTCACCTGCGTGTCGGCCACGCGCGAGGAAATCCTCGACATCGCCCGCGAATACTGGAATTCCGGCGTGCGCCATCTGGTCGCGCTGCGCGGTGACCCCGTCGCCGGCATCGGTTCGGCGTACGAGCCGCATCCCGGAGGATTCGCATATGCGTCCGACCTCGTCACCGGTCTGCGTCGCGAGTTCGACTTCGAGCTGAGCGTCAGCGCATACCCGGAAGCGCATCCGACCGCCGGGTCGATGCAGGCCGAAATCGACAATCTGAAGCGAAAGATCGACGCCGGTGCGACGCGGGCGATCACGCAGTTCTTCTTCGACAACGCCGTGTATCTGCGCTATCGCGATCGCGCGCGCGCGGCGGGCATCACGGTACCGATCGTCCCGGGCATCATGCCGGTGACGAATTTCGCGCAGACGCAGAAGTTCTCGGCGATGGCCGGCGCGTCGGTGCCCGACTCGATGGCGCGTCACTTCGAAGGCCTCGAGGAAGACGCGGACACACGCAAGCTCGTGGCCGCAACGCTGGCGGCCGAGCAGTGTACGAAACTGGCGGATGAAGGCGTGGAAGATTTCCACTTCTACACGCTCAATCGCGCTGATCTCGCGTACGCGATCTGCCACATCCTCGGCCTCCGCACCACGCGCGAGCCGGCACCGGTCACTGTATGAAGACAGGCTCGCACGATCACCCGCACGATCACCCGCACGATCACCAGCACGATCACGACGCGGATTGGGCCATCGAGCCGCTGCCGCCGTTTTCGCTCGCGGCTGCGCGCGCGGCCACGCCGGTGCGCACACGGCAGTCACGCTTCGCGCTGCTCACCGAGTTGCTCCCGAAGCGTATTCTGCTGCTCGACGGTGCGATGGGTACCATGATTCAGCGCGAGCGTCTGGATGAAGTTGCGTATCGCGGCGCGCGCTTCGCAGACTGGCATCGCGATCTGCGCGGCAACAACGATCTGCTGACCCTCACCCGGCCGGAACTGATCGGCGCGATTCACGCCGCCTACCTGCATGCCGGCTCCGACATTCTCGAGACGAACACCTTCAATTCCACGGCGATTGCGATGGCCGACTATGGGATGGAGTCGCTCGCGTACGAGTTGAACGTCGAAGGAGCGAAACTGGCGCGGCAGGTCGCCGACCTGTTCGAGTCGCAGGAGCCGTCGCGCCCGCGCTACGTCGCGGGTGTGCTCGGGCCGACCAATCGCACCGCGTCGCTGTCGCCGGAGGTCAATGATCCTGCCGCGCGCAATGTGACGTACGACGAGCTGGTGACGGCGTACAGCGAAGCGGCGCGCGGCCTGCTCGACGGTGGCGCGGACATTCTGATGGTCGAGACAGTCTTTGATACGCTGAACGCCAAGGCGGCGCTCTTCGCCATCGAGCAGGTGTTCGCGTCGTCGCACTCGCGGGTGCCGGTAATGATCAGTGGTACGATCACCGATGCCAGTGGCCGCACGCTCAGCGGTCAGGTGACCGAGGCGTTCTGGGTCAGCGTGATGCACTCCAATCCGCTCAGCATCGGACTGAATTGCGCACTCGGGCCAAAGGAGCTGCGCGCGTATGTGCAGGAGCTCTCGCGCGTGTCGGACGTGCATGTGTCGGCGCATCCGAACGCCGGCCTGCCGAATGCGTTCGGTGGCTATGACGAGTCACCGGACGACATGGCGCGGGTGATCGGCGAGTGGGCGCGCACGGGCTACGTGAACATCGTCGGTGGCTGCTGCGGCAGCACGCCAGCGCACATCCGCGCGATCGGCGCGGCGGTCAGGGATGTGGCGCCACGTGTCGTGCCGACGTTGCAGCCCGCGCTGCGCCTCAGCGGGCTCGAGCCGGTCGTGATCAACGAGAACACGAACTTCGTGAACGTCGGCGAACGCACGAACGTCACCGGGTCTGCGAAGTTCTCGAAGCTGATTCTGGCCGGTGACTACGAGGCCGCGCTCGAGGTGGCACGCCAGCAGGTCGAGAGCGGCGCGCAGGTGATCGACGTCAACATGGACGAGGGCATGCTCGACGCGGTCGCGGCCATGACGACCTATCTGCGTCTCGTCGCCAGCGAGCCGTCCATCAGCAAGGTGCCGCTGATGATCGACAGCTCGAAGTGGAGTGTGATCGAGGCCGGGCTGCAGCAGGTGCAGGGCAAGGCGATCGTGAACTCCATTTCGCTCAAGGAGGGCGAGGCCGAGTTCATCCGTCAGGCGACGCTCGTCCGTCAGTATGGCGCGGCGGTGATCGTGATGGCGTTCGACGAGCAGGGCCAGGCTGACACGAAGGAGCGCAAGGTGTCGATCTGCACCCGCGCCTATCACCTGCTCACGCAACGCATCGGCTTTCCGCCGGAAGACATCATCTTCGATCCGAACATCTTCGCAATCGGCACCGGGATCGAGGAGCACGCGAACTACGCGGTCGACTTCATCGAGGCCACGAAGGAGATCAAGGCCACGTTGCCGCACGCGCGCATCAGCGGTGGCGTGAGCAATGTGAGCTTTGCATTCCGCGGCAACAATCCCGTGCGCGAAGCAATTCACGCGGTGTTCCTGTATCACGCCGTGAAGGCGGGTATGGACATGGGTATCGTGAATGCCGGTGCCCTGACGCTCTACTCCGACATTCCGCCGGCGCTGCTCGAACGCGTCGAAGACCTGGTGCTCAACCGTCGCCCTGATGCGACCGAGCGCCTGCTCGAAGTGGCGAGTGAGGTGAAGGGCACCGCCGCAGTGGCGAACACCTCACTCGAGTGGCGCGAACTGCCCGTCCGCGAGCGTCTCGCCCATGCGCTCGTGCACGGCATCGCGGACTTCATCGTCGAGGACACGGAGGAGGCGCGACTGATCGTCGATCGCCCGATTCACGTGATCGAAGGACCGTTGATGGACGGCATGAATGTCGTCGGCGATCTGTTCGGTGCCGGCAAGATGTTTCTGCCACAGGTCGTGAAGAGTGCGCGCGTGATGAAGCGCGCCGTCGCACACCTGATTCCGTACATCGAAGCCGAGAAGCTCCTGCAGCCCGTGGAAGACCAGAAGAACAAGGGGAAGATTCTGCTGGCGACCGTGAAGGGCGATGTGCATGACATCGGCAAGAACATTGTCGGCGTGGTGTTGCAGTGCAACAACTACGATGTGATCGATCTCGGTGTGATGGTGCCATGTGCGAAGATTCTCGAGACGGCCCGCCGGGAGAACGTGGACATCATCGGCTTGAGCGGTCTGATCACGCCGTCGCTCGAGGAGATGGCCTTTCTCGCCGGCGAAATGCAGCGTGAAGGATTCACGATTCCGCTGCTGATCGGCGGCGCAACGACAAGTCGTGCACACACCGCCGTCAAGATCGAGACGCAGTACGAGGGCCCGGTGGTGTACGTGCAGGACGCGAGTCGTGCCGTGGGTGTCGCCAGCGCCCTGCTGAGTGACGACGGGCGGGACGCCTTCGTGGCCGGCATCAAATCGGAGTACGATGCGATCCGTGTGCATCGCGCCAACTCGGGCAAGGCCACGCGTCTCGTCTCACTCGAGGCCGCGCGCGCAAATCGCATGCGGCTCGACTGGGCTGCGAGCGTCCCGCCAGTACCGCATCGTCCCGGCGTCACGGTCTTCGACCGCTGGCCGCTGGAAGACCTCGTGCCGCGCATCGACTGGACGCCGTTCTTTCAGACGTGGGAACTGGCCGGCCACTATCCGGACATCCTGCAGGACCCGCTCGTCGGCGAAACCGCGCGCTCGCTCTGGAAGGATGCGCAGGCGCTGCTGTCCACGATCGTCGCGGAGGAGTGGCTGCACGCGCGCGCCGTCGTCGGTCTCTTTCCGGCCAACGCGGTCGGCGACGACATCGCCGTCTGGTTCACCGAGGCGGGCCGCGACGGTGAGCGGGCGGCCACGATCCACACCATCCGCCAGCAGATGGCCAAGCCAGATGGGCGACCGAACATGGCACTGGCCGATTTCGTGGCGCCGGCCGAGTCGGGCGTGCGCGACTGGGTCGGGGCGTTCGCCGTCACGACCGGCCACGGGATCGACGCCCGGGTCGCCGCCTTCGAAGCCGAACACGACGACTACAACGCGATTCTGCTCAAGGCGCTGGCGGATCGTTTGGCCGAAGCGCTGGCCGAACGCCTCCACGAGACCGTCCGGCGTGACCACTGGGGCTACGCGGACGGCGAATCTCTCGATAACTCGGCTTTGATCAATGAGTCGTATCAGGGAATCCGGCCGGCGCCCGGGTATCCGGCGTGTCCGGATCACACGGAGAAGCGGACGCTGTTCAGGCTGCTCGACGTGCCGGCGCTGACGGGTATCACGCTGACCGAAAGCTGCGCGATGCTGCCAACCGCGAGCGTGTCCGGCTGGTACTTCTGGCGGCCTGAGGCCCGGTACTTCGGCACCGGCTTGATCGGCGAGGATCAGGTCGCCGACCTCGCGCAGCGCAAGGGAATGGCCGAACCGGAGATGGCGCGCTGGCTGGCCCCGATCAGGGCATGATGGTCTGAAATGGCGTGGCTCTGGTACGGCGCAGCGCCCTCGATCCTCGGGTCGAGGGCGCTGCGTTCATGCTACGGTCGAGTCCGCCGATGTCGTAAAGTGTGGCGACCGCACCACGTTTGTCGTAGTGCCACACCCATCCTGAGCGGTGACGGGCTCGACCAGTAGAGTGGCTTGCATCTCTAAGCCGTTGTCCTGTATTAGCTTCCCGCGAGTGTAGTGATGCCGCCCCAGTCTCCGTCTCGCGGCACGACCAATGCACAGGATTCAGCCGTCCCCGCCAGTACAGATCAGTTTCATCAAGAGGATTTCCTGATGCGTCGTATTTCCTTCGGTGTCGCGCTCGCGACTGTAGCGGTGGTTTCACCGCTCAGCGCGCAGACGTGGCAGTCGATCGGTACCCCCACGAATGCAAATTCCGGGGCGTACTGGAACAATGTTTCCGATGACAATGTCGGAGCGGCCGTGTGCAGCGTCGGTGGAATCCTGACGAACACGCCGGCTCTTTCGGCTGGCTCGTGCAGCAACCAGGGCCCGGTCTTCCTGCCGCTCAACCCGGCTCCGCTGACCACTGCCAACGTGTTCCTCGGCGGTGCCGGTGGCACCAACCCAGGCGCGTTCCGCTTCGCCGCTGGCACGTACAACATCCGCTCGCTCGGCCGCGTCGCTGGTGACCTCAGCACGTCATGGGGCGTGATTCTGGATAACGGTACGGTCTTCACGGCCGCCCAGCTCGCCGGTGGCAACACCGTTCTGTCTGGCCCGTTCGCCATCTGGATCACGCAGTCGTTGCCGGCCGCTGGCGCTGGCACGATCTACACGTCGACTCAGTCCACCGGTGCAGTCGCGATCGGTTCGCGCACGGCCTCGGCCAACCAGCAGTTCGCCGTCTTCACCAACGGTACCGGTGTCGGTAACCTCGGCGCGATCACGACGGATGCTTTCGGCGCGATCATCAACTCGACCGGTTCAGGCGCTCGTTACTTCGTCGGCATGGAAGACAACGTCAACGGTGGTCGCGGCTTTGGTGTCGCCGGCGCCGGTCGTGTCTCCGATCGCGATTACAACGACATCCTGATCTCGATCCAGGCTGTTCCAGAGCCGGCAACGGTTGCTCTGATGGGCTTCGGCCTGCTGGCGCTCGCCGGCTACGCAAAGCGTCGCAAGGCATAAGCATTCGACTCTGCAGTACCAGAAGGGCGGCTGTCTTCGGACAGCCGCCCTTCTTTTTGTCGTGTGCAGGAATTCTGGCGCGAAAGTGTTGCACGTAAACCACGTTTTCACGACTTTCGTCTCATGCAAACGCCTGAGTGCGCCGCGCGACCTGCGCGACGGATTCAGTCAACGCTCGACTGCGTATGGTGTTAGCCGCGAATTCTTCGCGGTAGTCCCCTTGGCGCGATTGGGTACAGCACATGCAAATCATATTGTCGTCTGCGCCACCTGATGGTCGCTTTTCAAGGAGTAGTTTTCATGCGTTCTGTAAAGACTGCGCTCGTGCTCGTCGCTGCATTGGCAGCGATGCCATTGAGCGCGCAAACATGGCAGGCGATCGGTGTTCCGAGTCGCCTCGACACCGGCCCGTACTGGAACCAGCCTTCAGACGATTCGCCCGATGGCACGGTGTGTCACATCGGTGCGATCCTCACGAATTCGCCAGCGGCTCCGGTTACCTGTATCAATCAGGCGCCGCGGTACTTGCCGCTCAATCCGGCACCGTTGACCACGCAGAACGTGTTCCTCGGTGGCCTCGGTGGGTCGAATCCCGGCGCGTTCCGCTTCGCTGCCGGCACGTACAACATCAACCTGCTCGGCCGAGTTGCTGGTGATGCCAGCACGTCGTGGGGCGTGATCCTCGACAACGGCACCGTATTCACTGCTGCGCAACTTCGCGGTGGCAACACAGTATTGTCCGGCCCGTTCGCAATCTGGATCACGCAGGCATTGCCGGCAGCCGGAGCAGGCACGATTTATACGTCCACTCAGTCAACCGGTGCAGTTGCCATCGGCAGCCGCGGCGCGACGATCAATCAGCAGTTCGCCGTCTTCACGAACGGCACTGGTATCGGCAACCTCGGAAGCCTGACCACGGATGCATTCGGCACGATCATCAACTCGACGGGGTCCAACGCCAAGTACTACGTCGGCATGGAAGACAACGTCAACGGTGGCCGTGGCTTTGGCATGGCAGCACCGGGTCGTGAATCGGATCGCGACTACAATGACATCCTCATCTCGATCCAGGCTGTTCCAGAGCCAGCGACGTTCGCGCTGATGGGCTTTGGTCTGCTCGCACTGGCCGGCTTCGCAAAGCGTCGCAAGGCGTAAACGCTGGACTGCAGGGCACATGGGGCGGCTGTCTTCGGACAGTCGCCCCTTTGTGCATCGTCGGACTCAGTGCGCCCACCTGCTGCGGTATTAACTGTTCCAATAGTGCGCTGGAAAGCACCTGTTCGTAGCATACTGTGATTATTTTATCGTTGCACGATACCGCTCGGCGGCGAGGAATACGATGCGTGTCAGGCAAACTGGAAGTGGTGTCGCGTCTGCACAACGAATGCCAGCAATCCGTCACACAATTGCGAGCTCGTGTGCTGAATGCACGACCCTGCAGCAAATCACGCAGTGCATTGGAGTTACGGCGCTGGCTCGAGTCGCGTAACGGCTTTCGCGCCGAGGAACGCCTGATGCATCACTATTCCGTTGTCTGCGTCACTTCACCTGTACACAGCACAACGGAGGGCATTGGGTATGCGCTCGAAAACATTTCTATTCATGCTGACAGCAGCCGCACTCGTGGCACCGCTACAGGCACAGACATGGCAAGCGATTGGTGTGCCTGACAATAGCAACACCGGAGCCTACTGGAACAACAAGTCGCTCGGGTCGCCAGCGGGTGTCGTCTGCAATGTCGGTGCAGTCCTCACCAACCTGCCGTCGCCGCCAGCGTCCTGTCCGAACCAGAATCCGGCAAACTTCCTTCCTCTGAATCCAACGCCGCTCACGTCGAGAAACGTGTTTCTGGGTGGTGCTGGCGGCAGCGAACCGGGTGTCGGTGGTTTCCGTTTCGCTGCAGGCACGTACACCATCGCCGAAATCGGTCACGTTGAAGGTGCGCCGGAAACGCAGTGGGGCGTGATTCTCGACGATGGCACCGTGTTCACGGACGCCCAGCTCCGCTCGGGCAACACCGTGATCACACGCGCATTCTCCGTCTGGATGGCGCAGGCGCCCGTGGCGGGTGTCAGTACCGTCTACACGTCTGATCGGCGTACCGGCGCAGTGGCAATCGGCTCGCGCGGTGCAACGATCAACCAGCAGTTCGCCGTCTTCACCAATGGCACCGGCGTTGGCAACCTTGGCAGCCTCTCGACGGACGCGTTCGGCACCATCATCAATTCCACCGGACAGGGCGCGCGCTACTACGTCGGCGTTGAAGACCTCATCAATGGCGGGCGCGGATTCGGAGCCGGCGGACCGGGCCTGGTGTCTGATCGTGACTACCAGGACTTGCTGATCTCGATTCAGGCCGTTCCAGAGCCCGCAACGTTCGCACTGATGGGCTTCGGTCTGCTGGCGTTGGCTGGCTACGCGAAGCGTCGCAGGGCGTAGGCATTCGGCGGGGCGCGTACGATTGGAAAACGGGGCGACTGTCAGGAACAGTCGCCCCGTTTCCGCGTCAATTGGTTCAGATCGCGTTCACGATGAATCCGCCGACGATCGAGATGAGATAGTAGAGAATGAGCGGCGTGATGTCGAACGGGCCGAGTGACGGGATGACGGCGCGGAGCGGCGCGAGGAGCGGCTCGGTGAGCGCGTAAGTCCATCGCAGCCAGCGTGCGCGCGCCAGTCCGCCAAACCAGGACGACAGGACGCGGATCATCAGCGCGATCTGCAGGACGGCAAACGCCAGTTGGACCACAGCCCGCAACGCCCCACGCGGCCCGGATGACAGACCGATCACCGTGGAAGCGAGGATGCCGATGACATAGCCGAGCAGCGACTGCGCGAGAATGCCGAGCACGATGAACGCGGCCAGACCCCACCACGGGATGGTGGCAGGTGAACCACCAGCGTTCAGTACCGGCCCTTCGATCGGGCGCAGGAACGGATCGATCTTCTCACGCGCGAACCGGCCCAGCGGCGTGAATGGGCTGATGCGGCGCGTGCGGGTGGCCCAGCTCAGCGAGCAAGCGACCGCGACCAGACAGGCGGCTGCGAACAGAGCTGGGCGGCTGTACGCCGCGAAAGTGGACAAAATGGCAATGAGCGTTTGCATGCGGCAAATGTATGGAATTCCGGCGCAGCCCACCGAATTCACCTGCCATTTGTGCCTGGATCGCACAACAGGACTCCGCTCCCGCAACCGCACTGGAGATTATTGTACCGTCGAGCACGGATGAGTCCAGTTGTCGGCCGGCGGAGGTGCAGTCCGACAACTGCAAACGAGACGCGCGGTCCTGCCACGGCTCCGGCACTTACAACCTTCGAATGAACCACGATCCTGCGAGCCTTCCGAGTG
The DNA here is from genome assembly GCA_038231095.1 of Gemmatimonadales bacterium. Classification (GTDB taxonomy): domain Bacteria; phylum Gemmatimonadota; class Gemmatimonadetes; order Gemmatimonadales; family Gemmatimonadaceae; genus JACMLX01. Next base: position 53,094 of record JBBRLZ010000021.1, read on the forward strand.
CGCCGCCACTCCGCGTCGTTCTCTTGGTGGACTCTTTCCAATTCCCGCGATGGGCCGCGCAGTCCGTTCGAGACATGCTGCAGAGCGCGGAAATCCGCATCATAGGCATCGTCGTGAACGGGAGCGCCGAAGAGTGGTCTCCACCGGCGCCAAAGCGCAGCTTTCCCTCGCGGATCGCCAACGCATGGCGGAAGCGTGGAGCCGTGCTGCTGGATCGCTATCTGCGTCTAGACGCAACGCGTTATCCGGCCAGAGGAGGCGATCCGTTTGAGACGATGGATCTTACTGACGAACTGTCGTCACTCCCGCGAATAACCGCGTCGCCGCGCCAGACTCGATTCAGCGATTTCTTCGATGACGATGCGCTTTCCTCGATGCGCATTATGGAGCCAGATGTCGCAGTCAGGTTTGGATTTCGGATTCTTCGCGGACCCGTGCTGAGCGTACCGACCTACGGCGTCTGGTCGTTCCACCACGACGACAATCAGGTTCTGCGAGGTGGCCCTCCTGGTCTGTGGGAGGTGCTGCTGGGATGGCCCGGTACCGGTGCACTCCTGCAACGGTTGTCCGAGGATCTCGACGGCGGTACGACGTTGGCGCGTACATGGACGGCGACGAACCCAATCTCAGTGAATCAGAACCGCATCGCACTGTACCGCGCTGCGGCACCGCTGCTCGTGCGGAAGCTGAAGGAGGTGTATCGACGCGGCAGCGCAGCGATGGAGCTGCAGCCTAGCAGCTCAAGCTTTCAACCCTACGCAGGCCGACTCTACGTGGCACCCACTGCGCGCGAACTTGTAGTCGGACTCGTTCGTGTCCTCCAGCGGCTCATACGTCGCAAGGTCCAGCAATTTCGTACGCGCGAGCAGTGGCAATTGCTGTACGGCTTCGATCCGCGCCAATCGGCTGACAATCGAGTGCCGCAGTCGTCAGTCTTTCGTTTAAAGCGGCTGGTCCCGCCGGCCGACCGATTCTGGGCTGACCCATTCACTGTCGAACACGACGGACGGCAGTATGTGTTCTTTGAAGAGTTGATGTTCACCGAAAATAAAGGCCGCATCTGCGTGATAGAGCTGACCGAGGCGGGACCGGTCGGCGCACCGCGGGTAGTGCTCGAGCGTGATTATCACCTCTCGTATCCGAACGTGTTCGAGTACGGCGGACAGTGGTACATGCTGCCAGAGATGGCGGCGCACGGCGTACAGGAAGTGTTTCGCGCGACGACGTTTCCGGATAGATGGGAACTGCACTCGGTGCTGCCTTTCGACCGCAGGGTCGTCGATCCGACGCTGCACTTCGATGGCGAACGATGGTGGCTGTTTGTGGGAACTGCGGCATGTCCCGAGTCCGACTGCGACGAGCTGAGCCTGTTCTACAGCGGAAGTCCGCTCGGACCGTGGGTGCCACATGTGGCCAATCCAGTCGTTTCCGATGCGCGAGGCGCACGCCCTGCGGGTTGCATTTTCCGGGTTGGCAACGACCTGATCCGGCCGGCACAGGACGGTACGCCAAGCTACGGTTCTGCGATCGTCTTCAAGCGCATCGTACAACTCGACTGCGAAGCGTATCGCGAGGAGTCGATCGCGCGTATCGACCCCAAGTGGGCGCCGGATCTGGCCGGAACCCACACGATCAACGCGGTCGGTCAGTTGACGGTGATGGATGCCCGGGTGATTACACGCACTTAGGTGGGCATCAGGCGTGTCGGTCGAGCGCCGCGGCGCTGCGGCAGACCCTGTGACGCTTCGTTTTACCCAATCCTGAGTACTATCGTCCTGTAGATGTTGCACGAAGCCAGCTGCCAAGCCCCGGCTTGGAGCTCGCCGCAGCCGTGGGGCTATCGCACGACTTCGATAGGGGTCTGCGGCCTTCGGGCGTGGTGCGATTCTTCCGTTCTGTCAGGTTCGTCTCGTGCTTGTGCGTCCTGAAAATCCTAACCGCTTAAGGCCCCCCTTGTGACCGATGCCACAATCGGCGCGACAGCGCGTCGCCCTATCGCGATCGACAAGTCGCTTTGGTGGCCGCTCGGCGCCGCGCTCATTCTCTTCGCCGCCCTCTACGCCAAGCCGGCGTACCTGCTGGTTCGCGACTGGACGAACTTCGAGAATCCCGACGCCGGCACCGGCCTGCTGCTCGCGCCGCTCGCGTTCTGGTTCGCATTTCAGACTGGGCTGAAAGAAGTACGGAAGCCGGCCATGGCGCTCGGTGTCGCGGTACTCGTTGCGTCGATCGGCCTGCGCTACGTCTCTGATCTGGCGGCCGAGCTGTTCACGATGCGGTTGTCGATGCTGATGGCGGCCGCGGGGCTCATGCTCTGGTTCTTTGGTATCAAGCAACTGCTCGCATGGTGGCTGCCCTTCGTACTGCTTGGGCTGGCGATTCCACTTCCCGAACTCGTCATCGCGAAGCTCACGGCGCCGCTGCAGCTGGTGGCCTCCAAGATCGGCGCGTCGTTGATCGCATGGCGCAACATCCCGGTGCTCTTGAACGGCAACGTGATTCGCATTCCCGGGCACGACCTGTTCGTGGCTGAGGCGTGCAGCGGTCTGCGTTCACTGACGGCGCTGGTGAACCTCGGCGTGCTGCTCGGCGCAATGCTGCTCGTGAAGCCGTGGTCGCGCGTCACACTGCTGGTCCTCGCCGTGCCGATGGCGATTCTGATCAATGGATTCCGCATTTTCCTGACGGCATTTCTGGTGTTCTTCGTGAGCCCTGAAGCCGGATCCGGATTCATGCACACCACGGAAGGGTGGCTGATGTTCGTGATTGCTTTTGCCTCACTCGGTGCCGTGGCGTCTCTGCTGCTGTTCATCGAAGGCAAGCTCGCGTCGCGTCATGCGCTGGCCGACGCGCGCATGGAGGCCGCCAATGGCTGAGATTTCACGCTTCGTTCCGGCCATGATTCTTGCTGCGGGCCTCGGCCTGCTCGGGCTGACGCACGGTCAGGAGCGTCCGAAGCCATTGAAGCCGATCGCAACGATTCTCGATACGGTCTCCGGCTACACGCACACGCAGATTCCGGTTGACACGAATTCACAGCGTGTGGCCGGCATGGACGAGTACGTGAATCGCGTGTATGCGCAGGACACATTGCAGGTGTTCAGTCTCTATGTCGGCTACTACACGTACCAGACGCAGGGCAAGTCGATTCACTCGCCGCGCAACTGTCTGCCGGGCGCGGGCTGGGAACCGGTCGAGAGCGGCACCCTCCCGATCGCGTCGGCGCCCGGCGTCGGCTCGCGAGACATGAACAAGTATGTGCTCGCGAATCAGGGCAGCTATGCGGCGGTGTATTACTGGTATCAGGGCCGTGGACGCATCGAGAGCAACGAGTACACGGTGAAGGTGAACCTGATGCGCGATGCGGCGCTGTACGGTCGTACAGAAGAGGCTCTGGTGCGCCTCGTCGTGCCGCTGCGCACGCGCACCGATCGTTCGACAGATCACATCCGTGCCGAGATCGTGCGTGCTGACTCGATCGCCACATCGCTCGCGCCGCGGCTGGCGCAGGAAGTGGCGGTCGCGTTGCCGCGTGCCCCGCGTACGTGAGAGTGTCCGTCGCGCGAGTCGACCGTCGGCTGGACCGATGACGCCATGGTTGTGGGTTATCGCGCTGTCTCTCGGTATGCTCAGCTGGACCTGGTTGCTGTATCCAGCGCTGATCTATGTAGTTGCGCGCGCGATGCCGGTTCGAGTTGTCGTCATGCCTGAGACCCTTCCGACGGTCACGGCGATCCTCGCGACACGCGATGACGTCGAGACGATCGTTGCGCGCGTGAACGATTTTTTCGCGGCCGACTATCCGACGTCCCAACTGCATGTCGTGGTCGGTCTTGACAGCACCGGCGCGTCGCGCGTGGCGGCGATCCGCGCGGCGTGCGGCACGCGACCGGTGGTCGTCGTTGCAGCCGACACGGCGGGCGGCAAGTCCGCCGGACTGAACGCTGCGGTGCAACGGGCCACAGGCGACATTCTTGTCTTCAGTGACGTGCAGCAGCGGTTTGCTGCGGATGCGATCCGCGTGCTCGTGAATCGGCTGGCGTCGGATCCGCGCGTGGCGGCGGTGGGTGGTGCATTGCAGTTACCCGGTGATCGACCTGACGCGCCATCACGTTCGCCGGTCGAGTGGTACTGGTATCTCGAGCGGCTGCTGCGCAGCGCCGAGGCGCGCGTGCATTCCACGGTTGGCGTGAGCGGATCGATCTATGCGATGTGGCGTCGTGAGTGGGTGCCGATGCCGGATCAGCTGATTCTCGACGATGTGTGGCTGCCGATGCAGCTGGTGCTGGGCGGGCGTCGCGTGGGCTATACACTCGATGCGCAGGCGTGGGATGCGCGCACGACATCGGCGGCGCAGGAGAAGGTGCGCAAGGTGCGTACGCTCACGGGCAACTTTCAATTGATGGCGTGGTTGCCAGCGCTTCTGGTGCCGATCGGCAATCCGATCTGGGTGCAGTTCGTGAGTCACAAGGTGTTGCGGTTGCTGACACCGTGGCTGGTGATGGCGCTGGTGACTGGTGTGGTGGGTGCTGGGTGGACGCTGGTGTCACCGACGTTGCTGCCGATGTTGCTGGTGGCGACGGCGGCTGCCATGACGGCGGTGTTGCTGGCGCCGAAGACGCGCGGGGTGGCGGTGCGGGCGGTGGTGTGGGGGTGGACGCTGCAGGCGGCGGTGGTGCAGGCGACGGTGAATGGGTTGCGGGGGAGGTGGGATGTCTGGCGGTGAGCGGGTGGTGGTGGATGATTCGGCCGCGATGCCGCAAGGTGAATCGACGAACGCTGGCAGTGCTGCGCACAATCAGGCCATAGCGACGGGCGTGATGTGGCAGGGGGCGCTGCGGTGGACATCGCAGGTAATCGCATGGACAGCCACGGTTGTGATCGCGCGTCGGTTGTCGCCGGGCGATTATGGCATAGCCGGAACCGCAGGAATCCTTGTCGGACTGCTCGCTTTGGTCACAGATGGCGGGCTGGCTCGGGCTCTGGTCATGCAGCGCGTGACGGATGCGCGCCTCGTCGGCGAGATTCACGGCACGGCAATCGCGACCGGGGCGGCGCTCGCGCTGCTGATGCTCGTCGCGGCATACCCAATCGCCGCTTTCTATTCGGAGCCTCGTGTTGCGCCGGTGATCATGGCGCTTTCGGTGGCGCTCCTCCTCAGTGGCGTCAATGCAATTCCGCTGGCGGTGATGCAGCAGCAGTTGCAATACCGGTTGCTCGCCTCGATCGACTTCGGCAAGACGATTGCGCAGGCCTCAACTGTGTTGTTGTGCGCGCTGCTTGGCTTCCGCTACTGGTCGCTGGCAATCGGCCTGATTGTCGGTCACTTCGTGGCCGCTGCGTGGACGCGGCGATATGTGCGCATCCGACCACTGCGCCCGGATCTTGCCGCCATCGGTCCGACGCTCGACTACGCGAGTCATCTGGTGGTGAGTTCTCTGGCGTGGTACCTGTACTCAAACGCTGATTTCGCCGTCGTTGGCCGCGTCGCTGGCCTCTCCGCGCTTGGATACTATCAATTCGCGTGGAATGTTGCGCAGCTGCCCGGCGAGAAGCTCGCGAATGTGCTGCAGGCGGTTGTGCTGCCATTCTTCGGGTCGATCGGCGACGACCGTGCTGCGCTCAAGCACTACTTCCTGATCCTGTCGGAATTGCTGGTCTCTGTCATGTTGCCGGTTCTGTTCGGCTTCGCGCTGGTGAGCCCGATCGCCGTGCCGCTGATCTTTGGTGCGAAGTGGGCGGCGTCGGTGCCCATCATGCAGGTTCTGGTGGTGTGCGCGGCGTTGGGAAGCGTGTCCATGCTCAGCCAGCATGTGCTTGGTGCGACGGGTCAGGCGAAGGTCACCGCGCGCCTCAACGTCGCGGCGCTGGTCGGCCTTCCGCTCGGGTTTATCGTCGCGGCGAAGCTGTCGGGACCCCTCGCCGTCGCATGTGTCTGGTTGATTGCGCAGCCGTTGCTGGTCGGTGTGCCGCTGGTCGCACTGAAGCAGACGATCGGCCTGTCGATCCGCGAATATTTCAGTAATCTGCGTGGACCATTCATCTCCTCGCTCCTCATGACCGCAGCCGTGCTTGCGGTTCGTGTATTGATGCACGATGTGGCCCCGATCGTGCAGTTGCTGGTTCTCAGCTGTACCGGTGCAGCGGTATACATCGCATCGTTCTTCCTGTTGTTCCGGAGCCGAATCGACGCGATTGTCTCTGTTTGGCGCGATCGCTGATGGACGTTACTGCGATCGGGTGTTGCAAGTCTTCTGTTCGGGCGCTCGCTGCGGTCTGCACGCTGGTGTTCCGCCGCCGCTCACCGAACTGACTGATGATGACCGATTACTGTGTCGTAATTCCGGCCCACAACGCGGCGCGATTCATCGCGACGGCGCTGTTGTCGATTCATCGTCAAACAATCGCGCCGAGTGATGTCGTAGTCGTGGATGATGGCTCGTCGGATCAGACGGCGGAAGTTGCACGTGCGGCCGGTGCGCGTGTGGTGGTACAGTCGGAGTCGAGAGGGCCAAGTGCCGCTCGGAACAGAGGTGTTGCATCGACATGCGCGCCAGTCGTCGCCTTTCTTGATGCCGATGACGAGTGGATGCCTGATCACGCAGAGCGGATACTGCCAGCACTGTCTGGCGACGGCATTGCGTTCGCCGGAAGTGATGCCGAACGTTTCGGTGCCGAGTCTGGCATCGTGAAGACAGCACTCACGATCACAGAACCCGGCGACCTTCGTGATCTGCTCATCAGAGACAATCCGATCATTCAGTCATCCGTCATGATCAGTCGTGACGCGTTCGATCGTGCCGGCGGCTACGACGAAACGATGCGACTCTCCGAAGACTACGACCTGTGGACGCGTGTCGCCGAACACGGAATGTTCGCCTACGTGAACGTGCCGACGGTGCGTCGTCGTATGCACGATCAGCAGGCATCGCAACGGTTCCGGGTCGATCTGGTGGGCGCGTGGTGGGACGTGCGGCGCCGCTGCGTTGCGCGGCGCCTGGACGGTGCCTTGGCATCAGAGCGTGAACACGTACTTGGTCTCCTCGACACAGCCAGCGTGGGCGACGTCGACTGGGCGATCTGGACCGGTGAAGCAGAAATGCTCTCTCGGGTGCGGGACGAGTTGCAGGCCACCGATCGCGCGCTCGCCCTGGGCAACCGTCTTGGCGCGATGGGCGGCGTGAGCCTGCCGGCCCGTCGAATTTCTCAGGACCTTCGGTGCGCCGGACGCGCTGTTGCGAAGCTGGTCCGTGGAAATCAGTGAGACCAGTGTGGCACACACTCGCCAGCAAGCCGTGAATCACGCCACGCTAGATTGCAATCCGCGTGGGGCCACCACGTGTGCGTCGCCGTCAGCGGGCTTTCTCCTCGATCTGCAAGGGCAACGATGACTGTGCGTAATCGGCGTGTCCTGCTCGTGGGACCGTCGTTGCGATTCCTCGGCGGACAGGCAGTTCAGGCCCAGCGACTCCTCGCAGGATTGAGATCGCTGGGCACGCTCGACGTCGAGTACCTGGTTGTCGATCCGGTTCTTCCCATGCCGTTCGCGCTGTTGCAGCGCATTCCGATCGTCCGGACGCTCGTCACGAGCCTGGCCTATGTCGCCTCGCTGCTGCGGCATGTACCGCACTGCGACACGCTGCATCTCTTCTCAGCGTCGTACTGGAGCTTCCTGCTGGCACCGACACCGGCGCTGCTGATCGGCCGGCTGTTGGGGAAGCGCGTTCTGCTCAACTACCACAGTGGCGAAGCGGACGATCACCTCTCGAAATGGGGATGGCATGCCAAGCCGCTTCTGCGCCTCGCGGACGCGATCGTCGTGCCGACCGACTATCTGGTCGAGGTCTTCCACAGGCATGGTCTTTCGGCCACGCCGATTGCCAATCACATCGATGTCGCGAGCATGACAGTGCGCAAGCGCACGTCGATGCTGCCACGATTCTTCAGCAATCGCAATTTCGAGAGTCACTACAACGTTGCTGCGGTGATCGACGCATTCGCAATCGTGCAGGCCCAGCTGCCAGACGCTGAGCTCGTGATCACGGGCGGCGGCTCGCTGCGGTCGGCGCTCGAGGCGCAGGTCGAGATGCGCGGCGTCGAGCATGTGTGCTTCACCGGACCGGTGCCGCCCAGTGAGATGGCAGCGCTTTACGCGCAAGCGGATGTGTATGTGAACGGATCTTTGATCGACAACATGCCGCTGTCGTTGCTGGAGGCGTATGCAGCTGGCGTCCCCGTCGTGACGTCAGATGCCGGCGGCATTCCGTGGATCGCCGTGGACGGCGAGACAGCGCGAGTTGTCGCTGCCGGCAGCGCCGATGCGCTGGCGGACGCAATGCTTGACGTGGTCATGTCACCGGAGGCGGCATGGCTTCGCGCGGCGCGCGCGCGTGAATTCGTGGCCTCGCGCTACGCATGGGAAGCGGTCAGCGCACTGTGGGTGCACGTGTATGACGCACCGACGTCACTGCAGTCAACGCCGGCGCTGACGCCATGATTTCGAAGCTCCGCGGTCGCAGTCTCTCCGAACTCCGCGGTCGCCTCGCCCAGCAGGCACGCGCGCTCGCAGAGCGCCGTGGTATCCTGCCGTCCATCGTCATACCGGATGGAGTGGTACTCAAACCGCGCACGCCATGGGGGGCGCCGGACACACACGCAATTCGGGCAGCGATAAACGCGGAAGAACGCGACGCCGTCGTATTGCGCGCCGACCGCATTGTGCACGGCGCCTTCGATGTTCTGGGTCTCACCGGCGTGTCGTACGGATCGCCAGTCAATTGGCACCGTGATCCGGTCGCCGGACGCGAGGCTCCGACTGGACACTGGAGCCGTGTCCCCTATCTCGATCACGAGCGCGTCGGCGACCACAAGGTGACGTGGGAGCTGAATCGCCATCAATGGCTTCTCACGCTCGGCCAGGCATGGCAGCTCACCGGTGACTCGCAATATCCCACCACGGCCGTGTCACTGCTTCGCGACTGGCTGACCTCGAACCCGCCGAAGCAGGGCATCAACTGGTGCAGCGCACTCGAACTTGCGTTCCGTGTACAGTCGTGGATTCACGGGCTCCGATTGTTGCACGACGCGCCGCAACTCGACGACGCACTGCGGGCTGACCTCGTGGCATCGGCCGCGCTGCAGATCGATCACATCGTGCGCAACCTTTCGACGTGGTTCAGCCCGAACACACACCTCACGGGCGAAGCGCTCGCGATTCTGAGCGCAGGCTGCGCATGGCCCGACCTGCCGCACGCGGCGCGCTGGCGCGCGCTAGGCTGGCAGATCCTGTGCGACGAATTGCCGAAGCAACTCCGCCCCGACGGTGTGTACTTCGAGCAAAGTGCGTGGTATCAGGCGTACACGCTCGACTCCTACACGCTCGGCATGATGTGGGCAACGTTCGCCGGCCTGACGGTACCAGACGGTATGATGGCTCGGATCTGTGATGTGGCACGTGCACTACGTGCAGTTACGCGTCCGGATGGCACGATCGCCATGCTCGGCGATGACGACGGTGGACGCGCGCTACCACTCACGCGAGCACGGTTCGGCGATATGACTGATTCACTCTGGCGTGCCGCTTTGCTCCTCCATGACGACACCCTCGTACCACCTGTCGACACGTCGCGGAGCACGCTGCTCTGGCTCGAAGGTCCGGCCGCACTCGCTACGATGGATGGCAAGGACGCGCGACGTGGTCGGCGGGATAGCGGTGCTTTGCGCGAGGGCGGCTGGATCACGATGACGGAGGTGGCGCTTACCGCGGATCGCGATCACTGGCTCGTGCTCGACGCTGGACCGCACGGCGCGTTGTCGCACGCCCACTCGCACGCGGACGCGCTGGCGATCGACGTCAGTGTGCACGGCGTGCCGATCCTCGTGGACCCCGGTACAGGCGCATACGTCGGCGAACGTCGCCGCCGCTACCGCAGCACGGCTGTGCACAACACGGTGACGGTGGATCGCGCCGATTCGTCTGAACAAGGGACATCGTTCAACTGGATCAGCGCCACGGATGCACACCTGGAGGGCTTTGGCCTGACCAATGGCGCCAGCTTTGTCGCGGCGTCACACGACGGGTATCATCGCCTTCCCGATCCGGTCAGGCATCATCGCACGATCCTTCGGCTCGATCGACGCTACTGGCTCATGTTCGACAGGATCGATGCGCGTTCGTCGCATCACATCTCGCTCACATTTCAATGTGCGCCGGAGGTTCGAATTTCGTCGGCAGGGGAAGGCGCATTCGTACTGACGCGTGGCGATGTCACGGCGCATCTCGTGGCTGATCCGACGCTCGTCTGCGCCGTCGAAGCGCGTACAGTCTCACCGGCATATGCGCTCGAGGTACCAGCGTCTGCGATCATTGCCGCTGCCGACGCGGTCGGCCAATCGACATTCTGCACGGTCATCGGCGCTGACGACGAATCTGGCGGGATCAGACTGCTGCGCGATCCTGCCCACGATGTCTGGCGCATCAGTCACAGCGGCGGGACCGATCTGGTCGCCGCTCCGGCGGGGCACGAGGTCACGATCGGTCCCGCACGCTTCGATGGCACGGTGCTGGCAGTGTTCGGTGTCGATACGCCACACACTGTCGTGGCGGCAGGGGCAGGAATCCTGCATCTTGCGGGGCATGCCATGGCACTTCGTGCCGACGATGTTCGCGTCGCGCATCGCGCTCCGGATGGAACCTGGACGATGGAGTCCTGATCGATGTGTGGCATCTGTGGCATTGCAATTCCTGAACGTCTCCAGCGCGCCGTCGACCAGGCGCGTTTGACGCGCATGCGCGACACCCTCGTGCATCGTGGACCAGACGGGTCAGGGCTCTTCGTGGACGGCCCGATCGGCCTCGGGCACCGGCGCCTGAGCATCGTTGACGTGGCGCATGGCGCGCAGCCGATGACGACCGATGATGGGCGCAGCACCATCGTCTACAACGGCGAAGTGTTCAATCACCCGCAGCTGATGGCGGAGCTGCAGTCGGATGGCGTTCCGTACCATACGCATTGCGATACCGAGACGGTGCTGCACTTGTACGCGCGTCACGGCCGCGACTTCGTGCAACACTGTCGCGGAATGTTTGCAATCGCAATCTGGGATCGTGCGGAACACACATTGACGCTTGCGCGCGATCGCTTCGGTGTGAAGCCCGTGTACTACGTACACGCGGCCGACGGCACGCTGTACTTCGCATCGGAGATCAAGGCGCTGCTGGCGTCTGGCGCGGTAAACGCTGAACTGAACATGGCGTCATTCCCCGACTTTCTGGCAAATCACGCGCCGAGCGGTGACGACACGATGTTCATCGGCGTGAAGCGCGTGCCGCCGGGGCACACGCTGCGTTGGAAGGACGGGGCGATCGAGATCGCTCGGTACTGGGACCTGTCATTCCTTCCGGATCCGGAGCTGGCCCGGGCGAGCGACGCGGATCTCGTCGCCGAGTACAGTACGCGATTCGAGGAAGCCGTGCGGCTGCGTCTGATGGCGGATGTTCCACTCGGCATGTTTCTGTCCGGCGGCATCGACTCGGCAGCGATCACCGCCGTGATGAGCGACATGGTCGATGGACCGATCAAGACGTTTTCAGTCGCATTCGCGGAGCGTGAGGCGAACGAGCTGCAGTACGCGCGCCTTGTCTCGGAGCGCTACCGCACCGAGCATCACGAGATCGTAGTGACACCGGAACAGTTCTGGGATGCGCTCCCAACGTTGATCTGGCATGAGGACGAGCCGATTGCACATCCGAGTTCAGTCGCCCTGAATTTCGTGTCGCGACTTGCCAGCGAGCATGTGAAGGTGGTGCTCACGGGTGAGGGCAGCGACGAGACGCTGGCCGGCTACAATCGCTATCGCGTGACGATCGCGAACATGAAGCTCGGTGGCATCTGGGAGAAGCTGATGCCGGGCGGCGTGCGCGATGTCGTGAGCGGCGCCATCGGTGACGTGGGCAGCGCCGGAATACGCGGCAAGCTGGCTCGCACGTTCCTCGCGCGACCCGCAAATCTGGATGCGATGTACTTCGATAATTTTGCGGTCTTCGCACCGCACCGCATCGCAGAGTTGCTCACACCGGATGCATTGCGTGAGGTGGCCGGCGTGGATGCCTA
>JBBRLZ010000022.1:0-63735 GCA_038231095.1 Gemmatimonadales bacterium
AATTTCAGCCGTTCGTTCATGGCGTCGGTCTCCAACCAGGGCATCAGCGATCCTCGCGAAAGGGAGTCGCTGTGCAGTGTAGAAGGAGTGTAAACCATGTTGCCGGACTACTTTGTAAACCATGTACCCGGGCTGTACCCCCGCGCAGCTATCAGAGTTCGAATCCCGCGTCGGCGCAGCTCGGCGTGATGGGTGGCGTGACGCCGGAGATCCTCGACATCGTGCGGCAGCAGCCGAACATCGCCGCGGCGGAACGCGCGGGCGCCTTCGGCGCGCGCGTCAAGCTGGCGAATGGCGAGTGGCTGCCACTGCGACTCTTCGTGACGCCGGACGACGCGCCGTCGCGCATCAACACCGTGCACTCCGAGGCCGGAGATTCGGCCGCGGGCACTGGCAGCGTACTCATAGAGCGCAGCGCGACGGAGCTGCTCGGTACCGGCGTCGGGCGAACACTGACAATCGAGATCGCGGGCGTCGGCGTGCGGACGTTGCGCGTGTCGGGGATCGTGCATGATCCGGGCGTAGCGCCAGCGTGGCAGGAGCAGACGGGCTACGCGTACGTCAGGAGCGCGACGCTCGCGGCGCTTGGCGTGTCGCGATCGCTCGACCTGCTCAAGATCGTCGTACGTGACGGTGCGTCCGACGCGGATGCCATCGCGCGCACCGTGCGTGAACTGTCGCAGGTGCTGGCAGGGCGCGGAGTAACGGTCCTCGAAGCACGCATTCCGCCGCCCGGACGGCACCCGCACCAGTCGCAGATGAACGCCGTGATCACGATGCTGCTCGCGTTCAGTCTGCTCGTCATGGTGCTCGGCGCGACGCTCACGGCAGGCGTGTTCAGTGCGCTACTGACCATACAGGCTCCGCAGATCGCGATCATGAAGACGATCGGTGCACGCGAGCGCCAGATTGTCGGCCTCTATCTCGCACTGGTGTCTGCCCTCGGTGCAGTGGCGACGATCGGCGGCCTGGTGATGGGCCTGACTGCGGGGCGGAACCTGATCGGGTTGGTCGCGACGCTGCTCAACCTGCGCCTCGAGCAGAGCGCACCACCGTGGTGGGTGGTGATGGTTGGCGTGTTCCTTGGTCTTGTCACACCGTTGCTCGCGGCGCTGGTGCCGATCCTGCGCGCCGCGCGTCGCACCGTGCGCGAGGCCATCGATGATCGTGGTGGTGCGGCCCCGCTGCTCGCGTCGAATCGGCTCGTTCGGTTGCTCACCGGCATTCGTTTCCGCGACGCTGCCGTCACCATCGCGATCAGGAATTCCGTGCGTCGACGCGCGCGGCTGCTGACGACGGCAGCGATGCTGGCGCTGGCCGGTGCGATGTTCATCGCCAGTCTCGATCTCAAGTCGGCGTGGGAGCGGAACGTCGCCGAGGCCCGCCAGGATCGTCATTTCGAGTTTGAGATGCGGCTCGTGGGTGGCTACCCGGCCGCTGACGTTCTGACCGCGATCCGCAGTGTGCCCGGCGTCGCGATTGCGGAGTCGTGGGCCGCGACCAGTGCGACACGCGGTGGTGCGACGGATCTCGAGATCTCGCGCATCTATCCCGACGGTGGGCACGGCGGCGTCACGCTGCGTGCTGCGTCGCCCACCACGACGCTGATTGCGCATCGCATGCTCGCCGGTCGCTGGCTGAGCGCCGACGACTCGAACGCCGTCGTGCTGAACAGTCTTGCCGCGGGATCGGTGTTCAGCGACCTGCGTGTTGGCGACACGGTGACGCTTCGTATCGACCATCGCCCAATCCAGGTTCGCGTTGCCGGTTTGATGCGTGAGCCGCTCACGTCAGCCACGGTATTCGTCACGCCGGGATGGTTCGGCACCGTCACGGGCCACGCCGATACGACGTCCATCGTGCGCGTGCAGGTGCGTGACGCCGCCGGGAGCGCGCGTGTCGCACGCGACGTGCAGCGCGCGCTCGAGCGCGCCGGCATGGGCGTGCGCGTCGTCATCACCGAGCAGCGCCTCGCGAGGGCACAGGGCGGACATGTCTACATCCTCGTCTACGCGCTCGGCTTCATCGCGACACTGATGGCGATCGTTGGCCTGATCGGCCTCGCGTCATCTCTGGGCGTGTCGGTGCTCGAACGGACGCGTGAATTCGGCATCATGCGCGCACTCGGCGGCACGCGCGCCATGATCATGCGCATCGTGATCATCGAGGGTGTCACGATCGCTGGCCTCAGCGTCGGCGTGGCCCTCATCGCCTCGCGTGCGATCTCAACGATCGTTGGCCGCGTGCTCGCATCGATCGCGAGCCAGGAACTCGTGTTGCGCCTGTCCATTTCCGGTTCGCTGCTCTGGATCACCGGCCTCGCTCTCGGCACGCTGCTGGTCAGCGTCCTTCCCGCCGCCCGCGCCGCTCGCCTGACGGCCCGCGACGCTCTCGCTCACATATGAGGATTCCGACGATGAAATGGAAACCAACTCTCGCCTCGCTCTCCGTCGTCGCCATCGCCGGGCTGCTGTGGGCGATGCATCACGTGCGCGGCATCGACATCATCCGTCGCATTCACGGCGGGTGAGGCAAGCACTTCGCTTCAATCGCTGAACGACCCGCGCTAAAGCTCCACGCAGCGCAGCGAGCGCCAAGAGCGGGCTGCAACTGCAGTTCCCTGCGCTCCCTGCGTCCCTGCGCGAGCCAAGTTGCCGTTGTGGCTCGCGGTGCGATTTCCGTTGCAGTTTCCGTTGCCGATCTCCGATCCGGCAACCAGCCCTATCTCGACGTGTCGCGATAGCCCGGCATCAGCGACGCGAAGAATCCGAGCACCAGTGCCGATCCATTCACCGCCGGTGACGGGCGCTGCCCGAACCACCAGGTGCTGCGCCCGCCGGGCCACGCATGCGGATGGTGCGGGATCGAGACGATCGTCACGCCGCCGCCGCGCTGGCACCCCGTCGCGATGCGCGCGCGCACCGGCACCCGGGGACTCTGCTGCACGATACGCTCCTCACGCCCTGTGCACTGATTCACGCGCTCCCAGAACCGCACGGCAGAATCCGTCGAGATCGCAAACGGCAGCGCACCTTCCGCGCGTTGCGCAGCATAGTCCTCGCGCAGATCCTCATCGTCGTCACCGCGCACCAGCAGCACGCCCACCGGACCATGCGCTGGACACGGATAGTTCGGCATTGCGCCGGCCAGATCGGCGACGCCACGCACCACGCCCGGGCGCTCGCACGCGACCTTCAGCGCCAGCATGCCTCCGGCGGAAAACCCAGCGGCGAAGACCGACGTGCTGTCGATACGGCCGGAGCGCGTGAGCGTTGCGCGCAGTGAATCGACGAACCCCATTTCATCGACCTTGTTCGCCTGGGCCCAGCCGCAACAACTCCCGGCATTCCACGACAGCCCGATGCCGCGCACCCGTCCGCTGCCATCAGCATACGCGACCGCCATCCCCATCGAGTCGGCTGCGGCATTCATCTGCGAACTGTTGCGCGCGACTTCTGCGTTACCGGTGTGCCCATGGAACACGATCACCAGCGGCACACGATGTGAGCTGGCGGCCGGCGGTAGGTGCAACAGAAACGTGCGCGTGTTCGTGCCGACCTTGAGTGCGTGGAACGTCGTCTCGCCTGGCGCGGCGATGTTCAGCGTGCGCGGCGTGCTGAACGTGGTACACGCAGCGAGCAGCGCTGCAACGCCGAGCACGACGACTGCGTGTGCCGCCTTCACTTGTGCATGATCCCGGTCACGCCGCCGGAGATCAGCGTCGTGACGTTTGCGAGAACACGTGGTAGCGCGAAACCGCCTGGCGATGCCATGTATCGTGGCATCCAGATCGGTGAGAACTTGCTCTTGAAGGCGCGCAGCCCCTGAAAGTTGTAGAACTGTTCGCCACGCCCGTACAGAAACGCCCCGGCGCGCGACCAGAGCGGCGCCAGCTCCGGCCGCCCCAGCGCCGGTGATGCGAGTCCGGCCAGCGGCGCCATGCCGAGGTTCGCCATCGCGTAACCCTCGCGCTGGCCCCACAGCAGCAACTGGATGAAGAGAAAATCCATCACGCCGCGCGGGGCACGACTCGAGCGACGCATCAGGTCCGGCGAGATCTCACCACCACTTGCGCCGCACCACAGGTTGGCAAACGCTACGATCTCGGTTCCGTTCGCCGTTGGCGCTCGGACCAGTGCCATCGGGAAGTGCGACAGGTACGCGTCGTCGAAGCGGCCGAGTGAGAACCCCTTCTCTCGCGCGGACTTCGTGCCGAGCCACTCGTCGGAAATTGCGCGCAGTGTCGGCAGTAACGCCGGTACGTCGCTCGCCGGGACGACCTCGAACGTCATGCCGTCCTTCTCGGCGTCGTTGAGGTTGCGACGCATCCAGCGTCGATCCGCGCCGCCGAGCGAGAAGTTCGGCAGCGAGACGAACGCCTCTTCACCGACTTTCAGCAACGTCAATCCGAGATCGATGTACAGCGGCAACCGATCCGCGCCGACCTGATAGAACACGGGGCGCGCCCCATGCGAATCCGCTTCGAGCTTGAAGCGCCACGCGGCCTCGGTGCCGGCATCGTGCGGACCGACAGGGTCGCCCATCGCGATCCAGCTGCGGCCGGCCACGCCATACATCACGAACGCAGTCCCGGCGTCGTTGTAGAGCAGCGACTTGTCAGCCAGCAGTGCCAGCGCCGGTGTGCTTGCCGGTGACGCGGCGACGATGGTTGCAGCCTGTGCGATGTCAGCGGGAGACGGTGCGGCCGGTGTGTATGTCGCGTGACGCAACAATCGTGAGACACCGAACAACAGCACGACCGCCACCACGCCGGCGGTTGCGCGCACAAATCGCGGTGCATTCCCACGGACCGCGAAATCCCACCACATATCGGCTGAATAGTCCACATGGCGATACGCGAACAGGCCCACCCACACACTCGCGCCGACCACAGCCAGGATGCTGACGATCCAGCCGGGTGACAGCGGCTCGCTCGTGAGTTGCGTCTTGCGATAGAAAGCGGAACGCGCCGGCAGGATGATCAGCAGCACCGCGCCGAGTGCGATGGCTTCCTCGTAGTCGAGGCCCTTCAGCAGCGACGACACGATGCCGACGCACAGCAGCGACACTGTCAGTCCCCACGCCGCATCGAGTCGCCGACGCAGCGCCCAGCCGAGAATCAGCAGCCCGACGCCGACGATACTTGCAATGAAGTGCGAGAATTCCACCAGCCCGAGTGGCAGCACCTCGGTCAGCGTGCGCACACGACCGCTCGCAGCCGGCGTGGCACCGGAGAACAGCAGCACCATGCCACCGAGAAATGTCGACGTGCCGATCGCCGTTGGAAGCAGCGGCTGCAGCACGCGCGCCCACGTCGACACACTGCGATACGTCGCCTGCGTCCTGTCGATGATCGCTGGAAGATGCTCGCGCTGTCGCACCAGCTCCAGCGTCAGCAGCGTCAGCACCGATGCGATGAACGGCACCAGATAGTAGATCGCGCGATATGCGATCAGCGCGACGACCGTATCTTCCGCACGGATGATCGGCTTGAGCGCGAGCACCATCAGCGTCTCGAAGACGCCGATGCCGCCCGGCACATGACTCAACACACCGACCGTCTGCGCGAGCACGAACAGGCCAAGGAAGGGGACGTACTCGACCACGCGCCCTTCCGGCAGCAGCACGTACAACACCAGACTCGCCACACACCAGTCCACCAGCGCCAGCGCGATCTGCAGCGTCGCCAGCTTCGGCGATGGCACCGGGAATTCCCATCCGCGGACCCGGATCGGCGTGCCACCACGCTTCGCCGACCAGCCGATGTACAACGCAGAGAGCAACAGCAGCGCCACGCCAACCGTCCGTGACAGCACATCGGGCAGATGCAGCAGCTGCAGTGTGCCTTCCGGTTCGATCAACAACGCCGCGCCGCTGACCGTGATGATGCCGACGGTGAACGTCGTGCCCACGAACGCCGCCGCGCGCGCCATCTCTTCGGTGGACAACCCCCACTCGCTCCAGAACCGCACGCGCACGGCGTTGCCGGTGACGAGCGGGAAGCCGAGCGTCTGGCTGATGCCGTAAGAGAGCGACGACGACAGCAGCACGCGCGCCGGGCTGATGTGCGCGCTGATGTAGAACAGCGCGAGCAGGTCGTAGCCGGCCAGCATCACGTACGCGACCAGCGTCGTCGCGAGTGCCGCAAGGATCTGCGCGCGCGGCATCGCCTGCAGTGCGAACATCACGCGTCGATACCCCGTGCCTGCCAGCTCCTCGCGCAACAGCAGCATCGCGGCCGCCAGTACGACGAACATCGCGATCGCGCCCAGCCACGGCTTCAGCCACTGCCATCGTGACCCCGCTTCGACCACCGCCGACGATGGTACCGTCGCTGCGGGCAGTGGTGTGACAGCCGACGTTCCGGTCGAGCGCTCGGGCATCTGCAGGGGCGGGTAGTGACACACGGGCAGCGCAACGACGCTGCACGACAACGATCCGCAATCTGGCGACGAACTCGCGCCGACACAGCATCCGTGCAAAGTGAACCCGCTCGGTGTAGGATCAGAATCTTCTCCCGACGACGTGACCGTCGTCTCGCCACACCGACTCCCTGGTCAGTCTCTCCGCATGCAGCCGTCCGCGTTGCGCTATCTCGCCATTGCAGCGACAATGTGTCTTGCTGCTGGAACCGTTGCGCAAGCGCAGGCACCACCCTCAGCCGTCGCCGATCTCCCGATCACGGAAGTGCCGTCAGCGACCGGCCAGACGCTCGCGATCTTCTGGAGCGGCGACGGCGGATGGGCCGCGCTCGTCTCGACTATCTCGAAGGAGCTTGCTGCGAACGGAGTCGCAGTTGTCGGTGTCAATGCACGTACCTGGATGGAACGCGGCAAGCGGAGTCCGGACGACGTGGCGCGTGACACGGAACGTCTCCTCCGCACCTACCTCGCGCAGTGGTCCCGTACGCGCATCATCCTGCTCGGCTATTCGCGTGGCTCCGGATTCCTGCCGTTCATCGTCAATCGTCTGCCTGTCGATCTGCGTGAGCGCGTGCAACTGGTCGGGATGCTCGGCGTTGAACACTCAGCGAGCTTCGAATTCCATCTCATGGACCTGCTGCGCAACAGCAAGCGGGACACGGATGTCGCGGTTGTGCCCGAGCTGCTGAAGAGTGGCACTGTGCGCTACCTGTGCCTGTACGGCACACGCGAGGAAGACACGATCTGCCCGCAGCTCGACAGCACCCGCGTGAAGGTGGTCCAGCGCATCGGCGATCACCACTTCGACCGCAACTACCCCGCGATCGCGCAGGATATCCTGAAAGCGATTCCGGCGAAGTAGCGAACGGCGATCAGGCGGATGTGGTCGCGAAGGCACGCACGCTCTTCAGATGCTTGAAGACCGTGGCGCGCCCCATCGACAGTACCTTCGCGATATAGTTCGCGGCGCTGCGGCCGCGGAATGCACCGTCCTTGTCGAGTGCGATCACCAGCGCTCGCTTCTGCTCGCGTGTGAGTGACGGCAGCGACAGCTGATGGTCGCGGAGCCACCCGTGCAGGAAGGTATTGATGCGCTCCTGCCAGTCGTCGCGGAAGAGCAGGTCCGGCTGAGGCATCACGCGCACGCCGGTCACGAACAGATCGAGCGCCGCACGCGCCTGCTCGAACACCGCGATGCTGAGATTGATGCAGACCACGCCGAGTGGCACGCCGACGTCATCGCGGATCACGACGCTCACGGAGCGCATCCGTCCGCCATCCCAGTTCTGCTTCTCGTACGGGCCGATCACGCTGTCCTGCGCGTCGATCGCGAGATCCTCGAGCGCCGACGCATCGCCCAGCTGCCGGCGCGACAGGTTGTTGGCGAGATGCACGACGGTCTGCGACGCAAGATCGTGCACGACGACCTCCGCGAACGGAAACAGCAATGCCGCGATACCGTCCGCCATCGGACGGGCGCGCGAGAGCAGCGTCTCGCAATCGGCGCGCACCGTCACCACGTCAGATGCTCGCCGACGCCGAGGCTGCGGTGCGCAGGAACATGGAAACGAGTGGCAATCCCAGCTCGAGCGAGCGACGCGCATTCGCGTAGCCGATACGCAGATGCCCTTCCATCTCCATCACACTGCCCGGTACGAACATCACCCCGGTCTCCGACAGCAGGCGCTGACAGAGTTCGACTGACGGGATCGGCAGATCGTACTTCACGAGCGCCGTCGTACCGGACTTCGGCTTCACGTACGACAGGCCCGGTTCTGCCTGAATCCACGCATCGAGAAGGCCCAGGTTCGTGCGCAGGATCTCACGATTGCGCGACAGGATGGTCTCGCGATGTTCCAGCGCCAGCGACGCGAACAGATCGTCGAGCATGCCGACGCTGATCGTATTGTAGTGACGATGCACCGTCACCTGCCGCAGCAAATCCGCCGGCCCCACGATCCAGCCGAGCCGCAGTCCGGCGAGCGAGTACGCCTTCGACATGCTGCCGGTGCTGATTCCGAGTTCGTACAGATCGACGATCGACGTCGTGAAGCCGCTGCCATCGAGATCGATGCCGCGATACACCTCGTCGCTCAGCACGTAGGCGCCGACGCTACGCGCGATCGCCGTGATCCCCTCGAGCATCGCGCGGTCCATCAGCGAGCCGGTCGGGTTGTTGGGATTGCTGAACACGATCAGCTTCGTCGCCGGCGTCACCATCGCGCGCAACGCGCTCAGGTCGGGCAGGTAACCGTCGGACTCCCGCAACACGAGTCGTTCAACGCGCGCACCATAGCTCTCAGGGATCGAGTAGTGCTGCTGATAGTTCGGCACGATCGACACGATGTGGTCGCCCGGGCGCACCAGCGTCTCGTACACGAGCGCATTTGCACCGGCGGCACCGTGCGTCACGGTCACGTTCTCGACCCGCTGTGCCGCGAACAGCGACGCGATCAGGCCGCGCAACCGCACCGATCCCTCGATCGCGCCGTACGTCAGCTTCATCGCGCGCAATTCGTCGAGAATCGCATCGCCACGGCCCGTCATCGCCAGCAGTTCGTGCATGTGCAGTGAGTCCACGCACGTCTCCGCGAGGTTGTATTCGCAGTGATCCTCGTACGTGTCCATCCACTTCTCGACGCCGAACACGGAGATGTCCATCTGTCAGTCCGGTGAGGGAAGCGCGCGGTTCACGGGGAGGCGTCGTCCTGGCGCGCGAGTTCGAGAATCGCGTTCGCCATCGCGACATCCTCGAGCCCCAGCCCGATCGACCGGAAGAACGCGTGCGTGTCCGGCTGCGGTGACTCCGCGCGACCCGTCACCAGATCGCCGAGATCACCCACGATCTCGTCCGGCGACCAGTCATGCTCCTCCGCCGCGATCAGCATCTCGCCGGCACTGAACGGCGTCGTGTCACGATCGTCGCAATACACATTCATGGACAGCAGTGACAGCGCCGGCACCTCGTGCGCGCGCAGGGCATTCGTGCTGATCGACGTGATCAGCGCGCGCCGCGTGAGGGTGACCGGATCGAGAATCGGCGTCGCTGAGGACGTGCACAGCATCACCACGTCGGCATCCTGCACCGCGTCGGCCACCGTGCCGCAGAGACGCAGGCGCGGGTCGGTCGAATGCAACGCATCCTGCGCGTCGAGTGAGAACATCAGCTGCCGCGAGTGCATGCGGATTTCACCCCAGTCGCGCAGCGCACTCACCTGCCGCAGGTGTGCGCGCGCGACGGCACCGGTGCCGATGATCGAGAGTGTCTTTGCGTCGCGCTCAGCCAGCAGATCGACGGCCAGCGCCGTCGTTGCGGCGGTGCGTTCGATCGTCAGTTGCTTCGCATCGCAGAGGAGCAGCGGGCGTCCCGTCTCCATCGACATCAGCGTGGTCCACGCCGTGATCAGCGGCCCGTCCTGGCGTACGATATAGGGCGAGAGTTTGGCGCCGAACACCTGCGCGTCGGCGAGGACACCGAGGTAGGTGATGAAGTCGCCGGCACCGTTGGGGAACTGCGCGAGCGTTTGCGGCGGCTGCACGGCCCGACTGTGCCCAAGCGCGTGAAAGAGCCGGCGCATCACGTCGAGCGAGTCGATGCGCGCGGCGTAGCGGGCGACGGCATCGGCTTCCAGTACGCGCACGGGCTCACTCATCGTCGTCCTCGGTCGTCGGTGGTTGGTGACCTGAATCTGGCTGAGATGTACCAAAGAGTCCAGTCTGGACTGCCAAGTATTATATAGGTTTCGCTCGCTGGTCGCTCGTGTCGGCCACCTGCGGTGCATCATTCCGGCATGCGTCTTCTACGTCTTGCTCCGCTCGCTGTTGCCGCGACTCTCGCGCACGCGCAGGCCCCTGCCACGCCGCCGCTCCCGGCGGCGGTGACCCGCGACCTCGCCGCGCGCGTCGCCGCCGTCACGCCCAAAGTCGTCGCCTGGCGCCGCGATCTGCATGCACATCCCGAGCTCGGTGGATTCGAAACGCGCACTGCCGGGGTCGTCGCCGCACACCTGCGGTCACTCGGCCTCGAGGTGAAGACGGATGTCGATGGCGCGCATGGCGTGATCGCCATTCTGCGCGGTGGTCGTCCCGGGCCCGCGGTCGCGTTGCGCGCCGACATGGATGCCCTGCCGGTCACCGAGCAGACGGGCCTCGCCTTCGCTTCGAGGGTGACGACGCAATACAACGGCACCACGCTTGGCGTCATGCACGCCTGCGGTCACGATGCGCACACTGCGATCCTGATGGGTGTCGCCGAAGTGCTGGTTGGCATGAAGGCGACGTTGCCGGGGACCGTGACGTTTCTCTTCCAGCCCGATGAAGAGGGGAGTGGCGGCGCGCAGCGCATGCTGAACGCCGGTGCGTTCGACGCGCCGAAGGTCGAGGCGGTGTACGGGCTGCACACGTGGCCCGGCCCGACGGGCACGGTCTCAACGCGCAGCGGCGGCATGATGGCCAGCATCGACAGTTGGCGCGTCGTCGTGCACGGCAAGCAGGCGCATGGCGCACAGCCGTGGCGCGGTGTCGATCCGATCGTGATCGGTGCGCAGATCGTGACCGATCTGCAGACGGTCGTCAGCCGCAGCGTCGATCTCACCGCTGGGCCGGCCGTCGTCACGGTCGGCGTGTTCAATGGCGGCGTGCGCGAGAACATCATCCCTGACAGCGCGGTGATGTACGGCACGTTCCGCACGTTCAACGACGCTGCGCGTCAGATCGTCGCCACGCAGATCCGCAATATCGCGACGAATCTGGCAACCGCCGGCGGCGCGACGGCGACGGTGACCATCGCCGACGACGGATTTCCTGCCACGGTCAACGATCCTCGCTGGTTTGGACGGTCGACGAACGTGCTGCGCAATGCGCTTGGCAGCGCGAATGTGCTCGAGAGTGCGCCTTCCATGCCCGGTGAGGATTTCTCCGTGCTGCTGCAGAAGGTGCCGGGCCTGTTCATCTTCCTCGGTGTGACCCCGCGCGGTGTCGATCCGATGACCGTGCCAGCGAATCACTCGCCGTTGTTCGTCGTCGATGAAGCGTCGTTCCCGACCGGTATTACGGCGCTGTCGAGTCTCGCGCTCGATGCGCTGTTCTACGGGGTGCCGAAGCTTGCCGTCACGCCCTGAGTGCCACGTATGATCTCTTTGACTGACCGCGTCCTGCAAGGCGCCTCGTGCATTGCCGCCGGTGCAATGCTCTCGCTCAGCGCCTGTCGGTCACCTGCCGCGCAGCCGACCACCGCCGCGACGGCCGTGACAGCGTACGCCGAACCGCATCGTCCTTCGTTTCACTTCACGCCGCCTGCGAAGTGGATGAATGATCCGAACGGCATGGTGTTCTTCGACGGTGAATACCATCTGTTTTACCAGCACTATCCCGACAGCACCGTGTGGGGCCCGATGCATTGGGGACATGCCGTCAGCGCGGATCTCGTGCATTGGTCGCAGCTACCGATTGCGCTCTATCCCGATTCGCTCGGCCTGATCTTCTCCGGCAGCGCCGTCGTGGACTCGATGAACACGAGCGGCTTCGGCATCGACGGCAAGCCACCGATGGTCGCGATGTTCACCTATCACGACATGGCGATGGAGAAGGCTGGGTCGCAGGTCTTTCAGCGTCAGGGCCTCGCGTACAGCACCGATCGTGGTCGTACCTGGACGAAGTACGCCGGTAATCCCGTGTTGCCCAATCCCGGCATCAAGGATTTCCGCGACACGAAAGTATTCTGGCACGAAGGCACGCAGCGGTGGGTCGTCGTGCTGGCGGCGGCGGATCGCGTGCAGCTCTACACGTCACCGAACCTGAAGCAGTGGACCAAGGTCAGCGAGTTCGGCGCGAACCTCGGTGCGCATGGCGGCGTGTGGGAGTGCCCTGATCTCTTCCCGCTGCGCCTCGAGGGAACGAAAGAAATAAAGTGGGTGCTGCTCGTGAGCATCAATCCTGGTGGCCCGAACGGCGGGTCGGCGACGCAGTATTTCGTCGGCGATTTCGACGGTGCGCGATTCACGCTGGACCCGTCGTTCGCGCCGGCCATCGGCACGGCCGGCAAGGAACCGTCGCACGGCGTTTGGCTCGACTACGGTCGCGACAACTACGCCGGTGTCACGTGGTCCGGCATTCCGACCGAAGATGGGCGCCGGCAGTTCATCGGCTGGATGAGCAACTGGGATTATGCCACTGTCGTGCCGACCGATGCCTGGCGCAGTGCGATGACCGTTCCGCGCACGCTCACGCTCCACCGGACGTCAGCTGGTCCGCGCGTCTACTCGACGCCCGTCACGGAGCTGCGCGCGCTGCGCACGCAGACCATCGCGATGCGATCGCAGAAAGTCGGTGGCACGCAAGACATGCGCATGCCGAAAGGCGCGACGCCCGCCGCCGTTGAAGTCGATCTCGAATTCATCGTCACGCCCGGTGCGACGAGCGATGTGGCGCTCGAGCTCTCAAACACGGCTGGCGAGACCTATCGCGTAGGCTACGATGCCGGCACGAAACAGTTCTACAGCGATCGCACCAACACGCCGCGCGCGTTCTCACCCACCTTCGCGACGGGCGTGCATCATGCGCCGCGCATTGCGACGGATTCCATCGTGCGGATGCAGCTGTACTTCGATCGCGCCTCGGCCGAGTTGTTCGGCGACGGCGGCGCGACGGCCTTGACGGATATCGTCTTCCCGTCGCAGGACTTCAGCACCATGCGCCTCGTCGTGAAAGGTGCGCCGGTGAAGGTGCAGTACGCGAATGTCTCCGGCCTCAAGTCGATCTGGAAGTGAATGTGCGCCAGTCGGGATGCTGGCGAGTGAACGTCAACTACACAGGTGCAAGATGAAGAGTGCTCGTGTCGTCACGCGTGGTGTTCGCGCGCTGCTTGTGCAGATCGTCGGCGTCAGCGCGGCGATCGCCGCGGCGCGTGCGCAGACCCCCGTCTCCGGCACCGCTGCGCGTCAGGCCGCGCGCATCTACCGCGAGCAGCACGAAGGCGCGATCCTCACGGAGTTCGCTGAACTCCTCTCGCTGCCGAATCTCGCGACCGACTCGGTGAACATCCGACGCAACGCCGATCATCTGCTGCGCATGCTCGGCAGCCGAGGCTTCACGAACACGAAGCTGCTCACCGTCCCCGGCGGTCCGCCGGCAGTGTACGGTGAATTCCTGCAGCCCGGTGCCACGAAGACGCTGATTCTCTACGCGCACTACGACGGCCAGCCCGTCGATGCGTCGAAGTGGACGACGCCACCCTGGTCGCCGGTGCTGCGCACGAAGGAAGTGCACCTTGGCGGCACGACGATTCCGATTCCGGCCGGCAGCGGTCGCGTGGACGGCGAAGCGCGGATCTACGGTCGCTCCGCTGGTGACGACAAAGGTTCCATTCAGGCGATTCTCTCCGCGCTTGATGCAATGAAGGCTTCGCAGTTGGCGCCGAGTGTGAACCTGAAGGTGTTCTTCGAAGGTGAGGAGGAGGCAGGCTCGGGTCATCTGGAGCAGATCCTCACGACGTATGCATCGCAACTCTCTGGTGACGCCTGGCTGTTCTGCGATGGGCCGGTGCATCAGAGTGGTCGTCCGCAGCTGTCATTCGGTCAACGCGGATCGAGCGGATTCGAACTCACGCTGTATGGTCCGACGCGTGCGCTCCATAGTGGCCACTATGGCAACTGGGCGCCCAATCCCGCGATGATGATCGCCACGCTGATCGCCAGCATGCGCGACGATGAAGGCCACATCAAAATCGCCGGCTACTACGACGATGTGAAACCGGTGACTGCCGCCGAGCATCGCGCCGTGGCCGAGCTTCCGAAGTACGACAGCACGCTGCGCGTGGCACTCGGTATGTCGCACACGGAGGCGAGCAATGCCGTGCTGGCCGATCGCATCATGCTGCCCGCGTTCAACGTGCGAGGCATTCGTGTTGGGGGCGTGCGCGAGACCGGGTCGAATACCATCGCCACGGAAGCGTACGCGAGCTTCGACCTGCGTCTCGTGCCTGGTCAGACGCCGGCGCGCGTGCGCAAGCTCGTCGAGGCGCACATCCGAGCGCAGGGCTACTGGATCACGAACGACAGTGTGACCACGGCGATGCGACTCGCGCACCGGAAGGTCGCGCGCGTGGAGTGGGGATCGGGCTATCCCGCGTCGCGTGCGCCGATGGACGGCCCGTTCGGCAAGGCTGTCATCACCGCACTCACGGACGGCGCAAAGCAGCAGCTGGTGCTCAACCCCACCGTGGGCGCGAGCGGGCCGGCATATCTGTTCGAGCAGATCCTCAAGGTGCCGATGATCTCGCTGCCGATCGCGAACTACGACGACAATCAGCACGCGGCGGACGAGAATCTCCGGGTGCAGAATCTGTGGGACGGGATCGAGCTGTACGCCGCGTTACTGACGGGAATGGGGAAGGCGTGGCGCGGGCCGGTGCCGTAAGCCGCTGGTCGCTACGGAATCGTCAACCCCGTTGCGGCTGCGGTCGGCGTCGTTGCCGATGTAGTTGTCCCGCGACCGAACTGCCCGCTGCTGTTCAGTCCCCAGCAGAGTAGCGAGCGTCGCGAGAACACGATCACGTTGTCCTCGCCCGTCACCGCGCCGAATGTCACCGCGCAGGTGAAGGCCTCGCCGCCCGTGATGCGGCTGAACCGCGCGCTCGCATTGGCAACCGTCGGTGCCGGTCGCGATGCCGTGAAACCGTCGCCGATCTGGCCGCTGGCGTTCGCACCCCAGCAGTACGACTCCGATGTGCTCTCGGCAATGCCGCAGGAATGGGCGTCGCCAATGGCGACTTCCTTCAGCGCCACTGTCGTGTTGACGAGCACCGGTGAAGCACTCTGTGTCCCGATGATCGCGCCGAGCTGGCCGGACTGGTTGCTGCCCCAGCAGCGCACCACGCCCGTTTCACCGGTCGCGCAGTTGTGCGACGCGCTGCTACCGGCCGCAATCGCCTTGTAGACCTGAGCCCCACTGACCGCGACAGGCACGATGCGATCGGTCGTCGTGCCGTCGCCAAGCTGGCCGTTCGTGTTCGCGCCCCAGCACCACGCGGCGCCGCCGAGATCCAGCGCGCAGGTATGCGAGCGACCGGCAACGATGGTGGAGAATGCCGGTGCTCCCATGACCTGTGTTGCGGTCAGTGCACTGGTCGTGCTCCCGACACCGAGTTGTCCATTGCTGTTCGAGCCCCAGCAGTACGCGCGACCGTCGGAGGTGAGCGCGCAGGTGTGCGCGCCACCCGCTGCAACCAGCACGAAGGGCCCGCCAGGGCCTGGTGACGGCGTCAGGCGATCGGTGGTCGATCCATCACCAAGCTGACCTGATGTATTCCGTCCCCAGCATCGCACGATGCCATTCGGCTCGACACCACAGACGTGTGATGTACCAACACTGATGCTCGTGAACGTCGTCGTGACCGGCGACGGCAATAGCGTCGGTGTCGTGTTGCCATTGCCAAGTTGGCCATAGCTGTTGTCGCCCCAGCAATGCGTGCCCTGATCGGCGATCGCGCACATGAACCCCGAGCCGCCCGCGATGCGTTGCGTACCCGGCAGCGGCGGGCAGTCCACCAGCAGATCCAGCGTCGTCGTGGCGTTGGGGAGGACGGTGCCAGCGCGCGTTGCTGGTGCAGGGCAGCCCGCGGGCACCGCGCTTACATCGAGCAATGCCGTGCCCACCGGAAGTGTCAGCGTGTAGCGGCCGTTTGCATCCGCAGTCGTGCTGGTACCAGTCGTCGCTTCGGTCACGACGGTGTTGCCGAGGATCCCTCGAAATGGTGATCGCACCACACCGGCAATCACACCATTCGGAATCGGCGCGGGCGTTGGTGCAGGCGATGTCCAGCCGGAGAACCAGGGTATGCGACCGCCGGATCCTGCTTCCGGAATCGCGCCGACGAACGCGCCAGTCGAGTAGATGCCGCCCGTCGGAGGGATCGCCGCCATGGCGAGTGCGAGCGGTGCGCCGCTGATTGGTCGCAAGTCGGGCAGGATCAGATCGTTTTCACTCTTCAGCAATCCCGCAGCACTGGCGAGCACTGCGTTGTGATCGATGACACTGGCGAGGACCGTCGCCTCGTTGCTGGTGCACCCGGCTGTATTCGCACCGCTGCCGAGCGACGTGGCGCCGGCTGTCAGAACGTTTCGCAGGGTCAACGCGCCGGCATTGAATTGCGAGCAGGTGGATGGTCCGGCAATGTCGAGCGCGATGTTCGGCGCGTAGAAAAACAGGTTGCGGATCGTGCCGGCCGTCCCGCGTTCCAGCACCAGTGCGCGCGCTGTCGCGTGCGACGCGTTCGCCGGATCGGATTGTGCGATCACCGTCAGGTTGTAGAGCGTCGGATTGGAGCGCGGCAGCGCGTCGTCGGCGCCGGTGGCGGCCGATGCGGCGTTCTGGCCAACGATCCCCGCCGCAAAGCGCAGCAGGTCCTGCTGCACCGAAATGAATTGTGCATTGCCGCGCCACCCTCCGGTCCAACGCAAGCCGGTGCCGTTCGCCGTCAGGAACAGATCGCGCACGCCGGCCGAACCACCGGTGATGAGCACGCCGTCGTTTCGCGTTCGATTCGCCTGCACGTCGTGTACGATTGTGCCGCTGCCGATACCGGCCAGATGCAGTCCACGTTCGGCGTACTCGATACGGACATACGTCAGGATGCCGCTGTCGTCGCCATCATTGCAGCCGCCGAAGCGCTCCGGTCCAGCGACGGGATCGCTCGCCTCAAGGCAGCCGGCCGTGACGCCGCGCGTCGACATCGGACTGGTCGGCGTGCCGGTGTTGATGCGGCCGTATCCCTGTACGATCACGCCGCCCCAGCACCCGGGATACGCCGGCGTGGTCGTGCAGGTCATCACGATCGGCTCCTGCAATGTGCCTGTCGCTTCGATGCGGCCTTCACGCGAGACGATGATATACGCGCCGACTTTTCCCTCGATGCGCGTGCCCGCTTCGATCTTGAGCGTGTTGCCCGCGGACACCAGCACCGGTCCGTCGAGCATGATCGTCGCGCGCGAGGACCAGTGTGCCTCCGCGGGCAGTGGTGTCAGTTCACCGGCCGCGCCGATGTGGCGGACCGATGCCATGGCCGTCCGTGGAGCGACTCGCCGACCGTCGACATGTTCGCCGCGGGAGGGAGTCGGGCCGTGAAACGCCAACGCGGTGAGCGATGCGACGAGCGGAAGGCGATGCATGGGCAGCGGGAGTGTGTGAGGAGATGCCTCACACTCGCGCCAGGCGGTCACGACGATCCGTTACCAAGTTCTCAGTTGTGTTACGGTCGTGTCATGCATGCCCTCACTCCGCCGCTGGTATCGGGCAAACTCGCATCCACGGCGTCCTCGGCGGCACAAACCAGCACCATTTTCGTGGGGCCGCCAGAAGTGAAATAGATCACGACGTCGCCGCGCCAAGTCGCCATCCCGACAGCCGGACACGCTCGACCAGCACCATGTGCGGCACGGTCAGCGCCGCCAATCCGACGAACAGAAGCTGCGTCACGCTTCGCGACGGTGCGCTGTGATCGAGAAACACCCACACCGTGCTGGCAGCGATGAGGACCAGCAGCATCGGCACCGCCGCCGCACTGATCAGCAGGCCGAGTGACGTCTGGTTCGCGTAGTGATACGTCCGGATGACGTGGCGAACACTGTGCATAGCGCAGAAGTACACAGTGAAGGCAACCAACGGCGGCGCGCACAGTGCGAGCAGTACCACCGCGAGCAACTCTGCTCCCACCATTCGGTTCCGCCGCGTTTCAAGGACAGCAGCACCCAGCGCACCGGCGAGCCACGGCCACGCCAGCACGGAGAGCGCGGCGGCGAGTGAGGTCCCGCTCGTCGCTCCCGCGAGAAAACCAAACAGTCGGGCTACGTCAGACTCGAAGCGGAGACAGGGCAGTACGATCACCGTACCAGCGTAGAGGACACGCGTGGACGTCCGCACCCCTTTCTCCAGATCGCCGGCGAAGTGCGCGACCGACAGCAGCAGAAACCCGATCAGAAAAACAGTCGGTGATACCAACCAGGCGCCGATGACCGACGCGGCAAGACCACCATAGATGATCGCGGCCACGAGCCATGCCTTCGAAGACCGCAGCCGGTATACCTGATGCGCAAAGATCGTATCGAGCGCACCGTGCGGCACGCCGAGCGACAGGATCAATCCACTGATCGGCAGCAGCTCGACGCCTTCGGTGAGCGGTGGAAGCAGCAGGGAAGCTGTCGAGACAACGACGGACAGGCCACAGAACATCAGACTCTGCGCTCGCACCACCCTGTTCATGCCAGCTCCAACCGGTTGTTCGCAGGTGTCCGCAGTCCACTCCAGATCTCGCGAAGGAACTGTCCGGTCGGCAATGCCGCGATGACGGCTGTGCAGTCGGCGAGCGAACCTGTATCCGTCAGAAAGCGGATGACGCGAAGTGGGTCGTTCATCCCGAAAACATTCAGAAAGAGCTCGGCGGCGCGCTCTGGGTGGTTCCGAACGACTCGCAAAAAGAGTTGGTCCATCCTGCGACGTATCATCGGATCTGGTGCATGCCCCGAGGCGGCACCACCGGCACCGATCACGCGCGCTGCATCGCGCGCCCATCGCTGGATGCGCTGGAACGCGTATCCCGTACTCGGACGCGCGCCGCCATTCATGACACCGGCACGAACGTACCCATCACCGAGCGACTGGGCCACCGTCTTCAATCCCATGGGAAGGATGCCGTGCTCGGTGCGCACCACGGAGCGCGAAACACCACCACAAAACTTCTCCAACGCAGCCTCCTGACACCGCGCAAGACTGGCCGCTGACAACGGCCGCGGACCGAACACCGTCGTCTCGATGAGCGCTCGGTTCCGTGAGACGGGCAGGACATAGTGAAAGAGCACACCCTCATCCAGGCAACCGGCAAAGTCCATCAGCGTCGCCACGCCATCATCGAACTGATTGCGGTCACACTCTACTTCATGGCCGAGAAACGATTGCCACAGCGCAGCCTGGCCTTCGCGTGGAATCGTTGCGGGACGCGTGTCGATGATCTGTCGTGCCGACAGCGTGCCGCGAGATGTGTTCACGAACCAGCGATCGTCGCGGCGCTCCGGCTCAGCGATGATTGCTGTTCCGAGCTGCAGATCGACCGATGTGGAGCGGCGAATCAGGCGCTCGGCGCGCTCATAGAACGACCCGGATTCCAGCATCTGGTACGGTGCTGCTCGGCAATCCACATGGACTGCGCGACCCGCAGATCTCAGCTGCAGGCGTGCCCATGATTTCGCCACCAACGCGTCATGGCGATGCGGTGCCGTTCTCCAGAAACACCACGTTCGGTCGGTGACGTATTGCGGACGCGCTTCGAGCACGATGGTACGGTGTGGTCGTCGCGGCGATTCGGCCAGCCGCTCGCCGAGGCTCAGCCCGGCGCATCCTCCTCCGAGCACGAGAAGATCTGCATCAGTACCCATATTTCATGCCCGACTGCGCGTAGAGGACGGCGTGCCATCGCGAGCCCGCACGCAAGCGAGCACACGCGGGCGAGATACCGCAGCGCCGGCGGCGACCATCTCACCGCCGGCGAGCGGCGTCATGCGGGAACGAAGCGTTCGGCGTCCGACTTCCGAGCTGCGATCAGGTAGATCAGCACACCGAAACCAGCCTTCGCGACGATATCGGCAATCGTATACCCAACCTGCACGGCAACCGTGGCAGTTCCGCCGGTCACACCGAGCATCGGCAACACGAAGACCAATGGGTAGAAGCACCACGAGGCAATCGTCAGCGTGCGCGCCGAGCGAACCAATCCCTGTGCTGATTCTGGCTGCGCTGCGATTGACGCCTTCAGGCCGACTGCGAGATCGTACACGATGATCAGGAATGGGATCATCGACAGACTCCACCACAGCCACCGCGTCGAAGAATCGGTCGCGATCTCACCGGGATAGCCCAAGCCAACCATGACTGCGGCCAGGACGCCAAGCTTGACGGCCTTGCGCGTGGACTCCGACGGCGAGAGACGCATCACGAGTATCAGTTCGACCAGCAGCAGCGGCACAGTCAACAGCCAGTCGACGTACCGATACGCATCGTTGAACTTGGCGCCCGTTGCCGTGATCGCGCCGTTGGTGACGGTGTACGCCGCTTCCCAGCTGCCGAAGATGCGCACGTAGTGGTACAGCGCAATTCCTGTCACGAGTGCGGTGACGGCGAGCGCCGTTCGATACGCTGGCGCGACCTGTGAGCGACTGAGTATGAAAAAGAGCGTTGCTGCACCCATCACAGCAATCGTGAACGAAAAAGCATTGTACACAAGGTCAAACTGTCCAACTGTAATTCCGAACATTCCTGTGCTCCGGTGTGAGCGGCGCCCGATTGTGTTCACGAGGGACCGCTGCGTGAGTCCGACAGGAGTTTGAAGCGCGCGCGATTCGAATCAGTGCCACATTGCGTGCGTGCGAGACGGCAAATGTGTGCTTCGCATGACGATCGTATTGCACGAGAGACTAGGACTCGTGATCCCACTTGTGAGGCGCGCGAGTTTGGACTGACTGACTCATGTGTCACCCGGTGGGCGAGTGTAGAGCCTGTCACTCACACATCGACTTCGCGACACGCCGAGGAGTACCGCGACTTCTTTCACACCAAGTGTGGCGCGCATGTGGAATGCAGCCGCGGTGTTGTGTGAGAGCGGCACGCCGTGTGTTTCGTGGGGGCCGCCGGACCGGTGATCATTCGTGAGCGTTCGCACTATCCGGGGTCGCGTGCATCGCGAAGGCCGGCAGGCTGCACATCATGAACAGTGTCGGGATCGTTTTCGTACCTTCGACTGTTTGTACATTAGTTCAGGATCGACACACGCAAATGTCGATGGCGCGGTGGAGCAACGTTCGCTCGAGAGCATCGCGCAGTGTATGCTCTGGCCAACGGTGATCAGCCGTTGCGGACTGTCGCAGTCGGCGTGTCGCCGTTGACAGGTCCGAGGCTAGCATCAGCGCGCGCTGGACGCGCTGCCACCTCATTGCGCGTTGGCCGGTCGTGCTTCCGGAGCAACACCCGGCATGTCGCGCCTTTCCCGGGAGGCTGGCACGAGCCATCGCCACACTCTCCGCCACGAAGGGGAGGAGGGATCGGCGTCTGGGCAACGCACAAATGCCGTCGAACACTGGTGCCGTCGCCAACCAGTCGCGCCTCGATGTAGCGCAGCCACGCCACGGCATCGAGCGCTTTGCATGGCTGGCCGGTTCGGCGTTTCGCGATTGGGCTGCGGTGGAGCGCGATCCCAGAGGGAAGTCGCTGTTGTACGGTCGGTGAGCGGTTGGCGCTTGGTGCGCGGTCGCGATCTCTGAGTCTTGCGGACGCGACGCGCCAGCACATCGGATTTGGCGCTCACGTGGTCTCGGTACGAGCGACTCGCGCCGCACGACGCCCTGCTCGATACCGGTGGTACACCTGCACGCGCGTTGGCAGCACGACAGTGCGTTGGCACGGAATACCAGCTGCTGCAGCGATGCTGAGTCCTCGTCAATTCTCCGGACGGGAGTAGAAGCGCTGACTGCAGAAGGGGTACCTCGATGGACCCCAACGAAAACGCCCCACCGGATCCCGGCAGGGCGTTTCTGCTATCTCCTTACAAATCAACAACTTCCACAACTCCCGAGGAGGGACTCGAACCCCCGACCCGCTGATTAACAGTCAGCTGCTCTAACCAGCTGAGCTACTCGGGATCACTCCGGCTTCTCAGCCAGCCCCAAAACCTAGCACCCACCACAACAGGGTCAAGCCACCGCCTGACCCTGCTACGCCCCGCGCACCGCACGCGCGCGCCCAGACTCGAGCCCGCATGCGCGGAACAAATCGTGCACATACGTTTGCACCACAAACCCCGCCGGACACCCGAGAACGCACGACGCCGACGTTCGGTCACGCCCGCCGTCACTCACCCGACGACCAGCCTGACCATCCCCACCCGAACTGAGGACTGCCGATGATCAGATCCCGTTCCGCCACGATCGCCGCTCTGGTCGCCGTCGCGACGCTGAGCACTGCCGCTCACGCGCAGACCTTCACGTTCGGTACCACGCAGCTCGGACGCATCACGCCGACGCAGTTCGTCGCATCGGCGCAGCAGCTGCTCGCCAGTGCCGACGTCCCTGCCGCACTCCCGATGGTCGCTGCATCGGCGAACTCGGTGGAGAAGGTCGATCTGATCGCAGAATCGACGCCCGCTGATCGCTGGGGCGCGCTGCCGCTTCACGGCACGTTTGCCGACGCCGACAAGACCACCGACAGCGACGACGATTCCAAGGCCAGCGACGCTGGCTTCTTCAACTCCTCGCTCGGTCGTGCTTCGATGGTCGGGATCGCCGGACTCGCCGGTGCCAGCTACTTCGCGCTGCGCTCCAACTCGTCGAAGAGCAACGAGTCGCCGCTGTTCAACGCACCGCTCAGCTCCAGTGCGACGCCGTCCGGTGGCGCAGTTGGCGCCGCCGAAATCGTCACGCCGGAGCCGGCCAGCATCGCGCTGCTCGCACTCGGCCTTGGCTCGCTCGGCCTCGTCGCACGCCGCCGCCGCTCCAACTTCTGAACTCCGCAGCGCGCGTGCAGCGCGCAACGTAGTTCCCAAGAGGCGATCGCTCCCGCGGTCGCCTCTTCGCGTTTCTTGCCTCGTCCGACGACACTTCCCCGCATGCCAGCTTCCCGACCGATTGCACTCATCACCGGCGCCTCGAGCGGCATCGGCGCCGATCTCGCCGAGTGCGCTGCCGCCGATCAGTTCGACCTCGTGCTCGTCGCGCGACGCCTCAGCGCGCTCGCCGCCGTCGCGCAACGCTGTGAACGCAAGCACGGCGTGAAGATCACGATCATTCAATCCGATCTCGGCGATCCGACCGCGGCACGTGTGCTCGTCGCGGAACTGCGCGCGCGCAAGCTCGATGTGCATACGCTGATCAACAACGCCGGCGTCGGCGCGAACGGCTCCGTCGCGCAACTGTCACTCGAAACGCAACTGCACGAAATCCAGGTGAATGTCACCGCACTCACCGAACTGACCCGGCGCCTGCTGCCACCGATGCTCGAACGCGGCACCGGCGCGGTGATGAATGTCGCCAGCACGGCGGCGTTTCTTCCGGGGCCAGGCATGGCCGTGTACTACGCGAGCAAAGCCTACGTGCTCTCGTTCACCGAAGCGCTGGCGGAAGAACTGCGTGGCACCGGCATCAATGTCAGCGCGCTCTGCCCGGGTCCGACCGCCACCGAATTCGCTGCTGCCTCGGGCATGTCGGAATCGAAGCTCATGAAGCAGAAGGGCATCATGATGTCGTCTGCCGACGTCGCACGGATCGGCTGGGACGGATTGCTGCGCGGCAAGCGTGTCGTCGTTCCCGGCGCATCGAACAAGCTGCTGATCCAATCGCTGCGCGTGGTTCCGCGTGCGATCGCCGCTAGGATTTCGGCTTTGCTGAACGCTTCCGCGGCGACTTGACCAGCACGCCATCCACATAGCTTGGCAACACAGTGCGCAACCAGCGACCGGTGTGACTGGTCTCGTGCGCCGCGACGTCCTCCGGCGTGCCGACCGTGACGACCGTACCACCGCCCACACCGCCTTCCGGGCCCATGTCGATCACCCAGTCGGCCAGCTTGATCACGTCGAGATTGTGTTCGATCACGATCAGCGTATGCCCCTGATCCACAAGCCGCTGCAGCACGCGCGCGAGCTTGCGGATATCCTCGAGGTGCAGGCCGGTCGTCGGTTCGTCCATGATGTACAGCTTGCGCCCGGCCGTCTTGGCTGACGAGGCGAGTTCGCGCGCAATCTTGATGCGCTGCGCTTCACCTCCGCTCAACGTCGTCGCCGGCTGGCCAAGTCGCAGATAGCCGAGCCCCACCTGCTGCAGGTGCCAGAGCGCCGCCGCAAGACGATCCTCGCCAGGGAACAGGCGTGTCGCTGCATCGACGGTCATCTCGAGCACGTCCGCGATTGTCTTGCCCCACACTTTCACTTCCAGCACATCAGGCTTGAAGCGCTTGCCGTTGCACGTTTCGCACGGCACGAGCACATCGGCCATGAACACCATCTCGACTTCCACATAGCCGGCGCCTTCGCACGTTTCACAACGCCCGCCCGCCATGTTGAAACTGAAGGTCGCCGGCGCGTAGCCACGTTGCCGCGACAGCGGAGTCTGCGAGAAGATGCGACGGATCTCGTCCCACGCCTTCACATACGTCACCGGATTCGATCGCGGCGAGCGCCCGATCGGTTCCTGATCGATCAGCACCACATCGTCGAAGTGCTCGGCACCCGTGAGCGTGTTGACGCCGCCGACGATCTCGCCGAGATGCTGCTTCGCCGACGTTTCACCGGTCAGCTTCTTCTCGAGTGCGCGATAGAGCACGTCGTGCACGAGCGTGCTCTTGCCGCTGCCCGACACACCCGTCACGACCACGAAGCACCCGACGGGAATCTTCATCGTCACGCCCTTCAGCGTGTGCGCCGTCACACCGCTCAGCGTCAGCCAGCGCGGTCCGGCATGGCGACGCTCATCCGGCAGCGGAATCGTCGTCGCGCCGGTGAGATACTGGCCGGTGAGTGGACTCTTCGCCGCATCGCTGAGCGGACCACTGAACACGACTTCGCCGCCCTTGTCGCCGCTGCCCGGCCCGATCTCGACCATCCAATCGGCCATGCGCACCGCTTCCAGATCGTGCTCGACGACGATCACGGTGTTGCCGGCGTCGCGCAGACGGCGCAATAACCCGAGCAACCGATCCATGTCGCGCGGATGCAGACCGATGCTCGGCTCATCCAGCACGTACAGCGTATCGACGAGCATCGCGCCGAGTGAGTTGGCGAGCGCGATGCGCTGTGCCTCGCCGCCGGAGAGCGTGCGTGCCGCGCGATCCATCGACAGGTAACCAAGCCCCACGTCGCGCAGGAAGCGCACCCGCGCGCGTGCCTCACGCAGCACCGATTCCGCGATCTTCGTCTCGAACGGCGACAGCGCCAGTGTCTCGATCCACTGATCCAGCGCATCGACGCTCATCGCGCTCACATCGGCGATGTTGAGGCCATTGATGCGGATGTTCAGCGCGTCGCGCACCAGGCGACTGCCGCCGCAGGTCTCGCAGGTCGCAGCAGCCTGATACTGTCGCAGGAACACGCGGATGTACTGCTTGTACCGCTTTTCCTCGAGTGCCTTGAGGAATGGGAAGATACCGGTGTAGCCCTTCGTCTTGCCCCGCAGCAGGAACTTCCGATGCTCGGCCGACAGAGTATTCCACGGCGCCGTCCACGAGATGCCGTCACGCTTCGCGATGTCGTAGAGCTTCTTTCGCGGCTCCTCGTAGCGTGGCATCGTCCACGGATGAATCGCGCCGTCGCGCAATGAGCGCTCCGGGTATGGAACGATCAACGATTCGTCGTACTCGAGCGTGGCACCGAATCCGTTGCAGGTCGGGCACGCGCCGCGCGGGTTATTGAAGCTGAAGAGCTGCGGCGATGGTGTTGGCGCCTCAGTGCCGTCGTCGGGGCAGGCGAACCGTTCCGTGTACGCAACGCGCGTGCGCGGCTCATGCCCTGCCGGCAACGACACGGCCTCAGGGAAGAGCAGTGCACAGTCGCCATCTCCTTCGGAGAATGCGGTGCTCACCGCATCTGCCACGCGTCCGCCCACCTCGGCATTCACCACCAACCGATCGGCGACGACGTCGATGCGCTTCACCGTCTCGATGCTGCGGCCAGACGCGACCAGATCGTCCACATGCACGATCTCGCCGTCGAGCGCGACACGTACGAATCCTTTCACGCGCAGAGCCTCAGCGAGGGCTTCGCCGCCGAGCGATGCGGCGTGCGTGAGCGGGAACACGACGGAGAAGCGAGTGCCTTCCGGCAGCGTTCTCACCGCATCGGCGATGCTCTGTGGAGTGTCAGGACGCAGCTCGCGACCGCAGACGCCGCAGAACGTGTGACCCACGCGCGCCCAGAGCAGGCGCAGGTAGTCATAGATCTCGGTGGCGGTACCGACCGTCGAGCGTGACGACCGCGTCGGGTTCTTCTGCTCGATCGCGACGGCCGGCGAGAGGCCCTCGATCCGATCGACGCGTGGCTTCTCCATGCGCTCGAGAAACTGCCGCGCATACGCGGAGAGGCTCTCGACGTATCGACGCTGGCCCTCGGCGTAGATCGTGTCGAAGGCGAGCGAGGATTTGCCGGAACCGCTTGGTCCCGTAATGACGGTGATGGCGCGTCGCGGCAGGTCAAGGTCGATGCCCTTGAGGTTGTGCTGCCGGGCCCCACGGATGGTAATGCGGTCGATCACACCTGAATGATAATTCACCGCAGCCCTCACGACACCGATCGGAATTGCGTAGCGTTATCCAGACACATGACAGCTCCTGCGACCCCGCCGGATGACGATGAGGTGCGCCCGGTCCTCGACCGCCGCCTTCTGCGCCGTCTTTTTCAGTTCGTGCGCCCGTACATGCCCCTCGTGGTCGGTGCGGTGCTCCTGCTCGCGCTTGAAGGCGCGACGGCGGTGGTCGGTCCATGGCTGACGCAGCGCGTGATCGATCAGGCGATTCCGGCGCGCGATCTCGGCTTCATCCGCCTCGCGACCATCGCGCTCATCGGGTCACTGCTGGTGCAGTTCGTCTGCAGCTACGGTGAGACGATGCTCACGGGATTGCTGGGCCAGCGCGTGATGCGCGATCTGCGCACGGAACTGTTCGCAAAGCTTCAGACGTTGAGTATCAGTTTCTTCGATCGCAATCCCGCCGGACGCCTCATCACGCGCGTCACGAGTGACGTGGAATCGCTGAACGAACTGTTCACGGCCGGTGTCGTTGCCGGTCTTGGCGATCTCTTCGCGCTGGCGGCGATGGCGGTGATGATGCTCGTCACCGACTGGCGCCTCGCACTCGCGGCGTTTGCGGCAGTGCCGTTTGTCTGGCTCGTCAGCCGCATCTTCCAGAAGAAGGTGCGCGTGGCGTATCGCGACATTCGCGGCAAGCTCGCGCGCATCAACGCGTTCGCGCAGGAGCGCATGACCGGTGTGCGCGTCGTGCAACTGTTCAGCCGCGAGCCGAGTGAGGCGACGCGATTCGATGCGCTCAATCGCGAGCACCTCGACGTGAACCTGAAGTCGATCGCCTACTACGCCGCCTATTTCCCCGCGATCGAAATTCTCACCACCGTCGCGTTGGCCAGCCTGATCGTGGCGGCGACGCAGCGTGTCAATGCCGGAGTGCTGACGGTCGGCACCGTGGCGGCGTTCCTGCAGCTCGTGCGGCGCTTCTTCCAGCCCTTGCAGGACCTGAGCGACAAGTTCAACACGTTGCAGCAGGCGATGGCCGCCTCGGAGCGCATCTTCACGCTGCTCGACACGACGGCCACGGTGGAGGACGTCGCCGCGCGGCCTGGCGACACGCTGACACGTACGCATCGCGGTGTGACGGTGACATTCGAGAACGTCTGGTTCGCGTACGACACCGCGAAAGGCGTGGCGGCCGACGACGCATCCACGCACTGGGTGCTGAAAGGCGTGAGCTTCACCGTGCGT
Source organism: Gemmatimonadales bacterium (assembly GCA_038231095.1). Lineage (GTDB taxonomy): Bacteria > Gemmatimonadota > Gemmatimonadetes > Gemmatimonadales > Gemmatimonadaceae > JACMLX01. Next base: position 27,938 of record JBBRLZ010000022.1, read on the forward strand.
CCGAACGAGACGCTCGCACTCGTGGGACATACCGGCGCCGGCAAGACGACGGTCGTCAGCCTGCTGCTCCGCTTCTACGATCCGCAGCGCGGCCGCATTCTGCTCGATGGCGCCGACATCCGACACATGCCGCTGGCCGAACTGCGCTCGCGGATCGGGTATGTGCAGCAGGACATCTTCCTGTTTGCCGGCGACGTCGCGTCCAACATCCGTTTGTCGAACCCGATCGATGATGCGGCAGTGCGTGAGGCCGCCGCCCGTGTCGGCGCCGACCGCGTGATCGAACGGCTGCCGCAGGGCTATGCGCAGAAACTCGGCGAGCGCGGCGCGACACTCTCGGTTGGCGAGCGGCAGCTCCTGAGCTTTTCGCGCGCGCTGGCAAGCGATCCGGACCTGCTCCTGCTCGATGAGGCGACCAGCGCCGTGGACAGCGAGCGTGAGGCAGAAATTCATGAGGCACTCGGGACGTTGATGCAGGGCCGGACCACGATTGCTGTCGCGCATCGCCTGAGCACGATCGTGGATGCAGATGAGATTCTTGTCATGCATCATGGCGTGGTCGCCGAGCGCGGGCCGCACGGGGCGCTGCTGTCACGAAAGGGGTTGTACGAGCGTCTGTGGAGGCTGCAGGTCGGTGATACGGCGGCGCTGGCCGACGACCCGAAGACGGGCCCGGCCGTAGCGCTTGCCGGGCCCATCGACCGGGCCTAGCTTCACCCGACCGATGTCCCTCCAGGCCCTCTTCGTTCGCTCTGCAGACGCTTCCACCTGCGCCGCACTGCTGACTCAGGATTCGATGCTCCCTCTCGTGGTGTCATGCAGCTGATTCACGCCGCGAACACGCACGTGGGTATGGTCCGGACCGGGAACGAAGACGCCTACCTCGCCGACGCAACCCCCGACCGCGGCATCTACATCGTCGCTGACGGCATGGGTGGTCATGCGGCCGGTGAAGTCGCAAGCGCCATGGCGGTGGACATCATGAGCGAAGCGTTGCGCGCGTCGCACGTGCCGGTGGTCGAACTGCCGGCGGTGGCGACGGACGCGGTGCTCGACGCGAATCGCAAGATCTTCAATCGCACCATCGAAGAACCGGACAAGCATGGCATGGGCACCACGCTCACGACGATGGTCGTCGGCGACGGCCGCTACATGATCGCGCATGTCGGTGACAGTCGTGTGTATCGTCTGCGCGGTGGTGCGCTCGAACAGATCACGGTCGATCATTCGTACGTGCAGGAGCAGGTGGATGCGGGCTACCTGACGCCGGAACAGGCGCGCTACCATCCATTCAGCAACGTGATCACGCGCTGCGTTGGTGTCGCCACCGATGTCGAGCCGACGATCTACGAAGGGGAGTTGATGGACGGCGATCTTTATCTGCTCGCAACAGACGGCCTCACGGGCATGGTCGAGGACAAGGGCCTGCTCAAGATCCTCACGGCGCGCAAGTCGCCGGGTCCGATGGTTGACGCGCTGCTGTGGGACGCGAATCGCGCCGGCGGCGTGGACAACATCACCGCCGTCGTCGTCCAGATCGCGACCGCGCACTGAATTCAGTGATGTCGACGCAGGACGAACAGGACGAACCCGAAACGGTCGGTGAACTGGCCGAGTTGTTTCTCGGCAACATTCTCTACGCGCTGGAGCGCACCGCGCTGGCGCTCGAAGGCGATGCGAAGCCCGAGGATGCGGCGTTCTACCGCGGAATCGGTCGGACACTGGCCGACGCGCACGGGCGCAAGAAAGGCAGCACGCCGCCTGCCTGAATCACCGGTGTGAACGCGTCACGGCGGCGAGTGCACGCCCGTGGTGCGTGATGAATCGACAACCGAATCCGCGATCGTCCCCGCCCGATGCATCGAATCGCGCTGCGGTCGCCCGGACATCGCGCCCGAGTCCGCGCCGCGCTTCGGTCGTGGATGAGAAATACCGGCGACGTAGCGTTGATCCTGGACCTCTTCGCGCCCGACGTAGATCCCATCGGTGAAGCGATAGCCCTGATCCCACGGATACGCCTCACCGCGGATCACATACTCACCGCTCCAGTTGCGATACCACTGCGTGAGCACGAAGCGCCCTCGCACCGGCTCGACGGAATCGGCGCACGGGAGCGAATCCACGATCATCGCCTGCTCGGCGGCAACCAGTGAATCACGCCACGCCGGCACGCCATCCATGAACCGTGTGACCGAGCAGCCGTCGATCGGGAGCGTGTCACGCGACACGGTGCGCGCACGCACGAGCTCGCGCAGATAGCCCACGCGCTCGGCCGGCGTCGCCTTGAAGACGCGATCGCACCCGACAACGCCGAGCATGGTGCCGGCAATCACGAGCAGTCGTGCAGCAGGCTGCATGATGAGATGGTGCGGAATCAGGCGAGGAGCGGACGGCCATCGGCGAGTGCGGCGCGCAGTGCGTCCGCATCGGCGGTGACGAGAGACCAGAGGTGTGACACATTCACAGGCACGCGGCGTGCCGCGAACACACGCAACCAGCGCGCTGAATGGTACAGTTGCTGGCTCAGCGCCGGGAGGTTCAGCGCGCCGACCAGCCCGGTGCTCGTCAGATGTTCCACGGCGCCGCTGCGACGGAGCACCGGTAGATCCACGCCGAGCATCTGCGTCTTGGCGGGATAGTCGAGCAGCACTTCGCCAGGCTCGAGCCCGAGTTCGATGGCGAGTCGATCCTCGACGGCCACGGCGAGTGCGCGATCCGACGCGATCCACTCGCCTGCTTCATCGCCAAGCTCTGCCGCCGACCATTGCGCGACGCGCTTGTACAACCGGCGTTCGCGCAACGCCATCAGCAGCGGCGGCGCCTTCGGCAGCAACGCATGCAGCAGGCCTTCGTCAGTCCAGTCGGCAAGGCCGTCGAGTGGCAGTGCACCGGAGTGCAGCGCGTCGTCCACCAGTCGCTTGTACATCGCTGTCGCGCTGCGCACGGCGTGATGCCAGTAGATGTTGCGGTACATCTGGTACTTCGCGAACAGCAGCGACTCGAGCGCACTGAGTCCCTTCTCCATGATGCCCACGCCGGCGCGACCGGTGCCCGGATCGTTCACGATCACGACGCTGTCGAGCAGGCGGTCGACGTCGATTTCGCCGTAGGGCACGCCGCACATCATCGCGTCGCGCTTCAGGTAGTCGATCTTGTCGAGGTCGATCGACCCCGAGACAAGACCCTGCAGCGGTCCCGTGTCGGTGCCATGCATCATGGCCAGCACGCGTGTCGGACCGGTCGCACCGAAGGCGCCAGTGAGCGCGTCGGCCACGCCGCCGCTCGTGATGCGCGGTGTGGCAGCGCTCTCGTGATTCAGCGCGCCGATCTCCTCCAGCGCATGACTGAATGGATAGTGCCCGACGTCGTGCAGCAGCATCGCCGCCGCGGTCAGGTCGCGCTCCATCGGCTCGACGTGCGTCAGTTCACCGCGCTCCTCGAGCAGCGCGATCGTGCGGCGTGCCATGTGGTGCGCGCCGAGTGCATGCTCGAAGCGGGAATGCGTCGCGCCAGGATAGACCAGAAAGCAGTAGCCGAGCTGTCGCACGTATCGCAATCGTTGCATCGCCGGCGTGTCCACCAGCGTCAGCGCGAGCGGATCGAGACGGATGTTGTTCCAGAGCGGATCGCGGATGACTTTCACGAGGCGTGGTCAGGAGAAATGAGACGAGGGCGCCCGGCACGCGGACGCCCTCGTCGACGAGACGAACCGCGAGGGATACGTCAGCCCTTCGGACCGGCGCCAGCAATCGCAGCCGAGACTTCGCTGCCGAACTTCGTGAAGTTCTCGCGGAACATCGCTGCCAGCTTCTTCGCCTGCGCATCGTACGCCGCCGCATCGGGCCAGGTCCCGCGCGCGTTCATCACGGCCGTCGGCACATCCGGCACCGCCGTCGGGACAGCCAGTCCGAAGATCGGATCGGTCGTCGTCTGTGCGTCATCGAGCGTACCGGCGAGCGCGGCACGCACCATCGTACGCGTGTATGCGAGCTTCATGCGCTTGCCGGTGCCGTACGCGCCACCGCTCCAGCCGGTGTTCACGAGCCAGACTTTCGCGTCGTGCTGCGTGAGCAACGCGCCCAGCATCTCGGCGTACTTGGTCGGATGCCAGACCATGAACACGGCGCCGAAACAGGCGCTGAACGTGGCCACGGGTTCGTTCACTCCCGTCTCGGTGCCGGCGACCTTTGCCGTGTAGCCGGAGAGGAAGTAGTACATCGCCTGCTCGGGCGTCAGCTTCGCGATTGGTGGCAGCACGCCGAACGCGTCGGCCGTCAGGAACACGACGTGCTTCGGGTGCCCACCGCGCCCGCTCGGCACATGATTCTTGATGTAGTGCAACGGGTACGACGCGCGGGTGTTCTCGGTGATGCTCTGATCGGCGAATCGGACCTTGCGCTGATCGTCGAGCACAACGTTCTCGAGCACGGTGCCGAACATCTGCGTGGTCGCGTAAATGTCGGGTTCCTGCTCGGCGCTGAGGTTGATCACCTTGGCGTAGCAGCCGCCTTCGAAGTTGAACACACCGTCTGCGGCCCAGCCATGTTCGTCATCGCCGATCAGCGCGCGATCGGGATCGGCGGAGAGCGTCGTCTTGCCGGTACCTGACAGGCCGAAGAACAGCGCGCAGCCATCGGCCTCGCCAACATTCGCTGAGCAGTGCATCGGCAGCACGTTCTGCGTCGGCATCAGGTAATTCATGATCGAGAACATCGCCTTCTTGAGCTCACCGGCGTAGCGCGTACCACCGATCAGAATCATGCGGCGCGCGATGTGCACGATGATGAACGTCCCGGTGCGCGTACCGTGTTTCGCGGGAGTCGCCTGAAAGTCCGGCGCGTGCAGCACGCTGAAGTTCGGTGCAAACTGCGCCAGTTCGTGCAGCTCCGGGCGGATGAACATGTTCCGCACGAAGTGGGCATGCCACGCGTTCGGCGTGACGTAGCGCACGCTCAATCGGTGCGCGGGGTGTGCGCCGCAGTACAGATCCTGCACGAACAGCTCGGGCAGCGCATTCAGGTGTTCGCGCACGTCGCCGAGCAGCGCGTCAAAATGCGCTTCATCGATCGGGTGGTTGACGTCACCCCAATCCACGTTCGCTTCCGAGCTCGGCTCGCGGACGATGAACTTGTCCTTCGGCGAGCGGCCCGTGTGTGGCGTGGTGACGGCCACGAATGGGCCCATGTCGGCGAGTTGTCCTTCGTCGCGGCGGCAGGCGGCCTGAACCAGCTCCGGTGCCACGAGATTCCAGTGCAAGGAGCCGCCTGGTGCGAGGCCCTGCTCAGCAAGCCCGTGGGCGCTGGAGCGGGTTTGCGGCTCTGTCTGCGTAGCCATATGGCAGAAATGGTTTGAGGGAAACGCAGGGAACGCCAGTCAGCCCGAGGGGCCGCTCGGCGTACTCCGCGGATCGGTGAAAAACTAACGAAAACGTCGCAGTCAGGGGGTGCTTATTGTTCCGGTTGTTCGCTGTCACGTCACCGACGTCGTCGACGCCGGTAAAGGTTGCGCGAGCCATGACTTGATGATATCGTTAGATCATTACCGTAAGTGAATCTCTGACTTCATTTGTGCGTGCCCCGCAGCCACCGCGCACTCGCCGCTAAGGCTGCCGCTCTTCCCGACGGCCGACTCCTCCGACTCGCAACCACGATGACCATCGCTCCCACCGCCATCCGTCGGGCTCTCGCCGCCGTCGCGATCCTGTCTTGCGCGCTGACGCTGCGCGCCGAGGCCAAGGCGATTGCGCCGCCAATCCGGGGTGTCGTGGTGGATACGGCCGGGGCACCGCTGGCAAACGTTCAGGTCGTCGCGACCGAACTTCAGCGCGTCGTGGTCACCGACGGCGAGGGCAGGTTCACGCTCGTCGGCGCGCCGGTCGGCACGGTGCACCTCTCGTTCGTGGCGGTGGGGTATGCGCCGGTGCACGAGGTGATCACGGTGACAGCCAGTGCCACGGGGGTCACGTTGCGCGTGGTGATGCGTCGCACGGCGCTGCGCCTGGCCGGCGTTCAGATCACGGCGTCTCCGACCGGCGCGGACCCGTTGAGCGTCACGCAGTCGACGATTCAGCTCAGCGGCAAGGATCTGCAGCGCCAACTGGGTGCTTCGGTTGCACAGACACTCTCGAGCGAACCGGGCGTCGCCATGCGATTCAATGGTCCGATGGCCAACGTGCCCGTCGTGCGCGGGTTGACGGGTGAGCGCATTCTGACGCTGCAGGACGGTGAGCGCGTGGCCGATCTGGCGTCAGCGGCACCGGACCACGCCTTCGTCGCGGATCCAAACAGCGCCGAGCGTATCGAAGTGATTCGCGGACCCGCCTCGCTGCTGTATGGCAATTCCGCGATCGGTGGTGTGGTGAATGTGATTTCCGGTGACATCCCGACGTCGGTGCCGACGCGCATTGGCGGCTTCGTGAACGGGCAGTCGGAGTCGGTAACGCCGGGTGGCGTGGCGAGTGTGGGGCTCAACCTGCCGCTGGGCCATTCGCTGGCGGCCACGGTGCGCGGCACGCTGCGCGATCAGCAGTCGTATCGCACGGGCTCGGGGGGCAGCGCTCAGCCCAACACCGATGCCCGTTCGTGGAATGGTACGGCGGGTCTTGGATACGTCGGCACGTCACTGTCGGCCGGCATCGTATACCGTCAGAGCGATTTCAACTACGGCATTCCCTTCGAGCCGGGCGCCGAGCAGGTGCGCATTGATGGCGTGCGTCGTGGCCTTCAGGCGCGGGCCGGGTTGGCAACCGGCGCGCACGCCTTGAGTTACCTGCGCTTCGAAGGCACGGCGCAGTGGTATTCGCACGACGAGGTGGCCGTGTCCGATGGATCGATCGGCACCAGCTTCCAGCTGAAGGCGCAGACGGCGTCAGTGACCGGCAAGACGCAGTTCGGATCGGTCAGCGGCTCGGTCGGCGTGCAGACGTTCCTGCGCCAGTATCAGCCGCTCGGCGCCGAGGCGTTCACGCCTGCGGCGGACAACACGAATCTTGCGGCATTCGTCTATCAGGAAGTGCCGCTGGCGCGTGGGGAGAGCGAATCGCGGACCGCGCGACTGCAGTTCGGTGGCCGCTTCGACACGTTCACGCTCAACGCGAAGGCCGGCACCGATACACGGTTCCTCGTCGCGCGATCACGCACGTTCAACAATGGCAGCGGGTCGATCGGCGTGTCGGTGCCGTTCGCAGAGCACTTCACCGTCAGTGGCAGCGCCGCACGGGCGTTTCGTGCGCCAACGGTGGAAGAGCTGTACGCCGATGGCTACCATGCTGCCGTGGGCACTTTCGACGTCGGCAATGCGTCGCTGCGGCCGGAGACGAGCCTCGGCCTCGACGCGGTGCTGCGTGCGCAGGGACGTCGCGGCTTCATGCAATTCTCCGCCTACCGCAACGCCATCGATGACTACATCCTGCCGCAGACGCAGGGGCTGACGGACGTCGACGGCGACTCGGTGCCGCTGGTGAACATCGTGCAGCGCAATGCCACACTGACCGGGTTCGAGTTTTCCGGCGAGACCGAGATCGCGCGTCACATCGTGCTCGGCGCGCTGGCGGATGCGGTGCGCGGGCGTGGGCCGAGCGGCACGAATCTGCCGTTCATCCCGGCGGCGCGGCTCGGTGCCTCACTGCGGCACGACACCGGCACCCTGAGCTATGGCGGCGACGTGCGATACGTGTTCGAGCAGACGCGCGTGTCGTCCGACAACGCCCGGGATGTGCCGACCGATTCGTACACACTCGTCAACCTCAGCGCGACGTGGAGCGTGCCGTCCAAGCGGACCGTGCAGACCGTGACCCTGCGGATCGACAACCTGTTCGACGAGCGCTACGCCGACGCGACGAGCCGGATCAAGGCGTTCACGGTCAATCCGGGACGGAACGTGTCGCTGGTCTATCGACTCGGGTTCTGACGGGGGCAGGCGTGGGCGGAACGGCTCGAAGTCAGGTGTAATAGCCCAATAACCGATTGAGCATCGTCCGATCCGTCAGCGTCGCGTCCTCGAGCTTCGGCGTTTCCAGAATCTTGACCGTGTGCGCGAATCGCGGGTCGGTCATGATGCGACGGAATGGCGCTTCGCCGAGCGAGCCTTCGCCGATCAGTTCGTGGCGGTCGCGATGACTGTTGAACGGCGTCTTCGAGTCGTTCAGATGCCAGACGCGCAGACGTGACAGACCAAGCGTGCGATCGAACTGCGCGATGACGCCGTCGAAGTCGTTGACGATGTCGTACCCGGCTGAGTAGATGTGGCACGTGTCCACGCAGATGCCAACACGACGCTGCAGCGCGGCCGGGAGTGCAGCAATGATTGCGGCCAGTTCCTCGAACGTCGCGCCGAGTGCGGTGCCGGTGCCTGCGGTGGTCTCGAGGCAGAGGATCGTATCGCCCGGTTCGTCGTGCAGCGCCTGGGCGATGGCCGCGGCATTGCGCGCGATGCCGGCGTCGCGATCGTCCATGTAGTTGCCCGGGTGTGACACCAGGTACTGAATGCCCAGCGCGTGGCAGCGGCGCAGTTCCGTCGCGAAGCTCTCAACCGAGCGCGCGCGCATCGTGTCATCGGGAGACGCGAGGTTGATCAGATAGCTGTCGTGCGACACCGTCACCGGCGACCCAGCTGCGTCGAGCGACGCGCGGAACTGCGCGATCTCCGCCGCATCGATGTCGCGTTCCTTCCACTGATTGGGCGTCTTGGTGAAGAGCTGCAGTGCCGTCGCCCCGATCTCCATCGCGCGCGGCGGTGCCGCGAATGACCCGCCCTGCGAGCTGACGTGTGTGCCGATCAGCATGCCGGCGGGCACGCGCGGTAGCGGCGGCAGCGATGCCGTCTCGTCGTCTCGGCGTTTCGGCACCAGCGGGTTGGCGGGGCGCGGGGTCTTGTTTTGCGCAGCCGACTTCGCAGGCGCTTTCGTCGCGGGCGACTTCTTTGCGGGCGCTTTCTTTGCGGGCGCTTTCGTCGTCGGTGCCTTGCGCTTCGGCACGGACTTCTTCGCAGTTTTTTTCGCGGGGCTCATATCACTCGCTCATTTCCAGAGAATCGCACTGCGGGTTCGGGACGTGATCGTGGGGCAGTACACAACTGAAGGGAGCGGGAGAACACGGAGAACACTGAGTAGCGTCGGCCGCAACCATTCGTGCAGCGCGCGCCAACTTGTTTTGTGAACAGCAACAGCAGCGGCAACAGCAGCAACAACCTCAAAAGCAACAACGAATGGCGATCGGATCGGAGCCGGCGCATGGAGCACTCCGTGATCTCCGTGTTCTCCCGCCCCCCACGAAGCCACTGACGCCCCGCCACGAACAACGCGTCTGCAGTTCCCCACAAATACCAGCAGGCCGAAACCAGAAGGCCGAGCCTGACGCTACTCAGTGTTCTCGGTGTTCTCCCGCCCCCGCACGAGGAAGTCTTATCTGCCGCGCAGCCAGTCCAGCGGATCGACGGCAGCGCCCTTCGACCGCCGGATCTCGAAATGCAGATGCGGCGGCATCTCCGGATCGGATGTCCCGACCATCCCGATCGTCTGCCCCTTCTGCACCTTGCTGCCCTTCGCGACACTCGCCGACGCGAGCGATCCGTAGACCGAATAGTCGCCGGCGCCGTGCTGCACGATGACCGTCAGGCCATACGTGCCGATGTTCTCCGAGACCACCACCTCGCCGCCGGCAATCGACTTCACCGGGGTGCCACGCGCCGTCTGAATGCCGATGCCGTTCCAGCGCAGCGTCGTATTGTCCGGCGTGACCGTGCGCCCGAAGCGATAGAGAATCGTGCCGTCCACAGGCCAGTCGAGACGCCCGAAGTCGGACGTGCGAATCGTGCTCGCGACCGCCGCCGCCGAGCGCACCGAGGCTGCGCCAGCGCGCCCGGCGGCGTTCGCGGTCGCACTGTTCGCCGCGGTGGCCTCAGCCCTGCGACGCAGCTCCTCGAGGTTCGCGATCACACCGCGCACACGTCCCTCCGACCGCTCGATCTCCGCCAGGCGGTTGCGCGCGACCTGTGTCTGCTCCTGCGCGCGCGAGATGCTCCGGCCACGCTGCGCCTCGAGCGACCGGAGACGGTCCTCCTCCTGCGCCTTCTCCTGCTTGCTGCGCTCGATGTCCTCCTGCAGGCGCACCATCTGGCCGCGCTGCTGCGCAATGCGGTCGCGCAGGCGCTCGACACTCGAGACCAGCGTGCGATCGCGCAGTGTCAATGCGTGCAGAATCTTGTAGCGCGCCAGCAGGCCGCCAAAACTCTCGGCCGACAGCAGGACTTCGAGATTGTAGAGCGGCCCGCGCTTGTACACATCGCGCAACCGACGCTGCAGCACGGCGCGCTTGGTCGTCAGCTCGTCCTGTGCGGTCGCGAGGCTCGATGTCGCGTCGAGCACCTCGTCCTCGATGCCGGCCAGCTGCGTGCTGAGTGTGCGCACGGCGCGCGCCGTCACATCCGCCTGCGCGGCGAGATTGCGTTTCTCTTCCGAGAGGTCATGCACCGTGCCCTGCAGCTCCTGCATGCGCCGCTGCAGATCGGAACGCTCCTTCCGGATGCGATCGAGCTCTGCACGTTGCGCGGCAATCCGCTGTGACGACGGAATGACCTGCGCCACTGCCAGCGATGGCAGCAGCAGCAGCACGGCAATCACGACACGCCGACTCCAGCGCAGCACTGCGATCACACGCGCTTGAGTTGTCGGCCGACCGAGACGGCGCTGCCGAGAAATCCAATCAGCGCGCCAACAAAAATGCCGAGCAGCAGCACCGGCGTCGGGAAGAACTGAAAGGTGAACACAGTCGCCGTGAGCGCGGCGCGCGTGATCCACATCAGCGCCACCGCCATCACGCCACCGACGAGCCCCTTGAGCAGCCCATCGATGAGAAATGGCGCACGAATGAATCCGTCGGTGGCGCCGACGAGTCGCATGATGCCGATCTCGCGCGAGCGTGCCAGCACCGACGTCTGGATGGTGGACCCGATGATGATCATCGCCGCAAACGCGAACGCGATGCCGAGCACGATCCCGGCCGCCGTGGCGGCGCGGCGCACGGCGTAGAACTTCTTCACCCACTCCTCGCCGTACCGCACGTCATCCACGAACGGGTAGCCGTTCAAGCGCTTGGCGACGGCCTTCACCTGCTCCGGATCACGCATGCCAGGCTTGAGCCGCACTTCCATCGACGCCGGCAGGAACTCGGGTTCGAACACATCCTTGAACTCCTGCATTTCCACACGGGCCTTCTTCAACGCGTCGTCCGGCGACACGTACGTCACGCTCGCAACTTCGGGGAATGCGCGGATGTCACCCACCGCCGCCGCCACCGCATCGACTTCGGTACCCTCGGTCACGTAGGCGCGGATCTCGACACGTTCCTCGAGCCGTTCCAGCGCAAGGCGCGTATTGAAGGCGACGAGGCCGAACAAGCCGAACGCGAACAGCGAGAAGGCGATCGTGAAGATGCTCAGGATGCCCAGACCCGGCGCGCGACGCAGCGCGGTCCAGACTTCACGCAGTGCGAGGCGCATCAGTACTCCCGTTCCGGCATCGGCGCTTCAGCCGAATCGTAGACCAGCGCGCCCTTGTTCAATTCGAGCGACCGGAAGCCGCTGTTGCGCACCAGATCGAGATCGTGCGTCGCCATCATCACCGCGGTGCCGCTGGCGTTGATTTCCTTCAGCAGCTGAAACACGGCGCGACTGGCGCGATCGTCGAGGTTGCCGGTCGGTTCATCGGCCAGCAGCACGAACGGATCATTCACCAGTGCCCGCGCAATCGCGACGCGCTGCTGCTCACCGCCGGAGAGCTCCGACGGCATGGCCTGCATCTTGGGACCGAGGCCGACGCGCTCGAGCACTTTCTGCACCTTGGCCGGTATGGCCTTGTGATGCGTGCCTGTCACTTCGAGTGCGAAGGCCACGTTCGCCCACGCGGTCCGATCCTCGAGCAACCGGAAGTTCTGAAAGACGATGCCGAGCTTGCGGCGCAGCTTCGAGATCTCCAGACGCTTCGCGCTCATCGAGCTCACGCCGCTGACACGTACTTCACCCACACTCGGCAGCTCATCCATGTAGCAGAGCTTGAGAATCGTGCTCTTGCCGGCGCCACTCGGGCCGGTCAGGAACAGAAATTCTCCCTTCGCGGCGGCAAAGCTCACTTTCTGAATGCCACCACTGCCACGCGCCCACGCCTTCGTGACGGTGGTGAACTTGACGATGGTCTGTCCGCTGCTCACGCCAGCGCCTGAGAAAAATCCGCGATCAGGTCGCGCACATCCTCGATACCGACGCTGAGGCGCAGAAAACCGTCCGGAATGCCGAGGGCCTCACGTGCGTCAGGCGTCATGTGCGCATGGGAGCTGAAGCGCGGCTCGCAGATCAGCGTGTCCACACCGCCGAGCGATGTCGCGTGCAGAATCAGCTGCAGCTTCTCGACCATGCGATCGGCGGCCTGCGCTCCACCCACGAGCTCCAGTGCGAGCATGCCGCCGAAGCCATCCATCGTACTCTGCGCCAGTGCGTGATCCGGATGCGACGCCAGCCCAGGATAGTGCACCGCCGCGAAGGCCGGATGCGCTTCGCACCACTGTGCCAGCGCCATCGCGTTCTGGTTCGCGCGTTCCACGCGGATCTGCAACGTCTTCATGCCGCGCTCGAGCAGCCAGCAGGCAAATGGATCCGGTGCCTGGCCCCAGACCATCATCTTCTGCGTGACTTCGTCGATGTATGCCTGTGTGCCGAACACCGCGCCGCCCAGCATGTCGTGATGGCCGTTCAGGTACTTCGTGGTCGATGCGATCACGATGTCGGCGCCATGCTCGAGCGGGCGGAGATTCACCGGGCTCGCGAACGTCGAGTCCACCACCAGCGCCACGCCCAGTTCGCGCGTCAGATGACTGATCGGCTTCAGGTCGAGCACGCGGCAGGTCGGATTCACCGGCGTCTCGACGAACACGGCGCGCGTGTTGGGGCGCATCGCGGAACGCCAGCCGCGCGACTCGAGCGGATCGACGAAGGTGATCTCGATGCCCATCTTCGGCAGCTCTTCCGTCAGCAGGCGATGCGTGCCGCCGTAGATCCACTTGCTGCTCACGAGGTGATCACCCGGCCGCAGCAGCGCAAGCATCGCACACGACGTGGCGCCCATGCCGCTCGACAGGCAGAGCGCGGCCTCCGACCCTTCGAGTGCGGCGAGCCGCTGCTGCACCAGCACGATCGTCGGCGTGTTCGCGTAGCGCGTGTACCGCGGTACCGACGCGACGCCGCGCGGCTGCTCGAAGTTCACGCCCTGCACCAGCGGCGGAGCGATCGAGCTCAGCCCATCTGTCACGCGCCCGGCATGCACGGCACGTGTCGCGAAGTGCATCGGTCGTCCGGTGTCACCAGTCATCGTTGCTTATCCCAGCAGTTCAGTGCGTGCGGGCCCTGGCCCACGATCCAAGTCCGGCTTCACGAGTTTGATCACGTCGCTCACCATCACGCCGGCAATGTCCCGCACCACGACACCACCGCGCGGTACCTCGTCATCCACGATCACCGGCGCCAGCTCCTTGCGACGCGGTCCGTGAATGAAGACGAGCTCCCCGTCCGCAAGTAAGCGCAGCGAGGCTTCCTCGCGGTTCAGGCTGACGGCCGGACCGCGCTCTTCATCGCCGCGCCGCGTACCGATGAACCCCACGACCTGCAGGGGGGGATTGTAGAGATCTGTCTGTCGTGGCATCGACGTCCGGGGTCAATGATGACGTAGCGGGTGAAACCCGGCCGACGTCTGGATCACCAGTCGCCGCCGCGCCAGCGCGATGAGGCGTGCATGCAGATCATCGGTTCCCGGTTCGCTCGCGAAGGACGCGATGACGTCCAGATCGCCGCCCCCCGACTCGATCACCAGCTGCCACGTCGTGTGCTCGTGCGGCTCGGCCATGCCGATCAGCTGCATCGTGCCGTCCTGCGCCTCTGCCACGAGCGCCAGCCCATGCCGTTCCAGCACCGGCTCGAGCGCTTCCAGGTGCGCCTCGGCCAGCCCGCGAAACATGAAGTAGCTCGGCAGCTGTGGCGCAGGGGCGTGCGCCGGCAATCCGGCACCGAAGCTTAACAACAGCTGAGCGACGATTTCGTCGGCGCAGCTGAAGTCGAGCACGCCGACATGTGAAAAGTCGAGCACGGCGAGGCGCTGGCCCGGCATCTCGCTCAGCATCTCTTCGAGCTGCCCACGCACCGCGCGGCCCGTCGCCCGCGTCACGAGGTTCGAGTACAGGTCGCATTCGGCACGCGCGATCGCCATCCGCAGATCGAGCGGCATCGGAGTCAGCATCATTCGGCGGGCGTCGCTTGCGGGATGATCATCTGATACTGCGCTCCAGCGAAGAACGGCAGGTGCTCGACGAGCGGTGGCTCATCGTCCCACTTCGGGATGATGCCGATGCGCGCGGTGCCGCTGCGCACGGTGAGCTTGGCGTCCCACTTGCCCATGTAGCGACGGATGCCGGCAAGACCCTGACCACGGCCCGGATCGCGGAAGCGACTGGTGGCGCGCAGCACCGCGGCTTCGAGCGCGGCGGCATCGTCCCACCGGTCCGATGCGCCCTTTGTCTGGCCGAGCGACTGCTTGAAGCCGACGCCGCTGTCGCTGACGGCGATGACGACGACACGCTTGCCGATACGCTTCTGCCAATCGTACGTCTGCACCGCGACCCATCCGGGGCCGCCGGCATGCTCGATGATGTTCTGACAGCTTTCCGACAGCACGACGGAAAATCCGATCGATCCGCTGGCCGGAAAGCCGAGTGTCTCCATGATCGCTTTCGAGCGCTCCTGGATGTGCGCGACGACGTGCTGCACATCCTCGGTCTGCGCAATCGGTGTGATCTCGAGAAAGAAGTTCGAATCGCCGCTGCGTGACTTGGGCACTGGCCGCGTGAGCTCGAACAGTTTTTCTGCGTGGCGAAAGAACCCGGAGCGTGCCCAGTAGCTGGCGGTGTTCGGATCTTCCGGCGGATAAAACTGCGGGCGATCGCCGCGCGCCTGCGCCAGCGTGAGCAGTGCGATCAATCCGTACGGACTGGACCACCGACTGTGCCGCGCATCGAGCATCACCTTCGAGCCGTCGGGCAGCGCAGCATGCTGCTGCAGCACCGACTCGAAGGTGGTGTCATCGAGCGACTGCGGAACGGTCAGAATGGTGGTCACGACGGGGCAAGCTCTCCGCGGAGGTAATGCGCCAGCCCTGTGGCACCGCGGTGCCGCACGTTGCGCGCGGCGGCCCGATGGGCGAGCCGCATGGCGTCCGTGAAGGTAGTGCCTGCAAGCAAATGCGAGAACTGCGTCGCACCCCAGACGTCACCGCATCCCGTCGGATCGCCAGGATCGGTGTCGAGCAGGTCCACCTCGACCGGGACCAGCGCCGTGCTGACCGCGCTGAAGGCGTTCGCCGTCACGGGCGTCTGCAGGTCAGCGAGCTGCGTGAAGCCCGGCGCCGCGAAATAGACCGCGCCTTTCTTCCCCAGGGTGACACAGAGCAGATGCACGCCGCTCGCGAGCGCCGTCGCGGCGAGCGCCATCGGATCCGACGCCATCAGGTTCATCTCGTCTTCGTTCACCTGCAGCACGTCGCAGCAGCGGCACCAGGCTGCGGCGTCGGCCATCGGCTCAGGAATACGCAACCCACTGGGATCGACGCCAAGCAGCTTCGAGTGCAGATCGCAATAGATCGGGCCCTGAAAGTGCGCCCGCATCAGCTGCATCGTCTCGAGATCCATCTCCCAGCCGGCGATGAAATTCACATACAGCGCATCGAGATCGGCGAGCAGCGGCCGCAGGCCGAGCCAGCTCCACGGCGGCACACCACCGGTGAGGACCTCGGTGCGACGTTCGTCACTGACATAGCGCAGCTCGACGCGATTGTTCGGCTGCGGCACTTCGATCAGGGCGGCATCCGCTGCGGACCGTCGCAGCGAGCGGATGAACTCCGTTGCCTGCTGATGCAGGTCGGCGCCGACCTTGATCAGCGGCACGATCTCCCAGTCGTCAGTCAGTGCGGCATCGAGTGCGGACAGCGCATACGTGATGCCGCCCCACTCCTGCACGGGCGCGGTGCGGATGTCGCGCCCGTGAATCACGTCCCAGACGAACGTGCCGATGACGCCCAGTCGGCGACGTCGCGGTGCCGTCACGTGGTCGTGAACGTGCCGGTCTGCGCCTTGAATCCTGCCACGGCACCGACGACGCCGGCGCTGCCGCCCAAGGCGCCAGGCACGATCCGACAGGCGTCCACCGCCGGCGCGAACGCGCGACGCTTGATCTCGGCCTTGAGCGGTCCGAAGAGCGCTTCGCCGGCGTTCACGACGCCACCGGCGAGCACGACGACTTCGGGGTTGAGCACGTTCAGCAGCGCACCGATGCCCGCGCCGAGGAAGCGCGCTGTTTCGCGCACGACATCGATTGCTATCAGATCGCCGTCATTGGCCGCCTTGTAGACCATCTGCGCGGTAATGCGTGGCAGTTGGCCTTCGCACATCGTCATCATCACGCCTTCCGTTTCACCGGCGAGTGCCTCGCGTGCGCGATCGGCGATGGCGGTGCCCGATGCGTACGCCTCGAGACAACCGTAGTTGCCGCAACCGCAGCGGCGACCGGTGGAGTCGATCGTCATGTGGCCGATTTCGCCCGCCACGTCGGACGAGCCGTGATAGAGGCGCCCGTCGATGATGATGCCGCCGCCGATGCCGGTGCCGATCGTGACGCCGATCACATTCCGTGCACCCTTCGCCGCGCCGGTCCACCACTCGCCCATCGTCGCGCAGTTCGCATCGTTGTCGAGCGTGGTGCGCAGCCCGGTCGCCGTCTGAATGCGATCGCGGAGCGGAAACATCTTCCACCCGAGATTCGGCGCGGTGATGATCACACCCATCTCGCGATCGAGCGGCCCGGGTGCGCCGACGCCGATACCGATGAAGTTCTCGCGCAGTGCGCCGGTCTCGGCACTCGTGACGGCAATCACATCCTCGATCATCTGGATCATCCGCTCCACCACCGACTCCTCACCCTCGGAGGCGCGCGTCGGACTGGAACGGAACGCAATCTCGCGAGAGCCGTCTTCGGGCATGGCGCCGACGACGATGTTGGTACCGCCGAGATCGACACCGATGATGTAGCGGGAACGCGAGGGGCTCATGTGCGGAACGTGAACAGGGAGGGGTCAGGCGGGGAGCAGCGGCAGCAGTCTGGCTGAGACCGTCGCAGCAGAAATCTCGCGCATGCACCGGAAATGACCACGGGGGCAGCGCTGCGGACCATGCGCGGAGCAGGGGCGACAGTCGAGATCGGGCGGATGTTCAACGATCGCGTGACGCGGGGCGAGCGGCCCGAAGCCGAATGCCGGCAGCGTCGGACCGTAGATGGTCACCGTCGGCGTGCCCATCGCGCTGCCGAGATGCTGGGGCAGGGAATCATTCGTGACCAGTCCCGACGCCCGCCCGATCAACTCGGCCGACGCGAGCAGCGAGAGGTGTCCGGTCGCATCGAGCGCGCGATCCGGCGCAGCCGCTACGATCGCCGCCGCCAGCTCACGATCCTCGGCGCCGCCCACGACCACCAGTCCGTGTGTCGCTGGCAGTGTCGCGACGAGTGCCGCAAAATCGGGCCAGCGCTTGGTCGCCCACACGCTGCCCGGTGCCAGCGCGATGAATGGCCGCGCACCGAACGGTGCGTTCGCCAGCAGCGCACTGACGGCGTCACGATCGACGTCGCGCGGCTTCAGCGATGGCGGCGGCGCGATGGCGTCGTTGGCGGCCGCGAGTCGGAAGAGACGCGTCGTGTGATGCCAGTCCTTCCGGTACGCGATGCGCTTCGTGTACAACAGCGTGCCGCTCGACGTATCGAAGCCTACGCGCTGCGGAATGCGCGCCAGCCACACCAGTGCTGCGCTCCGCCACGAGCCCTGCGCAAGATACGCGGCCTCGTACTCCGCATCGCGCAACGTGGCCGCCAAGGCACGCAGACCACTCATGCCCTGCTGGGCGCCGCGCTTGTCGTAGCGGATCACGCGGCGCACCGCTGGATGATTCTCGAGCAGCGCACCACCGGCCGGCGTCGTGACCACATCCACCGGTCCACGCGCGGCGAGATGCGTCAGCAGCGGCGTGGTGAGCACCACGTCGCCCAGAAACGACGTCTGGACGACGAGCGACGGCCGGGCAACGCGTGCAGCGCTGCCCAACCGTCAATCCACCTGCAGCACGGCGAGGAAGGCTTCCTGCGGAATTTCCACCGCGCCGACCTGCTTCATGCGCTTCTTGCCTTCCTTCTGCTTCTCGAGAAGCTTGCGCTTGCGGCTGATGTCGCCGCCGTAACACTTCGCGAGCACATCCTTTCGAAGCGCCTTCACCGTCGTGCGCGCCACGATCTTCATGCCGATCGCGGCCTGGATCGCGACTTCGAACAGCTGGCGCGGAATCAGGTCCTTCAGCTTCTCGGCGATCTTGCGACCCTGCTCTTCACTCTTGTCGCGATGGATGATCACGCTGAACGCGTCGATCGGATCGCCGTTGATCAGCATGTCGAGCTTGACCAGCTCGCTCGGGCGATAGTCGAGCATCTCGTAGTCGAGGCTCGCATAGCCGCGGCTGACCGTCTTCAGCTTGTCGAAGAAGTCGAGAATGATTTCGCCGAGCGGGAATTCCCAGTCGAATTCGACGCGCTTGGTGTCGAGGTACGACATGTTCTTGTAGATACCACGGCGATCGGTGCCCAGCGTCATGATCGGGCCGATGTATTCCACCGGCGCCATGATGCGCGCCTTCACGTACGGCTCCTCGACGCGGTTGACGGTGCTGCCGTGCGGCATGCGTGACGGATTCTCGATCAGCTCCATCGATCCGTCTTCCTTGTACACGTGGTATTCCACGCTCGGGACGGTGGTGACGAGATCGAGATTGTATTCACGCTCGAGGCGCTCCTGCACGATCTCCATGTGCAGCAGACCGAGGAAGCCGCAGCGGAATCCGAATCCGAGCGCCGTGGATGTTTCCGGCGCATACTGCAGCGACGCGTCGTTCAACTTCATCTTCTCGAGCGCGTCGCGCAGCTGCTCGTAGAGCTGCGTGTCGGTTGGATAGATGCCGGCGAACACGAAGCTCTTCACTTCCTGATAGCCGGGCAATCCTTCCGGCGCGCGGTTCGCGACATCGAAGATCGTGTCGCCGGCGCGCGTCTCGCTCACGCTGCGCACGCTGGCCACCACATAGCCCACTTCGCCGGCCTGCAGCTTCTCTGTCTGCACCTGACGCAGTTGCAGCGAGCCCACTTCGGCCACTTCATACTGATTGTCGCTGGCGCCGAAGGTGATCTTCATCCCCTTCCTGATCTCGCCATCGACGACGCGAATGCTCGGAATGGCGCCGCGATACTTGTCGTAGTAGCTGTCGAAGATCAGGGCGCGGAGCGGGCCGGTCGGGTTGCCCTTCGGCGGCGGCACGCGCTTCACGATCTCTTCCAGCAGCTCCGGCACACCGGTGCCTTCCTTGCCGCTCACGCTCAGCACGTCTTCCGGCATGCAGCCGATCAGATCGACCACTTCCTGGCGGCGACGATCGGGCTCGGCGCCGGGCAGATCGATCTTGTTGAGCACGGGGATGATCTCGAGGCCCGCGTCCATTGCCAGAAACAGATTCGACAGCGTCTGCGCCTGAATGCCCTGGCTGGCGTCCACCACGAGGATCGCCCCTTCGCACGCCGCCAGTGACCGTGACACTTCGTACGTGAAGTCCACGTGGCCCGGCGTGTCGATCAGGTTCAGCTCATAATCGTCGCCAGCGCGCGTTTTGTAGTTCATGCGCACGGCGTTCAGCTTGATCGTGATGCCGCGCTCGCGCTCCAGGTCCAGCGTGTCCAGCACCTGACTCTTCATTTCCCGCTTCTGCAGGGTGCCCGTCATTTCGATCAGGCGGTCGGCCAGTGTCGACTTGCCGTGGTCGATGTGGGCGACGATACAGAAATTACGGATCCGGTCGAGCGACGACATGAGGCAGGGGCTGGAGCGAGGGGCGGCGACGCCGCGGACATCGTGAATCTAGCATGGCTGGACGAGCTGACTGCCTGAAAACGTAAAATAGACCGAATCAGCTGACTGCTTGCACTCCCGAGCCTTCGCCAGCGCCACAGGCAGAAGCCGACCACTCGGTGCAACCGAGGAAACCCATGAGCTGACGTCTCGGCAGACAGAAAAGGCTGGCCTGCTGGCACTTGCACCTGGAACCTGCGCGCCGCGCGAGCGCACGCCCCGGTCGAATTCAGAGCACCATCAATAGCGCGGCGCACATTGCCAGAATCAGCGCTGCGGGCACCGATTTGACGAGCGCATCCTTCATCCTGATGTGCATGGCGATAGCGCCGATCATGAGCATCGCCACCACCGCGGCGGCCACTGCAACGGGAAGCGGTAGCCACACGCCAGCAATGAGAATGACACCGGAGATGACTTTCAGTGTGCCGACGACGTAGAAGAGCGCTTGCGGCAGGCCGTACTCGGAAAATTCCTGCTTCAATGACCGGGCCGCGCCGCCGCGATACGCGGTGGATTGCCGCGCTCGCAGCAGCCAGACATTCAGGAGCGCAGCGCCGATGATCAGTTGCAGGGCAGAAGCGAGGGTGCGCGCGGGCATCGTGCCGGAACTCCATCTGGAATGTGTGCCGCGACGCGGCGGCGCTTTGCGGCAGGGAGGCTGCAAATGATCACCACGTACCGACTACTGATGATCTCGTCGAGCATTTTGTTCCTCTGGTACGGCTTGTCGAGTCTGTACGGCAACGGGATGATCGACGAGTTCGCGCGCTTCGGGCTGAGCGACTATCGCCGCGTGACTGGCGGATTCGAG
Organism: Gemmatimonadales bacterium; assembly: GCA_038231095.1. Taxonomy (GTDB): domain Bacteria; phylum Gemmatimonadota; class Gemmatimonadetes; order Gemmatimonadales; family Gemmatimonadaceae; genus JACMLX01. The sequence continues at coordinate 48,775 of JBBRLZ010000022.1, forward strand.
GTCCTTGGCGCCATTGGCCTGCTCGCTGGGCTGATCGTACCGCGACTGGTCGTCGTGAGTGCGGCGGGTTTGTCTCTCCTGATGCTGCTCGGTCTGATCACTCGCGTCCGCGTGCGCGACCCGTGGATTCAGATGCTTCCCGCACTGTTCCTCATGTTCTTGAATGTCTTTCTGGCGGTGCATGCGCTGCGCGGGCTGCGAAATGCACAGCGGATCGCGTCGATCACGCTCGGGTAGCCTCCGTTCCTTGTTACCTGCACCGGAAAGCCGCGCTCGAGCGGTTCCGTTGCGTCCGAGGGTAGGAATTTCGCAGGCGGCTGTGAAAAGGCCTGCCCCGGCAGGTCACATCGACTGCCTGTTGCGGTAGCTTAGTGGCAGTACATCTGTGCGTGACAGGGCTCTTCTCCGTCGCATGTCCCTCGCCAACCAGACCCGCCCCGACCTGATCGATCCCGCCGTGCTCACTGCACTCGGCGGGCTCGAAGTGCGTGCCCGGTGGCTGGTGGACGGCTTCCTCACCGGCCTCCATCGCTCGCCGCGCAAAGGCTTCAGCGTCGAATTTGCCGAGCATCGGCCGTATCAGCCCGGCGATGATCTGCGGTACATCGACTGGAAGATCGCGGCGCGCACGGAGCGCTGGGTCGTCAAGCAGTTCGAGGAAGAGACGAATCTGCGTGCCGTGATCCTGCTCGACGTCAGTCGGTCGATGCAGTGGAAGAGCGCCAACGCGAAGGTCACGAAGCAGGTGTATGCGGAGCAGCTGGCAGCCGCGCTGGCGTTGCTGTTGCTCAAGCAGCGCGATGCGGTGGGCCTCGTGCGATTCGACGACGCCGTGCGCACCGTCGTGCCGCCGCGGGCCCGGCCGGCACATTTTCAGCGGCTCGTCGCAGCCATGCTCGAACAGGGCACCGGGCGCGAGTCGCGCCTCGATCTGGCCTTGCAGCAAGCGTCGCACCTGATTCGCCGGCCCGGCATCGTGATCGTCATCTCCGACCTGCTCATCGATCCGGAGACCGTCAGGCCCGGCATGCGGGCGCTGCGCGCGGCCGGTCATGATGTCCTCACGATGCACATCATGGATCCGGGCGAGCGGGTGCTCGACGTCTCGAAGGACGCGCGCTTCGTCGATTCGGAAAGCGGCCTCGAAGTCGCGGCCAGTGCGCGCGAAGTCCGCGCCGCGTACAACGCTGCGGTCGAAACGGCGATCGAGAGCTGGCGCACGCTGTTCGTGGAACAGGGCGGTCGCTACGCGCTCTGTGATACGAGTGAACCTTTCGGCCTGCCGCTGCACCGCGCCTTCGCGGCGCGCGACTTCGTCCGGGGCTGACGCGCACTCGTGGCTTTTCTCGCTCCACTCTGGCTGTCACTCGCTGTCCTCGCTGCCGTGCCGGTGCTGTTGCACCTGCTGCGACGCAACATCGGCGCGCGCATCGAATTCCCGGCAGTCCGCTATCTGCAGAGTGCCGAGCGTGACGCGAGTCGAGACGTGCGCGCCAAGAATCTCTGGCTGCTGTTGCTGCGCATCCTGATCGTCGTGTTGCTGGCACTTGCCGCCGCGAGACCGATCTGGACCCGAGGTGAAGGCACGCCGCGCGAACTGGCGATCGTGCTCGACAACTCGCTCAGCACGACGGCCATCGTCAACGGCGCACCGGTGCTCGATCGTCTGACGGCCGCGGCACGCCAACTGCGCCGCGCGTCGTCGTCTGCCGAGCGCATCTGGCTGATCACTGCCGACGGTACGCTGTTCACCGGTCCTGATGCCATCGATGCCGCGCTGTCACGCGTCATCGCAATTCCCGGCGCGGGCCAGCTGGATGCAGCGGTACGCACGGCGATCTCGCTCACGCAGGGTGCGGGCAACGACGGCGGTGCGGTCGTCATCCTGACCGACGGGCAGCGCAGCGCGTGGACGACGGACATCCCGTCGTCGTCATCGCGAATTCGCGTCTTCGTGCCAACGCTCGCGGCACCGCCGAACGGCGCGATTCTCTCCGCCGTCGCGCAGCCGCAGTGGTGGACGCCACGCGGTGCGATCGTACTCACGGTGCAGGCGGTCCGCGATTCGACGGCGTATCGCATCGCGATCGGTGACAACACACTGGCACGCGGCGTGGTCGTGCGCGGCGCCGGTGATTCGCTCGCGACGGCGCGCATCCCGCTCGTCGGCGTCGGCCAGGGCTGGCAGGCGCTCGACGTCACGCTCGAGCCGAGTGGCGTGGGCGGCGACGATCACGCCATCGTGCCGATCGTCGTCGGTAGCGCGCCCGCCGTGCGCGAGTCAGCCGGTGAATTCGTCGGGGCCGCCATCGCGGCGCTGCGCGAAAGCGGGCGCGTTCGCACGAGCGGTGATGTCATGGTCGCTGTCGCCCCGGCTGCGACGATTGCCGCGTTGCCCGCGTTGATTCTGCCGCCAGCCGATGCTGGTGGTGTGGCGGCCGCGAATGCCGCGCTCGCGAAGCTCGGCATTCCGTGGCGCTTCGGCGCCGAACAGCGTGGCACGCAGCTGGTGCGCAGTGCGCACGACGATTTGCGTGGTGACACGGCCGTTCGCGTCACACAGTGGTTCCCGCTGATTGCCGAGTCGAACGCCATCGGCGACACGGTTGCGCAGGTCGGCAACGCGGTCTGGATGGTGCGCGGCCCGAAGTGGATCGTGCTTGGTTCGTCGCTCAATCCCACCAGCACAACACTCCCTGTCCGCGCGACGTTCGTGCCGTGGCTGGCTGACGCGATCAGCAACCTCGCCTCGGGCACGACCGCCGCAATGCACGCTTCGCCTGGGCAGTCGATCAGCGCGCCCTCCGGCGCGACTGAACTGCGCAGCGCCGATGGCAAGACGCGCAAGCCGATCACCAGCGCCACGACGACGGCGCCATTCGCTCCCGGCCTCTGGTTCTGGATGCGCGGCAGCGATGTGATCGGCGCACTCGGCGTGCAGATCGACGCCGGCGAACCGCAGCTCGCGCGCGCCACGCCGGCTGAGCTCATCGCGCGCTTCGGCGGTGCTGATCGCGCTGCTGTGAACTCCGATGTCGCCGCCTTCCTCGGCAGCGTCCGTCAATCCGGTGCATCACAGCCGATGGGCGCACCGTTGCTCTTGCTCGCGCTGCTTGCTGTGCTTGCCGAAGCCTGGCTCTCAGGTCGCTTCAAGTCTGGCGCTGCCGCCACTGACTCTTCCGCACGCACCGCCTGATGGGCCTTCCGACCCTGCTCGACGCGCTCGAACGCCTGCCACAATTCACGCGCGTCTACAACTCGCTGCCGGTGCCGAACCGGACGCTCACGATCGCGGGCCTGCACGGCTCGAGCGATGCCGTGATGATCGCGGCACTGGCGCGTCGCTTGACCGGCCGCGTGATCGTGATCGTCACCGACGCATTGCCTGACGCCGAACGCTGGCTCGCCGATCTGGCGGCGCTCGCCGATGCCGATGGCATTGCGCTGTATCCGCCGCGCGAAGGATTCGGCGAAGTCGAGCCGCATACGGAAGTCGCGGGCGAGCGCGTCGAAACGCTGGAGAAACTGTCGCGTGGTGCGGTGCGGTTGCTGCTCACGACGTCACGCGCGTTGATGGAACGCACGCAGTTGGCGCGGGCCGTGTCACGCGCACGCCTCGAGCTGCACAAGGGTGACGCGTGGCGACTCGAAGCGTTGTCGGAGCATCTCGACGCGCATGGGTTCGAGCGCGTGCCGATGGTCGACGACGTCGGGCAGTACAGCGTGCGTGGCGGCATCTTCGACATCTACAGCTTCGGCATGGCGGAGCCGGTGCGCCTCGAGTTCTGGGGCGACGAGATCGAGGAGCTGCGGCACTTCGATCTGCTCACGCAACGCAGCACACGCGATGCAAGCGTGGCGCTGATCCTGCCGGTGGACATTCCGGCGACGGACGAAGGTGAAGCGGCGTACGAGCGCATCACGCTCGCCGACCTGCTGCCGCCCGACACTCTGCTGCTGCAACCGCTCGGCACGAGCATCGAACCAGAGCTCAAGCGCACCTGGGATGAAGCGCAGCATCACGTCGATCTGGCGCGCCGCCGCGGCGAGGATGCGCCGAAGCGTGAGTTGCTGTTCGAGCAGCCGGATGCCACGCGTAAGCGCCTGCGCGGCTTCGGCACGATCCGGATCGTCGATCCGAGTTCGGAGACGATCGATGTCGGCTTCCCGGTGCGTGCACCGGAAGCGGTCGGGCGTGACATGGCGGCGTTGCGCAAGCTGATCGCCGGTGGCGTGCCGACGCTCATTCTCTGCGACAACAGCGGTCAGCTCGAACGCCTCGAGGAACTGCTCGACGAGCGCGGTCGTCGCACCGAAGCGACGCTCGCACTCGGTGTGCTCGGCGCCGGGTTTCTGCTGCCGGCGCAGGAAGGACGCGATGGGCTTCGCGTGCTCACCGACCACGAGATCTTCCGCCGCGAACGGCGTATTCGTCGCGCGCGGAAATACGGTGGCGGTGCCGCACTGGACGTCGTCACGGCGCTCAAGAGTGGCGACTTCGTCGTGCATCTCGAGCATGGCATCGGCATTTATCGCGGCATGTCCACGATCTTCGTCGGTGAAAGCACCGTCGAAGTCGCGGTCATCGAGTACGAGGGCGGCGATCGCCTGAACGTGCCGCTCTATCGCATCGATCAGGTCGAGCGCTATCGCGCCGCCGGCGATGTGAGTGCCGATGCACCGCCGCCGCGGCTGCACAAGCTCGGTGGACGAAAGTGGAGTCAGCAGCGCGACAAGACGCGTGCCGCCATCCTCGAGATGACGCACGAACTGCTCGATCTGTATGCGCGGCGTCGCATCGCGTCGCGGCCGGCGCACGTGCCTGATACGAACTGGCAGATGCAGCTCGAAAGCGGTTTCCTGTTCGAGGATACGCCCGATCAGCGTCGTGCCACGACCGACGTGAAGAAGGACATGGAGAGCGGCCGCCCGATGGATCGCCTGCTCGTGGGCGACGTGGGCTATGGCAAGACGGAGATCGCTGTGCGCGCGGCGTTCAAGGCCGTGCAGAGCGGGCGACAGGTCGCGGTGCTCGTCCCGACGACGATTCTCGCCGACCAGCATGTGCGCACGTTCGGCGATCGTCTCGCGGACTTTCCGGTCGTGATCGAGGAACTGAGTCGCTTCCGCACGGGGAAGGAACAGGCCATCACGCTCGAGCGGCTGAAGAAGAAGGAAGTGGACATCGTCATCGGCACGCATCGCCTGCTTGGCGAGGATGTCGTCTTCGCCGATCTCGGCCTGATCATCGTCGATGAAGAGCATCGGTTTGGCGTGAAGCACAAGGAACGTCTCAAGCAGCTGAAGATGGAGACGGACGTGCTCACGCTGACCGCCACGCCGATTCCGCGCACACTGCACCAGTCGCTCGCCGGCCTGCGCGACATGACGCTGATGCAGACACCGCCGCGCGACCGCAGCCCGGTGCTCACCTATGTCGAGCCGAACGACGATGCGCTGATCGAGGAAGCGGTCGCACGCGAGCTTGATCGTGGCGGGCAGTGCTTCTTCGTGCACAATCGCATCGAGACGATTCTGGCGGTTGCCGATCACCTCAAGCGGCTCGTGCCGCGCGCCCGCATCGTCGTCGGCCACGGCCAGATGAAGGAGCGTGAGCTGGAAGAGGTCATGCGCCAGTTCGTGCGCGGCGAGGCCGACATCCTCGTCAGCACGATGATCGTCGAAAGCGGCCTCGATGTCTCGAACGCAAACACGATGTTCGTCGATCGGGCCGACCACTTCGGTCTCGCACAGCTGTATCAGTTGCGCGGTCGTGTCGGTCGCTCGCATCGGCGCGCCTACTGCTATCTCCTCGTCCCTGACATCGTCGATGAGGATGCGGAGCGCCGTCTGCGTGTGCTCGAGCACAACACGGAACTCGGCAGCGGCTATCGTGTCGCGCTCAAGGACATGGAACTGCGCGGCGCCGGGAACCTGCTTGGCCCCGAGCAGAGCGGCTTCGTGCATGCCGTCGGCTTCGATCTCTATCTGCGACTCCTCGAGGAGACGGTCACGCGCATCCAGCGCGGCGATTCGGCTCCGCCGCCGCAGCCCTCGGACGTGTCGCTCGACGTGCCGGCGTTCCTGCCGGACGACTATGTCCCGATGCAGGACCTCAAGCTCGACGTCTACCGCCGCCTCACGAAGGCGCCGGATGCCGCTGCGATCGAGGCCCTCGCAGCCGAGGTGCGCGACCGTTTCGGACCGCTCCCCCCGGCCGCCTCGGCCTACTTCGATCTCGCCCAGCTGCGCCTCCTCGGGGGTACCCTCGGAATCGAGGCAATGCTGGTGCGGGGTGATGAGGGGCGTATTACGTTTCGCGCTGATGCTGTGCCCCGGATGAAGGGGTTCAGCGCCGCCTTTCACGAAGTGCAGTTCCAGGCCGAGGTGCGCCGCGCGCATCCCTTGACGCTCAAGCTCACGCGACTCGGCGGAGCAGCGGTGCTCGAAGGCCTCGTCCGTTCCCTGCGCAGTCTGAGCCGCTGATCGTCCGGTCCCGCGGCGGATCGTTCCCGACAGGCTGTCGCAGCTTCACCCGTATCCCGCTTTCACGAATGAAGAGACTTGCCCTCGCCGCGATCGCCGCTGGCGCCATGGCCCAGCTGGTCGGCTGCAACAGTGGTGCGCTCAGTGCGCACGCGGACACCGTTGCGAAGGCTGGCTCCGAAGAACTGACCGTCAAGAAGCTCTCCGAGCTGCTCGGCGGCTCGAAAGTGCCGCTCCGAAAGGATGTCGTGCGCGTCGTTGCCGACCTCTGGGTGAACTACCAGCTGCTGGCCAAAGCCGGCGCGACAGGCGATTCGCTCAACGATCCGAAGTCGCTCGACTCCGCCCTCTGGGCGCCGATCGCCAACGCCCGCGCCCGCAAGTTCTTCGAGCAGGTTTCGAAGAGCTGGACCATCGCCTCCCCGGCCGACGGCGAGACCCGCTACAACAACGGTGAAGTCCTCGCCGCCAGCCACATCCTGTTCCGCGTTCCGGAAAAGGGCGCCACGCAGGAGCAGGTCGCGGCGCTCAAGGGCCGTGCCGATTCGCTGCGTAAGGTGCTGACGCCGGCGAACTTCTCCTCTCTGGCGTCGAAGTTCAGCCAGGATCCGGGATCAGCCGCGCAGGGCGGTTCGCTCGGCGCCTTCCCCAAGGGCATGATGGCGCCGGAGTTCGAAACCGGCCTGAAGGCCGTCAAGCCGGGTGAAATCTCGCCGGTCATTCAGACGCGCTTCGGATTCCACATCATCTATCGGCCCGTCTACTCAGACGTGACGGACAAGGTTGCGGAACTCATGAAGCAGCGCGGTGGCGCCGCCGCCGAGTCCACCTACTGGGCGCGCCTCGAAGCCGCGAACACCGTGGCCGTGAAATCCGATGCACCGAAGATGGCGCGTGACGTCGTCGGTGATCTCGATAGCTACCGCAGCAGCAGCATGGTCATCGGTACCTCGAAGAAGGGTGACTTCACCGCCCGTCAGCTGGTGCGCTGGATCGACGCGTACCCGCCGGAGCAGGGCCTGATTCCCCAGATCCAGAACGCGCCGGACACGATCATTCCGACGCTGATCAAGAACTTCATGCGCAATGAGCTGTTCCTCGCGCAGGCCGACAGCGCCAAGGTCGATCTGACCGATCAGGAAAAGAGCCAGATCCGCGCCGAATTCCGCACGCTGGTGATCAACTCCTGGACGCAGCTCGGCGTTGCGCCCAACCAGCTCACCGACAGCGCCAAGACGGTGGAAGGGCGTGAGAAGATCGCCACGGCGCGCGTCAATGCGTTCCTCGAGAACATGCTGGTGCGTGATGGTGCCTTCGTGCCGATCGCACGCTCCATGGACCTGATGCTCCGCACCCGTTTCCCGGGCGCGAAGATCGTGGATGCCGGTGTTGATCGGGCGCTCGAAGCGGCGACGAAGCTCCGCGGTTCGGCTGACTCGACGCGCGCCGCAAATCGTCCCGCGTCGGCGGTTCCGATGCCGGGTGCACCGCAGGCTGCTCCGGCAGGTCCGGCGCCGGCCGCTCCGGCCACGCCAGCACCGGCGAAGAAGCCGTAGTCTGATGCTGCAGCTGCTCGACCGACGGGGGAGCGCGAAGACCGCGCTCCCCCGTTCTACATTTGCTGTGCTGTGTGGCTCGTCACCGCTCGGGTGATGAACCGACACCGCGCCTGCCGGGTACCTGTCGCATGATTCGACCCCTCGCCGTCTTCGCCGCTTCGCTGACCTGCGCCATTGCGCTGCAGGCCCAGATTCCGACTCCCGCCCGACCCGCTGCAACCAAGGGCGGCCCACCGGTCGTGCCCGTGGATCGCGTGATTGCAATCGCCGGGGAACACGCGATCCTCTGGAGCGAGGTGCTCGAGGAGTACAACACGCGGCGCGCGCAGGGCATGCCGATTCCGGCTGATTCGGTCGAACATCGCAAGCTCGTCGAACGGATGATCGACGAACTGATCGATGCGGAGTTGCTGGTGCAGAAGGCCGTGGTCGAAAAAGTCGAGGTGGTGGACGGCGACGTCCTGCCCGAAGTCGAAGGACAGGTGCGAAAGGTCCGCGAGCAGTTCAAGTCGGATCAGGAATTCCGTCAGGCGCTTGCCGGCGCCGGCTTCGGCACGCCCGAGGAATACAAGAAGACCTTGATCGAGGCGGCGAAGCGCGCGCAGGTGCAGCGCAAGCTGATCGACAAGATGAAGGGCGACGGCAAACTGGTGCGCGCCGTCGTGTCGGAAGCGGATGTCGTGAAGATGTACGAAACCAACCGCAACACGCTGCCCAAGCGTCCGGCACAGGTCACCTTCCGGCAGGTGATCATCAGCCCGAGTGCGAGCCCCGCCGCCAAGGCGAAAGCGAAGGCGCACATCGATTCGCTGCTCGTCGAACTTCAGCGCGGTGGCAACTTCGAACTCGTCGCCAAGCGCGAAAGCATGGACCCGTCGAACAAGGAGACGGGCGGAGACCTCGGCTGGAATCGCCGCGGCGTGATGGTGCCGGAATTCGATCGCATGATGTTCGCGCTGCCGCCCGGCGTGCTGAGCCCCGTCATCGAAACGAACTTCGGCTATCACATCATTCGCGTGGACAAGATTCAGCCCGCCGAAGTGAAGGCGCGGCACATTCTGATCGTCCCAACGCTCGACTCGCTCGATGAGCAGCGTGCGAACCGTCTGGCCGACAGCGTTGCGACCGCCTGGCGCGCCGGATCACGCTTCGACACGCTGAGCATGAAGTTCCACGATCCCGACGAAGTGAAGGCGTTCAACGACCCGTTCCCCAAAAAGGACCTGCCGGCGCCGTACATCGAGGCGCTGAAGAACCTGAAGGTGAACGAGATCAGCGCACCGTTCGCGATCGAGAATCAGCGTCGTGGCACCAAGAAGTTCGTCGTGCTGCAGCTGCTCAGCTCACAGGACGAGGGCATGTACTCGATGGGCGAAGTGCGCGAGCGCATTCGTTCACAGCTCGTCGAAGAGCGCTCGATGCGCCGCTTCATCGATTCGCTGCGTGCCGCAACCTTCGTGCTGCGCAACCCAATCCCCGAGTTGCCGGCGCCGGCCCCAGTCGCCGAGCCGGAGAAGTGATGTCGGGTCCGCACTCGTGACGCGTCGGCGTCCGCGACTCGCCGTCACACTCGGCGATCCTCGTGGCATCGGACCGGAACTGGTGCAGGCCATGCTCGACGACGACGAGATCGGCGCGCTCTGTGATCTGCTGGTCGTCGGTCCCCGCGGCACCGAAGTCGATGTGCATGAATCCATCGGCACCTGGATGCCCGGCGGCGACGCGGCGCTTGCAGGAAAGCTTGCCGGAGATGCCGTCGTTCGCGCTGTGGAACTGGCGCAATCGGGCGCGGTGCGCGGCATCGTCACTGCGCCGCTCGACAAGCATGCGTTTTTGCTCGGTGGCTACGACGCACCGGGACACACCGAGCTTCTCGCCGATCTGACTGGTCGCAAGACCGCGATGATGCTCGCAAGTGACACGCTGCGCGTCGTCCTCGCGACCACGCACATTCCACTGCGCGGTGTGCACGAGGCGCTGACTGCTGACACGCTGCGCGATGCAATCACGCTCACGCGCGACGGGCTCAGGCACTGGTTTCAGATCGCGGAACCACGCATTGCGCTCTGTGCGCTCAATCCGCATGGCGGCGACGGCGGCCGGTTCGGCAGCGAAGACACGGAGCTCCTCGCGCCGATCGCGCGCGAGCTCGGCGCGTTCGGGCCGTTTCCTGCGGACACCGTGTTCGTGCGTGCGATGCGTGGTGAGTTCGATGCCGTCATTGCGCCGTACCACGATGTGGGCATGACCGCGATCAAGGTCGCGAGTTTCGGCAACGGCGTGAACGTGACACTCGGCCTGCCATTTCCGCGGACGTCGCCGGATCATGGCACGGCCATCGACATTGCCGGTCGCGGGATCGCAGATGCCTCGAGCTTTCGTCACGCCGTACTGCTCTGCGCGCGCTTCGCGAATCACGCCAGCGCCTGATACATCCCGCAGTTGCGATCGCGCCGCGCAGCGCGCGTCAGCGCGCGACAAACAGACGTGATGGCGCACGGAATTCTTCGAACATCGTAACGTGACGGGCGGCCTCGACGCGCGTCCTTCCGGCAGAACGTTCGACCTTCGCCCACCCACGGATCGGCAGCCGGCCCACCACGGTTGATCGCCGGTCCTGAGATTCTGCAGCTGCCAATGGCATCTCTCGACAAGTTTCTGATGGCGCTCGGTACAGCGCCACCGACGATTCTCGTGCTGTATGAAGGGGCTGTCGCGGAGCTCCGCTTCGACGGTGGCACACGAGCGATCACCAAGCAGCCGCTGACGGCCGAGCAGATCGTTGGATTGCTGCGCGAGATTGCGCCTGCCAATCTGCAGGGCGCCGTGATGCAGGGCGGACCTGCCCGCTTCCCGTATGAGGGAAACAACATTCCGGTCGAGTGCTCCATTCAGCGCGACAAGGAAGGTCGCGTCGTGGCGCAGATCAGTCCGGCCAGTTCCGCCGATTCCGCGCTGCGTGAAGAGGCGACCATCGCGAAGGCCACGCCGGCACTCGAGCACGGACCGCGCCAGGCGCTGGACGCGCTGCTGCGCGCACTCGCGGCGCAGAAGGGCAGTGACCTGCATCTGCGCGTTGGTGAACCACCGATCATCCGTCGTGACGGTGAGCTGGTGCGCGTTGGTGGCGCTGCACCGCTCGGTGGCGACCAGCTCGAGCAGATGCTGCTCGCGTCCATGCCGGAGATGAATCGCGAGGAGTTTCAGGCGAAGAACGACACCGACTTCGCGATCGACATTCCGGGCGTGGCGCGCTTCCGCGGCAATGCGCTTCGCGATCGCTGCGGCGCAGCGGCGGTCTTCCGCCTGATTCCGTCCACGATCATCACCGCCGAGCAGCTCGGGTTGTCGGAGTTCGAGAAGGCGCTCTGCCAGCTGTCGAAGGGTCTGGTGCTCGTGACCGGTCCGACCGGCAGCGGCAAGAGCACCACGTTGTGCGGTATGATCGATCTCGTGAACCGTACGCGCACCGATCATATCATCACGATCGAGGATCCGATCGAGTTCGTGCACGCCAGCAAGAAATGCATCATCACGCAGCGGCAGGTGGGCGTGCATACCGGCAGCTTCAAGGCCGCGCTGCGGGCGGCGTTGCGTGAGGATCCGGATGTGATTCTGGTAGGCGAGTTGCGCGATCTCGAGACCATCGAATGCGCCATCGAGACGGCGGAGACCGGCCATCTCGTCTTCGGCACGCTGCACACGACGACGGCGCCGAGTACAGTCGATCGCCTGATCGATCAATTCCCGGCCGATCGGCAGGCGCAGATCCGCACCATGCTCAGCGAGTCGCTGAAGGGCGTGATCTCACAGACGCTCGTTAAGAAGAAGGGTGGCGGCCGCGCCGCGGCGCGTGAAGTGTTGCTTGCCAACACGGCACTGTCGAACCTGATCCGCGAGGGCAAGACCTTCCAGATCCCGACGGTCATGCAGACGTCCAAGAAGCTCGGCATGGTGACCATGAACGACGCGCTGCTGGATCTGGTGGAGCGGGACCTCGTGGACGCGAACGACGCCTGGGTCAAGGCCGTGGACAAGGGCGGCTTCCAGCAGGCGCTGCAGTCGCGCGGGATCACCCTCGACCGTGTCGCGGCGTAGGCAGTGTCGCGGCGTAGGCGGTGTCGCGGCGTAGGCACCGCCGCGGGGGCGACGCGCAGGCCCGGAAACCCGTGAAAATCGTGTGAATGCGCGGCCCTCTTGGCCCCCGGGCTAAGTTTGACAGATGTCTATTCGTAACATTGCCATCATTGCGCACGTCGACCACGGTAAGACGACTCTCGTGGATCAGATGCTCCGCCAGGCCGGAGCGTTCCGCGAGAATCAGGTTGTCGCTGAGCGTGTCATGGATTCCAATCCGCTCGAGAAAGAACGCGGCATCACGATTCTCGCAAAAAACACGTCGATCCGCTGGAAGGGCAACAAGATCAACGTCATCGACACGCCCGGCCACGCCGATTTCGGCGGGGAAGTCGAGCGCATCATGCGTATGGTGGACGGCGTGCTGCTCGTCGTCGATGCGTTCGATGGCCCGATGCCGCAGACGCGGTTCGTGCTGCGCAAGGCGTTCGAGCTGGGTCGCGTGCCGATCGTCGTCATCAACAAGATCGACCGTCCCGGTGCCGATCCGATGCGTGTGCATGATGAGGTGCTGAGCCTGTTCATCGAGCTCGATGCCACCGAAGCGCAGCTCGATGCGCCGGTGGTGTACGCAAGTGCGCGCCAGGGCATTGCAACGATGGATCTCGACGTCGACGGGACGAACATGGAACCCCTGTTCGACGCGATTCTGCAGTATGTGCCGATTCCGCCGAACGATGCGACCGGCCCGTTCCAGATGCTCGTGTCCACGATCGACTACTCCAGCTATCTCGGCCGCATGGGCATCGGTCGCGTCGAGATGGGTGTGGTGCGTGTCGGTGACGTGGTGTCACTGCTGCAGATGGACCCGAAACAACCGATCCAGAACAGTCGCGTCACGAAACTGTTCTGTTTCGAAGGGCTGGAGCGCGTCGAAGTGCAGGAAGCCTCGGCCGGCGAGATCGTGTCGGTGGCGGGCCTCGACAACGTCGAGATCGGCCTCACGATCACCGATCCGAGCTTCCAGGAACGCCTCGAAGGCATCGCCGTGGAAGAGCCGACGATCAGCGTCGATTTCCAGGTGAACACGTCTGCGTTCGCCGGCAAGGAAGGGAAGTTCGTCACGTCGCGGCAGGTGCGTGATCGCCTGATGAAGGAGCTGGAGCGCAACGTCGCGCTGCGCGTCGAGGAGACCGACAACACCGACACCTGGAAGGTCAGCGGTCGCGGTGAGCTCCATCTGTCGATCCTGATGGAAACCATGCGCCGCGAGGGCTATGAGTTTCAGGTGTCACGCCCGAAAGTCATCACGCGCATCGGCGACAACGGCCAGAAGCTGGAGCCGTACGAGGAACTGCTGATCGACGTGCCGGACGACTACGTCGGTGCGGTGATCGAGAAGCTCGGGCCCCGCAAGGCGGAAATGACCGAGATGAAGAATCCCGGGCAGGGCATGGTGCGGCTCACGTATCGCATTCCGGCGCGCGGCCTGTTTGGTTATCGCTCCGAGTTTCTGACCGATACTCGTGGCACCGGCATCATGCATCACCGCTTCCTCGAATACGGGGCGTGGTCCGGTGCATTGGACGGCCGCACGCGCGGTGTGCTGGTGAGCATGGAGAACGGCACCATCATCGCGTTCGCACTCGGCAACCTGGGTGAGCGTTCGACGCTGTTCGTGGAGCCGGGGCAGCCGGTGTATGAAGGGATGGTGGTCGGTGAGAATTCGCGTCCCGGCGACATGGACGTGAACCCCACGAAGGAGAAGAAGTTGAGCAACATGCGCAGCAAGTCTGCGGATGATGCGATCGTGCTGGAGCCGCCGCGCATTCACACGTTGGAGAGCGCGCTCGAGTACATCGAAGAGGATGAGTTGATCGAGGTCACGCCGCAGTCGATTCGCTTGCGCAAGAAGGTGTTGAACACCATCGATCGGAAGCGGGCGACGCGTGACCTGAAGAAGGAGCGCGATCGGGATTGAGGCCTGGCTGTCGCGACGTGCGTGCCGTGGTGCAGGCATGTCGCGACACGACTTTACGACATCTGGACGCACGGGGAGAATCGCAGGCCATGTCGGTACAGGGAGTGTGGGCATCGATGACATCGGACGACGATGTGCGGGCATCGATGGGCGCCGGAGCCGGCGCTGAGCTCGGTGAGGCCCGTGGTGTGGTGGTGCGGGCGGCCGGACCCGATGAGGCGGTGGAAAAGGACGACATCGACGACGTGGAGGACGATCTCGACGAGGAGGATCTCGACGACGACGACGACGATGACGACGACGATGATGACGATGATGATGACGACCTCGACGAGTTCGAGGACGACGAGTTGGACGATGAGGACGACGACGATGATGAGGCGGACGAGATCGACTTCACGGAGGACCGATATGGTCGGATTCCAGGTGAGGACGACGCGGACGTGTGAGGTGAATTGTGTTGCAGTTGCGGGTGTTGTTGTCGTGTCTGCCGTGCGCGAAAAGAAAGTCTGCTGCAGGGGTTGACTGGGAGTTTTGGCAGGCTATCATTGGGGACTCCGCCGGTTCTGTGGCGGGGGCGATGCAGCGAGCCGCGGTGGTTGAGCGCTCCTGACGCATCACAGCTGATTGACAATCGAGAGAGAAAGCGTGTGGTGGTATCGCATTTGAGCGAACGGGTTCGTGCCTGTTCGCGAGCGATTTCAAACACGAATTTTATGATTCCGGACCGTCTCATGATGGTCCAGTAATGGGTGTTGTGAGCGGTTCGCGAGAGCTAATTGAATTCTTCTTGGAGAGTTTGATCCTGGCTCAGGACGAACGCTGGCGGCGTGCTTAACACATGCAAGTCAAGGGGGC
>JBBRLZ010000023.1:0-62356 GCA_038231095.1 Gemmatimonadales bacterium
ATCGGCGTCGGGTTCTCCGTCAGCGCGTTGATCCGCTCCGCGAGATCCCGAATGCTGATCTCCACGCCACTGGCAAGGTTGTAGACCTCACCCGGTGCGCCGCGCTCCGCACAGCGCACGAGTCCCTCGACGAGATCATCGACGTAGATGAAGTCGCGCGTGGTGTCTCCACCGCCCTCGAGCGGCAGGGCCTCGTGCTGCAGCGCCTTCCAGATGAACGTCGGCGTGACGTTGCGCCACACCGTGGCCGGCGTGCCTCGCCAGTCGCCGGCACCGAGAATCTCGCGCGGCCCATACACATTCTGGAATCGCGCGCGCACGGCCGGCAGTGCATGCCGTTCGTGGTAGTAGTTGACGTAGAACTCCCCGACGATCTTCGAGATCGAGTACGGGCTGTCCATGCGCAGTGACACCGGCGCATCCTCATCCGTTGGCGTCGGGTCGTCGAAGGTCTTCTCCGCCACCGCACAGCCCGCACCGGCGTACACGAGCTTCCGCAGCCGCGTGAAACCCTTCACGCGCTCGCAGAGCTTCAGCGTCGTCAGCAGGTTGTTGTCGTGATCGGCGATCGGATCGTGGATCGAGCTCTGGTTGCCGTGATACGTGCTGAGGTGAAAGACGAAATCGAAGTCATCCTGTACCTGAGCCAGCACGGTATCGTCAGCGATCGACCCTCGGAGAAAACTCACCCGCGTATCCTGGGGCACGTTCTCCGCCACCGCCGACAGGAGATTGTCCACGATCAGCACGCGCCCGACTCCATCGGCGAGCAGGCGCAGCACGAGATTGCTGCCGACAAAGCCGGCGCCGCCCGTCACGAGTACTGAGCTACCGCTCACGGACGGCGGTGCACTCATCCGACGCTGACACGCAGGTGCGTGAACGTCTCCGCAATCCCGTACTCCTGGTAGTAGGCGATCGCCGACCGCACACCGTGCGCGAGTGACGTCTTCGTCTTCCACGAAAACTCCCGCTCCGTGCGCGACGGATCGAGCAGGATCGAGAACACGTCGTCCGGATTCCGCTCGCGCTCCTCGACCGGCTCGGCGAGCGTGATCTGCAGCGCGGCGACCGTCTCGTCGAACAGCTCCTTGATCGAGTAGTCGGTGCCCGACGAGATGTGATAGAAACCGCCAGCGCCCGCGCCATCGACCGCCTTCTCGACAGCGTCGATCAGGTCGTCGATGTAGACGAAGTCACGGCGCGTGTTCATCACGAAGCACTTCTTGCCCGACGCCAGCCGCTGGTAGAACGTCGGCAGCGGGCCGCTCAGATTGCGCGGGCCATACGCATTGGCGAGACGGAACGACAGAAACTCGACCCCGGATAGCGCGACGTACCCCTCGCCCGCCGTCTTCGAGATCGCATAGCTCGAACCGTACGGCAGCAGCGGATGCGACAGCGTGATCGGCTGCTCGATCGGCTTGAGGCCGTAGCAGAGCGCGGTCTGGAAGTAGATCAGCCGACGCACACCAGTGCGCGCCGCGGCGCGCGCGATCAGCGCCGAGCCCTGAGCGTTGGTGCGCGCATCTTCCTCCCACGCATCCGGATCCTTGTACGATGCAGCCGCGTGCACCACGATCTCGGGCTGGAATCGGTCGAATACCGCATCCACGAGTTCGCGGTCGGCGATCGTGCCTTCCTCGACGGTCAGCCTGGGATGGAAGGCCAGGTTGTCGCGGCGGCCAGTGGCGAAGTTGTCGATGACGCACACCTCGTCACCGCGCGCGAGCAGCCGGTCGGCGAGGTGGGAGCCGATGAAACCTGAACCGCCAGTGATGAGCACGCGCATGATCGGTATGGTTGAGGAGAGAGGTCGAACGATCGGAAGAGCGCGTGGTCAGCGCGCACATAGAGACGAGGTCACGCCGCGACATCCAGCAGCAGCGGTGTGGCACCGGCCACCTCCGCAGCGTTGAACGGCCGGACGACATCGTGGAAGGTCTGCTGCCACAGCTCGAGCGAGAACAACGCCCACAGATTGCGACCGAAGCGCGGCTCGCGCGCCACCAGGTCGAGCACGCGCGTGTTGTCGATGTACTGCCGATGTTGCGCGGCCCCCGTCGAGAGCAGGTCGAACACGAAGTCGCGCGCGGGGCCCTTGGCCCATTCGGTGAACGGCGTCGGAAACCCCATCTTGTCGCGGCGCGCGGTCACCGCCGCCGGCAGCAGTCCACCGGCCACCTGCATCAGCAGCCGCTTCAACTCCCCGTTCGCGAACTTCACGTCGGCCGGAATCGTGGCGGCGAATTCCACCAGCGGGTGGTCGAGCATCGGCACGCGCGCCTCGAGCCCATGCGCCATCGACACGCGATCCTCCACGTGCAGCAACGCCGGCAGCAACGTCTTGAAATCGAAGTGCGTCATGCGATCGAAATACGACCCTTTCGCGCTGTTGGCGCCGTCGAAAATCGCCGCGAAGGTGTCGAACGGAGAATACGTACCGATCTCGTTCCACCGCACCGTATCACCGAGGTGCGGCGCGCGGTTGATGAGGCGGAAGTAGCGTTCGTTCATCGGCGCGAACAGTCCATCACGCCAGAACTCCTGCATCAACGGCTTGTAGTTGCGCAACGCCGAGAGATTCGGAATGATCGACTCGTAACTCACCACGAAGTTTCCGTTCTGCGACGTGCCGTCGATGGCGGCCTTGATGCACTGCTCGAAATAGGCGATCAGGTAGCGCGTGTAGCCGCCGAAGATCTCGTCGCCGCCCTGGCCACCCAGCACCACCTTGCGGTGCTGTGCCGCGAGGCCCGACACCTCGAACTGCGAGAACGAGCCCGGGCCGGCAATCGGATAGTCGAGATGGTACATCACCTTCCCGATGTCGCGGATGAAGTCATCAACCGTGATCGACTGGGTATGCAGCGTCATGCCGTTCTGTTCGGCGATTGCGGCGGCGTACGCGGTCTCGTCGTACTCGGCACCGAGCGCGAATGTCCCCGTGAAGGCCGTCAGTGGACCGGTGCGCTGTGCGGCCATCGTCGCGATGATGCCCGAGTCGATGCCGCCACTCACGTAGGCGCCCACCGGCACGTCGGCCTGCAGGTGCTTGTCGACCGAGTCGCTCAGCAGCTCCATCGTGCGCGTCTCGAACCAGCCGGCGCGATGCGACATGTCGAGCTCGAACTCGACGTCCCAGTACCGGGATTCCCGCACCCGACCGTGCTGCACCGTCAGCGTGTGGCCGGCCGGCAGCTCACGCACGCCGCGGAACATCGTCTTGCCATCGAGGCAGAGCTGGAAGGCGAGATAGTCGCGCAGTCCGTTCACATCCGTCTCCACCGCCGGCAGAAACGGCAGCAACGCCTTCGCCTCCGACGCGAAGTGCATGAGGCCATGCTGCTCGATGTAGTAGAAGGGCTTCACGCCGAATCGGTCGCGCGCAGCGAACAACGTGTTGTCTCGCGCATCCCAGATCGCGAACGCGAACATGCCGCGCAGTCGCTGCACACACGCCGGACCCCAGCGCAACCACGCGCGCAGGATCACCTCCGTGTCGGACGCGGTGCGGAACTGCGATTCGCCCAGCTCCGCACGCAGCTCGCGATAGTTGTAGATCTCACCGTTGTACGTGAGCACGCAGCCACTCGCGTCGTCGCGCATCGGCTGTACGCCACTGACAATGTCGATGATGCTCAGGCGACGGTGTCCGACTCCGGCGATGCCGAAGGGATGCATCCAGCGGCCTTCGCCATCGGGGCCACGGTGTGCCTGCAGAGCATTCATGTGCTCGAGTCGCTCGGCCAGCGACCCGATTACGCTGCCACCGATACTCACCACGCCGCAGATGCCGCACATGGTCGGTTCCTCCTCTCAGGCCGCAGCGAGGATGACGGCGATCTGCTCCGCCGCCGTGCCGTCACCGTACAACGGACGCTGCGCAGGACGCGGCGTCGTCATCGTGGCGACTGCCGACACCAGTGCATCGGGCGTGGCCTGGCAGAGCATGTTCCAGCCGGCATCCACCGTCTCGGTCCACTCGGTTTCGGCGCGCAACGTCACGCAGGGAACACCGACGTAGTACGCCTCCTTCTGCACTCCGCCAGAATCCGTGATCACGCAGCGCGCGCCGTCGAGCAGCGCCAGCATGTCGAGATAACCCATCGGTTCAACGACCCGCACATGCGTCGGCAGGGTCAGACCAAAACCATCGATGCGGCTGCGTGTGCGCGGATGCAGCGGCAGCACCACTGGCAGCTCGAGCGCACCGATCGCGTCGAGCACCGCCGACAATCGTGCTTTGTCATCGGTGTTTTCGGCGCGATGAATCGTCGCCAGTGCGTAGCCGCGCGACACCAGGTCCAGCGCGGCTGGCATGCGGGAGGTTGCACGCGCTCTGGCACGCTGCTGCATCACGACGTCGAGCATGATGTCGCCCACGACGTGCACGCCAGTCGTAATCCCCTCATCGGCCAGTTGCCGGCGCGCGACATCCGACGGCGCGAACGACCACAGGCTGAGGTGATCCGTCATCACGCGGTTCACTTCTTCAGGCATACGCTTGTTGAAGCTCCGCAGGCCAGCCTCCACATGCGCCACCGGCAGGTGCAGCTTCGCCGCCGCCAGGGCACCCGCAAGCGTGGAGTTGGTGTCACCGAGCACGACCACCACATCGGGACGCTCGGCGAGCATCACCTGCTCCAGCGCGGCGAGCATCGCGCCGGTCTGCGCACCCTGTGATCCGCTGCCGATGCCGAGGTGGTGATCCGGTGGGGCGATGCCCAGTTCAGCGAAGAACACGTCGGACATGCCGACGTCGTAATGCTGGCCCGTATGCACGATCGTTTCCGTACCATGCGCGCGCAGTGCCGCGCTCAACGGCGCGGCCTTCACGAACTGCGGTCGCGCGCCAAGCACCGTCAGGAAGTGCATGCTGCACCTCCCCGTGATGCGAACGACGCGGCGCCCGCACGGCGGGAGCGACGCGCGGCACATCCGAACGACGGGCACACGGTGGGCATGAGATGCGATTGGCGTGAAAGGACGAGAACCCGCACCCGGGTCCGCTCCCCACGCTCAAAAGCAGGGGCTGTGCCAGACTCTAAGTGTTTGTGAAACAAGGACTTGCAGATTCCACGGCCGCCTCTGTCCGGCTGCAAACGGCAGTTTTGGCCGTTAGGCGGGGTACTTCCTTCCGCCTCGCCGGGTCGATCCGTCACGCCGCGTCGCGGCCCGCCTTCGCGCGCTGCTGTTCGCCGACCAGCACCCGACGCACTTCCAGCAACCCGGCATTCGTCGGCTCCAACTGCAGCATCGCATCGAGCAGTGTCATCGCCTCTGCCACCTGGCCGTGCTGCACCGCCAGCTGCAGCTGCTCGGTCATCGTCGCCATCGACGGACGCGCCGCTGGACGCGCACCGGACAGGCGGCGCCTGGCATCCACACGCTGCGCCAATGCGGTGCGGAAGAATGCGCGATAGTCCTGCCCCTTCTGCTCCCAGGTCCACGTCGGAAGTACCGCCGCCGACGCAGCGTCACCGAAGCGCGCGCGCAGGTCCGGGTCGTCGCGCAGTGCGCTGACCGCGTGGATGAACGCATCGCGTTCGCGCGCTACGATGAACGCGTTCTCGCCATTGCGGAGGTACTCCGGCACCGTACCGTTGTCCGTCGTCACGATTGCACAACCGGTGGCCGCCGCCTCGAGCAGCGCGTTGTTGTTTCCTTCGGTCAGCGACGCGCACACGTACACATCGACATCCGCATACCACGCCGGCATCTCGTCGCGCGTCAGGTTCCGGTCGGCGTATCCACAGAACACGAGCTCTACGCCAGGCAGTGCGGCAAGTGGCGCGATGAAATCGGCGAAACCCTTGACCGCAGTCTGGCGATTGCCAGCCCAGCCCACGCGCAGCGGCGCACCCGGCGCGCGCTGCCGCACCACCTTCCGGAACAGCGCGCCGTCGATGCCGTGCGTGACGTACGCCACCGTCGGCAGCCAGGGTGCGAGTTCACGGCGCAACCGCTCGGACACGACATGCGTCCGCTGGAAATGCGTCTTCAGGTATCGCGCCAGTTCCGGCGCGGCCACGGCCTTCCATGAGACATGCGACCGCAGCGCCGTCACATACTTCCACGGTTGCGTGATCTTCGCGGCCGGCACAAGGCCGAACTCCATCACGTAGATCAGGTCCCACGTCTCTTCGTCGAACGCGTCGGTGTGATACTGCACGGTGATGTCGAATTCATCACCGAGCAGCGCCTGCAGTGTGCGCGCATGGCGCTCGAAGATCCAGTTCGGCACATCCGCGATCACCAGGATGCGCGGCGTGCGCGGTACGGTGCGTGGCGTGACGTGCACACTATCCGACAGCAGCGACATTTGTGGTGTTGCGTGCGAACGTGCCTGCGCCTGACGCAACCACTCTTCCAGCACAAGCAGCACCCACACTGGGCCGTGCTGACCGCGGCGCAACAAGTCGCCCGCAGGAGTGGGATCAAAGAGCGTGCGCAGCATCGAGTCGCCGCCGAGCAGCCGCTCCTCCACGAACTGTCGCGCGGCGCCATCGGGGGCAAACCAACGCGCGAGCGGCACGCCGAAGCCCTGCTTCTTCCGGTGCACGAACTTCTCAGGGAAGTAGCGCGACAGCAGCTGCTTGAGCACGTGCTTTCCCGTCAGCTGGCCGAGTGGGTCGAGACCGATGTTCACCTTCTCCGGCATCTGCGTCAGCAGGTCCCACACCGGCACGTCCACCAGCGGTGTGCGCGTCTCGAGCGAGTGCGCCATACTCGCGATGTCCACCTTGGTGAGGATGTCGTACGGCAGGTAGGTCATTGCATCGAGGTACTGCACGCGCTGCACGACGCCGAGATCGCGCGCCTCTGCCCAGGCCTGCTCAAAGCTCTCGATCGGCAGCAGCGTCTCGTCGCGATGCGCGCCGCCCCACAGGCGCGCACGCGTGCCCGGGTCGCAATACTGAATGAACTGCTGCCACGCGTCCACCGGCGGCCGCGTCAGCATGTTCCCGCCCTGCTGCGACACCGATTGCAGCCAGAGCATGTGCGAGTGATAGCCAGCCATACCTTCATCGCCGCCATCGCCGGTCAGCGCGACCTTCACGTCCTTCACCGCCAGCTGCGATACCGCCATCGTCGCCACGGCGGAGCTGTCACCGAATGGTTCGCCATAGTGCTGCACCAGCGCGGCCAGTGACGACAGCGCATCCACTTCCAGCACTTCACAGGTGTGAATGGTCTTCAGGCGCGTCGCCGCCTCGTGCGACCACGCCGACTCGTCGTGTGCCGGATCCTTGAAGCCGATGCTGAACGTGTGAATGGGCTGGGTCGAAATCTCCTGCGCCATCGCCACGACCGCGGTCGAGTCGAGCCCACCGGACAGGAACGCTCCCACCGGCACGTCGGCCACCATGTGGGCCTGCACCGAATCGCGCAGCGTCGCATCGAACGCCTCGAGCCAATCGGACTGGCTGCGGAACGTGTCGGGACGGAATTCAGGCCGCCAGAAGCGCTGCGGACCATGCACGCGACCATCGTAGTCCACGCTCATCGAGTGCCCGGGCGGAAGCTTGCGCACCTGCTGGTACACGGTGCGCGGTGCCGGGATGTACTGCAGCGCGAGATACTCGTCCAGCGCGCGTATATCGAGATTGGTCGCCAGGTCGCCCAACGTGTGAAACGCCTGCAACTCCGACGCGAACGCAAAGAACCCGGGCTGCTCCACGTACACGAGCGGCTTGATGCCGAAGTGGTCACGCGCCAGGAACAGTCGCTTGCGGCGGCCGTCGGCGATCGCAAACGCGAACATGCCGCGCAGGTGCGTCACGCAGCCGTCACCCCATTCCTCATATGCATGCACGATCACTTCCGTGTCCGACTGCGTGCGGAAGCGGTGCCCGCGATCCTCGAGCGTGCGCCGCAGCTCGCGGTAGTTGTAGATCTCGCCGTTGAACGTGATCCAGACCGTGTCGTCCTCGTTGGCCAGCGGCTGCGCGCCCGCCGCGAGATCGATGATCGACAGCCGCCGGTGTGCCAGCGCCACTGGTCCATCCACATGCACGCCCGCACCGTCCGGACCGCGATGACGCTGTGCGTCAGCGAGCGCGCTCGCGCCAACGCGCAAACGCTCGGCGGGAACCGCAGCAAGAATTCCAGCAATTCCACACATGGCAGTCAGGGCTCGGGGACGGTCGGATCAGTGTGCAAGCGCGATCGTGCGGCGTGGGTGCGCCGCCGTGGTGCGTCGCACCATCGCCGCCAGCTCGTCCACGCGACCGGCCGGATCGTGGCGCTCCTGCATCCAGTGTGCATTCGCCGACGCCGCCCGGGCATACGCGTTCGGGTCGGACAACAGCGCATCGACCGTGCGCGCGAGGTCCTCGCGCGTGCCGTTCGACACCCGACCGCAGCCGTGCGTCGAGAGCATGCCGTCGGCGTCGAAGGACATCGACACGATCGGAATGCCGTGCATGCCGGCCTGCAAAAACGTGTTCGGGAAGCCTTCAACGAGCGACGTGTTCACCAACACATCTGAAAAGCGGAACAGCGCGTCCACGTCGTCGAGTGCGACCTGATCGGCCAGCATGAGGTTCGGCAGCTTCGCTTCCAGCTCGGCAATCGTGCCTGGTCCGAGCGAACGGATATCGTTGCACACCATGATCATCGGCCGGCGCGGCAGTGCCGCGGCAAGCGCCAGCGCTTCGACGTAGCGCTTGTTCGGATCGGTGCGGCCAATCCAGAGCATTCGCCCACCGTACGCCGGCGCTGTGCGCGCCGGTGATCGTGACGCCGATGGCGCGGGATTGCGGATCACCGTCGCCGCGCGGTGCTCACGGGCGAGGAACAGCGCGGCCTGATGCTCGGTCTGCACCACGACTTCATGCGCGTGGTGCATGCCGTACCAGATGAAGTGACCGGCGACACCGTACTTGTCCTGCTCCGTCGAGCCCTCGTACACGAACGGGTCGAACGACACGTCCGACGCCAGCGAGAGGAGCAGCGCACTCCCGTGCGCATTGCAGAAGCGCGCGAGTTCGGCGGTCGCCTCGTTTGCCCCGAACGCCACGTACACATCGGCATTCACCTCAGCCCAGATGGAGCGGTTCGGATCATCCTGGTGGCCGGCGTACCACGGCACGTCGGGCCGGAAGTGCATCGTGATGCCATGCGCGACGGGCAGCGAGGGCTGTGCGTCGCCGATCACCACGACGTGGACGTCGAAATCGCCCTGCGCGGCAAGACCGCGCAGGAAGGTCGTGCCGCGCACCTCGGCCCCGCCGAAATAACCAGCAGCGCCATCGACGAGTTGTCTGGCGTACGGGAGCGAGAAGCACACGCGCGGAACGCGATGCGTGCCACGCTCCGACGGTACGAGATGCGATTTCTGCAGCAACGACAGCGGCATGTCTTGGACGGGGACAAGGAAGCGCGAATGCGGCGCACGGACTCCTTGACCAGGCACGAAAGCAGGTTCGATGCCATTTGTAAGCTGTTGAATTACAACGCCTTGGCTTTTCTCAACGGAGACCGCGCGCCCGAATTCGTCCTCCCTGCGGCAGGTCTTGCCGAGCAGGGTTGACCGATCAGCCGTTCGCTGCGCTCAGCGTGACAGCGCGCGCAGCACGTGACGACGGATGATTTCGAGCGACAGGGTCGCAAATCCCTCCGCCAGCGCTGCAGGCAGCGCGTCCTGTCGCGACCGACGACGTTCGCGCGCCAGCGTCAGCGTCTCACACACGATCGCAACGGTACGCGACGTGTCGAACCCGGCCACGATCTGGGCGCGCGCCTCGCTACTCGCACGCTGGCGCGTCGCGGCGTCGAGAAATGGACGCACACCTGCCACATACAGCGCTGCGTCGTCACGCGCCGCGTTCACCAGGCTGCCGGTGCCTGGCACTACCAACTCACGCTGCCCACCCACATCCGACACGACGGGAATGCAGCCCATCGCCATCGCTTCATACAACGACCGCGCGACACCTTCGATCTCCGATGGCGCGATGAATACATC
Organism: Gemmatimonadales bacterium; assembly: GCA_038231095.1. Lineage (GTDB taxonomy): Bacteria > Gemmatimonadota > Gemmatimonadetes > Gemmatimonadales > Gemmatimonadaceae > JACMLX01. The sequence continues at coordinate 9,974 of JBBRLZ010000023.1, forward strand.
GCACGCCGCATACACATGGCGCAGCGTGTGTTCATCCAGTTCGCCGAGAATCTTCACGCGCCCCTCGATGCCGCGCGCCACCGATCGGTCGTGGACCGCCTGCAGCAGTGGACCACCGCCGGCGAATACCAGCAGGACATCATGTCCCTCGCTCACCAGATGCGCCGCAACATCCACCGCCAGATGTGGTCGTTTCTCCGGCGAGACGCGGCCGGCGAACAGCAACACCAATGTCGTCGCGGAAGCGCCGATGGACGTACGCACGTCAGTCAGGCGCGGGCCGCTATGCCGCCACAGTGCGGTATCGATGCCGATGTGCGCGGCGCGCACCGCGTCGGTCGCGCAGCCCTGCGACACGAGCTGCTCGACCAGCGCGTGGCTCGTCGCCAGCTGCGCATCGAGTTGGCTTTCCCACTGCGACGCCATCGTCGCGTAACTGCCGTACATCCCCGCTTCGAACCAGTCGGTGTGCACGTAGTCCACGAACGCGACATCGGGATGCCGCGCGCGGAGGAATGGCAGGCAGTGCAAGCCGAGCAGTGTATGACTGAGAAACACCACGTCGATGCGGCGCGATGCAATCAACCAGTCGATGTACGCGGGCACGGCAGCCGGTGGTACAACGGCGTGTGGATGATGAATGTCCGGCGATGCAGCACGCACCTGATCGAGACGCCAGTCCGATCGCCACCATTCCGTCGTGCAGGTCGTGATGGCGTGTCCGGCGGCGGCGAGCCGCGGCAGCAGATCGGCGTTGAAGGCCGTATAGCCGCCCATCGGAAATCCCTGGAGCAGCGCCAGCACACGCAGCCCGTTCGCCGGCGCGACACGGACCTCGATCGCGGGCGGCGGCACCAGCATCAGGCGTTGCTGCGGACTCACCGGCAAGCCGCTCGATGTCATGTCGATCAGCGCAGCATCGGGTAACTCGAGTGCCTGCAGTGCTGCGCATACATCGGCAATGATCGGTGCCGTGACCTTCACGTCGGCCTGCGTACGGATCATTGGCTCGGAAATCCAGCCTGCGCCGCGCCCGCTGCCACGCAGCACGCCGATGATGAGCGAAATCGCCGTCGACGTACGCGGTGATTCACCCCGCGTGAGCAGCGCCTGCGCGACATGCGTGCGCACCGCCACGAACTGTGCGGCGCTTGGCAGCATCGCCTGCAGATCCGGCACAGTCGCAATGGCACCGGTCACGCATTGCACCGTCGGGTGCGTCGCAAGGAACCACGCCGCACGTTCACACGCCGTTGCGTCGAGCACCGCGCCAGCGAGTGCGACGATCAGAATCGGTTGGTCATCCGCAACGATGGCGCCCGGTGACGTGCAGAGCGCGACGGAAATGCTCTGCGCACTGAGTGATGCAAGCGTCCGCGCGCGGGCGCCTGGAATCGCAGGTGTGTCGAGCAGCAGCACTGGCATCGACACGCTGGAGTGCGGCGGTGCAACGCGCCGCGCGACAGACCGGGGCATGACAGGCGTGGACGTTGCGCTACGCACCGTGCAGCCACCGCATCGCACGCAACGCCAGCGCGGCCGGCTCCCGTCTCGCCATCAAGCCAATCGGCCAGTACGCCCTCTCGTAGTCCGTCGCGAGTGACTGTGCCGTGAATGGTCCCTCGCTGAACGACGCCAGCGCACGCAGACGATCGCTGCCCAGTCCATCGCCGTGACGAATGTCACCGATCTCGCGTGCTTCTTCCGCCGTCGGCTCCAGGATCGTGCGCGCGAGATGTCGGATCGCGGCCGATGCGCTGATGGGCTGCGCGCCGAACACCTGCTGCTCCTGCGCCAGACTGTGCGCGTAGGCCAACGCACCAGCGCGCAACTGTGCGACATGCCCCTGCTGCGCGTCAGGATGATCGACGCGTCCGTGCACCGGCACGACCCGAGTGCCTTCGGTGCGGAAGCCGTGAAGGCTGCCGCGCGTCGTCGTACAGATGAACTCGACCAGCTGACGCAGATGCAGTACGGCGTTCGCATGATCCACCGGAGCACCCGAGTCGAACAGAAAGCCATTCGCGACACTTCCACCGAGATCCTGATTGATCGGTGGCAGCGTGCCGAGGTAGTACCCATGGAGGTCGAGTGTCCGCTTCTCGGATGCGGCGACCGCTGCCATCGCCTTCTGAATCGTGCCGTTCCATCCGATGTCCACCACTGCGATACGACCGGCGGCAAGTACGCCTTCCTGCTGCAGGTAACGCATCAGCAACTGCCGCTCACTCTGTGACCGTGCCAGCATCGCTGTGGCGACGTCGGTACGGCCGAACAGCGCGATCATCTTCGAGATGGCGGTCATGTCATCAAGTGCGACGATGTCATCGAGCCGGAGCCCCACCGCCTTGAATGACGCCTTGAAGTCGGCGGCGCGCAGCCCGATCCGCTCGAGGAACTCCTTCGCGGGCCGTGAGTTCTCGAACGCCATCAGCTGTGATGTGATCGAGGCGCAACCCATCGCCAGGGCCGGCATCATGAACGCGCGACGTGACGACTCGAGCAGGGATGTCTCCGGTCCCGCGCGTTCGCCATGCAACGCCTTGTACACGTCGAGGATGATTTCGCCGTCGCGCAGCAGGAAGTACGCGCGCTGCACGCCGTCAGCGATGAAGCGCGCATGCAGCCAGCAGGCGAAGCCGCTGAGCATCGGCCCTGCCACGGCGTAACCGAAGCGCCACCAGAACGGAAACGCCGGCTCCACCGAGCGCGCGCCGATCTGCGCCAGCCCGAGCACGATCGAGTCTCCGGGCGCCTGCGCCGGCCTGTCCGAAGGTCGACTGGCGGCCCACGGATGCAGCACCGCGATGAAACCCTGCTGCGCCGGAATTGAAAAGTCAGCGCGCGGATGATCGCCGATGTGCAGCACGTCACTCGGTGACACGCCCGCCGCCTTCGTGATTTCGAGCATCAACTTGCCTTCGCCCTTCGACAGACGGATGTCGGCAGAGCTGAACACCTCGACACCGGTCAGGTCAAACCCGCATCCGTTCAGCAGTTCGCGCAGAAACTCCGTCTCGTGATAGGTATCGCTCACACACCAGCGCACCTTGCCATCGCCCGCCGCGCGGTCGAACAGTGGGCGCAGATGCGGATGTGCGACGCACAGCGCACGCTCCACCAATCGCTCGGCCTGCACCATCGCCGGCACATCCATCGCCGGACGCTGCAGCAACTCGGCCAGCACGGCGTGAATTTCGTGCAATGTGACTTCGGCGGACCCGCTGATTGCCGCTGCGCGACGACGCGCCTCGTTTTCGGCCTGCTGCCTGAAGTTTGCAAGCGCGATCGCGTCAAATTCCCACCCGGAGAACGGCGTGGGCGTGGCCAGGTGCAGAAACACATCGCGCGGCGCGGCGACTTTGCGCACGATGAGCGTGTCGAACACATCGAAGCTGACCACACGCGCAGTATCCCACGCCGCCTCGATGGCGGCATTCGCCTTTTCGCCGTCCGTCGGCAGTCGGCCGAGGGCTGCGAAGTCCGGTGCCGCCGCTTCCACCAGCGCGCGAAACAGCGCCGTCGCATCATCGTCGATGGGGCGGGGCGCTGAAGCGGTCGGAAGGCGGAGCGGCGCCGCGGTCATCCCGCAAACCGCGCCAGAAACGAGGGTTCGAGCGAGAAGATCATTTCGTTGTTCGCCATCGCATCTGCCGAAACCAGCTCGATGCCATCGGCACCCTGCGCGAGCGCGAAATGCTGGAATCCGAACACGCCGAGCACCGCCGCGGCGATCTGCAGCGACTCGACATCGCGCCCGGTGTCATCAGTGCGGCCACAGCGCCACGCCACGGCGCCGATCTCGCGCCGTTCGAGAGCTTCGCGCACGCCGGTCAGCAACGGCGCGACTGCTGCGGCGCTGCCGACGTGCAGAATCGTGCTTGCGCCAGGCATCGCCGGTGCAAAGTTGACTGCCACAAGTGCCGAGGCTTCACGCGCCGTCACCTGTTCGCTCGCGTCGCTCCACCGCGCGCTGTCTTCAATCGCAGCGCAGTGCGCGGCATCGTCGCAGAGCACGATCACACTGACGGCCGCCGCACCGGTGGCTGCCGTCAGCGCGGCAAAGCCTGCACCAGGTGCCGCATCGATGTAGCGATCACCGTTGACCAGTGCTTCGTCCAGGAAGAGTCGCAGTTCAGCGGCGACACCTTCGTCGCCATGCTCACGCGCGACAAGCTCCGCGACCACGTCTGCATCCGTCACGCGGAGCACGAAGCGCGGTGCGCCGTCGTCGCGCACGGCGACCGATGGGAGGACGGCGCCGGCGCCACGCTCGATGATGTCGGCCAGCGCGACATCCGACGCGATCGTCTGGCGCCACTGCTCCGCCAGCGCCCGCACGTCGTCATCCGCACTTCCCTCGGCGATGGCGAGCGCCGACGTGATGAATCCCGCCGCGAAGAGTGCGGAGGCAATCGGTCCGGCCTCCGGCTGCGCCGCCACCGCGACGCGCGGAGCCGGAATCGGCTGCACCTCGGCAAACGACGAGAGCGGAGTAGACCACGGGTGCACGATGTGCGGCATAGACATGGGAGTCCTCTGATCCTTGTGTGATCGGGTGTCCCCCAGCCCAAAGCACGGGCTGTGCCGTACCGTAAACAGTTGTACCACAACGCTTTGACAATCTGAGCAGCACGCTAAAGCCCGGATCGGCCCGGCGGCCTTCGCCGCTCACACGGCAGATTGTGCCGCGCAGTCAGCGCGCCGCGGCCATTTCCCGCGTGCGGCGCCGCATTGCCTTCAGGCTCGGCAACGTCCAGATCACCGTCACTGCGTCGTGGCCGATCTGCTGCTCGATTTCGAGCAGTGCACTGGACAGCAACGCGGCCGTCAGCGCCGTCGGCTTGATCAGCGCGCGCTGTGCGAATGCATCCGGTGCATCAGTCGGGTCGCGTTGCGCAACGAACGTGACCTCTGCCTGATCGGAGTTTCCCGAACAGGTGATCCGCACGATGCCCCCCGGCGATGCAAAGACTTTCAATGCCGTCAACGTGACCAGCGCCGCATGCATCAGCGCGGATTCCGGTGCGAGCACCGGCGGCGTCTCCGCCGACCCTTCCAGATATGCCGGAATGTCGCCGAGACTCGCGTGAGCACGGTGCAAATGAATGGCGGCGGACAGCACGTCGCGCAGCAGCAGCGGCATCGGTTCACGTTCGATCGAGAAAGGGAGGACGCGCAACTGGTGCAGTTGATCGGTGAGCCGCTCCGTCTCGCGTGCGAGACCGCTCGCGAGCTGCTGACCGACGGGGCGCTTCGGATCCATCGACTCGATGGTTGCGCCAAGAGCCAGAGCGCGGTTGTTGAGCGCGTGCCCGAGTCCGCGAATGATGGCGTCGATGGTTTCGAACCAGAGCACGACATCCGACCAGACCGGTTCACGTACGGAACCCGGGACGGCGGTCATCCGGCGCACGCTGCAGGTGCGTCGCCGCGCAGCAGCGGTATCCAGTCCGAGCGCTTTCCGTCCGATACTCCCAGTCGGATGGCGACCACGGGTCGTCTGCTGCCCCTTTGCCTGGACTTATCTGCCGTGTTCCTGATCATCGGTCTCGTGGTCGTCGTCGGTTCCGTCATCGGCGGATACATGATGCACCATGGCAAGGTTGGTGTGCTGTGGCAACCCACCGAGTTCATCATCATCCTGGGCGCCGGTATCGGCTCCATGATCATGGCGAATCCGCCGGCGGTGCTGAAGAGTATCGCCGCGGGCGTCATGGGATTGCTGAAGCCGAATCCGTTCGACAAGAAAGCGTACGGCGAACTGCTGCAGGTACTCTTCCAGATCTTCAACAAGGCGCGCAAGGACGGCCTTGTCGGACTCGAGTCGCACATCGAGGATCCGGAGAAGAGCGACATCTTTGCCAAGTATCCGGGCTTCATGCATCATCACCACGCCGTGTCGTTGCTGGCTGACACGCTGAAGGTGCTGCTCACCGGGACGATCGAAGATCACAACCTCGCCGAGATCCTCGACATGGATCTCGATCAGCACCATCACGAATCGAATCTCGTGCCGAACGCCATCGCCGGCGTCGGCGACGCCATGCCCGCCTTCGGCATCGTCGCCGCGGTGCTCGGCGTGATCATCACGATGGGTGCGATCGGCGGACCGCCGGCGGAAATCGGCGAGAAGGTCGCTGCGGCACTCGTCGGCACGTTCGTCGGCATTCTGCTCTGCTACGGGTTCTTCGGCCCCGTCGCCAAGGCCATTGAACTGCGGATCTCCAGCGAGCACGCCTACCTGATGTGCATCAAGACGGCGCTGCTCAGCTTCGCGCGCGGTGATGCGCCGATGACCGCGGTGGAATTCGCACGTCGCAACATCGAGCCGGGTGATCGTCCGACCTTCGCCGAGCTCGAAGAACTCGCGAAAGCAGCGAAGGCTGCGTAATGGCGAAGGACGGCCGGAAAATCGTCATCATCAAGAAGAAGAGTGGTGGCCACGGTGGCCATCACGGCGGCGCCTGGAAGCTGGCGTACGCCGACTTCGTGACGGCGATGATGGCCTTCTTCATGGTGCTCTGGCTGGTCGGTCTCGACCCCGAAACCAAGCGTGCTGTCGAGGGCTACTTCGACAATCCGGTCGGTAAGAAGCAGAACTACAGCGGCGGCAGGTCGCCGATTGCCGCGGGATCATCGCCGGCGCGCGTGTCGAAGAACGCGCTCAAGCTGATCGTGCGCAAAGCCGAGGAGCAGCAGTTCCGCGACTTCAAGTCGCGCATCGCCGCGCGCATCGACAGCAATCCGGCGCTGCAGGGCCTCAAGAACTCGATCGAGATCATCATCACGAAGGACGGCCTGCGCATCGAGCTGGTGGAGAAGGGCAGCGGAGACGACTTCTTCCCGACGGGCTCCGCGGTGCTGCGGCCACGGGCCGTCACGGCGATCGCGCTGATTGCGGAGGAACTCGCGATCCTCTCCAATCCGATCATCATGGAGGGGCATACCGACGGTGCACCGTTCGGGCAGGGCGGCTCGTACACGAACTGGGAACTGAGCGCCGATCGCGCCAACGCCGCGCGACGCGTGGTGGTGGCCGCGGGCATCGCGAACGATCGGCTGGTCCAGGTGCGCGGCCTGGCCGACCGCGATCTGCGCGACCCGAACAACCCGTACGATCCGACGAACCGGCGCATCTCGATCTTCCTGCCGTTCCGTGCGTTCGGCGATGAGAACGACTCGACCGCGACGACTGAAAACAGTCCGTCCGGCGCACCGCCGCCGAGTAAGAGCTGACGCTCACTGCAGGCTCCTGCGATTCGATCGGCGTCAGTGCGTCGTGACGAGCGACGGAACCGAGTCAACGCAAAAAGGCCAGCAGCGTCCGTCACCAGAGCCAGCGCCGAACGAAGCGGTCGCCGAGTCGCGCCGAACATTGCCGTTCGGGCGCGCTCCGCACAGGATGGGGCATGACGAATGAGTCTGCCCGTGAAGCGCCGGCACCAGCGCTGCTGCCGATCGGCATTTTTGCGCGGACCTTTCCCGGCCGAACCGCCGACCTGGTCTTCGGCGCGATTGCCGCCAGCGGCATCAGGCACACGCAGCTGAACCTGAGTTGCGTCGGACTCGAGACCGTGCCCGATCGCGTTCCCCCACTCGTGATCGACGAGATATCGAATATTTCTCGGCAGTATCGCGTCAACATCAGCGCACTATCCGGGACGTGTAACCTCATTCATCCCGATGCAGCACGCCGAAACGTGCTCGTGCGAAGACTGGCCAACCTGGCTGAAGTGTGCGACACGCTCGCCATCCCGGTGCTGACGCTCTCCACGGGCACCCGCGATCCGGACGATCTCTGGCGCGCACATCAGGACAACCAATCGCCCGCGGCCCGCGACGACCTGCGGCGCTCACTGCACGCACTGCTCGATGCGACCGCCGGCACGCGTGTCACGCTGGCCTTCGAGCCCGAGGCGTCCAACGTGATCCAGACCGCCGATCAGGCTGCGACGCTGCTCGAGGAGTTCGACACGCCCCGGCTGGCTGCCATCCTCGACTCCACCAACCTCCTCGGCGATGCGCCGGTGTCACAGCAGGCCGCGATCATCACCCACGCAACCGCTGCACTGCGTGGCCGCGTGGCACTCGCCCACGCCAAGGACACCGACGCCAGCCACCGCGTCGTCGCGCCCGGAAGCGGCCAGATTGACTTCGCCGCGTTCCTGCGCGCACTCCATGAGCGCGCCGACTACACCGGCCCTGTGATCATGCACGGCCTCGCCGCCGCCGAGGTCCCCGCCGCCCTCCAGCACCTGGCCGCGGCACGGACTTCCGCACTCACGATGCGTCAGCCCGTCGTCTTGACCTGCTCGATCGCCCAGCCGAGTGCCGCCGGGTAGTGCGCCGCGATCTGCACCAGCGCCCGGTCGTCGTTGCCCGTCACCAGCTCGACGCGATCCCAGTCGCCGACTTCGTACGCCTCGAGTCCTGCCAGCAGGGCGCCGTGCGGACCTGTGCGCTCGAGCAGCGCCTGTGAGACCGAGTCGGACAGCTGCAGCGACGCAATCACGTCCTTCATCGGCGCCTGCAACAGCACGTGCAGCATCGAGAACATGCCGACCAGGAAACGCTGATCGCGATCGCTTGCGTCGCTCATCAGCTCAAGAAGCCGCGCACGAGTGAGACTCAGCTTGAACAGTTCGCGCTGGCGCGCGCCGCCGTTCGAGAAGCTCGCCATCACCAGCAGCGTCAGCCATCGCTCGAGTTGCGTGCGGCCCAGCAGGCGCAGCGCATGCGGAATCGACTCGATGGCGTTGAAGCCCATGGCAGCGCTGTTCACGATGCGCAGCAGCTTGAACGTCAACGCCGGATCACGCTTGATCGCCTGCTCCACCTGCCCCGTCGGCGTGGTGTCGTTGCGCACGAGGTTCAGCAGCTGCAACGCGCTCGACTCCGCCGCCGACAGGTCGCGCTTCACCACCGTTTCCGGCTGACAGTAGAAGTAGCCCTGGAACAGCGTGAACCCGATCGCCGCACACTCCGAGCGCACCGCATCGGTCTCCACCCGCTCCGCCAGCAACTTCACACCGAACGTCTTCAGCTTCGCCACCACCGGCTTCAACTGCTCCTGCGTCTTGCCCTGCACGTCCACCTTCACCATCGCCACGATCTGCAGCAGCGGAATCCACTTCTCATGCCACTCGAAATCATCGAGCGCGAGGATGAAGCCCTTTTTCTTCGCATCCACACAGGCCGCGACGACATCGGCATCCGGCTCGACTGTCTCGAGAATTTCGAGCACCACCGCCTTCGGATCGAGCAATTCCCACGCATGATCCACGATCAGATCACGCGAGAGATTGATCCAGACGCGCTCCCCTTCCGTCAGGCGCTCGAGGCCGATGCCAAGCACCGCCTGCACGACCGTGGTCGATGCCATGACCGTTGGCGACGCACCGCGCGCTGACGTCGCATCTTCCGAATGGCGGTACAACAGCTCGAAGCCGACCAGCTTCTGTCGGTCGTCGAAAATCGGCTGGCGGGCAACAATGGCGTCGGACATTGGCAGAATCGGCAGGCGGGACGGCGAGTCCGACACCGCTGGGGAGCGCGTCGGATATGAGTCGTGTCATTCCAGTGTCGGACGCTCGACCCTCGGACTTGCCTGTACCCCCCGGGGCGGCCACCCTTCGGCCAATGCTCCCCTCTGAAGCCGCTGCTCTCCCCGACATCGTCCCAGCCATCGCGCCCTCTCGACCGGCCGCGATCCTGGTTCGCAATTTCAGCAAGCGGTACGGCGACGTCGCCGCCGTCAGGGGCCTCGATCTCGACGTCCCGCCGGGAGAAATCCTCGGCCTCGTCGGCCCGAACGGCGCCGGAAAGACCACCACCCTCCGCGCGCTGGCCGGCATCCTCCGACCCACGGCAGGCACCCTCGCCATCGCCGGCTACGATCTGGCCGAGTCGCCCGTGGAGGCCAAACGACAGCTCGCGTTCATCCCGGATGAACCGCATCTGTTCGACTATCTCACCGTCGAAGAGCACCTCCGCTTCACGGCCCGACTCTACGGCGTGCCGGACGCGGCGGCGCGCATCCCGGCGCTGCTGGCCGAAATGGAGCTGACGGAAAAGCGCGGCGTCCTGCCCAGCGAGCTGTCGCGCGGCATGAAGCAGAAGCTGTCGGTGGCCGCCGCACTGCTCCACGATCCGAAGGTGCTGATTCTTGACGAGCCGCTCACCGGGCTCGATCCGGCCGGCATCCGTCGCATGAAGGACACCATCCGCCGTCGCGCGGAACGCGGCACGGCGGTGATCCTCAGCTCGCACCTGCTCAACCTCGTCGAGGAGTTGTGCACGCGCGTCCTCCTGCTGCGCCGCGGTGAAGTCGCCGCACTCGGCTCGATCGCCGAACTGCGCGCGCTGCGACCCGAATACGCCACCGCGTCACTCGAAGACCTGTTCATCTCGCTCACCGACGACGCACCGCCTGCCGGTCACGCCGCGTGAACGCCATCGCGCAGCCCTGGCGCGCGCTCTGGTATCTGTATTCGCGCAGCTGGTGGAATCGCCTCGCACAGCAGATCCGCCGGCTGAAGCAACCGCGCTACATCGTTGGCGCACTGGCGATGCTCGCGTATCTCGGCTCGTTGCTCTTCTCGCAGAGCACGCGCTTGTCCGTCGCCGCCGATCCGACGCTGGTGGACATTCGCCAGCTGCTCTCGATCGTCGGCCTCACGCTCGCCCTCGGCGCATGGTGGCTCGCAGCGCCGAGCGACAACGCGCTCGCGTTCAGCCCCGCCGAGGTCTACTTCCTGTTTCCGGCACCCGTGAAGCGTCGCACGCTGGTGCAGGCGCGATTGTTCAGCGTGCAGGCAGTGCTGCTGGTGCAGGTGCTGATGTGGACCGTGCTGTTGCGGCGCAGCAGCGGTGATCTGCCAGGCGGACTGCGCGCCATCGGCCTCTGGGTGCTGTTCACGACGGTGTCGCTGCACCGACTCGGCGCAACGCTGGCGCGGACGCATGCGCCCGACGTGCCGCGACGCAAACCCGTTGCAAAGACGCTCGCGGTGCTCTTCATCGGCGCACTGGTGGTCGCTGCGAGCCGCGCATTTCCGTCCGCGCTCGCGATCTGGCGCACGATGGTGACCGTCACCGATGATGGCCGCTCAGTGGTTGATAAGCTGCTGGCCGGACGTCTCGCGGTGCAGGCGGTGATCAACGAACCGATCGTGCACGCACTGCTCTGGCCGATACGCGCCGCGACAGGGCCTGCGTTTGCGCACAGCGCCATGGCGTGGGTGCTGGCCCTGCCCGGTGCGCTGCTCGTGCTCGCGCTGCACTACGTCTGGATTCTGCGCGACCCGCAACCGTTCGAGGAACTCGCGGTCGGATCGAGTGCGCGCTTTGCCGATCGTGTCGCGCGCATGCGGCGCGGCAGCAGCACGCCGATCCTGCGCTCGTCACGCCTGCGGTGGGAACTCGCGCTGCACGGTCATCCCGCCTTTGCGATCGCGTGGAAGAACATCACCGCTGCCATCCGCACTTTCCGGCCCCGATCGCTGATGCTCGCGATCATCATCATCGCGGTCATCGCCATCGTCAGCGGCCGCAGTGACGGCTCGATCGATCTCGAGGGGTCTCCGATGCGCTCGGCCGTCGTGACGACGTTCCTGAGCGTGTTCGTGGCGGCCGTGCTGACAGCGCCCGCGTGGTTCCGCCTCGACCTGCGGCACGATCTGGCGCATCTCGCATTTCTCAAGACGGTGCCACTGCCGGCGCACACGATCATCGCGACCGAGATCATCACCGCCGCCGCCATTACGACCGTCGGCATGGCACTGCTGTTCTCGCTGCCGGCGTTCTTCCTGCTGCAGTCGGTCGGTGGACCGCTGGGTTCCTTTGGCCTCGCCGGAGCACTGATCGCGGGCACCATCGCGCTTGGCGGCGTGAACCTGCTGCACATCACGCTGTACAACGCCGTCGCGCTCTGGCTGCCGGCCTGGGTGCCGCTCAATCAGGGCGGGGCCTCCACCGGTGGTGCTTCCGTGGTGGGTCAGGTGTACATCACGCTGATCGGGATTCTCACGACGCTGGCCCTGCTGCTCGCCGCACCGGTAGCCGCCGGGTGGGGACTCTGGCTCTGGCTCGTCCCGTCGCGTGTCCCGATCGTCGTGGTCGCCGCATCGGCGTTGATCATTGCACTCACCATCGTCACGCTCGAATGGCTCGGCCTGGCGCGTCTGCTGGGGCGGGCCCTCGATCGGCTCGAGCCGGCCGATATTCCATCGTCGCAGGCCTGAGTCGCGCCCTGAACCGTTAGAATGTGATTCATGTTCGACGACGCAGACGAGCGCCCTGACGGCGCCGACCCATTTGATGACGACGAAGCCGGCGAGGACGAGCGTCCAGCCGTGTTCGTGACGACCACCACGGCCATCCCGATCACGGTGCAGCGCATGGAAGACGAGCGCGCACCGGAAGGGGTCTGCCTCGGCGCGTTCATCGGGGAACGCCTCGTGGCGCGGTGTGCCATGCCCGACGAAGCCATTCAGCACCTCCTCGCGCTCGACCTGTTTTCCGAGCCGGTGCCGCTGGGGCTGTTTGCGTACGAAGAGGATCCGGGGCTGCAGTGCCGCCTCTTCGCGCTGGTGCCGCACGACAAGCTGAAGGACGCCGACTCCGCAGACGAACCGTGGAAGGAAAGCGTGCCGAGCTACGAGTCGCGCTCCACCGACGAAATGGACTCCGACGCCGAAATGTTCGGTGACACCGACGAGGATGGTGAGCGCCTGCGTCGCGAAACGGTGCTCCTCGGCCATATCGTGCGCTTCGAGAGTGACCGGAAGCACAACGACGACCTGGCGGCCGAAGCAGTGGACATTCTGCAGAAGATCATCGTCGGCGGGCCGCTGGATGAAGCGGACACCAAGGCGATCGACGACCTGCTGGACTCCCTCTGAAAACCTGCCTCACCTGACAAAAAAGCCGGCCCGCGCATCCAGTCGCGGGCCGGTGTCTTTTTCAGAGGTCGAAGGTCAGAAATCGAGCACGCCGTAGCGTTCCTTCAGCAGATTCATGTGGTGCAACTCGTGGCCGGCGATGATGTACGCCAGCGCGCGCACGCTGATCGGATGATTCGACGCCGTGCCGATGTTGTCCCACGCCTCGTCGGCCATGTTCTCGAACAGCAGAATCGTCGCCGCGTGCACCGCCATCAGTTCGCCGAGGATCTGCTCCAGCGGCAGGTCGTCGTAGCGGGCATTGGCGGCGAACGCGTTCTCGTCGAATCCCGGCAGCGGCGTCTTGTCGCCCCGCGCGATACGGAGGGCGCGGTAGCTCATCACGCGTTCCGTATCGGCCATGTGTCCGACCATTTCGCGGATGCTCCACTTGTCCGACGCGTATCGAAACCGTTCCTGCTCTGCGGTGATCGTGCGCATGGCGCGAAAATTCGCGTCGAAGATCACGGGCAGCAGGCGTCGCAGATCGCCGTCCGGCACCAGAGCGATGTACTTGTGATAGAACTCGCCATATGAACCCGGGTACGGACGTTCGAACGTCAGCTCGAGATCCGACATGCTGTGGACCGGGGGCATCGACTCCATCAGCGAACTCCGGCTGGCGATGCCGGACGAATCTTCAGCAGCTCGACTTCAAAGACGAGCGTCGCCATCCGCGGAATCACCGGCGCGCTGCCGATGTCGCCGTAGCCAAGCTTCGGCGGCACGATCAGCTGGCGCTTCCCGCCAACCTGCATGCCCTTCACGCCCTCATCCCAGCCACCGATCACCTGGCCGATGCCGACCGTGAAGCTGAACGGCTCGCTGCGATCGCGGCTGCTGTCGAACTTCGTACCATCCGCGAGCCAGCCCGTGTAATGCACCTCGACGGTCGTCATGGAGTCCACGGCGGGGCCGGTGCCAACGTTCAGTTCATGAACGTAGAGTCCACTCGGCCGCAGCTCCGCCGGGTCGAGCTTCGCGTTGAGTGACGGGGCGAACGTCAGTTGTTGCGGGTCGCCGGACACGGATGCCTTCGGCGGTGGCGCTTCGCGGCAGGCCACGAGCAGAGCGGCGCCAGCCAGCAGCCGCCACGAAAAACGGGAGGAATTCATCATGACGAGAACTCTATCGGAGCTCCGCACGCGACGCGACCGGCATAGCCTGCCTTGCCGGGCGCCTGCAACGGGAACACGTTAACGAGATGCCCTACGGATTCCCCGACATCGAGACGCCCGTCCCGCTCGTCGATCTCGATCGCCTCTCGGTGAATCTGGATCGTATGGCAGCCTATGCCGCTCTGCACCAGCTCGCGCTGCGACCGCACGTCAAGACGCACAAGTCCGCGCGCATCGCGGCCGAGCAGATGCGCCTCGGCGCCGTGGGCCTCACGGTCGCCACGCCGCGTGAACTGCAGGTCATGAGTGAAGTCACCGATGACATTTTCCTCGCGCATCCACCGCTCGGAGCAAAGATCCGTCGTGTGCTCACATTTTCCGAGGACGTGCAGCTGCGCGTCTCGGTGGATTCGCACACGTCGATCGAAGCGCTCGGTGTCGCCTGTCGTCAGCGGGATCACACGGTGGACGTGGTCATCGAAGTGGATTTTGGCATGAAGCGCATGGGCGTCACCGATCCGAACGACGTCGTGCGTCTGGCAGGCGCGGTACGTCGCCAGCCCGGTCTGCGCTATCGCGGGATCTGCTTTTATCCGGGCCACATCCGGCAGAATGTCGCGCAGCAGGAAGGCCTGATCGACATCCTTGGGCAGGATCTCAAGGTCGTGCTCGAGTCACTCGATCACGCCGGTCTGGCGGCAGAGGTCGTGAGCGGCGGGTCAACGCCTGCGGCGTTCCGCATGCACCACATTCCCGGCCTCACCGAGATTCGTCCGGGCACGTACGTCTTCAACGATCGCGACACGTACACGATGGGCGCCTGCGCGTGGGAAGACTGCGCGCTGACCGTCCTCGCGACGGTCATCAGCGACGCCGTGCCGGGCCAGGTCGTGATCGATGCCGGCGTGAAGGCGCTGGGTCGCGAACCGATCCGGGTGCAGGAAGGCGGCGGCTATGGCGCCGTGCTCGATCACCCCGAGGTCAGCGTCACACGCATGAGCGAGGAGCACGGCATCCTCGACCTGAGCGACTCGGTCTGGAAGCCGGTCGTCGGCGAACAGGTGCGCATCGTGCCCAACCACGCCTGTATCGTCACGCATCTGTTCGACGCGATGCTCGGCGTGCGCGGCGACATCGTCGAGACCTGGTGGCACGTCGGCGCACGCGGACGGCACAGTCCTGAACTCGCACCGTCGCCACTCTCGATCTGAGCTCCGGAAGATTCCGCGACACCACGCGGAATCTGCAACCGAGTCAGGCCGCTTCGACCACGACGGCCGTGCCATAACAGAGCACTTCGCTGACACCGGCCATGATCTCGGTGGCGTCGTAGCGCACGCCGATCACGGCGTTCGCACCAAGGTGGCCAGCGTGGCTCACCATCATGTCGAACGCGTCGCCGCGTGACTGTTCGCAGAGCTTCGTGAACGCCGTGATGTTGCCGCCCACCAGCGTCTGCAACGAGCCGCCCAGCGTGCCGAAGATCGAGCGAGAGCGCACCACGATCCCTCGCACGATGCCGAGGGTTTTCGTCACCCGGTAGCCGTCGATCGTGAAGGCCGTCGTCGTCATTTCGTGAACCATCGTCGTCACCGCGTCAGAAAGAGGAAGAGCGCCGAGCCACGGCAAGGTATCAGGCGTGAGGCGAAACCCGCACAACGGGATGCGCGTGTCGAGTGCCGACACGCGCCCATCATCGTTCCTGAGATAACCGCAAGTTGGGATCAAGTGACGCTCCCAGCAGCCGAAACTCAAAGGGCAGTGACTCCTCACTCCACCCGCCCTCGTCGCCTGACCCCCACCACGGGTCAGCCACATGCGCACCCCGTCGCGGCGGCACACCAGCACCCTGTCTCCGAGTATCCGAAGACCGAACGTCCCGCAACGTTCGCGGTCTTTGATGCGCTCACCGACATCGTGTGTGTGACGTCGTTCGATGGCACGCTGCGATTTCTCAATCGTGCAGGCCGCGAGTTGCTCGGCTATGTCGGCAATGACGACGCGCTGGTGGGCTCGCTCTTTCCAACACACACGCCAGCCGCGCGCGAACTGCTGCTCGACGAAGTGATCCCGGCCGCGTTGCGTGACGGCACCAGCACCTGTGACACTGCGCTGCAGACGGCCGACGGACGGGTCTTCCCGGCCTCGCAGACTGTCGTCGTGACTCCGAACGGTGTCGGCCTGCCGCTCACGCTCACACTCGTGATCCGCAATGTCGGGATCGAGCGCCATCAGGCCGCCTCACTCGGCGAGAGTCAGCGCCTGTTCGAAATGATCGCGCGTGCCTCGCCCGACCTGCTCTGCCTGTACGACCCGATCGACGAGCGCATCGTGTGGATGAATCGCTGCGTGCACGCCTTCCTCGGCGGCAGCGAAACCGACGCCCGGACCCTCAGCCGCCGCGAGATGCATCGCCTCGTGCATCCGATCGACCGCGCACGCTTCCGTGCCACCGGTACGCGCATGGCCGAGGCGTACAGCGACAGCGATGCGCTCGCCAGCGAGATGCGCGTGCGCACCTCCGGTGGCGAATGGCGCTGGCTGCACACCCGTGCGACCGTCTTCAGTCGTCGCGAGACTGGCGCGCCCCTGCTGCTGCTCGGCGTCGCAACCGACATCACCACGCGCAAGAAGACCGAGCGGCAGCTGTGCACGGAACGCGATACCGCTGAACGGGCGACGCTCGCCAGGAACGAATTCCTGTCGCGCATCAGCGACGCGTTCCGCGGGACGCTGCACAGCATGCTCGGCATCGCCAGCGAAGTGCGCGCCGATCGCGAACATCGACTCACGGCGCGCGAACTCAGTCAGCTGACCGAGTTGATCACGACCGGAACGGCACTGCTCGCAACCGTGTCCGACCTGCATGACTACACGCAGATCGAAGCCGGCGAGATGGCGGTACTGCAGACGTTGACCGATGTCCGTGAGGTCGTTCGCGCGACGGTCGATGCGTTCTGCGATCATCCGCTGCGCACGCGTGGAGCGCTCACGCTGTCGCTGCCGGATGCAGCCGCACCGGTGCTCACCGATCCGTCACGGCTGCGTCAAGCGCTGTCGCATCTCGTGGCCAGCGCATTGTCGCAGAGCATCGATGGCCTCGTGAGTGTCACGCTCCGAGTCGATGGCGTACATGGTCGCCCCGTCGCGATCGACGTGCGGCACGGCGGCGTTCTGACCGACCCCGTGCGGACGGAGGCAATATTCACCCCGTTCGAACCGACGGAGCATCGTGCGAGCTCGAGCATTCGAACAGGGTCGGGCACTGGCCTCGCCATCGCGCTGGCCCGCGCGATGTGCGAGATGATCGGCTGCTCGTTGAGCGTCGCCGATGCCGAGTCGGAAGCGGGCGTGACGTTCCGGATTGGCCTCCCGGTGCCGTCGCGCGCGGCACAGCTTGCCGCACTGTTCCTCGTGCCGGGCACGACGACATCGGCCGGGAATGCCGACGAGCGGCAAGGCGTCGTATCTTCGGTGCAGTCAATGTCGGCTTCTCAGTAACCGAGCCGATCCGTCATCACCGTCAGCCACCGCCGTAATGAAAATCCGCATTCTGTCCGTCGCCGCGATCGTTGGCGCCGCTCTCGCGACGCCGATCGTCCTGCACACCGCGGCACCGCTGTCCGCCGCGGCACCGATCGCGATGACCACGTTCGTCGTCGATCAGGCCCACACGATGGTGCAGTTCAAGGTCCGTCACCTTGGCCTCAGCACCGTGACTGGGCGCTTCGGCAAGTTCGAAGGCAGCTTCCAGCTCGACCCGTCCTCGGGGCAGGTCGGTGCCGCGTCACTCTCGATCGATGCCGCTAGCATCGCAACGGACAATGACCGTCGCGACGGCGATCTGAAATCGTCGAACTTCTTCGCCGTCGACAGTTTTCCGAAGCTCACGTTTGTCTCCACGAACGTACAGAAGCTCGCCGGCACGAAGTACAAGATCACCGGCAACCTGACGATGCGTGGCGTGACCAAGTCGGTGACGCTGGATGGGGATCTGGCCGGCACACGTCAGCGCGCCGACAAGAGCTACATCGCGGCGCTCAGCCTGACCGGCTCGATCAATCGCAAGGACTTCGGTCTGGTCTGGAACCGCATGATGGAAGGCGTGGCGGTCGTCGCGGACGACGTGGCGCTGCAGATCGACGTCGAGGCCAAGTCGGCCGCGCCGACGCCGTAATCTGGTTTCGTGGATGCTGAACGGGCCGGTCTCACGCGATGTGAGACCGGCCCGTTCTGCATTGCACCATCGTCACCGCTGCGTCACTACGCCTCGAGCGAGTTCCGATCGATTGCCGACTGCGCCGTCTGCATCAGCAGTGCGGCCATGCCACCCAGAAACGCAAAGCGTGCATCGGTCGTCGCGCCGGCCACGTACCGCGCATAGAGCTGCAGCACGATCACCGCCACCTTCGCCAGGCCGAATACCCACCAGTACACAGGATCGTCCACCGGTACACCGCGCTGCGCAGCATAGCGCTCCACGACCTCGCGCCGCGTGAGACAACCCGGCACGTTCGTCACACCGAGCGACAGCGCCTGAAGCATCGGTGGATCATCGGCCTGCACCCAATAGCCGAGCGCCGTTGCCAGATCGAAGCGCGGATCACCGACCGTCGCCATCTCCCAATCCAGCACGCCGCGAATCACGCTCGGATCGTCGAAATCCACGAGCAGATTGTCGAATTTCCAGTCGTTGTGCAGCAGCGCCGGCGGCATCGCCGCCGGAAGCTTCGCCTCGAGCCACGCGAAGACGCGCGCCGCATCGGTATCCGGCACATCCGGCGGCCGCACGGCGATCCATCGCGCGCGCCAGTTCTGAATCTGCCGCGCACCGTAGCCGTCCACTTTTGCAGCGTCGAACAACGGTGTCGACTCCACCGGGAGTGCATGCAGCTGCGCCAGACCATCGATGCACGCCACGCTCATGCGACGCATCACCGCCGGATCGCGCAGTGCCGGCGCGTCGTCGAGCGTCCGGACGGCAACACCCCACACCTTCGACATCAGGAAGAACATGCCGCCGATCACCGACTCGTCTTCGCACAGCGCGATCGGCGTCGGCACCGGCACCGGTGATCCGTGCACGGCTGACAGCACGCGGAATTCGCGCCGCATGTCGTGCGCGCCGCGATCCGCCCGCACCCCGACCGGCGGCCGGCGAAGAATGACATGCCGCACCGATTCGCCGGCGCCGATCGAGACATCGAATGTGAGGTTCGAATACCCACCGCCAACGCGGACCGCCGACAGCGGCGTGTCGGCGCTAACCCCCAGCGACGGAACGGTCGCCTGCATCCAGCTGCGCAGACGATCGACGTCAACCTCTGTTATGGTCGAACTCACGTGGAAGCGTACCGTTTCAGAATGGCGCGACCGAGCGATTGCTTATGCACTTCATCCGGTCCATCGTAAATGCGGGCGCCGCGTTCGTGCGCCCACCAGAGGGCCAGCGGTGTCGCGTCGGTGAGCCCCATCGCACCATGCACCTGGATCGCGCGATCGAGCACGCGCTGCAGCACCGCCGCCGTATGGAACTTGATCGCCGAGATCTGCTCGCGCGCGCCAAGTGGCCCGCGCGTCTCGAGCGCTTGCGCCGCCTCCAGCACCAGCAATCGCGCCGAGTCGATCTCGGCGCGCGATTCGGCCACCCAGTGCTGGATCGTTTCACGCCTCGCGAGCGGCTCGCCCGGTGAGAGTTCACGCTGCACCGCACGCGTGCACATCAAGTCGAACGCGCGCTCACAGATGCCGATCCAGCGCATGCAGTGATGCACGCGGCCCGGGCCGAGTCGCGCCTGCGCCAGCTCGAACCCCTGCCCTTCGCCGCCGATGCGGTTCGTGAGCGGCACGCGTACCCCGTCGAATCGCACTTCCGCATGCGAGTGATGATCGCCGCCTCGCTCACCCATCACGTTGATGTTCTGCACGATCGAA
Source organism: Gemmatimonadales bacterium (assembly GCA_038231095.1). Taxonomy (GTDB): domain Bacteria; phylum Gemmatimonadota; class Gemmatimonadetes; order Gemmatimonadales; family Gemmatimonadaceae; genus JACMLX01. Next base: position 29,970 of record JBBRLZ010000023.1, read on the forward strand.
AAGCCCGGCGTGTCCATCGGCACGAGAATCATCGTCGCACGCTTGTGTGGCGCCGCAGCGGGATCCGTCACCGCCATCACGATCGTGAAACTCGCGCCGTCCGCGCCGGTCGTGAACCACTTGTGACCGGTGATCACATAGCTGTCGCCGTCGTGCACTGCGGTCGTGGACATCCACACCGGATTCGAACCCGCATGCTCCGGCTCCGTCATCGCGAAGCAACTGCGGATCTCGCCGTGCATCAGCGGCGCGAGCCAGCGGGATTGCAGTGCGGAACTCGCGTGCGTGTGCATCAGCTCCATGTTGCCGATGTCCGGTGCCTGGCAGTTGCAGAGCCAGTGTCCGATCGGTGATCGGCCTAGCACTTCGCTGACGCGTGCAAACTCCACCAGCGACAGGCCGAGTCCGCCGTGCGCCGGTGGCAGATGAGGCGCCCACGCGCCGATGCGCTTCACCTCGGCCCGCAACCCGTGCAACTGCGGCAGCGCTGCCTTCCAGCCATCGCGCAGCATCACGGCTTCAACCGCGCGCCCCGGTCCATCGATCAGTGTGCGCAGCTGCGCAACGAGTGCTCCCACATCCATGTCGCTCATGCGAGATATCCGCCATCGACGGTGAAGGTCGCGCCGGTCGTGAATCGTGCTGCATCGCTTGCCAGATACAGCGCCATCGCCGCGATGTCCTCCCCTTCACCGATGCGCTGGATTGGCTGCTGCCGCAGCATGTGCTGCATCGTCTTGTCGTTCGACCAGAGCGCCGAGCTGAAGTCGGTTTTGATCAGGCCCGGGCAGATCGCGTTCACCGTGATCCCATCCGCGCCCCACTCCTTCGCCAGCACTTGCGTGAGGCTGAGGAGCGCCGCCTTGCTGACGCTGTAGATGCCGAGTCCCTGTTCCGGATTGCGGCCGCCGATGCTCGACATGTTGATGATCGACCCGCCGCCGCGCGCCGCCATGTGCGGTCGGGCAAGTTTCGATAGCTCGAACGGTGTGTGGAGGTTCACGTTCATGATCTTCGAGAAGATCTCCGGCGTCGCCAGTTCCACCGGCCCGTAGATCGGATTGGCCGCGGCGTTGTTGACGAGGATGTCGAGACCGCCGAACATCGCCACCGCCGCGTCGATCAGGTCCGGCGCCTGCTCGGGACGTCCGGCGTTCATTGCCAGCGCCTTCGCCGAGCCCCCCTCGGCGACAATGCCCTCCACGGCCGCGGTCAGGACGTCGATCTTGCGCGCGTTGAGGATCACGTTCGCGCCGGCACGCGCGTACATCTGCGCAATCGCGAGGCCGATGCCGCGTGATGCTCCGGTGATCAGCGCCGTCTTGCCAGCCAGCGAGAAAGGTGCAGTGGGTGCAGCGGACATGGGCGCGAGTTGATCGGAAGGAAACAGATGTCAGTCACGGTACGATAAACCTGCGCCAGCGTTGTCGGACACAGGCCGGAGCAACACAAAGCACCCGACAGCCAGAGCTGCCGGGTGCTTCGTCACGCTGCAAAAGACACTCAAGAGGCGCGGGCGGGAATCGAACCCGCGATTAGCGGTTTTGCAGACCGCTGCCTTACCACTTGGCTACCGCGCCATCTGTCCGCCGACGGAGGTCACCGGTGGCGGACCTCAAAGGTCGTGCCGCATCGCCTGCGCGACAAGGGCACACGCGCCGCCGCGCGCCGATATTCTTCTGTTGCGGGCCGCGTGCGACACACGGCTCCGCATCCCCCGACCTCGTCGTTCGAACGTCATGCCGCCGAAGAGCATGCTCCTCGCCGTTGCCGGCATGGTCGGAACGGGCAAAACCACGCTCACGCGCGCACTCGCGCAGCGCTTTGGGCTGCAGATGGCACTCGAATCGGTGGACGACGAGAACCCGTGGCTCACGCTGTACTACGGCGCCGAGCCCGAGGCGCAACGCGAATACGCATTGCGGCTGCAACTGCACTTCCTCGCCACACGCTTCCATGCGATGCGACGGATGCGCGCCCAGGGTGGCGGCTGGATTCTCGATCGTACCTGGTACGAAGATGCAGAGATCTTCGCGCGCGGCCTGTACGAAACGGACGTCATGACGCGTCACGAATTCGAGCTTTATCAGCGATTGTACACCGAGCTGCTCACCGGGCCCGCCGCCCGTCCGCCGCGGTTGCTGATCTATCTCCACGGATCGCTCGACCTCGTCGTCGCACGCATCGGTCAGCGCGGGCGCGAGGCGGAACGGGACATGGCGCCGAGCTACTGGAAGGCGCTCCACGCGCGTTACGCCGGTTGGATATACGACTTCCGACGCTGTCCGGTCATGAAGCTCGACATCAGCGAGTACGATCTGCTCCGCGACCCCGCCGCCATCGACGAGATCGCTGCGGCCGTCCGGCGCCGCCTCGTGCCCGAAATCCCGCAGACCGAGCTCTGGCCCGTCGGGTTCTGATCGGCCACGCGTGCCGAAACATCAGATCAGCCGGTCAAAGCTTGCGTGACGAACTCTACCATAAGAGTTTGTTTCGGAATCTGCACGTTACGCGCGACAGTTTCGCCGAATACCGCCGGAATTTTCAGCCTGATCCAATTAGTTTTGCAGTTCTTGCACAAAACGGCGCGCACCCATCGTCCGCCGATTCACAGAGCTCCCGTCCTCTTCTCCCCTGTTTGCACCCATGCCCACGTCGAATACTCCGCGCACGTCAGCGCTGCGGGCCATTGCTACGCGCCCGACCCAAACCGACAACGCCGGCCTGCCGCCACGCACCTCGGAGTACTTCGGCAGCCTGACATTCGGCGCCCGTCAGATGCGCGCCAAGCTGCCGCCTGATGTGTACGCAAAGCTCTCGGCCTCCATCCGACTGGGCAAGAAGCTCGATATCGACATCGCGCCCGTCGTCGCACAGACGATCAAGGAATGGGCGATGGCCCTCGGTGTGACGCATTTCACGCACTGGTTCCAGCCGCAGACCGGCCTCACCGCCGAAAAGCATGACGCGTTCCTGAGCTTTGACGACTCGATGACGCCGCTGGAGAGCTTCAGTGCCAGCCAGCTCATTCAGTCCGAGCCCGACGCCTCCAGCTTCCCGTCCGGCGGACTGCGCGCCACCTGGGAAGCCCGCGGCTACACCGCCTGGAACCCGGCCAGCCCCGTCTTCATCATCGAGACCGCCGGCGTCAAGACGCTCTGCGTGCCGTCCGTGTTCATCGGCTACAACGGTGAAGCGCTCGACGAAATGACGCCGCTGCTCCGCAGCACCGACATCCTGTCGCAGAAGGCCATCGAGCTGCTCGAAGTCCTCGGCGACAAGGGCGTGCAGCGCGTCTACACCACGATGGGCACTGAGCAGGAATACTTCCTCATCGATCGCGCCTTGTTCGCGATGCGCCCCGACCTCGTGATGGGCGGCCGCTCGCTCGTCGGCGCTCCACCACCGCGCGGCCAGCAGCTCGAAGACCATTACTTCGGCGGCATCCCCGAGCGCGTTCAGGCCTGCATCGCCGAAGTCGAACATGAGCTGTACAAGCTCGGCGTGCCGATCACCACGCGGCACAACGAAGTCGCGCCGTGTCAGTTCGAGATGGCGCCGCACTACGAAGAGACCGACGTCGCGGTCGATCACAACCAGATGGTGATGTCGGTGCTGCGGAAGGTCGCGCTGCGCCACGGCCTGCAGGCGCTGCTGCACGAGAAGCCGTTCGCCGGCATCAACGGCTCGGGCAAACACTGCAACTGGTCCATGGCAATCGCCGGGACGAACCCGGAACTCAACGGCTTCAACCTGCTCAAGCCGGGCAAGACGCCGCATCAGAACGTGCGCTTCCTGCTGTTCCTTGCTGCCGTGCAGAAGGGTGTGCACAAGCACGCCGGCCTGCTCCGCGCCGGCATCGCCACCAGCGGCAACGAACACCGCCTCGGCGCCAATGAAGCACCGCCGGCCATCATCTCCATCTTCATGGGCGAGACGCTCACGAAGGTCATCGACGAAATCGCCGAAGGCCGCCCAGGTGCCAAGACCGCGGCGCAGCGCATGCTCGATCTCGGCGTCAACAAGCTGCCGGAAGTCGCGCAGGACAACACCGATCGCAACCGCACGTCACCGTTTGCATTCACCGGCATGAAGTTCGAGTTCCGTGCCGTCGGATCGTCGCAGTCGATCGCGTTCCCTGTGATGCTGCTCAACGCCGTCGTCGCCGAAGCGATCGCCGAAATGACCGCGAAGCTCAAGCAGATGCTCGACGACAAGACGCCGGTGGACGAAGCGGTACTGGCCGTGGTCAGCGAAGCGTTCCGCGAAACCAAGGCCGTGCGATTCGAAGGCAACGGCTACTCGGCCGAGTGGGTCGAGGAAGCAGCGCGTCGTGGCCTGCCGAACTTCCGCAAGACGCCGGAAGCGCTCGAGCAGCTCATCACGCCGCCGTCCCGCACGGTGCTCTCCGAACTCGGCATTCTTTCTGATGCGGAGCTCGAGAGCCGCTTCCATGTGCGCATGGAGCGCTATGTGAAGGACGTGATGATCGAACTGATCACGCTCAAGGAAATCACCGACACACTGATTCTGCCGGCCGCCTTCGGGTACTACGGCACGCTGGCGTCGGCGGCAGCGGCAGCGAGCACCGCCGGCATTTCGGTGGTGCCGCAGGTGGCGCAGGCGAATCACATCGGGACGCTGATCCAGGAACTGCAGACGCGTCGTGATGCGCTCTCCAGCGTGATCGAACGCGCCGATGGCCTTCATCACGATCCAACTGCACAGGCCAAACTCCTGACGAGCGAAGGCTCGGATACCGCGTTCGCCGTTCGCGAACGCTGCGACGCGCTCGAATTGGTCGTGGCTGATGATGCATGGCCGCTGCCGAAGTACCGCGAGATGCTCTTCCCGGTCTGATCTGACGCAGCGCCGGACGACAATTCAAGCAGGCGCGACGGGCGGGGTGCTACTCAGTCAGCATCTCGCCCGTCATCTTTGGGAAGAACGTCACGTCACTCCTGTCCCGCTTCCGTGTTTTCTGCTCCGTTTCGTACGACGTTCTCCGCGCGCGTTGCGATCGTAGCCTTCGTGGGCACGGTCCTGTTCGGTCCGGCTCTCACCGCGCAGACGCGGCCGGACACCATCAGCAGCACGCTCTGGCTCGCGGCACACCCGTGGCTCACGAACGGCGGACACTTTTCCGACGTGCAGCGAATCGTGCGCGACGCGCGCATCGCCGATTCCAGCGCAGGGCTCCGCTGGAGCACGACTGACGGCGCACCGACACCCGCCGCGCGCGCAGTGCTCGCACATCTACGCGATGACGGTGAGACGGCTCGTGCTGAGCGCGCGGACATTGCAGTGATGGACAGCGCCGCGGCGAAATTCTCGACGGCGCACGCCTCGACCGTGGAACGCGGGCTGTTCGATCTCGGGCTCGACATCGTCGTCGCGCGCCACGGCTTTCTACATCGGCAGGGGCGCGTCGATCCGTCGCGAGTGCACGCGGAATGGTCACTCGGCGCCGCGGAGCTGGACTACGCTGCGCTGCGCAGATCGCTGAGCACTGGTGCCGAAGCGTCCACCACGTTTGCCGAGCTCGAACCGCAGACGGTGTCGTATCAATCGCTGGTGCAGCAACTCGCGACGACACGCGCGGAACTCACCGATACAGCCACACATCTGCCGCGCCCGCCAGCGAGCCCGCTCACGACTGGTGCGCGCTATCCCGACGCCCGCGCACTCGCTGTCGTGCTGGTACGCCTCGGCGAGCTGCCGCACGACTTCCCCGTCGCGTCGGTGAAGAAGGTCTACACCAAGCCGCTCTCCACTGCGATTTCGCGCTGGCAGAATCGCAAGATCAAGAAGGGCGTGCTGCCGGCGACGCTTTCGGCGCCGGTGCTCGAGATGCTGCTCGACGAGTATCGCGGTCGCGCCGATCGGATCGCACTGGCGGTCGAGCGCTGGCGTTGGCTGCCGCGCACTTTCTCAAACGAACCGCTGGTCGTGAATCTGCCGGAATTCCGCCTGCACACGTACGCGAAATTTCAGGGCGACTCCGCCGATCCGCTGGGCATGAATGTCGTGATCGGACGGGCCGACTCGAATGCGACGCCGGTCTTCGCCGCCAACATGACGCAAGTCGTGTTCAGTCCGCAGTGGCACGTGCCGAAGTCGATCATGCTGAAGGAGATTCTGCCTGCAGCGACCAAGGATTCCGGCTACCTCGCGAAGCACAATTACGAGCTGACGACACCCAACAACGGCAAGGTGCTGCCGGCCACACCGCGCAACGTGGCGCGCATCGGTACCGGCGTGATGGTACGCCAGAAGTCCGGTGACGACAACTCACTTGGCAAGGTGAAGTTCCTGCTGCCGAATCCGTACGACATCTACCTGCACGACACGCCCTCACGGAGCCTCTTCTCCCGTGTTCGCCGCGACTTCAGTCACGGCTGCGTGCGACTTGGTGATCCGATGGCGATGGCGCGCTATGTGCTTGGCAGCCAGCCGGTGTGGACGGATTCAAAGATCACCGAAGCGATGAACTCCGGTGTCGAGTTGTTCGTCCGTGTGCCGAAGCCGATTCCGGTCCTGATTGTGTATCAGACGGCAGTCGCCGATGCCGATGGCACGGTGCACTACTTCAACGACGTGTACGGCCATGATCGCACCCTTTCCGACGCGCTCGAAAAAGCGCGCTGAGATCTACAAAAAATCAGCTCGCGCAGAGACGCGGGGAGCGCGGAGAACGGCAACAGCAGAGATTCCGTGGCAATGACCCAAAAAAGGCTGAGGGAAATGCGACTCACATCGCAGTTCCCTCAGCCCGTCTCGCTTTGCTCACCGACGCTGTGCCCTTGCGGTTCTCCGCGCTCCCCGCGTCTCCGCGCGAGTTGAGTAGCAGTTGATGTTCCAAGGGCAGTGCCGTCGTACATCTTCTCGGTGACTGCTAGGTTGCGCGCGAGCAACGTTCGCTTTTCCGTCGAACGACAGCGAACTACATCGAGAAGTTCAGATCATTCTTCTTGACCTTGTAGCCTGTCGGCACCACGAACAACGCCGCGTCCGGGGTCGCCGAGCTCAGCGACGTGATCTCGACCGCCGCCCGCTTCGACGATTCGCCGGTCACGTTCACCGTCACGATCGCCTTCACCGGGAAGCCCGCGAACAGCGCCGAGCGCGCGCGCGAGACATTCGCCTGATGTGCAGCGTCCTGCTGCGCCATGGCGGATGCGCTGCGAATCAGCAGTTCGAACATCGGGTTCCGCGGCACGCTCGCCTGCGTCGGTACCCAGAACTCGGTCACGACGCGGTGATGCTTCTCTTCCGCGTTCATGCCGAACACACCGACGCGGACGTTGTACTCCTCGATCATGCGGTACTGCTCTGTCTCCATGCCGGCCACCTGACCACCGGGGCCGACTTCCTTTGCGATGATGCCTGCGTCACGCACCTGCATCTGCACCACGCCGCCAACCATGCCGAGTGCCTTGCCGATGATCTGCTCGAACGTCGCCAGTGGCATCTCGCTGATTTCATGTTCCGCCGGCTTCACCTGACGCACCACGTTGTTCGAGAAATCGACCAGCATGTAGTCGCCGCGCTTCGCATCCACGCGGACGGACTGACGGCCTCCCGAGTGCGAACGACGCTGGCTCTTGTCCATGTCGATGCGCATCTGCTGGCCGATCCACGACACCGAGCCGGTGCTGATATCGCCGTTGTCGCCAGTGCTGGTGAATTCGTAGTGCCCCGCCGGCATCTGGCGCGGCGCCAGCGATGCAGCGCTGGCGGCCGAGGCGCGGGACTGTGCGGAAAGAAGCGGCGCAGCCGTCAGAGTGACGGCGGAGAGAACGGTCAGAACGGAACGACGCATGGGGTGCCTCCAGAGGCGGGGAGCGACGGGAGCACTACGGCTGCCACCGTTCCGGGTTTCGTGCCGTGCCTCAGCGCCCGATCGCAAAACTGAACGACTGCTGCACCAGCATCCGCACCTTCCGCCCACCAAGCTCTGCTGCCAGGAATCGCATTCGTGGCAATGCCGCGCGCACCGCCTCGCCAAACGCCTCGTGCGACGCCCGGAGCACCGTGAATGAGTTGAACTCTGCGCGACCGAGCGTATCCACCACGAATTGCACGAACGCCTCGCCCTCCACACCGGCGCTCCGCAGCGACTCCGGATACGAGGGCGCGCCTGCGCCAGGCACCGCGGTCGCCGACCTCTCGACCTGAAAAGCCACGTAGGCCTCGCCCGGTGCGATCGGCGCGGGTGAATCACCGGTGCCGTGCGCTGTGCCGCCGGGAACGCCATGCCCAGTCCAATCGGCGGCAGTCGTGGGCGCGGCATGCAGATCGACGGTCGGGATGTCGATCGGAACCTCGGAGATCGGCGGTAGCTGCAGCGAGCCAAGCGATGTCTGGGCGCCGACCGCATCGTGAGCCGTCGCGGCCTTCACCGGTTCTGGATCTGTCGGCGCAATCGGCATGCGCACCACGACAGGTAACGGTCGCTCGAGAGCGACCGCCGCGTGCTGTGAGAATGCGGCGGTGCCGGCGATCACGCAGACATGCAGGACGACCGAGACCATCGTGCCGAGCGGCGTCCGTTGCGACGCCCGCTTCGTTTCCAGCAGCTGATTCAGCATGCACCATCTCCGGCGTGTCGGGTGAGGAGGGCTCTGCGTACCCTTCATCTTTCACCAGGCACATTAGGATCGGATGCATACCATCATTGCCGGAGGCTTAACGCTCCGTGAGGATGCCGCAATGCATTGCGTCACGATGACGCGCGCATGAAAAACAGATTGAGGCCAGCGCAAAAGTGCAACCGCGCCGGCGCGGCCTCGCCGGTGTTCCGCATGCGGGCTCTGTGCCGCGGCCATGCACGGCGTGGCGTCGCGGCACGCGACGAGACCGGCATCAGCAGATCCGTGCGGAGTTCCACTAGCTGCGTCGTACGCTGCTCGCGGCAACAGACTTCGATTCCCGTGCCGTCAGCGCGAGGTGGTCGCTCGCCGGCAACGCCACGCCTTTGAAGTGCGATCGCTCGCGTCGGCGACGGAGGGAATAGTGTGCGTGTATTGCATCTCTCGCACAGCCTGCATCAGTCGTCGGCTATCACTCAATCTGACGCATGGGTCTTGCAACCTATCTGACGCAGTGTGACAACTTATCTGACGCAGTGCGACAACCCAATTGACGCATCGCTACAACCCAATTGACGCATCGACAATCAGTCTATGTGACGCATCGCGACAACTCATTTGACGCATCGTTGCCAACCACTTCAACACATTCGCGATCAGTGTATTTCACGCACCGCTCCGGGGAAGGCGTGAGGGCAACATGCTCACGCCCGGCGCACAGCTGAAGCAGCTCGTCCCAGCCGGAGCAACGTGTTTGAGACACTGGTCGCGCACGCAACACGGTGGCGAGGCGCTCCCGGTGGACGCGTGGCGATCACCAGGAAGTTAGCCGGCCTCAACGGTGCGAGCGCGCGCGGAGTCGGCACATCCGCGCGCCTTCGCCATGGACCTTTGTACGGGTCAGCCCCACGTCTGTCTGGATATGACGAGGAGATAGGCACGCACGAACGCATCGATCAGATCGGTAGATCGTGTCCGGACGCTGTCGTCGTGACGCGCAGGGTTTTGTGAGATGGTCAGTTCGCAGACGAGCTCATCGGCTTCGCGCTGCAGGATGAACTGCGTGGTGTACCACTGGAGCGTCGGCACATCGCGCGCGCCACCGACTTCAACGGTGTCCGTCACCTTGATGGTGGCCACCAGTGGTCTCCGCGTACGGCCTGCTCTCGCGCGCGCTGCCGATGTGACGGGTGCTACCCCAGCATGGGCCGCGGGCACACGAAGGTAGGAGTTACAGGAGAGCTTTTTTCCGCGAGCAAGCGTCCCACACGCGACTTTCGCCAGAGCAGCGATGCCGTCCAAGAGCGCCTTTCCGCGCAGCGGAGGCTTGGCGGCGAAGTCGGCCTGCACATACAGGGTGCCGCGGCCGAGGGCCGTCTGGCGACGAACGCGATGAACCGCGGGCGCCGAATCTTGAGACGATGAGTCCAACAGGGTGCTCTGAGACATTGACGATTTCGGCTCGAGGATAGGTCGGGCCGGGGGGGATCTCGGCCTGACGCTCGATACTCTACCGTGCATGACGGGCCGCTCCCGGACGGCAGCCTTTCGGGTGCCGTGATCGGGTGCCATGACCGGGACGTGTTCTTCGTTCATCGGCCACTCAAACGGCGGTATTGTCAGCCGGTATCTAGCGCAAACGCGTGCGCAAGGATTTGCTCGGGCCGTGATCACGATTGATAGTCCACACGCGGGCGCCGATCTCGCCGAATCGAGCGCTAGCTTTTTGCTAGGCGTCTCTGGTCTTTACAATGCAGGCCTAGCGATTTGGAGCGCCAGCACCATCGGCGCACTCAGCTTCAGTTCCGTGTTCGCAACAACTGGCGTTGTGCGCACTATCATGGCTGGCAACGCAGTTGTGCTCCAAGAGATGAAGCCCTCTTCTGCATTTCTCAGCCAGCTGAAAACACGGCCAGAGGCGGGATACAAGCGTTTTGCGATTCGCAGCCAGGTAAGCCAGGATTGGACGAGTGTGCGAGTGTATTGCGACAGGCAACCGCCGACACTTCCCGGCATTCCTCGCGGTCTTGCCTGTGTGGGAGACGTTTCGCGCTTGGTTCAGCGCGCCACCTTCAATGGTGCTCTGCTCGGGTTTCTCTCCGTCATCGCGCAGTTTATTCCGGTTGTTGGGCCAGGTATCGGTCAGTCTTTGCAGTACGCGTCACGGGCGTTCTTCGTACTGACCGGGCTTATGTACTCTGTGGATTGGAAATGGCGTGAAGTTTTCTGTGGCAATCAAGCCTGTGACGGTGTCGTACGCTTGACGTCGCAGGTCTATCCGAATACCAACGCAGAGTGCGGATTTCGGCTGATGTCGATCACCCATTTCGGCTGAAGCCGATCACCCGTTTCGCTCGAAGCCGATCACCTGTTTCGGGCCAAGCCGATCACCTGTTTCGGTTGAAGCCGATCAGGGACTGACGTCGGGCGCGGGCGCTCACCGCCGGCACTACTCCTCCGGGACTTCCATTCCCGAAGCGAGGCCGTGCCAGCAGAGCGACTTCCCATGCGACAGGTGTTCGAGGCGTTCCGCCTCGCGTTCGACCAGGGCCGGAGCCAGCGCGAGATCGCCCGCGCACTCGGGCTCTCCCAGAGCACCGTGAACGACTATCTCCGCCGCTTTCGGGGGACGGGGCTGCCGTGGCCGATCCCGGTCGAGCTCGACGAGGCGGCCGTCGAGGCGCGGCTGTTCGCGACCCCCGACGCCCCGGCGGCGCGAGGCCGTGCCGTGCCCGACTGGGCGGCACTGCACGCCGAGCTCAAGCGAAAGGGTGTCACCCTCCAGCTGCTCTGGATCGAGTACAAGCAGCGGACCCCGGACGGCTACCAGTACACGCAGTTTTGTCAGCACTACCGCACCTGGGCCGACACGCTGGAGCCAGCGCTCCGGCAGGTCCACGTCGCCGGCGAGAAGACCTTCGTCGACTACGCCGGGCTGACCATGCCCGTCCACGATCTCGTGACGGACACCGTGCGCGAGGCGCAGATCTTTGTCGGCGCGCTCGGCGCGAGTCATCTCCTGTTTGCGGAGCCGACGTGGACGCAGACGCTGCCGGATTGGATCGGCTCGCACGTGCGGATGGTCGACTACTTTGGCGGCGTCACGGCGCTGATCGTCCCCGACAATCTCAAGTCGGGCGTGACGTCGCCGTGCTACTACGAGCCCATCGTCCACGCGACGTATCAGGATTTCGCGACGCATTACGGCACCGCGATTCTGCCCGCACGCGTCCGCCATCCGCGCGACAAGGCGAAGGTCGAAACGGCGGTGCAGATCGTCGAGCGCGAGATCCTCGCGCCGCTGCGGCACGACGTGTTTCACTCGCTCGCCGAACTCGCGCACGCGATTGCCTACTTACTCGAGCGCGTGAAAACACGACCCTTTCAGAAACTCGCCGGCAGTCGCCGCAGTGTGCTCGAGGCGACCGAACGCGCCACACTGCGCCCACTACCGCCGACGCGCTATGAACTCTGCGAATGGCGCACGGCCAAGGTCAACATCGACTACCACATCTCGGTCGTGGGCCATTACTACAGTGTGCCGTATGGCCTCACCGGCGCGACCGTCACGGTACGGCTGACCGCGTCCATGCTGGAGATCCTCCATCGCGATACGCGCGTCGCCGTGCACGCGCGCAGTGCGCTCAAAGGCCGCTTCACCACGGAGCCCAGTCATCGCTCCAAGGCGCATGACCGGCACGTCGAGTGGACGCCGTCGCGCCTGATCGCGTGGGGCACCAGCATCGGGCCGGCGACGGCGCAGCTCGTCGAAGGGCTGCTCGCCCGCTACGCGCATCCGGAGCAGAGCTATCGCACCTGTCTCGGCCTCTTCGCGCTCAAGCGGCGCTACGATGCCGCGCGGCTGGAGGCGGCCTGTCGGCGCGCCTGTGACGCCGGCACGATCAGCTATCGCTCCGTGAAATCGATTCTGGCGATGAAACTGGAGTCACAACCGCTCGATGTCGTCGCGCCGTCGACGCATCTCCCGGCCACGCATGCGCATGTCCGCGGCGCGGCCTACTACGACACGCCCGACGTGTCGTGCTCACTCACCTCGGACCTCGTATGCTGATTGAACAAACCCTCACCACGCTCCACGCGCTCAAGCTGCTGGGCATGGCCACGGCGCGCGACGAACAACGCGGCCAGCCCGATCTCGCGGCACTCTCGTTTGACGAACGCCTCGCGCTGCTGCTTGAGCGCGAACAGTCGGTGCGCCACGACCGGCGGCTCACACGATTGCTGCAACTCGCGCGACTGCGCTACACCAGTGCGTGCATCGAGGACGTGAACTTCCGCACGAAACGCGGCCTCAAGAAATCGCGCCTGCTGCAACTCGCCGGCGGCGACTGGATCCGCCAGCATCAGACACTCCTCCTCGTCGGCCCCACCGGCACGGGCAAGTCGTGGCTCGCATGCGCGCTGAGCCACATGGCGTGTCGCCAGGGCCACACGGTGCGCTACCTCCGGCTGCCACGCCTGCTCAGCGAAGACCTCGTGCATGCCCGGGCCGACGGCTCGTACGGCAAGCTGATGCTCACGCTCGCCAAGACCGATCTCCTCATCCTGGACGACTGGGGCCTCGCCCCGCTCGGCGACCGCGAACGCCGCGATCTCCTCGAACTCATCGAGGATCGCGTCGGGCGACGCGCCACCCTGATCACCAGTCAGCTGCCCGTCGAACACTGGCACACGAGCATCGGGGACCCCACGTTTGGCGATGCCATCCTCGACCGGCTGGTGCACCACGCCCACCGCATCACTCTCTCTGGCGGCTCCCTGCGCCGTCTCGCCACGGCCGATTCCCCCGACTTTCCTGCTGATTAACCCCGCGTCTGCGCCCCCACGTCACCCCTGATCGGCATCGACCGAACCGGGTGATCGACATGGAGCGAAACGACTGATCGACTTGGTCCGAAACGAGTGATCGGAATCACCGAAATACGCAAGAGCGAGTAATTCCGAATTCTGACTCCCATGTAGGCTCAACAAATAGCTTATTAGTGCAACAAAAGCTTAGGCTCTGTTCCGTGATTGCGTTGGTTTGGCGAGTTAAACGATTTAGTGACGGAGCCCGCAGTGGATGATTGCGAGCTCCGTCCTTATGGTATCTCGTTGCGATTACGAGGCGGTCAACTGCTGGGACCACCGGAGCCAACGACCGAGCAGCGGGTCCTCAAGCACGTATCGGATAGCGCCCGCGACGGACTCCTCCCGAACAATGCCGAGTTCATCGAGCGCCGCGAGCGCCCTCTGCATGGATCCCGTCGGCACCTTATGCCGTCGTGACACGTCGCTGGACAGCAGGCTGCGCCCGTCCTCGACGACCGCGGCCTTGAGCGCTCGTTTCTGCTGCAGCTTGAGCGAATTCCAGATCTGGGTGTAGGCCACGTCCTCCTGCGTGAGCACACGGACGAGCGCGCGCTCCACCTCGTCGACCGTCAGGTGCGGCGCGTCGCCCGCGGTCACCTCGGAGGCCTTGACCCGGAGCCCCTCCCAGCACTCGTGTGCGAGGCGCTGCACGCTGTAGGGCACGTCATGGGTCAGGTCCAGAATGCGGACGAGGGCGGCGTCATCGAGGGTGAATCCGGCCTGTTCAAAGCCGCCGCGGAGGAACACCGTGAATTCCTCCCGGGGGATCAGGCCTAGGAAGAGGCGGGCGCCCAGCTTGTAGAACGCGCGTCCGGGGTCACTCGTCATGTCGGCCAGCATGCGGGTCGCGGAGCCGGCGAACACGTAGCCAACCCGCCGATGCGTCTGGACTGCGGCGCGGATCTGACGCTCCGCGTGCTCGCCGCCCTGCTTGATGACGTGCTGGAACTCGTCGAGGATCACGACGACAGGGCTCTCGGTCGCCTCGGCCATCCGCTCAATCGCATCGAGCACGTCGACGAGCACAGGAAGCGTATTCCCCGTGGCGTCCTTGGCAGCGCCAAGTGAAACGCTGACCGACTGTTCCTCGATGTCGTACGCGACCTGCGGACGGAGCGCGCTGGCCACGCGAGCGAGCAGTGCGCCGGCGCGCTCCGTGGTGGACGCCAGGCGACGTGTCGCGCCGGAGAGTACGGCGGCCGCGAGCAAGTCGAGGCTCTCGTACCGCTCCGCGTCGTACCGGAGCACGACAGTCCCCCCGTCTTCGGCCTCGCTCGCGGCAGAGCCGAGCAGGGACGTCTTCCCATACCGCCGAGGTCCAATGAGGAAGAGTTTCCCACGATTTTCGAGCGACCGGACCACCTGACGGAGTTCATCCTTCCGGTCGACGAGTTCATCTCGTCCAAGCTCGCGACCGTACTCGAACGGGTTCCGGAGGGGCCGTGCCGCCTCACGCTTCCGTGGGGTCATGGGCTGTCCTGGAAAAGGGGGAGCAATGCGGGCGCAGGACACGGACAGCACTCCTGCAGGACTATGCTTTTTGCGTTACGCTAAATGCATAATGCAAAAAGCATAGTGTGAACACCCTCTGCGTGCAACGCCGGGGGGGATGCGCTCGCGGTGCGCTTGGCTCAGGCTATGCCGAACTAAGCATCGCCCCGCAGTTGGGACAGCAGCGATCCGGCCGCAGCTCCGCCGTGTTCCCCACCAGCACTGCCCGGGCCGTGGCCGCCGTCAGCCGCTGCACCCGCTCGTCGATGATGTGCCACGTCAGATAGCGGTGGAGGTACTTGGTCGCCACGCCCCGGAACCGGGCGATCCACGCCTTCAAGCGCCCCTGGAAGCTGTTCACCGTCTGGACGTGGTAGATCCCGCGCTTGCGCTGGTGGCGGGCCGTCACGAGGGCGACGTGCTTCACGCCGACGGCCTGCGCCGCGAGCCGCATGGCCGAGGAGCCATCGGTGCACAACGTCACGCCCGGGCTGAGCATCGGCCCGAACACCGCCGTCCGCGCCGCCGCGTTCGAGATGCCGGGTAGCACGATGGCGCGCGTGTCACCGACGCGGGCACGCGCGACCACCACCGGCACCTTGTCCTTGCCCAGGCCACGCTTTGACCCGTTCTTCGTCCCGCGCCGACGCGGCCAACCGGCTTGGAGCCCTTGAAGTTGCGCCGGAAGTACGTCTCGTCCGCCTCGACGATGCTGCCCAGCGGCGGAGCCTCCGTGAAGGCCCGCCACTTCTGGGGCAGGTGGGTGCCCGCCATGGCCGTGCGCGTCAGGTCGTTGAACCTCCGCGCGTGGGGAGGCAGCGATAGCGCTGGATGCCCGTGCGTTCACGCCCGCAGCGCTGCACGCGGGCGCTTTGACAGCGGGGGCAGACGCACCCGAGATAGAAGCGGCGCTCGCGCACCTTCTGGGTGCCAAGCTTACCAGAAAGGCGAGCGGAGCCTGCAGAATTCGCGACCCGCGTGCCAGCGTACCAGCGTACCAACGCAACTACGGAACAGAGCCAAGCCCTCTGCAGATTTACAGATGGCAGCCAGCAGGCCCGAAGTGCGGCACAGTTATCAGCACGTTACGTGTTGCACTGCGCATCCCTATCAGGGCTTCGGTGGAGAGTGCCTTTCGCGCGGGGGAGATGAATCACACGGCGCCCTGAACATACTCACCATCGTCCGTCGAACGTTCGTCCGCCGCGTCGTGCCCCGTCGATCCGCTAATGTACACACTCTCATCGGCGCCGACCGGGTTGTCTGAGTACCACTGCTTCATCCACGTAGGCCAAGTAGCCATATCGCGCTCCGCACGGTCGCTCAGCTCATCAAACCAATTTTTCGGCACCAAATTCTCCGGAAGGTTTAGAACGGGTCGAGTATACGCGGCCTTCTCGCCGGGCGCCATCCCGTACGATCTCTCGCAAGTCGCGAGCAGCCAAGTAACGCCTACCGTATCAGCGTCAGCCATTCTGTCCTTACGCAGAAGAGCACGCCGGTCGTGTGAGCGCACTCAGCAACCGTCAGCCAGTGCGCGTGCCGAGTGCCGTTCTATCTGTGACGCTATGTCTCGCCGGAACGCTGCTCGCGATTCCTCGACTGTTTAGCCGCCTGCGCACGATTGAAGTCGGCCAGCAACACCTGCTCCGCAAACACATGATTGGGGTACCTCGAGATCCCTCGAGCCTCCGCATTCTTTTCGTCCCACCCGATCAGTTTGCCCATCTCCTCCTTCCGGGTCCCGAACTCATACACCCGACGAAACGCTCTCGGCGCAATACCGAGAAAGGGAACAAATTGCACCAACGACTTGATTTCATGAAATGATGCATTGATGGACTTCTCGTACTGCGACAATGCGTGACTCTTCGGGTACGGCTCGACATATACGACACGCGCAACACCTGCTCCGAGTAACATGCGTGCACACTCGTGACACGGAAACGTCGTGACATAGAGCGTCGCATCCTTCACAGACACGCCACGCAGTGCTGCGTCGAGTACGGCAGCCTGCTCCGCGTGCATCGCGCGCACGTAGTCGAGAATGTCCATGACGCCGAGACTTCTCATAAGGCTCTGCTTCCCTTCGCGGACACGGTGATACAGATCGTCGCGAGTCTTTGTACTGAGTTCCGAATTTAGCCACCCTGCCTTCCGGAGTTGTTCGAGCATCTCCACGACCATGCCCTGGCGCACGACTTCGCTGTTGTCGGCGCCGCGGGCCAAGTCTCGATCATCGTCAGGATCTCCTTCCCAAAAAGTTCCGCCGCCAGGCTTCGGCACCTCGTTTGTGCCGACCGAGATGACCGAGTCCCCGCCCGACGTGTACAGCGCGGCGCCGACCTGACGCGCGAGTGATCCGCTACGGAGTGCGGCTCCGTACGCAAAATACATTGCCATTTCGTCGCGACTCGGACTCGTTTTGGGATCGCCGAAGAGCGCGCTTATAAACCGTCGCACGTCAACGCCTATGCTACTCGATGACCGGCGCGCAACAAAAAAATCGGCGAGTGGAAAAGTTTCGCGCACATCTTGACCGAACTGCTTTGAGTGCGGAGTCCGCATGCTCTGCACGTCGAGTTCGCTCTCGTCCCACGTCACCAAGACTTCTGCATCGGGCGTGTCAGGCTCTCCTTTGGATCCACGTCCCGGATTTGAGAATTTGTTCGCGAGCGCTTTGATGCGCTCCGCTCTCCACTCCCACACTCCGATCAGTAGGAATCGATCTTCGTACACCTCCCTCAGCCGCGCGACCTCGCGGGGCCGTTTTAATTGATGGATGATGTACGCGGTACGCGGCAATGGACGATCTTCCGCAAGACCGAGTTCAGTATTTTTTTTCCTCCGGTACGTCTGGATTTCCTGGATCGCAAGGATTGCCATCCCATCCGACCAGCCATTCTGCGCACACCACGCGGTGCCGGCCAACATTTTCCGCGCGGTTTGACGCGCGGGATCGGAAGCGAAAGTGTGCGGCCCATCTGGAAGGACTGTCTGCGCAACATCGAGTTTCTGGGCGAGCTCAATCATCACGACGTCGTAGTCCGCTGCGATGAGCGCATTGCGCAACTCCTGCTCCACGTCAGCAATTGGCGCACCGAGCGGCGCGACAAAGCCAAAGAACAGCTCGGAACCGACTCGACGCAGCTTCTTGAGTTGCTGCGCGTCAGGGGTGGACTCCGCGCTTTGCGTCGTTACCGCTGGTTTGACGCTTCGTCCGTTCGGTGACGTAAGTGCCTTCTTTCGGGCATGTGCGGCACGGCGCGTCGGATTGTTGCGAGTCGGCATCGTGTGTTGGAGGTGTCGAACGCGAACGAACAAGGATGGCCTTCAGGTCACGGAATCGTGCATTGCGATTCAATGATTGCTGAAGACTGTCTCACGCCGCGCCGTGGCTTGAACGATCTCTGGAAGCGCCAGAGCACACGAGCGTACGCGACAGTTCCGAATTACGGTGGAATCGACATCATGTCTCAGCCATTCGCAAGTTGTGCTGCGTGTCCGCGGTGCCCTGACCTCATCCTGGGTTGCAATTCGACCCAACTGTCATTTCCGGCGTTGCCGCCGTGCGCATAGCGTTCAGTGTTTAGAGCCCATGGCCCCATCTCTCGGTCACAGCGTATCGCCGCACGACGTCGCGGACGCGTGGATCCGATGCGCAGGTAACGCGGCATCAGCCATTGGTGTGGCCACCACGTACGGCGGCACCGGCGGACGAGCCGCCGCACGCCGCGTCGTCGCCAGCACGTCACGTAGCGTGTCGGCGTACAGCGCCCAGTGCTAGCAAGGACCGCGGTCCGCTCTAGCCGCGCCTGTCAGGGCCTTGAACCTCCGTCGGCACGCGAGGCAACACTATTCGCTAGACCTTGGTGCCCGCAGTGCCCTAGCGCGTGCCCTCGGGCACTGCGTGGAGACACCGCCGCGCCTAAAGCGTCGTTTGCGTGCCCTCTACGTGCTAGGCCTGCGTCAGCGATAAGCGCAACTGATCCAATCCGCGACCTACACCAACGCAACGAAGAACAGAAACGCAAAACAACGCGAGCCGACCGTCACGTCGGCGCGCGAGTTGGCGTTGACGACCATGATCCCCGCACGGTATTGGATCGATCCGTCGAGGCTCTGGCGCGAATCGGGCTGCCATGCCACAATTACGAGCGAGTCGACCTCCAATAGTGCACTCAACCAGCCCAAAGAGAATGTTATGTCACGAATGCGACGCCATTTTCGCTTTCGACGGCGACTGGTTGCGGCACGCCACAACGAGCACGCACGAAATCACCGATATTTCGACCTCGTCCAGCAACGTGACCATTAATGACAAGAAATCACCCGAAACCACGCCGTCACGACTGTGCCGCGAACATCACAACGCAATTGTGCGACCTGTCGCGCGTACCAACCCAGTCCGTATTCGATGGTCCGCCTGGACTTTGCGTGCGGTTGCGACGTTCCGGGTTCGTAGTTGCCCTGCTGGTGTCAATAGTTTCGGTCCAGTTGCCCGCCCAAGACTGCGGGACGACAGGTCTGACTCAAGTTGACTTCCGACGAGTTGCGGTTGATCGGTTTTCGGCGCTCTTGGGGCCCGCATCGGCCGGCGTGCCTGGCAACTTCGCGTCCCTCGACGTGAAGGATGCCCAAGCCAGCTTTGCCGCAACTGCGGTCAGCCGTCAGGCATTTCTTGGGGTCCTGAAGGCGAGCGGAGGGTTGGCGGACGGACTAGTCGCGGCGGTGTCGAATCGCGCCGTCAACGCGTCGTTCGGCGCCCACCTCCTGATGCACTTCCTCGCGCCGGGCGCGAAAACAGTTCGATATGTTCAGCAGAGCTGTAAAGACTACTATCGCGCGCGGCAGGTCGCGGAGGATGCATACAGTCTCCGCGCAGCCGAAATCGAAAGCGGATATGATGCCGTGTTGATGCGGCGACTCCGCGCGCGGCTGATCCTATCAATTGGCAAAGACAGCGCAGCGGCACACGACGCGACAGACCCGACGCTCCGCGACAGTCTCGCGATTGAGGTTATTCGGACCAGAGCACGCGTGAAAGTAATTGATGCTGCGCCTACAAGCGACTTACTAACTCGCGAAGATATGGTAGCGATAGCGGAAAAAGCCCGCGCAACGGCCGAGATTTCGGCGCGTTCGCTCCTTCAAATTGATGGCGTTACGCTAAGCTGGCTTTCTTTCGAGTACGGCGCCGACACTCGAGCATTCCGGCTTCTTAATCGGAGTGCAGCGGTCGATTCTCAAGTGGCCAAACGCAGTAGTGTAACGCACACTGTCGGCGTCACGTATTCGGTGTACTCGGAAGGAGGGAGGTCGAGAAGTAGTCGCTTTCTTTCAGCCGGTGCGACGTTGCTCTCAACGAACAATCTGTCCACGCTGAGTAAGGTGGAAATCACCCAGCGTGACGCAGTCAGCGCGCCACCGAAGGAGCGCTACGCGGAGTCCAAGTTCGTCGCGTACGAAGGGACCTATGTCGACCGCCTCTGGCGTGCGCGCTTCAATGCCGATTATTACCAATTTTTTCTAAGTGGCAATCGAACGGCGGTTCACATATTCCCGTCCATCCAAGCGGACAAACTATTGGCTCCGACGTGGGCCTCAGGCGTCGGCCTTCTCGTGACCGCCCGCAAAGAGGGCGCCCCGACCACGCTCTTAAATGCCGAGCTATTCTTCACACTCACGGATCTCACAAACGCAGCCGCCTCGCACCTCAACTTTTGGTCGCGCAGTGATGTTGGTCTTCGTTTTTCGTTTCCAATCACGTTTAGCGACCGATAACTGCGATGGCAACCAAGAGCGTTAATGCGAATAAGCTCGCCGCGCATACGTTGCGCCACCGCGCTGTGTGTAATAGCGGCGACCTGAGCACTCCGTGGCGCGACACGCTGACCAGCGCACAAAGCGATGCGACGAAGCACCAGCGGGAGCATGAAGATCACCTTATTGACATAATCACGGAACAGACGTTGCGAATGGCGTTCCGCGCCGAATTACCGCAGTGACGTCCCCCCAAGAAACGTGGGCAGGTTGAACGTACGGAACTCGGCGGTACGTTGACGGTCCAGCGCCCCCGGACGGGGGAAGGAGTGGGATCGATGAAGACATCGAAGTTCAGCGAAGAGCAGATCGCCTACGCGCTGCGCCACGCTTTGCAAAGCGACGACTGCGTTCCCGTCGTGATCGCCGCCGTCACGCCTGCGCGAAAGAAGGCGCGGACGATCATTCAACGCGCACGGACGAGTCGGCGCGGCGCAATTTGCGCTCGAGATGGGGGTTTCCGCTCGTACGCGTTCCTTGATCGCACACAACCAGAAGTAGCCTTCAGGCCGGATGTTTCCTGTGCGTCCGCTCTGGAATTTGAAGATTTACGCAGCCTAGTTCGTGGACCATGACATTAGGTCCGTGAGCGATAGGTAGTGCGCGTAAGCCCGCGACACGAAAGGCCGCGTATACCGCCGGGCAGTCGACATGCGGATACGGTGATCGGCTGAGCGCGCGCGTGTGGTTGACGATCCACCCAGACAATCCTACGTTGCAGGGACCGACTCGCGTTTGCGTGCGGCACCGATGTCCCGTCACCATCTTCACACAACCGTGCCGCCACTCAGCAGCGACGACGCACCCGAGCTCGTCGACGTGACACCAGCGCAGGCGACAGACTGGCTCGCGACCATGGGCGCCAACCGCCGCTTGAATGCATCACACGTGGCGCGCCTCGCGGAAGACATCCGTCGGGGTGACTGGCGACAGACGTTTGATCCCATTCGCTTTAACAAGAAAGGGGAGTTGGTGGACGGCCAGCATCGCCTGTCGGCTATCGTCACGAGCGGGAAGACGGTGGCCCTGTATGTCGTGCGCAATCTCGACGCGCGCGCCATGGCCGTGATCGACACCGGCCGCGCGCGGTCCGTGGCCGATGCGATGCAGATCAATGGCGTGGCCAATGCCCGGAAGCTGGCGGCGGCGGCAAAGGTTCTCTACTACTACGATCTGGGCAAGCTGGCGAGTAGCGGACCCGCCGTCTCGTACGCACAGTTGCAGCGCACCATCAAAGCCCACCCATTTCTGGTCGACGCCGTCGATCAGGTCGTTCAGAATAGCGTGATTCAACCGCACGCCCAGCTCGCGATGGTGTACTGCCTCGCCCACGAAAAGCATGCGAAGAAGGCCGCGGAGTGGATTGAGTCCGTCCAAGAGGGGGAGAACATCGGCCGCGGCCATCCCGCGTTTGAACTCCGGAAGCGGCTTCTGAGTATGCGCGGTAAGGGCAGTAAGACCCAAATGCGCGGCCCCGCCGTCGCGGCGATGATCATCACGGCCTGGAACTGCTATCTGGCGAATCGGAAGGATGTGACACCCAGCGAACTGCTGTGGCGTAACACCCGGGCGACCGAAGACGACGACTTCCCGACGGTCGAATAGCAACACCACGGCTCGGAGTCAGGCGCCGGGCATCGGCACTTCTGATGCTGGGAGTGCCTAAGCGGTGAGAACGGCCGCTCGGCCTGTCTCGCGCGGCGTCGCCGCCGTGGCGATATCGTCGTCCTGCGGAAGCACACCGAGGCGTTCGCGCGTCACGATTGCGTTGCGCCGCACTTCCGTAGCGTCGCCTGCGTGTCGATGCTGGGTGCCCTGACCTTTGGGTTGACTCGGGTCGCGAATCGCACAGGTGCTCGGCACGTCCCGCTCGTTCACGTCGTGCTGTGGCGCGGGCGGAGTGCGTTCGCGCGGGCATATCCGGTCGCGCGCGAGAGTCGCACGCGGGGGCGTGGACGTGGGCGATTCGGGTGTGAGCGACACGTGTTCTGTAAAGCCAGCCTGAGAGTCGCGGCGGCCCTGAACGCCCGCGCGTCGGCGATCAGGGCGCGCTATTGGCGGTATCGTGGCGCCCAGCCGAACCGCCCTCGGCGGAATCATTGGTCTGTCGCACGCTCGGTGAGAACGAGAATGTCGCCGTGCGGGACCTCCCCAGTTCAAGTATCTCGGGACGTGCTCGACCGATGTACGCCTCGCGCGTGGCCGTTCAGCGCGAGGCGTGCCATTGCATGTGGCCGACGCCACAACTGGCGCGTCGGCGTGAACAGTGGAACGACTCCCGTGTCCGTGTAATACACCCGCGGTCGCGCGACCGGCCGACGGCGCCTGGTGCACGCGCACGATACCGTTCGCGTCGAACATCGCCGCCAGTGCGTCGTCGTCCGTCGCGGTGTCGCGCATCGGGATGACGGGAATGTCAGAGCGGTCGAGGAGCTCGCTGAGCCGATAGAGATTCCGTTCCGCCACCGTGGTGTGAAAGGATGAAAGGGCCTCGCGACTCTGGCGGGAAGTCACGGAGCGCATCCGTGTCAGGTGCGTGTCGACGACCGCCGTGAGGGCGGCGCCGTTCGGTGCGCAGAAGAGTGCGCTGATGTCGGGCAGCATGGTGACCTCGTGCGCACGTGGTCGACGGAGCCCACCGTGAAACGTGCCGACGACGGCGTCGTAGGCGACCCGCCACGCACGGCGTTCGTGACTGTGGCCGGCGCGGACCGACTGGCCGTAAGCGCTCATACTGAGGGCGGCGACCCGATTGAAACCGTCGTAGATCCCGGACGCCCGTTCGCCGGCCGCCAACGGCGACGCTGCGAGCGCGCCCCCCTCGTCGACCGACATCGGCTCCAGGACCGCGCCCTCAGCTTCAGTGCGGACGACGAGAGCGCCAATCGGCAATCCGGCTGCCAGGGACGTCCAGAGTCGGACTACCATGTCTTGCGACCAGACGAAGCCGCGCGAGATGCGCGGCCGGAGCAGGCGGCCGTCCTGGGCGTCACGCAGGACATCGGTCAGGGACTGCACGAACGGCGAGGGCGGTGCGGCGGCTTTTTTCGGCATACACACGATCCGGAAGGAGGAATCGACAGCCTACAGCGCGTGGGACGCCGCGGCCGATGACGGCAGTGTCCACGGCGCTGTCTAGCGGCGTGCGCCGTCCGTGTAGTGCGGGTCGCCGCCGTCGTCGGGTACGTGCCGGGCGACGTCGGTCGAGTGAGACGCTGGGAGGGTGGGGGACAATGCGCTCCGGATCGTAGACGGCGGGAATGTGCGGTCGGTGGCTCGCCGTCGTGTCGCAACGCCGGTCGGCTGGCCCGTGACACCACGCCGCGGCGGCAGGGAGGAACAGTTTCCCGGCCCTGCTGCCCACCGTCAGCCAGCGCCCGGCGCATGACGAGGTTTGCGGTTTCCCCCGACGAGAGGCGCATCCTTGACGCCGCCGTCGCGTTCGATGGGTGGCCGTCCCGCAGTGCATCACGTGAGGACCGTCTGTCTCAGAAGACGAGACCATCGTCCCGTAGTCTGAGAGAGCTTTAATAGCTCGCGCTGAGTTCTGGAGGCGCGAGTGGCCGCTCGACGTCAGTGCGTCGCGGCCGGTCGATATGCCGGTGGAGCACGAGACTCGCGTGATGCCACATCACTTCCACGCGCCCGGCGACGACGCAGCAGGGCCGCCGTCCGTCCAATGCCGTACCTCGTCCTGGTCCCGCAGCCCCGTGGATGGCGGATGCGATATCGGGCCAGCGGCGCGCGACGTCGTCGACCGCGTGCTCGCGGACGCCGCGCCGTGGGCCATCAGTCCGCTCCGGACCGTCTCCCCGAATCCAGCCACACGGCGTCCGGGCTGGCAGGTGGAGGACGCGCTCGCGGCGCTCGTCATCTGTGAGCAACTGGGCGCCCTCCATCGGCCGAGTGCGCGTGAGGACACCGGTACGTGGACGCACCGGATGGAGCGCGTCGCGCTTCCACTGCGCGCAATGGAGCGGGCGGACTGGGACGCGGTGCTGCCACGATACTGGGGCCTGCTGGAAACGTATCTGCCGCGATACCGCCGACGGCCTCGCATGACATGGGGGATGGTGGGGCAGCTCGCGGCGATTGCGGCGCACCTGAGCCAGCAGGTGCCGTCGGATGGGCAGGTGAGTCTCGCCGCCCTCGCAATGCTGCTGGCCAACCCGGTCGCGCGCGCAATGGTTGACGAGGACGGCACGTGCGCGCTGCGCGGGCTATCGCACGCGGTGTCGGAACGTGGTGGCCACGGCGTGCCGGAGAACGACGCGCAGCGGTTGCGTGAACATGTGCGCGCGGCGACGGCATTCTTTTGTGCGGACGCGGTCACCGTGGGCTGCGGCGCCGTCGCGTCGGGCGTGACGATGCACATGACCCGCCGCCGAGTCCTCTTGGCCGTCGCGCATGATGCGCGACGTGGCTTGGACGGGGACGACGGGGATGAGCCGCTGTGCATGCTCGGGGAAGACGCCGGCGTGGTCTACGGTACGATCCGGCCGTACACCACGCGTGCGCTGGCCACGCTGGTGGCCGAACGCGTGGCCGGCACTGTCGACGGATTACTCGACGTGTATCCGGAGCGGTCCGTTCGAAGCATCGCTGATCCGCGGGCGCGGGCCATCGTCGTTCGAGACGCCGCGCAGGACATCGACGGCGTGTGTGCCGTCCTCCGGCGCCTCGCGGTGACCGGCGATCCGGTGATGCGCGAGGCGGGCAACCGACTCGCGGCGCACCTGGACGCCCTGCGCGCGGCCGCGGGACCATGGACGAGCGACGGACCGCACCCCGGTCGTCCGATGGCGGGGCTGACGGTTCAGGAAGTGCTGGCGCGAACTAACGCCGCACTGCCCACGCGCCGACAGGTGACGCTCCCCGACATTCTCGACCTCGTGCCGTCGAGCGCTTGGATGCGCGAACCCTCGCGCTTCGCCACGGGCCCGCTCGACCTCTTCGCCTCCGGCCGCCGTGTGCGGGCCGACGTCGTCCCGTTTCTCGCGATGCGGTTCAGCCGGTGCGCGGCAACGCGCGCCCGCGGTCGTGTCGGGTTGGCGCACCAGCATTTCCGTGACGCGTGCCGCAACGGTCGCGTCGAGACCGCCGCTGAATCACCCGCGTAGCCTGGTCGGTCCGACCGCACGAGGACGGCAGCGGAAGCGCGGCGGGGCGGGCGCGCGCGGGTCGCCCGGAGGAGGTCGGGATGCACCGCACGCCGCGCCGTCCGGGGTTCCTCACCGAGCGCGCAGCAGCCGCTCGGTCGGACGCGAGGGCCCATGCGACGCGTCCGGACTGCGCCGCGGCGGACGCGGTGACCGGGAGTGGGGCGAAACTGGCTGGGCGCGTGCCTGCTGAGACCGCGCGCGGATCGCGCCTCGCAATCGCGCCCGAGTGTGGCCAGCACACCGCGAATCGCCCCCAATAAGTTTGGCGCCGGGGTGCGGGAATCCCCAACGCCAGACCGTCGGCGTCGGAGCCATCGCGCCGACGCCACTGCGCGCGCCTGAAGGCAGTGGCCTCGAAACACGTCTTGTGGAGTGGTTATAGCCACTTATACCATCCTCCGGTCGGCCCGGCGGGCATCCGGAGCGGCGGGGCCTACACTCGCCGGACCCGTATGTCATATCCACTGTCTCGAGGTGTACATGTCCATCCCGTTGCATAGGCAGCCGTCGAACTACCACGGCCCCACGCCGAGTGAGCCCACCGACGACGCCGCACGGCTCGCCGAGATCGAAGCCGACTTCATCACGACGTGCACAGCGGCAACGACCGCCGGGCTCATGCACGGCACGCTGGTGGGACGCGTGAAGTCGGTGCTCAAGGCGTTGTCAAACGGATCACACCGGATCGGGTCACGACCGACGGATGAGATCATCGCCACGGCGGACCAGCTGATGGCCGACATCCAGACCAAGCTCCCGCGCGCGGACGGCGAACCCGCACAGGCGCCGCAGCGCGAGACGTCTGCGCGCGCGACGGTTGCCGCGCGGTCAGACCGCCCGGACGTGTCGCCGGCGCCGCTGCCGCTCAGCGTGCTCGAAGACACGTTGTTCCTGCTCGAGGAGCTTGAGGATGCCGAGGGCGTGACCGAACGCCACGCACTCTTGACGCGGGCCGTCACACCGCGACCGTGGCGCGATGTGGCGGTTCTCTCGACATACGTCTTGGACGACACCGACGGCAGCGGCGCGTTGCGCGCGTTTGTGCGTGGGCGCGCGGCCGACTGCGGCGATCCGCGGGACATCCTCGCAGCGTGGTGCCACGCGCATGATGTGCCGCCGACGCGCGTCCTCCGACGGCGTGTGGAGCGCCTCGTCGCGAAATACC
Source organism: Gemmatimonadales bacterium (assembly GCA_038231095.1). Taxonomy (GTDB): domain Bacteria; phylum Gemmatimonadota; class Gemmatimonadetes; order Gemmatimonadales; family Gemmatimonadaceae; genus JACMLX01. Next base: position 57,074 of record JBBRLZ010000023.1, read on the forward strand.
GCCTCAAGCAGCACACCCACGACGAACGCCGGCAGCGGCCGCCGGTCATGCGCTCGTGCCCGCCACTCATTCAAGCGCTGATCCTGCAGGTGGCGTGTGCCCGGCGCGGCGCCACGAATGGCGCCATCGCAGCTGCGGTCGCGGCGGACCTACCCGCGTGGCGCCGGCGAGCACTGGCGGTGGGTGTGACACAGCCCATCCCAACCCCAACCGCGGTGACGGTCGGGCGCTTCCGGAAGCGCTGGCCGCTCGCGATGGAACGCTCGCTCACCATGAGTAAGAAGGACGCGCTCAACGCCATGCGTCCACGGGACCGCTACTCGAAGGCCACGCTGCCGAACGTCGCGTGGCATTTGGACCATGTGACCTTGGATATCGCGGTGCTTGATACGACGGGCGCCGAGCCCGCCGTCGTGCGGCCGTGGCTCACGGGGCTCATCGACGAAGCGACGGGGATGTGTCTCGGCTGGGTCATCGATGCCAAGCCACCGAATGCGTTTAGCACCTCCCGCGTGCTGTACCGCGCGTTGACGCCGTGGCGCGACTCGGGCCGTGTTGCGGTGTGCTGCCCGCGGGTCCTGCGCCACGACCGGGGACGGGACTTTCTCTCCAGGCACGTCGAGCGCATTCTCGACAACCTGGCCATCGCGCAGGATATTTGCGCGCCGCGTCACCCCAACGAACGCCCTGAGATCGAGCGCTTCTTTGGCACCCTCCATCTCGCGTATTCCGCGCAGCCCGGCTACTGCGGAAAAGGGGGCCTCTCCCTTGAGGCGGTCACGCGGATGCCAGACCGGCTGCTGACGCTACCATCGCTGATTCAGTGCATCACGGATTGGACGATGCAGTACAACACGCAGGTGACCGACGGGACGCGGGCCACGATTGCGCAGCGGTGGGCGGAGCACCTTGGCGCGTCCGCACCCGAGGATCTGGTTTGGCGGCTGCTCAAGAGCGACACGGTGCGCACAATCCAGCGCGGCGGCATCGAGTTGAATGCGCGGCTCTACCGCGGCTCGCTCAAACATCCAGATGGGCGCTCACTGGCCGAACTGATCGGGACGAAAGCCCGCGTCTATTCGACGCCAGACATGGTCGACCGTATCTGGATGACGACGTGCGAATCGGACGAAAGCTCGCGTGAGGAAGCCTACCTCGGCCACGTCGACCTCATCGCGCCCGGGAGTCCAGCCCTGCAGATGGAAGACGACTTCGGCGATGCGCGTGACAGTCTCTCGTCGATCCTGCAGACCGCTGAGGCCCGCACACGGCGCGATCAGCGGGTGGAGCAGCGCGAGGCGTTGCTGCGCGAAGCCGCGCCCGTGACCGATCTGGTGACACAGCGCGCGGCCGCGACGGCGGACGCAGCGCGCGAGCAGCGACGCACCGCACGCGTGGCGGCGGCGTATGCGGACATCTGCGCGCCGGACGCATGGGGCACGGTGGACGACAACGAGACCCACGCTGCCACGGGGCACGACGCAACTGCAGCCGGGACGACGTCGACAGCAGCGAGCGGGGTGCACGCGTCATGACGGGATTCGAACACGCCGCCTTGCCGGTGCGTCTCGCACCGGTGGCCTCCACCGGATCGATTCTCTCGCGCACCTTGGGGCACATGCAGTCGGCCCCGTCGAGCCTCATGGTCTGGAGCGGTCCGCCAGGCCACGGCAAGACCATCGCGTCCGAGCAATTCAAGGAACGACTCGTCGCCCTCCGACCGGCCCATACGACGCCAGTGGCGATGATGAACTGGGGCGGGGCACTCCACGGCACGGGGACGCGGCAAATGCATCGCGGGCTGAGCACCGTCTACAAACGCTTCGTGGAAGACGCGTCGCCACGGTTCCTCGGGCGCCTGTCAGAGCAGTGCCTCGCCGAGGACATTGCGACCGCGTTTCATGACAGCGGCACGATCCTGCTCATCATCGATGAAGCGGGCACGATGAGCGCAGACGAAATGCGCGGGGTTGGGATGATAGTGGATGCCGCGGCACAGCTGGCGTATCGGATACACATCTTGATGATTTCGATGGACAACATCACGCCGAAGCTGACCGCGCATCGGGTGATTGAATCCCGGACCACCCTGGATTGTGATTTCGGCGCGTGGGCGTCGTCCGACATGGTGCGGCTCCTCCAGACGTGCGGGCACGCCCTCGCCACCGCGTTGGCACGCGAGCCGGAGAGCGCCGCGGCCTTGGGCGAGGACTTGGTACGGGACTCGCGCGGAGACTTGCGGCTCGTGCTCACGGTGGGCCTCCGCATGAATGCGGTGCTTGCGAAGCCGCAGCCGCGGCCTGCCGCCATCGACCTGCAGCAGCTGGCGGAGGTGCTGCTGGCGGCGCACCGGGCGGCGCGACGGGAGCGCGCCAGCCGCGAGCCCGACGCGCCGACGCGCCGGCGACGGCGACAGAGCGCGTAGCGTGCGAGTGCGTCCGCACGCACTCACGGTCGCGCGTATCTGTGGGCTCGTAGAAGCACTGGTGACGGCATCGCACACACCCGTGTTCTTGGCGACCGTGGTCACCGCGGCGCGCGCGGCGCCGTGGGGCCGACCATATCGCGCGCAGCATGTGTTGGGCGCACTGAAGGCGTGCCATGACCACGGGCTCCTGATCCGCGTCCAGCGCCCCACGGTCCTCCGATCCCGTGGGCACCGGAGGATCGCGTGGGCGTGGTGGCCGCGGGCCTACGGCGATCCAGATACGGCAGATGGGATGCGTCCTACTGCGGGTGCCATTCTCGAGGATCAGATCGAGCGCTGTCTCCAGCCGCTGCCGCTCGAGACGGTGTTCCGTGCCACGTGGATCGTGCGCCGCCTGCACGCGACGACCGGTGTCACGGAGGCCGACGGTGAAAGCATCCTCCAGCGGCGCGATGCAGGAGCGCTCCCGCGCCTCGCGGCGTGCCCCGCGACATCGGAGTGGCGCGGTTGGTGGCGCGTCGTCGCAGTGGATCCGGACACCCGGGTGTGGGGTGCACGCGCGGCGAGCGACGCGTTGTGGCAGCGTATCCGTACGCAGCAGCAGGCGACCGGCCGCACGTCGGTCGCGATCCGCGCGCTCACGCGAGGGTTGCTGACACGCGAACGCACAACACTACAGGCACGCATCGCCATCGCGTGCCAACCGCCATCCACGGACGCCGCGATCATGCTGACGCCGCGGCTGGTGCGCATCGGAGCCGTGCACTACGGCCAACACGTCGCGCCGCTCGGGGACGCGGATCGCGCGCACGCTGAATTGGACCTGGATGCGTGGCGTTACGCGGCGACGATGCTGGAACGGCGGGTCGCATTGGAAGTGCGGGATCGGAGCACCGTCATCAGTGCCGCACTTCGCCACGCGCAGCGCGCGCCGTGCCGGGAAGTCGTGCGCGCGATGCGCGATGGCCTTCGCATCCTCGTGGCGCCGAAGACGGGCACGACACCGGTGTGGCTCGCGGCGCACGCGCAGTGGGTGGCATCGCGGCCGTGGGGCATCGACGCGGATCGGCTGGACGACACAGAGCGTACGCCGGCCACGGAGTGGATCAGCATCCCGATGCTGCGTGAGGTGATGCGTGGTGTCGTGACGGCGAAGCAACTACCGAGCATCCGGCTGCTGCGCTTCTTGCTGCAGTCCGGCGGCGTGTGGATGCGTCCCGTGCGACTGCTCCGCGACAGTGCAACGTTGGTGGGTGGCATCGAATCCGACCGCGGCGTGTCAGCGGCGGTCGGCGTTGAAGTCGTCGACGCCTATCTGTGGCTCCAAGCACGGTACGGCCCGACCGACCTGCGTTCGCACGTACGTTGGACTCGGCGATGGATTGGGTACTGTCGCGACTGGTCCATCCCAATTCACATCGCACGAAACACCTCCGGAGCACTGAGCGCGCACGCCCGTCTGGCCTTGGAGCTGCGGACGATGGCAGGAGACGCGCTCGATGTTCACGACGTCCGCATTCGGCGAGGCAAGTAACAACAGCGCGCCGACATGCGTTGTCGTCATCCGTCGGCCTCCTCGCGCGGCGTGGGGCCGCACGCCGCGAGCATACCACCACTACGGGGAATGGCACGGACTACGTATCAGCGCCGCGCGAGAAGTGCGCACGAGGATGGATGAGTCGCGCGATCATTGACAGGCACACGCGTGAGGAACGTGACTGCAACTACGGGCTGCCGCTATCGGTGAGGTCAGCGGAGACCGTGCCGAGCGCGAACCCAAGGGGGTAGCTAACTTGAACTTGACCCGCCTCGGTGGAGCCTCCATCTCTGTGTGAGAGGAGGAGTCCCCGTCGTCCCGCTGCCTACCCGCCGGCCTATCGTGCGCAGATCATCGCGTGAACTCGTGCGGGTCGTACGTCGAAAGTGTTGGCGTAAGAGTTCGAGCCGTCCGAGCAAACGATTCGGAATTGGCTCTTCCAATCTGAGGCGGATCGTGGCGTGCGCACGAGCGAGGAGCGCGAGGAGCTGTACCGATTGCGTCGCGAGAATCGGCAGCTCAAAGTGGAGCGCGACATCCTGGGAAAAGCCGCGGCCTGGTTCGCACGGGAGTCGGGGACGATACAACCCGACTCTTCCGATTCGTGAGTGCGAATCAGGCCACCCTGCCGACTGCGACCATGTGTCGCGTGTTCGGCGTGTCCGAGAGTGGGTTTCATGCGTGGCGCTGACGGGCACCGTCGCGTCATGCGCAGCGTGACACCGCGATCCGCGTGGCGATCCGCGCATCACACGTGCGCTCGGATGCGACGTACGGTGCGCCGCGAATCCTCGAAGATCTCCGGGACGCCGGCTATCGCGTCGGACAGAAGCGGGTCGCGCGCTTGATGCGTGTCGATGGCCTCTGCGGCGTCTCCAAGCGTCGTGGGGCGGTGCGCCCCGGTCGGACGATCACTGAGGCGCCGCTCGCCCCGGATCTCGTCAAACGCGATTTCCGTGCGACCGCACCGAATCAACTGTGGGTCGCCGACATCACGTACGTGCCGACGGCCGCAGGCTTTCTCTATCTCGCGGTCGTGCTCGATGTGTTCAGCCGACGCATCGTGGGCTGGTCCATGCGGGACACGCTGCACGCGACCGTGGTGCTCGATGCGCTCGACATGGCGGCGACGCAGCGACGCGCCACGCACGTCATTCACCATTCCGATCAAGGCAGTCAATACGGATCTTTCGCCTTCGGGCAGCGGTGTCAGCTCCTCGGTGTGCGTCCGTCGATGGGCTCCCGTGGCGATGCGTACGATAACGCGATGGCGGAGAGCTTCTTCTCCACGCTCGAGTGTGAGTGTCTCGCGAAGCAT
>JBBRLZ010000024.1:0-59845 GCA_038231095.1 Gemmatimonadales bacterium
CACCTGATCCGCCGATGCCGCCCTGAGCGTTTCGCAGATGCCGTTCTCTTCGACCAGCCGGCAGATCAGTGCCCCCTTGCTGCCGTACACGCGCGCTTCGATGCCCGGGTAGTTGCCAACCGTCACGAAGCTGGTCTGGATCGATCCGATCGCGCCGTTCGCAAATTCCCCGATGAAGATGTCGCCGTCGTCGATGTTCATGCGCATCATGGTGCCGGTCTGCCGCACCATGCGCTCCGGGATGAAGTTCTTCATCGTCCCGACGACCTGCTCGAAGCGGCTGCCCATGAACAGATGCCCGATGTCCATGATCGGCGCGCCGTAGCCCTCCAGCGACGACACCTGGATGATCGACTGGTCGGCATCGACGTCCACCTGACGCAACGGATTCTGCGGATCGAGCCACTGCGAATTCTGCTCGTAGCCGTTGAAGATGAACGGCGTGCCGATGAAGCCCTGATCGATCAGCTCCTTCATGTAGCGCATCGAGGGCGCGTACCTGAACGTGAAGCCGAGCTTCGTCTTCAGTCCCTTGGATGTCGCGAACGCCGCGGCACGCAGCGTCTCCTTGTAGTCGTATGCAACCGGCTTCTCGCACAGCACATGCTTGCCCGCCTCGAGCGCGGCCCAGCTCAGCTCGAAGTGCGTCGCGCTTGGCGTGCAGACGTCCACCAGATGGATGTCGTCGCGCGCGATCAGCTCCGCATGCGAACCATACACATTTGGAATCCCGAACTCGGCGGCGAACTCCTGCGCCCGCTCGATGATCGGGTCGGCAATGGCGACCAGTTCACAACGCGGGTCGCGCTTGTAGCCCGGAATGTGCGCGAACTTCGCCCACGCGCCGGCGCCGAGGACGCCCACGCGCACTGTGCCTGCCGGCGGCGTCACTGCACCACCTGCGCCGTGTCGCCCGGAAGAAAGAGCTGTCGGTGAGCCCAGATGGGTGCGATACCGTTCGTCATGAAGCGTTCGTGGAAGGTGCGGAGATTGAAGGCGGACCCGAGCTTCGCCGCGACATCGCGCCGGAGCGTGAGAATGCCACGCTTGCCGAGAAAGTAGCCGCCGTACGTCGGATCATACGCCGCCCGTTCGGCTTCGCGCTTCGCCGCTGAGGTGGGGACGTACGCACGCTGCTCGAAGCAGGCTTGCGCGTCGGCCAGCGTCCAGTCACCGGAGTGGACGCGGATGCCCGACAGTAGTCGGCAGACGCGTGTCATCGCGTCGCTCAGCTGCGCGAGCTCGATGCGCGGGTCGCCGCCGCCGAACTTCTCCTCGACCATCAGTTGTTCGCTGTAGTGTGCCCAGCCATCCTGCCCCGATGACGGCTGCGGAAATGGATTCAGCCCGATCCAGATGCGACGGACCTTGCCGGGTGTCTTCCGCATGTAGGTGGAGTGCAGCCAGTGCCCCGGCATCGCTTCGTGCGCCGACGTGTTGATCAGCGATGCATAGTTGTAGCGCTCGAGCCACGCGTCCTGCTCGGCGACGGGCATGCCGGCACTGGCATCCGTGATGTAGTAGAAGCTCTTCACCGGCGGATTCTCGAGCGGCGGTGAGGCATGCATGCTGGCGAAGCCGAGATCGAACGGCTGCGCCGGTGCGACGACCACGCGCTCACCGGCCGGCACGACGGCGAGGCCTTTGCGGACGACGAAATCAGTCAGTGAATCGACCAGCTTCTGCGTCGCCTTCACCACATCGCCGCGCTTCGGATGATCCTGGCGCACGTCGCGCCAGACCGTCAGCGGATCGCGACCGGGCGCGAGCTTTGCTGCGGCGGCGACGAACTGCGTCTGGTAGATCGTGAGTTCGCGTTCACCGATGGCGATCAGCGACGGCAGCGGCTGGTCGATCAACTCTTCGGCCTTGTACCGGCGTGCGACATTTGCGGCGCCGATGCGGAAGTCACCGGTCGCCGTCGGCAGCACGTCGTGCTCGAGGTGGTCGGCGTAGGCCGAGATCAGCGGCCGGGCGACAGCGGCAGCCTGCATCAGCGAATCCATCAACGGCGTGCCTTTCTGCACCGCGAATGCGAGGGGCACATCGTGCTCGAGCATCGTCGCCGCGCCGCGCATGAAGCCGATCCCGCGCTCGGTGAAGAGCTTCGGCGGATTGACGATGTTGGCGCGCGCCGCGGCAATCAGCTGCGGTACCGCCGTGAGCTTGGCGATGATACGGCGCATGCGAACCGGTGCGGGCGCGTTCTCCATCGTCATCAGGTTATTCACGCCATCCGACAACGCCGACGCGTAGAGCATGGGATTGCGCCGCCAGTTCTGCAGCGTCTCCTGCTCCAGCAGCCAGCCGTCGATGATGCCGTCGAGGATTCGGCGATCGACGCGCTCGTCGGGCGTCAGTCGCGTCGGGTCGAACGCCTGCAGTTCGCGACGCTGTTGCTTGAGCGTCGTGATTTCACGCTTGATCGCGGCGGTGCTGAAATCGTCCAGCAGATCGTCATGCTGATGGAGGCCGTTGCCGCCTGCGATCGACGGATGCCGCATTGCGAAGCCGTCGAGATACCGATCGACGAACTGGGCGAACGCGTCTGACTGCGACGAGGGCGCAGCGGCGACGGGCGCGAGAACCAGCGCCAACGCCGCGAGGGAAACGAATCGGGAGCGCATGCAGGGCAAGGTGCGAATGTGAGGGGCGGGCCGCTGCCGGCGCAGCATAGCGATACACGGGGCAGGCAATAGCGCCGTCGTCGGCTGCCCTACTCTACGCGAGAGCACGGCGGAGCGCTCACGTCGCGCGGAGCACGTAGCTGGACCATAGGTTTCCCGCGCGCCGTGCGGATGCAGCTGGAACGCACGGTGGCATCACACTCTGCCACCTCGACTCCCCGCGATCATGCCGGCCACCGCACTCGGTGAATTTCTCGGTACTGCCGTTCTCATCCTGCTCGGCAACGGTGTCGTTGCCGGGGTGTTGCTCGAGGAGTCGAAGGCGAAGGCCGGCGGGTGGATCGTCATCACGGCCGGCTGGGGTTTTGCTGTCCTCTGCGGAGTGCTGGTCGCGGTCAGCCTCGGCGCGCCGGGTGAGCTGAATCCGGCCGGCACGATCGCCAATGTCGTGCTGGGGACGCGTACGGTTGGTGATGCCGTGATGCATATCGCGGCGCAGATGGCCGGAGCGATGGTCGGTGCGACGCTGGTCTGGCTGCACTACGTGAAGCACTGGGGCGTGACGAAGGATGCGGAGGCGATCCGCAGCTGCTACTGCAACTCGCCTGCGATCCGAAGCGTCGGCCCGAACCTGATCAGCGAGATCATCGGAACCGCCGTTCTGGTGCTGGTCGCGAACGCCATCGGCAGCAAGGGCGTCGCCGGTGGATCGCCAGCGAGCAATCTCGGACCGGCGCTGGTGGGCGCGCTGGTGTGGGGAATCGGGCTCAGCCTTGGGGGGCCGACCGGATACGCCATCAATCCCGCGCGCGACCTCGGCCCCCGCATTGCGCACGCCCTTCTGCCGATCGCGAACAAGGGGCACAGCGACTGGAGCTACAGCTGGATTCCGGTGGTCGGGCCGATCGTGGGTGGCGTTCTGGCCGCGGTGCTCTGGAAAGCCGTCAGCATCTGATCGCGAAGCGAGCGCTGCCGCAGCGGCCGTGCGCCTGGCACCGCTCGGAATCCATCAGTTTTCCGGCATCGCGGCCGAGACTTCAGAGGGACTTCCTCCTCTATTTCTGCCGTGATTCCCATGCTTCGCTCACGCCTTCGGGCACGATTCATCGCGTCTGCTGGACTCCTGCTCGCGGTCGCGCTGACCGGGTGCAAGAAGGCCGTCGCGCCGCTGACCGTCGAAACGCTGACGCTCGTCTCGGGTGATCTGCAGGTCCGACAGGCAGGTCGCCAGCTCAAGTCACCGCTCGTCTTTCGCGCGACCGATGGCGGGGGCAAGGCAGTTGGCGGCGCAGTCATCACAATCGTGGTGCTGCAGGGTGGCGGTACGGTTGATTCGGCGTCGCTGAAGACTGACGCGAATGGCGAAGCGCGCGTGAAGTGGACGCTTGGCCCGGGAGCATCGCAGGCGGTGCAGGCGACGGTCACCGGCCTCGAGCCGATGCGCGTCACCGCAACCGGCATTCTGCCGAGCGACATCGTGATCGCTCAGGGTAACAATCAGTCGGCGAGGGTGTCGCTCGGCCTGCTGAATTCGCTCGTGGTGCGCATCCTCGGTGGCAACAACGTGCCGATGGACAGCATCAACGTCTCGATCCAGATCACATCGGGCGGCGGTGCGATCACCCCACAGAGCATCTTCACGAATTCGGTGGGTGAGGCGACGGTGAAGTGGACGATGGGGCCGACCGCCGGGACGAATACCGCACTCGTACGAGCGGCGCTGATCGATCCGGTCACCATCACCGCGACCGCAACGCCCTAGCACACAGATCGTCGGCTTGCTGCGCGGCGCGTTGACGCGACCCACCCGCGCAGGCATCCTTGGCGGATCATGGCCAACTCATTCGATGTGATTGTGGTGGGACTCGGCGCGATGGGCAGCGCGACGCTGCATCAGCTCGCGCGTCGCGGACATCGCGTCCTCGGACTCGAACAGTTCGCACCGGGCCACGCCAACGGGTCGTCACACGGCAAGTCGCGCATCATTCGCGAGGCGTACTTCGAGGACCCTCGCTACGTGCCGCTGGTGCAGCGCGCATACGAATGCTGGCGCGCTCTCGAGGCCGAATCGGGAGTGACAGTGTTGCGCCAGACGGGCGGTCTGATGATCGGCGCGCCGGACAGCGAGGTTGTGTCGGGTGCGACCCTCAGCGCACAGCTGCACGAGCTTCCGCACGAGATGCTCACCTCGGACGACCTGCGCACGCGATATCCCGCGTTTCGTCTACAAGCCGATGACGTGGCCGTCTTCGAGCCACGCGCCGGCATGCTCGCGCCGGAACTCGCGATCACGACGTACGTGGAACTCGCGCGACGCCATGGTGCCATCGCGAAGTCCGGCGAAGCGATGCGAGCGTGGCGCGCCGTGGGCGATGGTGTCGAAGTGACGACCGATCGAGACGTGTACACTGCGGCGAAGCTCGTGCTGACCGTCGGCGCGTGGGCCGGGACGGTGCTCAAGGAACTCGGTGTTCCGTTCGTCGTGCAGCGCAATGTGTTGTACTGGTTCACGCCCGCTGCGCACGCGGAGTATTTCACGCCGGATCGCTTTCCGATCTTCATTCAGGACCTGGCGCCGGGACTGACGTCGTATGGGTTTCCCGATACCGGCGATGGGGTGAAGCTGGCGTTGCATCACTTTGGCGAGAACACGGATCCTGATGCGCTGCGCAAGACCGTCAGTGAGGACGAAGTCGCGTTCATGCGGAAGGTGCTGCAGCAGTACATGCCGGATGCCAACGGGCCGCTGCGGGAGGCACAGGCGTGTATGTATACCAACGTGCCGGACGATCATTTCGTGATCGACGTGCACCCGGCGCATCCGGCGGTGATCGTCGCATCGCCGTGCTCCGGGCACGGCTTTAAATTCTCCAGTGCACTCGGCGAAGTACTGGCCGACATGGCGATGAACAGGACGGTCGCATTCGACACGTCGCTTTTTTCGCTGGCGCGCTTTTCGGCTGGCGTCTGACCATCCCCCGACTTTCCCATTGCCGGAGAACGCCATGAAGGCGTGGATCTGTGAGACTGCACGCAGCGTGGACGATCTGCGCTGGGTGGAGCAGCCGACGCCGGTGCCAGGCGACGGCGACGTACTGGTCGAAATTCAGGCGGCGAGCCTGAACTTTCCCGACCTGCTGATTGTGCAGGGTAAGTACCAGGTGAAGCCACCGTTGCCATTCGTGCCGGGCGCGGAATTCGCCGGCGTGGTCGTCGCGGTCGGTGAGGGAGTCAAGCACCTGAAGGTCGGGCGCAGTGTCGCCTGTCTCTCGATGACCGGTGCGTTCGCGACGCATGCGGTGGTGAAGGCCACGCTCTGCGTGCCGCTGCCACCGGGATTTCCGCCGGTCGATGCGGCGGCATTCATCATGACCTACGGCACGTCGTACCACGCGCTCATCGATCGCGCGGCACTGCGCAGTGGCGAGACCGTGCTGGTGCTCGGTGCCGCTGGTGGTGTCGGCACGGCAGCGATCCAGATTGCAAAGGCGGCCGGTGCACGCGTGATCGCGGCCGCGTCGAGCGACGCGAAGTGTGCGCTCTGCCTGAGCCTTGGCGCGGATGCGACGATTGATACATCCACGCAGAGTCTGCGCGACGCGCTGAAGTCGATCACAGGTGGGAAGGGCCCGGATGTCGTGTACGATCCGGTCGGTGGTGACCAGACCGAGGCCGCGTTCCGCTCGATCGCGTGGCGCGGTCGGTATCTCGTCGTCGGATTCGCGGCCGGGCCGATTCCGTCGCTGCCGCTGAATCTCGCGCTGCTCAAGGGCGCGTCGATCGTCGGGGTGTTCTGGGGGGACTACACGCAGCGAGAACCGCAGGCGGCGGCTGCGACACTGCTCGAATTGATGACGTGGTACGGTCAGGGAAAGGTGAAGCCCGTCATCGACAGCACCCTGCCGATGTCGCAGCTCAAGGCGGCGTTCGCACGGATGGCGTCACGGAATGTGCGCGGGAAACTGGTGCTCGTGAACTCGTGAGACCGACGCGCCGACGCTATTTCTGCGTCGGCGCCAGCGTCTCGGCGGCGGCATGTATCGCGGCTCGGACGCGCGGATAGGTCCCGCAGCGGCAGATGTTCCCTGACATCGCAACATCGATCTCCTGATCACTCGGCTTTGGCGTCGCGCGCAGCAATGCGCAGGCGCTCATCAGCTGTCCCGTCTGACAGTAGCCGCACTGCACGACGTCCACTTCGAGCCAGGCAGCGCTGAGCGCGCCGGCTTCGCTCCCCGACAACCCTTCGACCGTCGTCACGGCTTTCGCGCCGACGGCAGACAGTGGCGTGACGCACGACCGGATCGGCTGCCCGTCGAGATGCACGGTGCACGCGCCGCAGGCCGCAATCCCGCAGCCGAACTTTGTGCCGGTCAGATGCAGTTCCCCGCGCAGCACCCAGAGCAGCGGTGTGTCGGGTTCGGCCGACACGGTGACCGGATTTCCGTTCAGCAGCATGGTCGTCATCGTCACGCGCTCGCAGGACTGAGTCGCAGCGGCAGAGTGCGTACGCGCTGGCCGGTGGCGGCGAAGAGCGCGTTCGCGATCGCTGGTGCGACCGGTGGCAGCGGTGGTTCGCCCACGCCCTGCGGATGCTCCGTGCTCGGAATGATGTCCACTGCAATCACCGGCGTGTCCGGCATGCGCACGACCGGATAGTCGTTGTAGTTCGCCTGCGTCACCTGTCCGTTCTCGATCGTGATCTCGCCATGCAACGCCGCCGACATGCCGAAGATGATGCCGCCCTCCATCTGCTGACGGATCAGGTTCGGATTCACCGGCGTGCCACAATCGATCACGCCGGTGATCCGCGTCACGCGAAACGTGTTGTCCGCGTTCACGCTCACCTCGGCCACATGCGCGACGACGGATCCGAACGACTCGTGCAACGCGACACCGCGACCGACGCGCGTTCCTGCGGGCGCAGCCGGCCGTGGCGCATTCCACGCGCTGAGTTCCGCCACGCGCGTCAGCACGCGTGCGTGGCGCGGGTGGTGAGCGAGCAGCGCGAGTCGGAATGCAACCGGATCCTTCCCGGCGGCGTGCGCGACTTCATCGAGAAACGCTTCGGTGAAGAATGCCTGGTGTGAATGCCCGACCGCGCGCCAGAAACCGACCGGCACAGGCAAGGTCACCGTCTGGTGCGCGATCCGCGCCGCAGGATACTCGTACGGCTGATCGAACGCGCCTTCACTCGCCGTCTTGTCGAGCGGCAGGCCAGGCAACGCGAAATACCGATCGAGTGCGTTGCTCACGATCGCCTGACCAGCCGAGGTGTTGCGCAGGCCGATCAGCACGCCCGTGGCATCCAGCGCTGCCGTGAAACGGGCGACAGTGGCTGGCCGATAGAAATCGTGACGGGTGTCCTCCTCGCGCGACCAGATGGTCTGCACCGGCACTCCGGGCGCCGCCTTCGCGATCGCGGCCGCCTGGCCGATGAAATCCACATCGAGCCGGCGTCCAAACGCGCCGCCAAGGAACTGCACCTTCACGTCCACGTGATCAGTGCTGATGCCGAGTGCCTTCGCGGCCGCGTGGCGCGCAACGCCGGGGACTTGCGTGGAAGCCCATACGGTCGCGCGTCCATCCTTCACTTGCACGGTGCAGTTGATCGGCTCGATCGCTGCGTGCGCCAGATACGGCGCGCGGTACTCGGCGGTCACGGTTTTGGCGGCGGATGTCAGCGCGTCGTCGATGTTGCCATGCGAGTAGTACGCGTGACCCGTCTGCGTGTCGAGCGCGGACGCGAGCTGCGTCATGATCTGCGCGCTCGAGACGCTCGCCATTGCGCCGTGATCCCATGTCACGGTCACGGCTTTCACTGCCGTCATCGCGTGGAATGGCGTATCAGCGATCACTGCAACGCCACCCGTGCCGCCGTTATACCCGGCGACGCTGATGACATGCTTCACGCCGGGCATCGCCAGTGCCGCCTTCCCGCTGAACGATTGCACCGTGCCACCGAGTGTTGGACACATCACGACGCTGGCGTAGAGCATGCCGGGCAGCACGACATCGATACCATAGGTCGTGGTCCCCGCCTGCTTCTCCTCGCTTTCGAGCCGCTTCGCGGGCGTGCCGATGATGCGGAACTGCGCCGGGGTCTTGAGTGGCGGGTCCTTCATCAGCGGCTGGTTTGCGGCGGCGGCGATCAGTTGGCCGAATGTCGCGCTCTTCCCTGACGTATGGCGAAGGGTGCCGGCATCGACCGTGATCTCGCTCGCGGGCACCTTCCACTCCGCGGCGGCCGCCCCGACGAGCATTGCACGTGCCGACGCACCGGCCTGACGCATCGGCAGCCAGAGATCCTTCATGCTCGACGAACCGCCGGTCATCATGAGGCCCGCTTCGCGCATCGTCTTTGCCGTGAGCCACGCGACGGTGCGTTGGACCAACCCGTGATCATCAGGACGGAACGGCAGTCCATCGATCACGGTGACGATGTTGTTGTAGATCGCGTTCATCGGCGACATCTCGATGCGCACCTGCGACCAGTCCGCGTCGAGCTCGTCGGCGAGGATCATGGCCAGCCCCGTATGAATGCCCTGGCCCATTTCCGACTTCGACATGATCACGGTGACGTGATTGTCGGCACCGATCTTCACCCAGCCGTTGAGCGCCTTCTCGCCTGCATCTTCGGGAATGTCGTCGCCGTCACCGAGGCGGCTGCGCGCCGGCAGCACACTCCACCCGATCCCCAGCGCTCCGACGGCGAGCACGCTGCGCAGCACGAAAGTCCGACGCTTCATTGCGGCACCAGCTCGCGATAGTCCTCGGGCGTGTCCACGTCGCGTAGCGCCGACTCGGGCCAATCGTGCAGCGCCGCCTCGTGCTGATGCGCCTTCACGACTGACTTGCCGCAACCTTCGCCATGCCACGCCAGCAACTCCGGCCAGAGCGCGCGGCGGAAGAGCAGCGGCGGGGCCAGCACATCGCCATAGCGCGACACACCGAGCGGTGCATCACCGACGCGGTTCGATTCAAGCAACGCGGCGAGCATCGGCGTCGTGACACGGATCATATCGGCCAGGAGAATCACCGTCGCGTCGACATCGGAAGGCAGGGCGTCCAGTCCCGCGTGCAACGACCCGCTGGTCGGCCCCCTGAAATCGGGGTTCACGGCGAACGTACAATCGATACCGTCCAGCGCGTGGCGTACCCGGGCTTCATCGTTGCCCACGACGACGACGATCGGCGCAAGTCCTGCGTCGCGCGCGACAAGCGCGGCCTGCCGCACCATCGGCGCGCCCTGAACATCCAGCAGCATCTTGTTGACACCCATCCGGCTCGACGCACCGGCGGCGAGAATCACCGCCGCGACGCGGCGCGAATTACTCACCGTTCGCGTGGATCGGTGCACGCCGCGCGCGCAGCGACCGCGGCTGCCGGCCCGACTTCACTGCCAGCATCTCGGCCAGCACCGCCAGCGCCACCTGCTCGGCGCCATCGGTGCCGATGTCCAGGCCGACCGGTCCATAGACGCGCGATTCGTCCACCGGGCCTTCTGCGCGCAAGCGCGAGAGGATGCGCTCCGTGCGCTGACGCGGTCCGAGCACGCCGAGATAGCGCGCAGGGGTCCGGAGCAGCGCACGCAGGTACGCGGCGTCGTCCGCGAAGTCGTGTGTCATCACGACGCAGAACGACGATGCCTCGAGCACGAGCAATTCATTCAGCCGCGCGGCATCGCTCTCGAGCAGGGTGACGCCCGACGGGAAGCGTTCGCGCGTCAGCAGACCGGGACGCCGATCGACGACGACGACGCGGAACCCCACCTCCGACGAGAGACGCGCGAGAATCCGTGCGTCATCGCCGGCACTGACGACGACCAGCCGCGGCGGCGGCGAGAGCACATCAACCAGCAATCGCGCGTCACCGACGGTCACGATGCGCGACTCGGCGTCCGACTTCCATGACTCGGCATTCGCCCGCACATGTGCGTCGAGTGCGCGGTCGCCAAGCGAGCCGAACACACCGCCATCGTTGATCACGAGACGTGGCGCTTCGCCACACTCACACGATTCACGCAGCAGCGTCACCGCGACGTAGGTCGTCTCGCTCAGAATCGCGCGGCGCTCTGGACTGCGCGCCGAGGAGACGGGCTCCACGAGAATCTCGACTTCGCCATCGCATCCCACGCCGAGGTCCCACGCGGTGATCTCATCGGACCCTCCGCAGTAGGTGCGCAGCTCGGCGACGCCGGTGCGCAAGACGCGCTGCGCCACTTCGCGCACGTCGGCCTCGAGGCAGCCGCCGCTGACATTGCCGACATGCTGTTCCGACTCCGCCACGACCAGCTTGGCCCCTTCATGCCGATAGGCTGATCCGTTCACGCGCACGACAGTTGCGAGCGCGGCGCGCACGCCTTCAGTGTGCCAGGCTGCAAGCGTGTCGAAGACCTGTCGTGTTTCCAGCCACTGCTTCACGCGAGGTACCTCAGGTCCAGCTCAGATCGTGCTTTGACAGGGGAAGGGAGCGGATGCGCTTGCCGGTGGCGGCGAAGATCGCGTTGCAGAGCGCCGGGACGACAGGCGGCAGTGCCGGTTCACCCATCCCGGTCGGCGAATTGTCCGTGATGCGGAAGCTCACATCGACAACAGGACTCTGCGTCAGGCGAATAAGCGGGAAGTCATTGAAGTTGTTCTGCTTCGTCTTGCCGCCTTCGATCGTGATCTCCTGCGCCAGCGCTTCGCTGATGCCATCGAGCACCGAGCCCTGCACCTGATTGATCGCACCGAACGGATTGATGATCTGGCTGCCGACGTCGCCGACGGCCCACACCTTGTTGACCGTCAGCTTGCCCGCCTTGGTGACGGTCGCTTCGACGACTTCCGCGAAGTAGCCGCGATGCGAGAAGTGAAATGCCACACCCATGCCCGTGCCCTTCGGCAGCTTGCGTGTGCCCCAGCCCGACTTCTGCGCGACCTGTTCGAGCACACCAATCATCCGCGATCCGACCATCACGCCGCGCTGTGCAGTCGTGGGAAGGCCCGCGAGCATATCGAGCTTGAACTGCACAGGATCCTTCTTCGCCGCGTGTGCGAGCTCGTCGATGAACGACTGCATCACAAACGCGAGCGCATTGCTGCCTGGTGCGCGCAGGTAGCCCGTCGGCACGCCCAGCGGCATTGTTGACACGCCGACCGAGAAGTTCGGCACACTGGTCGCAGGGAATTCGGTCGGACTCAGATCGGCACTCGGCACGAAATCCGTGCCGTTGTTGGAGAACGTGACGAAGTGATTCTGCCATGCCGAGACCTTGCCGCTCGCATCGACCGCGCCTTTCAGCTTGTGGAAGCCGGCGGGGCGATAGAAGTCGTGCTTGATGTCATCTTCGCGCGTCCAGAGCATCTTCACCGGCACGCCCGCGACCTTCGAGATCATCGCCGCTTCGACCATGTAGTCGTTGTTCAGGCGACGCCCGAACCCACCACCGCTGCGCGTGATGTGGATCGCGATGTCCTTTTCGGCGATGCCAAGTGTCTTCGACACGAGGACGCGGCCCGACTGTGGATTCTGCGTCGGTGCCCAGATCTCGATCGCGTTGTCCTTGAAACTGGCGGTGCAGTTCTGCGGCTCGAGGGTGGCGTGTGCGAGGAACGGGTACTCGTAGGTCGCTTCGATCGTTTTCGCGGCTGACGCGAACGCCGCCGTCACATCGCCGTCGGCGCGCAGCGAGCGCACCGGCGCTTGCGTGAAGAGTTCTGTCGCCTTGGCCTTGAACGACGCGCTGCTCTGTTGCGCGGTCGCCCCTTCGTCCCACGTCACCTTCAGCTTGGCGCGCGCCGACTTGGCTGCCCACCAGGTATCGGCGAGAATAGCGACGCCGCTCAACAGACCATTCAGCACCGTGCCACCTTCGAGGATGAACGCGTTCTTTACGCCAGGCAGGGCCTTGATGTCGTCCAGATTCGCGCTCAGCGCCTTACCGCCGAAGACCCCGCACTTTTCATAGGTGGCGTAGAGCATCCCCGGCACCGTGACATCGATGCCGAAGAGCGGCTGGCCGGTGACGACCTTCTGGTTGTCCACGCCGCTCATCGGCTTGCCGATGATTCTGAAATCCTTTGGATCCTTCAACGTGACAGTCGCCATGTCCGGCGCCGGCAGTGCGGCGGCCGTGGTGGTGAGCGCGCCGTAGGTCATCTGGCGATTCGACTTCGCGTGGAGCACGACACCCGATGCGGTCGTGCATTCCGCTGCCGGCACGTTCCACGTCTGTGCCGCGGCTGCGATCAGCAACTGTCGGCCGGCAGCGCCGGCCTTGCGCAGCGGCTCCCAATTCGTCGGTGTGGCGGTGCTGCCGCCGGCGACCTGCGTTCCGTATTTCGCCGGATCGCTCATCGCCTGTTCGATCGTGATCGTGCTGAAATCGACGTCCAGTTCCTCCGCGATCAGCATCGGCAGCATCGTCTTGATGCCTTGACCGACTTCCGGATTCTTCGCCATGATCGTGACAGCACCGTTGGGTGCGATGCGGATGAAGGCGTTCGGCGAGAAGTCGCCGGCAGTGTGTGTACCGATGTCAGCGGCCTGCGCTTCGAGCACACCGTTGGTGCCGAAGTCGAGCCATGCGCCGAGCAGCAGTCCGCCGCCAGCAATGGACGAGACGCGCAGGAAACTGCGGCGATCGATCGGGGATGCGAGTGACATCAGTTGCCCCCCACGGATGATGTGCTGCGGCTGTTGCCAGCGGCCTTGTGAATGCCGTCGCGGATGCGCGTGTACGTCGCGCACCGGCACAGGTTGCCGTTCATCGCCGCGTCGATCTGCGCATCGGTGGGCTTCGGCGTGGTGGCGAGGAGCGCCGCGGCGCTCATCAGCTGGCCCGCCTGACAGTACCCGCACTGCGGCACATCGAGCTCCTTCCAGGCTTTCTGCAGCGGGTGATTGCCATCGGGCGAGAGGCCCTCGATGGTGGTCACCTTGGCACCGCTGATCGCGGCAGCGGGGATCTGGCAGGAGCGCGTCGGGGCGCCGTTGAGGTGCACCGTGCAGGCGCCGCACTGGGCGATGCCGCAGCCGAACTTGGTGCCCTTCATGTCGAGCACGTCACGCAGCACCCAGAGGAGCGGCATGTCGGCGGGGACGTCGACGGTGCGAGATGTTCCGTTGACAGTGAACGTGACCGGCATGCGCGGGCTCCTGAGTTGTGGCGTATCCCGGAATTTCGCGGTCCGCCGGGTACTTGGCAACGTTACGCGGCCATCCCGGCGCGCGTTCCCGTGGTCGGGCTGGGGCGGTATGGGCATGAGAGTCTGTTTTGGGCGCGGCGCGAGCTCTTACATACGTGGGAGTCCGTATTGAGCGCGCCGCAAGCGCGGTGCTCCGAATACGGACTCCCACCCGCGTGTGCCCGGCGCTTGTGGTGTGCTGACTGCGGACTTTCGCGCGTGTAGAGCCTACGTGGACGGCCCTCGCGCAAGACTCACCGAAGCGCCGCTTCGACGAATTCCGGCGACATCAGCCCCGCCAGCGACCGGCCATGCGAATCGTGCAACTCTCGCACGGCGTTGACCATCTCGAGCGCCGTCTGCGTGCACGGGGGCAACACTCGATCGCTGTGGCCGAGCGGCGTGATACGCTCGCCCCACTTCACCAGCAGTGAACAGAAGGTGAGTCCACCGCCAAATGCCGGCATCAGGATGTTCGCGCCGGGTGTCACACGCCCTTCTTCCAGTGCCTCGACCAGTGCAACCGGCACCGTGGCGGAGCTCATGTTCCCGTACTTGTGCACCGTCACCATCACCTTCTCCATCGGGATGCCACTGTACTTCGCGACCGACTCGATGATGCGCAGGTTCGCCTGATGCGGGACGACGAGGTCGATCTGGTCGGGCGACATCGCCGCCTCGAGCAGCACCTTGCGCGACGCTTCCGTCATGGCGTGCACGGCGCGTTTGAAGATCACCTGTCCATCGAAATCCCAGAGCGTGTCGCCGAAGCAGACGTCGCTGTTCGCGTAGCGCAGGCCAAGCCCGCGCACCCGGAGTGTCTCGCGCGCTTCGGCGTCGCACCCGAGCACGCTGCCGATCACGCCTGACTCGATGTCGGAGGCTTGCAGGACGACGGCTGCTGCGCCGTCGCCGAAGAGCACGGCCACGTTGCGATTGCTCCAGTCCATGAAGCGGCTGATCAACTCGACGCCGATCACGACGGCGTTCTTGACCATCCCGGTGCGGATCATTGCCGTGGCGGTGGTCAGGCCGTAGCAGAAGCTGGTGCAGGCCGTGTTCACGTCCATTGCCGCCGCGCGCGTCGCTCCGAGTGCGATCTGCACACCCGACGCGCTGTTCGGCACGCCTTCGTCGTTGCTGCAGCTACCGTAGATGATCAGGTCCACGTCTTTTGCATCGAGGCCGGCGCAGGCGAGTGCTTCGGACGCGGCGATGATGGACATGTCAATCGCGTTCACGTGCGACACGCGACGCTCGCGCATGCCGGTGCGGGAGCTGATCCACTCGTCCGACGTCTCGAGAAACGTCGAGAGATCATCGTTCGTGAGAACGGCAGGGGGCATGCACTTGCCCCAGCCCGTGATGGCGGCGTAGGTCATGTCGTCGAGTCGGGGTGCTGGTCAGTCGGCCCGAGTGGGCTGGCTCAACAGTACCAACGGGTACGGCGCGTGGCGATAGGGCGTGACCAAGCGTGTCACCCGGTCTGAGACTCAGAGCACGAGTGTTTCCATCGGCAGGGCGTCGCGGGCCCGGACGGCGGCCGCGTAAGGCCCCAGCAGATGCGCAATGCTGTTCGCGTAGTAGCTGACCAGCTCGCGGCCGTGTGGGAGCAGGAGGTAGCTGTCGCCCTGTGGCAGCACGACGCGTCGCATCTCAAGCATGCGGAGCGCGACGTCCAGTGTGTCCGCGGCGTCCCGGTCGGCCCGCTCGACGCGTGCGTTGAGCTCAACCAGCTCGTCACGCAGGTCTTCGATGCGCGTCAGGAGCGTCGCGCGCGGCAGCAGCTCGCCACCGAGGCTCTGCATCGCGGCACAGACCAGTGGTACCGGCGTGACTGGAATCAGTGCGCCGATGTGATCCATGATGCGATCGGTGAGCTCCGAGACCAGCGCCAGACGTTCGGGGCGGGGAATCGTGAAGAGTTCCGGTTGATTCTCGTACCATGGCTTGAGCGGGACCGGCGCGCCGATCATCACTGCTGCACGGCCGTAGCGCTTCCATCGTCGCGTGACGATCCGCCCGAGATTCCAGACAACGAACGGTACCACTTCTCGCAGCTGCGCCATGCGCCCGGGCCGCGGACCACCGTTTGTCGTATTCAACTCACGCAGCAGCGATCGATCCTCGAGCACGCGATCGTAGTTGATCGCGACAGGCACGACATGGATGCGGCTGTGATACGCCGGATCGCGCCCGATGCCGAGCACGTAGTCGAGCAGGCCGATCTTCGGCGGACGCAACTTGCCGTCGCGCGTGAGGCCGCCTTCGAGGAAAATGCCTTGCGTCACACCTTCGCGCGTGATCAGCTGCACGTAGCGTTCGAGCACCGTGTGATACAGTCGCTCGCGATGCTTGCGCCGCACGAAGTAGCCGCCGAACGCCTTGAAAATCTGCTCGAGCGGGAAGGCGCGTGCCCACTCACCGACCGCGTAGGAGATGGCGACCTGGCCTGACAGCGCGAAACCGACGAGGAGATAGTCGGCATTCGAGCGATGGTTCATCAGATACACGACCACCGCGTCCTTTGGCAGCCGTCGCACCGCGCCCCGATCCTCGTACTCTACGGTCACCTTGTAGAAGAAGCCAAGCAGCATGCGCGAGAGTCGGAAGCCGACTTCGTAGTACGCGATGATGTTGAAGAACGGCACGATCTCGTGCACATACTCATCCACCATACGCCACGCGGTGTCGCGGTCCGTGCCGGTGCTCGCGACGTGTTCCTCGACGGCGTCGGCAATCACGGGATCCGCCAGCAGCAGCCCACGCACATGCTGCCGTCCGAGCAACTTGAAGCGATCGAGGCGTCCACGCGACTTCTTTCGCGCGCGCGCGGCCATGCGGTTGGCGTACTTCGTGAGCGGTCGCCGGAAGACGCGGACGATCACGAGCAGGCCGACTATCAGCGCGAGCAGGATGCCAAGGACGGGTGACATGTGCCTCGAACATCGGGACCGGCGCAGCGGTCGGCAAGCTGCCGGGCTCAAGTCCTTGTGACCCTGCAGACGTGGAAGTCCGTATTGTGCGCGCCGCAAGCGCGGCGCTCGCGGAGAGTTGCTCCGCGACGCACGACGCTCCGTGTTCTCGAGGACGCGGAGAGCGCGGAGAACTGCAAACAGCCTTTGTAGAGAGCAGAGCGTGCACCGCGATGGCGGTCGCTTGCGTGGCGGCAGTCGCGGTCGCAGTCGCGGTCGCAGTTGCGGTTGCGGTTGCCGCTGCTGTTCCCCAAATAACCCCAGGTGTAGTGGCCCCGCGCAGTTCTCCGCGCTCTCCGCGTCCTCGAGAAGGCGGAGCCTGAAGGCTCACGGGCCGCCCCTCCGCGAGCGCCGCGCTTGCGGCGCGTTTCATACGGACTTCCACGCGACAAGTAGATTGCCGCGCTCTAGAGCGAGAATGGTTCACGATTCTCCTGAAAGGAGCGAGCGCATGCTGGGCCGAATCGTCAAAGGACTGCTGGCACTCGTCGTGATCGCACTGATTGCGGCGTTCACGATCGTGCCGGGCCTCGTCGACAAGCGCATGAACAAGGTCGTCGATGCGCCTCACGTGACCGTCAGCGACTCGGCGCGCGCGCTGCACAAGGCACTCGTCATTGCCGACATGCACGCCGACGAGCTGCTCTGGGGACGCGACCTCCTCGAGCGCGCGGATCACGGGCACGTGGATGTGCCGCGCATGACCGATGGCAACGTCGCGCTGCAGGTGTTCTCGGCGGTGACGAAAACGCCGAAGAACCAGAACTACGATCACAACACGGGCGAGACGGACAACATTCTGCTGCTGGCGATCGTGCAGCGCTGGCCGATTGCGACGTGGAACAGTCTGACCGCGCGCGCCGTGTATCAGGCGACGCGGTTGCAGGACGCAGTCGCGCGCTCGAATGGGCAGCTGATGCTCGTGACCGATCAGGCATCGCTGGCGACGTTTCGCGCGAATCACGCCACGGCGCCGGGAACGCATGGCGCGATGCTCGCGATCGAAGGGCTGCATGCGCTCGACGGGCAGCTGGCGAATGTCGATACGCTCTATGCACATGGCTATCGCATGATGGGCCTCGCACACTTCTTCGACAACGAAGTCGCTGCGTCAGCGCATGGTGTCACGCACGCCGGCCTTACGCCACTCGGCCGGCAGGTGATCCAGCGGATGGAAGCGTTGCACATCCTGGTGGACGTGGCGCACGCGTCGCCGCAAACCGTGAGTGAAGTACTGGCGATGGCAACGCGGCCGATCGTGGTGTCGCACACTGGTGTCGCCGCAACCTGCCCCGGGCCGCGCAATCTCACCGACGCACAGCTGACGGCGATCGCGGCCAACGGAGGTGTCGTCGGCATCGGGTACTGGGACGCTGCGGTCTGCACACTTGGTGCGGCGTCCATCGCGAAGGCAATTCGACATGCGGTGGATGTCGCGGGCATCGATCACGTCGGACTCGGCTCCGACTTTGATGGTGCCACGTCAACGCCCTTCGCCACCGATGGTCTGGTCGAGATCACGCAGGCACTGCTCGATCAGCACTTCACGCACGACGATATCGCGAAGATCTTGGGCGGCAACGTGATGCGCCTGCTCGCGGCATCGTTGCCCTGAAGCGTCCGGCGCTGAACGCCGGACGCCGCACGCTGTCTGCGGCCTACGCGATCCCCTGCTTCATCGCCCACAGCACCTTCTCGGTGAACACGTCGATTTCCGACGGCGTCGTATAGACGTTCGGCGTCACTCGAATCCCCATGAACTCCTTCTCGATCACGATCGGCGTCGTCACGATGTTGTGCTTCGAGTAGAGCCACGCACCAAGCTTCACCGGATCGATCCCGTCAACGTTGAAGAAGCCGATGCCACCGCCATTCGGTGAGTCGAGTGGCGTCAGCACCTTCACCCGCCCATTACCCTCGGCCAGCAGGCGCTTCGCCCAGCGGTCGCGCAGCCAGCGCATGCGCGCAATCTTGCGATTGGCGCCAATGCCGCGATGGAAGACGATCGCCGCCGCAATTGCATTGAAGTTCGCCTGCGGATGCGTGCCGATTTCCTCGTACTTGCGAATGTCGTTGTCCTGGCTCGCACTCGCGGCCATCAACGGCCACAGCGCCTTCTGCTTGTCCTTGCGCACATACAGAAAGCCCGTGCCGATCGGCGCGTACAGCCACTTGTGCAGGCTGGTGCCGTAATAGTCCACGCCCAGTTCGTCGCGCGTGAACGGAAAGTGCGCGAACGCGTGCGCGCCGTCCACAAACACCTCGATGCCTTTCGGCTTCGCCATGTCCACGATGGCCCGTACCGGCATGATCTGGCCGGTGAGGTTCGTGATGTGCGGCACCTCGATCACCTTCGTGCGTGGCGTGATCGCGGCGGCGTACGCGGCGACGACATCCTCGGGCTTCAGCACCGGCACCGCGAACTGCACCTTCTTCAACACGATCCCTTCACGACGCACGCGCTGCTCCCACGCGTTGGTCATGCGACCGTAGTTCTGCGTCGTCGTGATCACTTCGTCGCCGCGCTTGAGGTCGAGGCCGAAGATCATCGTCTCGTTCGCCTCACTCGCATTGCGCACGATCGCCATCTCTTCCGGATCGCAGCCGAATTCCGTGGCGAGCTCGCGTCGCACACTCTCCATGCGCGGCTGCAGGTGGCGCCACATGTGATCGACCGGGATCTCGTTGCTGTACCGGATGTCGCGGATCATCTGCTCGATGACCATCGACGGCGCCGGACTGACGCCGCCGTTGTTCAGGTTCACCCAGGTGCGGTCCACCTCGAACGCGCGCTGGATCTCGAACCAGAAGCTCTCGTCGTCCGCCAGATCGAGCGGCGTGCGCGTGCCGGCAACGGCGGTGGCCCGCGTCAGCTGGGCGAAGGCGCTGGAACTGAAGGCCGGCATCGCGGTGAGGGTCGCGGCGGCGGTCAGGAAATCGCGACGGCTGGTCATCGGCGGACTCGGTTCTGGAGTGAGCGGCAGATCGGAGGGGGAGCGACCGGCGTCACAGGCGCCCGACCGGAGTCCGCGGCGCGATGACCTCTCGATGCTACCGTGCCGCTCGGCCCTTCGGTACCAGTGCTGCGGACGAGGCTGCTCTGGCCGACTAGTTTTCGAGTATGAGCGCTCCCGCCAAACCCGCCCCGCTTCGACCAGAGGACAAGAACGACCTCGGCTTCGGCTCGGTCGTCTCGGCACAATCCGAACGGCGACTGCTGAACAAGGACGGGAGCTTCAACGTCCGCCGTCGCGGCCTCGGCGTCTTGCGCTCGCAAAGCCTGTATCACTCGGCGCTGCAGATGTCGTGGCCGAAGTTCCTCTGGATCGTGACGATCGCCTACCTCGCCATCAACGTCGTGTTCGCGCTGCTCTTCCTGGCTTGCGGTCGCGACGCGCTGGTAGGCGTGCACGAGTCGCAGATGGGCGGCACGTTCGGCCGCGCGTTCTTCTTCAGCGTCGAGACGTTCGCCACCATCGGGTATGGCGAGATCAGTCCCGTCGGCATCCCGGGCCATATGGTGATGGTCCTCGAAGCGCTGATTGCAGTGATGAGCCAGGCGTTGATCACCGGTCTGCTCTTCGCGCGCTTCTCGCGCCCGACCGCTGCGATCCTCTTCAGTCAGCAGATGATCGTCGCGCCGTTCGAGGGTGGCACTGCTCTCATGTTCCGCATCACGAACCTGCGCGACAGCCAGCTGCTGGATGTGCGCGCGCGCGTGAGCTGCAGTTGGATGGAGGGCGAGATTCGCCGTTTCTCGCTGCTCGAACTCCAGCGCGCCGAAGTCATGTTCTTTCCGCTGGCGTGGACGATCGTGCATCCAATCACGCCCGACAGCCCTATCGTCGGTGTCTCCGAAGCGCAGATGCTGACGCAGGATTACGAGTTCCTCGTGACGATCTCGGCGACCGACGAAACCTTCGCGACGCAGGTGCAGGCCCGCTCGTCGTACAAGGCGAACGAGATGCTCTGGGGCGCGAAGTTCCGCAACATCTTCAATCCAGCCGATGACGAAGGCATGCTGTCGGTGGACGTGGAGCGCATCGACGATGTCGAACGCGTGCCGCTCCCTCTCTCCTGATTTCCGTGCATGTCTGACGATACCGTGTCACCGCTTCATGGCCTGACCCCCGATGATGTTGCGGCGCGCGTGCGCGATGCTGCAGCGTTGCTCGAGGCGCTCGTGGACGATCGCGCACTGCTGGCGCAGATCGCCGAGGATGATCGGACACGGCTGCTGGCCGCCGCCGGACAGGTCTCGCGGCCCGATGCGCTCGCGCGTCGCCGGCTGGTGAAGGCCACGCGTAATCAGAGGAAGGCCGAGCGGACGCAGCGGGCCGAGTCGGTGCTGCAGGACACGGGCATCCGCAAGCTGCGCCGCGAGGAGGTGTTCATTACACCGCGCCTGTTTGCGCCAGCGGATTTCGTGCAGGAAACGGTGGAGGACGAACCGGAATCGATGCACGCGCCCGAAGTGCTGAACTGTTATGTGTGCAAGCGGGACTACACTGAGCTGCATCACTTCTACGATCAGATGTGCCCGTCGTGCGCGGCGTTCAATTACGCCAAGCGCACCGAGACGGCCGATCTGCGCGGGCGCGTTGCGCTGCTGACGGGCGGGCGCGTGAAGATCGGGTATCAGGCTGGCATCAAGCTGCTGCGCGCCGGCGCGCAGCTGATCGTGACGACGCGTTTCCCGCGTGACTCGGCTGCGCGGTACGCAGCCGAGCCGGATTTCGGCGACTGGAGCGATCGCCTCGAGATCTTCGGGCTCGATCTGCGGCACACACCGAGTGTCGAGGCGTTCTGCAGTCATCTCGTCGCGACGCGTGACCGGCTCGACTTCATCGTCAACAACGCCTGCCAGACGGTGCGCCGTCCGCCCGAGTTCTATCAGCACATGATGGACATCGAGAACGCCGCCATCGGCGCGATGCCTGAGCCGACGCGCCAACTGCTCGGCGCGTACGAGGGCGTGCGCGGCTACAACATGCTGCCGGAAGGGAAGAGCAGTGCGCCCGTGCTGACCGCCGATCTGCGGGACGCCGTCGGGCTCACGCATGCCGCGCAGCTGTCGCAGGTGAAGTTGCTCGACGAGGAACACGAGGCGCAGCGGGCGCTGTTCCCTGTGGGCCGACTCGATCAGGACATGCAGCAGGTGGACCTGCGCGATCGCAACAGTTGGCGGCTGCAGATGGACGAAGTGCCGAGCGTGGAGCTGCTCGAAGTGCAACTCGTGAATGCGGTCGCGCCGTTCCTGATCAACGCGCGCCTCAAGCCGCTGATGCTGCGCACGCCCGGTCGCGCAAAGCACATCGTCAACGTTTCGGCGGTGGAGGGGCAGTTCTATCGCCGCTTCAAGACGACCCGCCATCCACACACGAACATGGCGAAGGCCGCGCTCAACATGATGACGCGCACGTCAGCCGCAGACTACGAGAAGGACGGCATCCACATGAACAGTGTGGACACCGGCTGGGTCACGGACGAGGATCCGGTGGAAATCGCCGCGCGAAAGACGGCCGAGCATCGCTTTCATCCGCCGCTCGACATCGTGGATGGTGCGGCGCGGATCGTCGATCCGATCATCGACGGCGTCAACACGGGCCGGCACGTCTGGGGCCAGTTCCTCAAGGACTACGTGCCGACGGATTGGTAGGCGCCGGCTCGTGCGGCCGTGACAGCATGCCGAACGGCTTGCACACCAAGCCGTTGCACTCCGCGCTGATCGTGTCGGTATCGACGTGCTCCGGCAGGCGGATGGATCGGGCGAAGCCACCACTCAGGCGTTCGGCGCTGAAAACGCGCAGCTGGGCTGATTGGTCCTTCGAGGGCAGCGTGGCCGCGCGGGTGCCGCTGATGGTCAGCGTTTGGCGGTCGAATTGGATGTGGATGTTCTTCTGATGGACGCCGGGCAGGTCCGCAACGACGACCTTCGCAGAGTCCGTCTCGTAGATGTCGACCGGGGCAGCCGGAGCTGGGCGCGGGCACGCTCTTCGAAGGCCGTCGGCACATGGACTGTCGCCCCGACACGCCCATGCCGCGTGCAGCTGGATGACTCGAACGCCGGCTGGCCGTGGTGAGCGACAACATGGCAATGTTGGCGCTGCGACTTTGGCTCAGAGCGACAGCGTCACGGTTCGCACCACACCGCCGCGCGTTGCAAGGTCGTTCCGACCGTCCACGCTGGCGCAGGAAATGCCGCCGAGCGCGCGACATCGGGCGGCGCCACCGTGAAGAGATAGGCGCGCAGTTGCTGCAGTTCCGACGGCGATGGCAGCGTATCGGCACCGAGCGGAGTACGCAGCGTGTTCACCGCGCACACCGACTCG
The DNA here is from genome assembly GCA_038231095.1 of Gemmatimonadales bacterium. Classification (GTDB taxonomy): domain Bacteria; phylum Gemmatimonadota; class Gemmatimonadetes; order Gemmatimonadales; family Gemmatimonadaceae; genus JACMLX01. The sequence goes on from JBBRLZ010000024.1 coordinate 23,106, forward strand.
ATCACCGACAACCCGGCCGCGATTTCCCGGAAGGTGGTCGTGACGTGCACGCCGTCGATGCGTTGCAGGGGCGTTGGCAGCCGTTCAGGCTTGCTCATCTCGAGCTCCATCCGTCGCAGCTGCGACGTCGCGCTATCGAGAAAGAACGCGCCGTGCACATCTGGTGAGCGCAGGCGGTCGGCGGCGCGCATGTAGATGCGCACCCAGGACTCAGCGCCGACGCGCAGCGTGCCGCCGTAGCCGAAGCAATGGCTGCCGATGAACGCGTTGTCGGTCACATCGAGCAGCGTCGGAAGCGTCATCATGAACTCGTCCTCGCGACCCTTCCCGCGGGTGCGCTCGACGAGATTTCCGGGTCGATACTGTGCGCGCGCCGTGCTGGCGAGCAACGTCGAATCGATGCGCTGGACGACGAACAGACTATCCCGGATTTCGCCGAGCCAGCGCGTCTGCGAGTACGTGAATGGATATTGCTCAGCGAGGAGTCGATAGCGGTCCGCATTCTCGCGCAGCTGTGCGACCAGCGACGAGACTTCGCGCTGTAACACCGGATCGGGCGAGCCCGGCTGCCGACAGCCCGACATCGCGCGCACCGCCACGGCATCGAGGCGTTGCGGCAGTTGCTCGAGCCGGATGGTCAGCGTGGTGGTGCTGTCTGCCGCGATCTGCACCGTGCCCCGCCACGGCGTGAAGCCGATCCGGCGCACCACGATATCCTGGCGCCCGGCGGGCAGCGCGACGAGCGCGAAACGTCCACTCGCGTCGGTAAATCGCTCGAGCTTCAACCCCGGGATGCTGACCACCGCGTACGGCAGCGCCACATCCGTCTGGGCCGCGCGCACGACGCCGTCGAGACGACCGGTCGGGCGTTGCGCTGCGGCGGTCAGCGCCTGATTCACGAACATGAAGACAAAAAAGAGCACCCGTGATCGTGGCATGGAGCGGGAACCAAGGCCGCGAACCGCTGGCTGTCAAACGCGTCTTCGTCACATTATTCGGATTCGGTGGCGGATCCGCGCGTCGCTGCGACACTGTCATCGCACCGAATTAGCCGAGGATGAGCGCTCCGAGGCCGGTGTCGATATCGCTCTCGCGCAGGCATACATTGGGCTGGCCGCCTCCTGTCCTCAGCTCCCGCCCATGCCAGTACGTCCCTTCGCCGCCATTGCGTTCGCCGCGCTTGTCTACCTCGCTTCGGGCTGCACGGCCAGACGGTCGAGCTCCTCCGCGCCATCACCGATGCCGGCTGCTGCGCCAGCTGCTCCGCCAGGCACATTGCTCCCGTGGTCACAGCAGATCACGATCCGTGAAGGATGGCTCGCCAAGCGGCACGAACTGATCCTGCCCATGATGCGGCGACACAACATCGGCATGTGGATCGTGGTGAACGAGGAGTTTCACGATGATCCGCTGTCGCAGTTCGTCGCGCCGCCACGACCCTACACGGGCAATCGCGACATCTTCGTGTTCATCGATGGCGGCGATCAGGGCTTGAAGAAGTTCGCGATCACCGGATACACCGAGGAGAATCTCGCGCGCTTCTTCGACGCACCGACCACCGAGCCGCGTCCCGCCGGTCCGACCTTGCGGGCGTTGTACGACACGTGGAAACCGACGACGATCGGCCTTGGCATTCAGGGTCGCCGCGGTCAGACGCGGTCGCTCGGCCACGATGCCTATCAGTTCATCGCCGATGCCGTGGGCGCGGATGGCACGGCGAAATTCGTCAGTGCATCGGATCTGATCGAGGAGTATCTCGATACGCGCCTGCCTGACGAGATGGAACACTACCGCGCCGCAGTGGCAGTGACCGAGGGCATCGTGAAGCGCGCGCTGTCGCCGGACGTCATCATGCCCGGTCGCACGACCGTGGGCGACGTGCGACGCTATCTGTACGACGCGCTCTGGGCCGCAGGCGTGCGCACCTGGTTTCAGCCGGACCTGCGCGTGCAACGCGCATCGGGCGACATCGCCACGTCGCGCGGATTTCTCGCCGTGGCACCAGAAGCGACGGTGATCGAACCGGGTGACCTGGTGCACATCGACTTCGGCATCAGTTACATGGGCTTCGACACCGACTGGCAGAAGATGGCCTACGTGCTGATGCCTGGAGAAACCGCACCGCCAGCGGGTCTGCGCGCGGCACTCGCGAACACGAACACGTTACAGGACGCGGTGATGCTGCGTCACGCACGACCCGGCCTGACCGGCGGAGCGGTCTTCCGCGCGACGATGTCCGAGATGAAGGAGAAGGGCATCGAAGCGATGGTCTACTCGCACCCGATCGGAACGCAGGGGCACGGCATGGGCGCCGGTATCGACTTCCGCGCCGCCAATCGCAGCGACACGACGGCCCTCAACAGCCGCCTGCGCCTCGGCTCGTACATCTCGATCGAGTTGAACACCGCCACGCCGGTCGCCGAGTGGGGCGGCAAGAAGGTGTTCGTGATGATGGAGGATGATGCGTACCTCACGCCCGAAGGCTTCCGCTTCTTTCGTCCGCGGCAGGAAGCGTTCTACCTCATCCCCAGTTCGTCGCGCGCGCTCGTTCCCTGACGCGACATCAGCACGTTCCAGTCAACCGCAACGGCTGTGCGCATAGTCGCCGCCGTTTCAGCCGGTGAAGCGACTCAGGTCGTGTTCAGATTGTACCGCATGATCGACGCATGCCGACCGCCTTTCTCGCGCTCGAGCGCGTAGACATCACCGAGTGGCCCGGTGGCCTGATCGACGACAGCGCTGAGCAATGACCGCTCGGCCGGCGTGAGCGTGAGCGTCAGTGCGGCGATGGTTGGTGCGAGGTGCGCAGTGGAACGGGCGCCAACGATCACTGCGGCGACGGGCGGTTGGTCGAGTACGTAGCGCAGGGCGATCGCGCCGATCGTCGTGTCGTGCGCCGCCGCGATCTGCTGCAGGGTCTGCAGGAGCCGCTGGAAGAGCGGCCAACCACCGAAGTCGTCGATGATCAGCTTGTACTTCACCAGCGAGCGGTTTTCCAGCGGCGCCGCAGGCTCCGGCACGCCAAGCCAGCGTTCATGCAGGAAGCCACCGGCGAGGGCACCGTAGGTCAACAGGCCGACGCCGCGTGATTGCGTCAGCGTGGCCATCGCGCGCAGCGCACGCGCGTCGAGCACCGAGACCTGCACCTGATGCGACACCAGCGGGACGCCGGCATCGAGCAGTGCGGTCAACTGCGGCGTGCTGAAATTCGTCGCACCGAGATGATGGATCTTGCCCGCCTGCTGCAGGTCGCGCAGGTGCAGCGCTGCGTCCACGCAGCCGGGGATTGCGTAGTCCCACCAGTGGAACTGCACCAGATCGAGGCGTTCGACACCGAGGCGTAGGAGCGAGCGGTCGACGATGCGCGCGATGTCGGCGCGCGTCAGCCGGGGCAACAGATCGAGATCGGGGACGCACTTCGTGTGCACGCGGATCGCCGGCGCATCGCTGCCGCGGCTCGTGCACCAGCTGCGGATGAACTGTCCGATCAACTCTTCCACGCCGGTGTAGATGTCGGCGCAATCGAATGCTGTGATGCCTGCGTCAGCGAACGCAGTCATGTCAGCGATGGCGACGGCGGGATCCACGGCGCCGTGGCCGCCGGCGAGCTGCCAGCCGCCTTTGATCAGCCGCGGAATCGCGTAGTCGGGCGCCAGCGCAACCTGCTGAATTTCCGTCATCAGCGTGCCGTACCCGGAGCGGGCAGTGGCACCAGCGTCACGTCGCCGTGGCGGAATGTGGTGCTGCCAGTGCGCGTGATGCGGAAGCGCGCGCCGCAATGCGGATCGGGGCAGGCGATGTCGGCGTCCGTGGTCATCCAGTCGTTGGGATGCGTCGGGCGTTGTTTCGCCGGCAGCAGCGGCAGCAACGCCGCCAGCGGATAGATCGGAAAGCTCTGACCGTCGGGAAACCGCAGATTCTCGCCGACCAGCGTGAACGAGTCACCGGCCGCATGCGTGCAGACCATCGGGCGATCTGTCGCGATCACCTCGACGCGCAGATCGAAGAGTGTGAAGCGGTCGTCCGGCGTGTCGCCGGTGTGCTTGGCGTTGTCTGGCATGGCGCGAACGATAGCCGACGGCGAGTTTCTTCGTCCACATGGCTTCGACATCCGACACGAATTCCAAATCCGCACCGCTGACCTTTCACGGCGGTCTTGCCGGTGCTCTCGCGCCGTTCCTCGTCTTCCTCGGTGGTGTGGCCACGCTGGCAGTCGCCGGCGCCCCTGACGAGAAGGGTTTCTGGCCGATCCTCCTCGCCGCGCTCACGGTCGGCCTGCTGCTGGCGACGGATCGCCGCCGGTACTGCGATGCGATGCTCGACGGCATGAGTCAGCGCGTCGTTGCCGTCATGCTCTGCGCATGGATGTTCGCCGGTGTGCTCGGCACGATCCTCAACGCGTCCGGATTCGTGGGAGCGCTGGCGTGGCTCGCGCGCAGCGCACATCTGACGGGCGGTGGCTACGTCGGTGCTGCCTTCGTGGCGTGCGCACTGATCGCCACGTCGACCGGCACCAGCTTCGGCACGATCCTCCTCGCCGGTCCGCTGCTCTATCCCGCGGGCGGTGTGGCACTCGCGTCGCCCGCGGCGCTGATGGGTGCGATTCTCGCCGGCGCGACGTTCGGTGATTCGATCTCGCCGGTGTCGGATACCACGATCGCGTCGAGCGGATCGCAGGACGCGGACATCGGCGGCACCGTGCGCAGTCGGCTGCGGTATGCGATTCCAGCGGGCCTTATTGCGTTGGTGGCATCGGTGCTGATCGGCGGTCGTACAGATGCGAGCACGGCGCTGGCAGCGACGAGTGCGGCCGTCGCGCAGGTCACGCCGCTCGCGCTGGTAATGCTGGTCGCGCCCGCGCTCGTGATCGTGATGCTGCTCCGTCACCGTCACCTCATCGAGGCGTTGCTGATCGGAACCGCCGTCGCGGTGGCAATTGCGGTCGCGCTGCACCTGATCACGCCAGGCGCCTTACTGCACGTCGCGCCCGGCACGTTCGGTGCGACGGGGTTGATCGTGGATGGCATTCAGCGCGCCATCGGTGTCAGCGTCTTCACGCTACTGCTCGTCGCACTCGTCGGGACGCTGCAGGCCACCGATGCGCTCGAGCGACTGGTGGGCGCCGCTGAGGGCCGCGCAACGAGTTCGCGCATGGCGGAGTGGTGGATCGTCGGCGTCGTGAGTGGCGCCGTGCTGATCACCACGCACAGCGTCGTCGCGATACTCGCCGTCGGGCCGTTCGCGAAGCAGACGGGCGAACGCTTCGCGCTGTCCCGCTATCGTCGCGCGAACCTGCTCGATCTCACTGTGTGTACGTGGCCATTCCTGCTGCCCTGGTTTCTGCCGACCATTCTGGCGGCCAGCGCCAGCGTCGGTGGCGAATCGTTCGGCATGCCACCGCAGACCGCGCTCGTGATCGGCCTGCACAACACGTACGCCTGGGCACTGGTCGGCGCCGTGTTGCTCGCCGTGGCTACCGGCTATGGCCGACGCTGGGAGCGGGGCGATGCGCGCCCCGCAGACGCGCATTCACCCGGGACAACAGCTGGGCACCTGTGAAGGGCTTCTGCACGAAATCGTCGGCGCCCGACTGACTGTCGCGCTCGGGTAGTTCCGAATCGGAATATCCGGAGATGAAGATCACTCGGAGCTCGGGCCACTCGCGCCGCAGAAACGCCGCCAGTTCGACCCCACTTTCGCCGGGCATCATCACGTCGGTGATCATCAGCGCGATCGATGCACCATGCCGCTCGAAGATCGAGCGGGCACCGACGGCGTCCGGCGCCGTCAGCACGTTGTAGCCCTCGGACTCCAGAATGCGCCGTGTCACCTGACGCACCATCACCTCATCCTCCACCAGCAGGATCGTCTCGCCACGGCCGAGCTGCAGCGGAACGAGACTGACTGGTTCGGCGGCGATGCCCGCTTGCACCGACGGGCGCACTCGCGGCAGGTAGAGCGTGAAGATCGAGCCGATGCCCGTTTCACTTTGCACACCGATCGCACCGTGGCTCTGGCGCATGATGCCATATGTACTGGCAAGGCCAAGCCCGGTACCCTTGCCGCGTGCCTTGGTCGAGAAGAACGGCTCGAAGATCTGGTCGCGCACCTCGGGCGCGATCCCGACGCCGCTGTCCTGCACGGCAACGGTCACGTAGTCGCCAGCCTGCAATGCCAGTGATGCGGCGGATCCTTCGTCGAGTGTCACGTTCCTGCACGCAATCACGATCGCACCGCCCTCCGGCATCGCGTCACGCCCATTGGTCACGAGATTCGCCAGCGCCTGCTCGAGCTGCCCGCGATCGACCTGCACCAGGCCCACATCTGACGTCGACTCGAGCAGGATGCCGCAACGATCGCCGGCCAGTCGTTGAAGCAGCCGCTCCATGTCGCGCAGCACCAACTCCGGCTGCAGCTGCACGGGCGCGACGATTGACCTACGGCTGAACGCGAGCAACTGGCGAATGAGCTCGGCGCCCCGTACGGCGGCGACGCGGATGTCGCTCACTTCGTCGTGTGCGGTATCGCCCGCTTTCAGCTGCGAGAGCGCGAAGTCGGCATTGCCGAGGACCGTTGTGAGCAGGTTGTTGAAATCGTGTGCGATACCGCCGGCGAGCCGGCCGACCGCCTCGAGCTTCTGACCCTCGCGCACCAGTTCTTCAAAGCGCGCGCGACCCTCGGCGGCGGTGCGCGCCGCGAGCAGAGCCGCGTTCTCCCGGACGGCGATCGTCTGCTTGGCGAGGAACAGAATGTTGAGCACGATGGCCGCGCCAACCAGCGCACCAAGTGGCTCGCGATGCTCCGACCGCGCTGCCCAGATCAACACGGCGTAGACTGCGAGTGCGGCGATGGTCGGCAGCAGATTGATCGGGTTCAGCGATGGATCAGGCGGATCGGACGGTCCGCTCTCGGTCCGCCGCGCTGAGCGTTCCGCGCCATATACGATCATCACGTACATGCCCGGGCAGATTGCCGCGGCCCACGGCGTCAATTGCGTGATCTGATTCCGGTAGTCGAGCTGGAGAATCAGATCGACGACAGACTGGATGAAGATTGCGACGGCGAGGATCGTGAAATCCCGGTACTGATGATTCACCGCCTGTCGCATGACCAACCGACTCAGCATGCCGAGCGCGACGATGCAGACCACCGGATACGCGAGTTCGATGAAGGCGTGCTCGGGATCGATCGAGCCCCAGCTGACCGGACTGACGATGAACGTCCAGACCAGCACACCGACCGCGATCACGATGCATGCGACGTCGAGCAGAAACTTCCGCAACTCGGTCACGCCACGCGGTGCCAGTGGGAAACGGCTTAACGCAGCAATGCCGATCAGGTACGACACGATGTAGAACACGTTTGCCCACGCGTATCGTGGATCAACGCCGCGCACGACTTCGTCGAACGCCCAGAACGCGTTGCCCAAGGCCGTGCACACGTACATCGCGGCCAGCAGAAGCAGGCCGTTGCGCTCGCCGTTGGAGTGCACCCGATTCCGGCTCGCGCGCCAGAGCCAGTACACCGCGCCGAGGTTCAGAGGAATGAACGCCAGCGATCCGATCGTCGAGCCGATGTTGGTGGTGACGCCAGCCCCGGACCAGCTCCAGAGCGCGAACGCGGCGGCGAACACGCTATAGACAATCCACCCTCGCCCTGACGCGACTGGCGATCCGTGCGCCACGGGTTTTAGAATGGGCGGGAGAAGCGAGCTCGACACTGACCAGAGTCCCTTTGGCAAGAGCCCGCGCAACGCATTTGGCTGCACGACAGCAATCATCTTCGCGGGCGGGCTGGAGCGTGTCAACTTGGCTATCAGCCCGACGCGCGCAAACAAATGTCTGCGCAATGCGTCGGACGACGCGGGGGCGCGGCGTGATGTCTCGCCTGTCGGAGGCTCGGCCCTGTGGCCTCTGACCCATTCACCCGCTTCTTTGCGTGGCTGTTCCTTCGTCTTCGCCACCCATCACCAACGCGCCGTGCCCGGGACCGTCTTCGATCGCCACCGCCGAGGTTCGCTCGATGTCTGCCTTGGCGGGTGCACGCAGTGACGGTGACCACGAAGGCCGTCATCCTCGCTCGGGGGCTCGGCACGCGCATGCGGCGCGAGGACGCCAACGCGCAGCTCGACGCGTCGCAGGTGGCGGTGGCCGACGCTGGTGTGAAGGCGATGATCCCGATCGGGCGACCATTCCTCGATCATGCGATGACCGCGCTCGCCGACGCGGGCATCACCGACGTCTGCCTCGTGATCGGACCGGAGCATGACGCGATCCGCACGTACTACGCAGGGCTGACACTCGAGCGCGTCCGCGTCCAGTTCGCGATTCAGGACACACCGAACGGCACGGCCGGCGCGGTTGCGGCCGCCGAACCGTTCGCGAACGGTGACGTCGTGCTGGTGATGAACGGGGACAACTACTACCCGGTGATCACAACCCGTGCGTTGGCGCAGCTCGGCGCGTCGGGCACCATCGGCTTCGATCTCGCCGGTCTGATCGCTCGCAGCAACATTCCCCATGAGCGTGTACGCATGTTCGCGCTGCTGCAGCGCAACGCCGGCGGCGCACTGACCGGCATTCTCGAGAAGCCCGACCCCGCGACGTACGACGCCGTGCTGGCCCACTCATTCGTCAGCATGAACCTCTGGTCCTTCGCACCCGTGATCTACGACGCCTGCCGCCGCGTGCAACCGAGCGTGCGCGGCGAGCTCGAACTGCAGGACGCGGTGCGGATTGCGATGACGGACTTCGGTGAACGCTTCGAGGTGCTGCTGAGCGATGAAGGCGTGCTCGATCTGTCGACGCGCGGCGACATCGAGAGCGTGGCGCGTGTGCTGCGGGATCGCGCGGTTCGGCTGTAGTGCGCACGCAGCGCTGGTTCGCCGAGAAGCTGGCGCGACAGGGGTTTTCGGACCACACCATCGAGGCGAAGGCGAAGGCGCTCGCGCTCTGCGACACCGCGCTCGATCTGATCAGCGCCAGTCGCTCCAGTCGCATCTCCGTCTGGGCGCCTGGGCGCATCGAAGTGTTCGGCAAGCACACCGACTATGCGGGTGGTCGTTCACTGCTCACGGCGGTGGAGCGCGGATTCCACGTGCGCGCGTCGCCGCGTCAGGACTCGCGCATCCGCATCATTGACCCAACCACCGGTAACGCATTCGAGACCCTCCTCGGATGCGAGGCGGAGGCCCCCGATGGGCACTGGTCGAACTACGTCGCGACGGCCGTGCGGCGCATCGCGCGGAATTTTCCCGACGCGCGCACCGGTGTCGATCTTGCGTTCGTGAGCGATCTGCCGGTGGCCGCCGGCGTGAGTTCATCGTCGGCGCTGATGATCGGCATCTTCCTCGCGCTCGCCAGCGTCAATCGACTCGCCGGGACGCCTCAGTGGCAGCAGTCACTGTCGTCGCGGCCCGAACTCGGCGGCTATCTCGGCGCGATGGAGAACGGCCTCTCGTTCGGCAACCTGGAAGGTGATCTCGGTGTTGGCACGCTCGGCGGCAGTCAGGACCAGACGGCGATCTTCTGCGCTGAGCCCGATCAGATCGTGGATTTCGGATGGATGCCGGTGCGCCGGAATGGATCGTACGCGTTGCCCGACACACACTGCTTCGTGGTCGCGTCTTCCGGTGTCGTGGCCGAGAAATCGGCGGGGGCACGAGAGCTGTACAACCGTGCGTCGCTGCTGGTGACGGAACTCGTGTCGCTGTGGAATACAACGACCGGACGGCGCGACGCGTCTCTGGCGGCCGCCGTGGAAAGTGATTCTGGCGCACCGGATGCGTTGCGCGGGATGATCCAGTCCAACGCCGGCGAGCGATTCAGTGCCGAGTCGCTACGGATGCGCCTCGACCAGTTTCTGCTCGAGACGTACACGCTGATTCCAGCGGCAGCGAATGCCTTTGCCATGCAGGACTGGTCGGCGCTCGGTACCGTGACGGCGCGGTCGCAGCAGGCCGCCGAATCGTGGCTTGGCAATCAGGTGCCGGAGACGATGGCGCTCGTGCGGTTCGCGCGTGAGCGCGGGGCGATCGCGGCATCGGCATTCGGCGCCGGCTTTGGTGGCAGTGTGTGGGCGCTGGTCGAGCGCGCCCAGGCCGCGGCGTTCACGGAGCAGTGGTCGGACGCATATCGTCGTGCCTTCTTTGCGCAGGGTGTGCGCGAGACGTTCTTTTCCACCGACGCCGGTCCGGCTGCGATGCAGTGGTCCGACGACGATGCGGTGACACACTGACTCTTGACATTCTGGTGCTCGCGAATGACTGACACGCCACACGATCCCACGCGTCGCGACCTGCTGAAAGGCGCGGCACTCGCCGGCGCCGGCCTTGCGCTCGGATTTCCCGCAATCGCGCGCGCCGAGGGGGAGCCCGCGCATCTCGCGCCGATCGCGTTGCCGGAACCGCAGCGTGCCGCCGCGACCATGCTTGGCGTGCCATTCGACAGGCGCGCGGTGGTGCGCGTCGCGATCGTTGGCACCGGGCTGCGCGGTCGGTCGGTGCTGCATGAATTGCTTGGCGTGGACAACGTGAAGATTACTGCCATCTGTGACACCGTGCCGGAGAAGCTCGATCTGGCGGTGAAGCAGATGCGCGACGCGGGGCACACTGATGAGCCGGCACGATTCACCGGTGACGAGCATGCCTACGAAACGCTGGTGCTCCGCGACGACATCGACATCGTCTACACGGCCACGCCATGGCAGTGGCACGTGCCCGTCTGTCTGGCGGCGATGAATGCCGGAAAGCACGCGGCCACTGAAGTGCCGGCGTCGTACTCCATCGAGGATTGCTGGAAGCTCGTGGACACCTCCGAGCGAACGCGGCGGCACTGCATCATGATGGAGAACTGCAGCTACGGGTACAACGAGCTGCTGGTGCTGAACATGGTTCGCGCGGGCGCGTTCGGTGACATCAAGCATGGCGGCGCGGCGTACAACCACGATCTGCGTGCGATCCTGTTCGAGAATCGCGACGAGGGACTCTGGCGCCGCGCGCATCACACGCTGCGCAACAGCAATCTCTATCCAACGCACGGGCTCGGGCCGATGGCGGCGATGATGAACATCAACCGCGGCGATCGCTTCGACTATCTGGTGTCGATGAGCACGCCGGAGATGGGTCTCACCAAGTGGCGCGCCGATCACGAATCGAAAGACTCCCCGACGTGGAAGGAGACGTACGTGACCGGCGACCTGAATCTGTCGCTGATCAAGACGGCAAAGGGCCGCACGATCCGGCTCGAGCACGATGTGTCGAGCCCGCGACCGTACTCGCGCATCAACTCGGTGCAAGGCACGAAAGGCATCTTCGAGGACTATCCGCCGCGCATCTACATCGAAGGCATCGGCGAGGAGGATCGTTGGACGACGATCGATGCGCACAAGGCGAAGTACGAACATCCACTCTGGCGCGAACTGGGCGAAAAGGCCCGCGCCGGTGGGCATGGTGGCATGGACTACGTAATGGCGTACCGCCTGATGCAGACAATGCGCGAAGGCCTCACGCCCGACATGGATGTCTATGACGCGGCGTCGTGGAGCGCGCCAGGGCCACTCAGCGCAATGTCGGTGGAGAAGGGCAGCATGCCGGTGCGCTTCCCTGACTTCACGCGCGGTGGCTGGAGCAACTCGCGCCCGACGATGTAACCGTCAGGCGGTCGGCAGCACGTAGTCCTTGAAGCGTTCGCGTAACGCGCGCTTGAGGAACTTGCCGACCGTCGTCTTCGGAATTTCGTCCACGAATTCGTAGGCGTCCGGCAGCTGCCACTTGGCAACAGCTCGCTCGAGCAGATGCCGATCGAGTTCGTCCTTCGTCACCGGATGCGCCGGATCGCGCAACACGATCACGCCGAGTGGGCGTTCATCCCACTTCGGATGTGCGATCGCGATCACCGCTGCTTCACGGACCGCGGGATGGCCCATCAACTCGTTCTCGAGATCGACGCTGCTGATCCACTCGCCACCTGACTTGATCAGATCCTTGGCGCGATCCTGAATCATCATCGTCCCGTCGGCGTCGATCGTGGCAATGTCGCCGGTGTCGAACCAGCCGTTGTGTTGCGTCGCCGCCGTGGCTTCCGGGTTTTTGTAGTAGCTGCCCGTGATCCAGATGCCCCTCACGAGCAGTCGGCCTGACTCGCCCGACCCCCATGCGATTTCCGTGCCCTCATCGTCTTCCAGACGCAACTCGACGAGTGGCGCCATGCGGCCGCTGTAATTCATCCTTTCGTAGCGCTTCTCTTTCGACTCGAAGACGTCGTCGGCCCGCACGGGATTCACGGTGCCGAGGGGTGTCGTCTCCGTCATGCCCCACGCCGGCTTCACATCGATGCCGTGGCGTTCGCCGAAGCCGACGATGAGTGATCGCGGTGTCGCGCTGCCGCCGACCACGGCGGTCTTGAGCTTCGGCAGTGAATACGGCGTCCCGGCGGACTTGGCGCGATCCAACTCGTCGAGCAGCCCGAGGAAGATCGTCGGCACGCCGGCACACACGGTGACGCCTTCCTCCGATGCTATGCGCGCAACGGTTTTCGGATCGGTGAATACACTCATGTACACCTGCTTGGCACCCGTCATCGTGCACGTATACGGATAGCCCCACGCGTTCACATGGAACATCGGCACGATCGGCATGATGGTGTCCTTCGAATTGACGCCGAGCAATTCGGTACTGAGACTGGCGAGGCTGTGCAATGTGATCGCGCGATGGCTGTACAGCACGCCTTTGGGATTGCCGGTCGTGCCGCTCGTGTAGCACATGCCGCTGGCCTGACGTTCGTCGATCTCCGGGTACGCAAACGTCGTCGGCTGACCTGCGATGAACTCCTCGTAGTCGAGCACACCGGCCGGCAGTCCACCCGGCACCGGGCCGAGGACGATGATCGTCTTCATGTTCGGCGCGTGCTGCCGGATCAATGGAATCAGACCCGCGAAGACATTCTCGATGAACAGAATGCGGTCATCGGCGTGATTGATGATGTAGCAGATCTGCTCGACGGGCAGTCGGATGTTCACCATGTGGCAGACCGCGCCGACCGATGGTGCCGCGAAATACAGCTCGTAGTGGCGATACGTATTCAGCGCCATCGTCGCCACGCGGTCGCCGGACTGCACGCCTGCCGCGACGAGTGCGTTGCAGAGCTGCATTACGCGTGGGTATGTCTTGCCGTATGTCGTGCGGTGCACACCGGGGATCGGTGTCTTCGTTTCCGGATCGACGCCCACCGGAATCACCGAGACGATCTCCTGAGTCGGGTAGAGCTGTCGCGCGCGCTCCAGAATCGATGGGATGGTCAGCTGATAGTCCATCATCGTCGATTCGAGCATGCGTGTCTCCGGTCTGAGCCGAGCGGCAGGGGTTCTCTCGCGCACAATCGAAGCGCAGGGAACGGACTGAGCAAGGTCCGCGGCCGGCCGGCCAGCCTCGAACCGGCCAGAAACGGGAGCTCAGGACGACCGTCGAGTGGTCAGTGCCCGGCGTAGGTGGTGCGGTCGCTGCGGAAATAGCGGCGGTCGTGGCGCGCGCTCTCCGACAGCAGCCCGTGCTGCGCCAGCAACGCGTGCGTCAGCTCGTGCTCCCAGACGTCGGCGCGCATCATCGCCGACTCCGCCACCAGCACGATGCTCGAAATGGTCGCCGCGCTCGAATCACCCACCGGGATGGTGATGCGTGCGCCGAGGAATCGCCCGAGGCAGTGCTGCCCGTCGCAGCTGAACCCACGTCCGTCGTCCGGCACCAGCAGCACGACTGGCGCGAGCCCGTTCCACGGACGTCCCACGGCACGCTCGACATCGTGCAGACTCTGGTGCCAACCGGGCAGCGTCGGCGCGATGCGCGCGTGCCACGCGCGCTGGGCCTCAGCGATCAGCGAGTCCTGCGCGTCGCGCAGCTCCGTCGAGACGGCCGCCACCGGCAGCGCCGGGGTCCGCGCGAGCATCAGCGGCTGCGCGGCGGCGCCCGTCGCAGACGCGCCGAGCAGCACAACCAGTGTGCAGACGTGCGAACGCATCATGCCCTACGCCTCTTCGCGACGGGTGGAAGGGATCGGTCCGGTCGGCAAGGACCCTGTCTGTCTGGTGGTATCGCCACCAGGTTCCGCCGGCTGCAGCGGCGTGTGCTATTCGACGGCGCAACCCCGTGTGCGTAACAGGCACACTGTGATCGTGTCACGATTTCCGCCAGACGATATCCTTTTCGGCCAACCACCCGCGCCGTCCTCCCCCCTCCCGCGATCCGGTATGCGTTACTCAGTACTCGCCGCCACACTGCTCGGCCTTGCACTCGAAGCGTCTCCGGCGCGCGCGGTGGAGAGCGTCGTACGAGAGGCCGACCGGCGTGCGGCTGATTCACTGTCGAAAATCGAGCACCTGCTGGCCCGCCATGCCGCCTCCCACGACGCTGATGCGCTGGCGCTTCTGGAGCGACTGGTGAACGTCAACAGCGGCACGCAGAACCTCGCCGGCGTGCGCGAAGTCGGGAGGATCCTGCGGGCGGAATACGATGCGCTGGGCTTCACGACGCGCTGGGACGACGGCGCGGCGTTCGGGCGCGCGGGACATCTGGTGGCCGAACGCACCGGCAGTGGGCCGCGCGTGCTGCTGATTGGTCACCTCGACACCGTGTTCGAGCAGGACAGCCCCTTTCAGCGATGGGAGCGGCTCAGCGACAGCAGCGCGAAAGGCCCCGGCTCGACCGACATGAAGGGTGGCGACGTGATCATGCTCTTCGCACTCAAGGCGCTGAAAGCGTCGGGGCAGCTCGACCGCATGAGCATCACGGTGGTGCTGAATGGCGACGAGGAAGCGCCGGGCGCCCCGATCGCACTGGCGCGCCAGACGCTGATCGACGCCGGTGCACGGGCGCAGATCGCGATCGGGTTTGAAGATGGCGATGGCGATCCGCGGACCGCCGTGGCTGCGCGCCGCGGCTTCACCGGCTGGACGCTCCGAGTGACAGGTACGCCGGCGCATTCATCGCAGATCTTTCGCGACGACATCGGGCCCGGTGCGATCTACGAAGCGGCACGGATCCTCAATGACTTCCGCATCAAGCTCGGTGGCGATCCGCTGCGCACGTTCAACGCTGGCGTCGCGATGGGTGGCACGACGGTCACACTCGACAGCACCGGCACGCGCGGCATGGCGTTCGGCAAGAGCAACATCGTGCCGGAGAGTTTCGTCGTCACCGGCGATCTGCGCGTGATCTCGCCTGACGCGGTGAGCACTGCGAAAGCCGCGATGCGAGCGATCGTGGCCGCGGCATCACCGCATACATCGGCCGTGATCACCTTCGACGACGGCTATCCGCCGATGGCACCGAAGGCGGGCAACACCGCGCTGCTGGCGGAGTTCGATCGCGCCAGCCGCCATCTTGGTTTCGGTCCGGTCGGTATGGACAACCCGGCCCGCGCCGGCGCCGCCGATGTCTCGTTCGTCGCCGCAACGGTGAGTCAGGTGATCGACGGACTTGGTCCCGGCGGCACCGGTGGTCACACGGTCAACGAGACGCTCCAGACGCGCACCGTCGCCATCCAGATCGCGCGCACCGCTGTCCTTCTCAATCGGATCACGCGGGCTGCTGTGCTGCCTTGAGCGGTTTGAAACTGCCTTGACGCAACACTGCGACCGACGCAAAACATGCCCGTCGAACAACAGCGCCAGGCTGTTTTGCGTCGTCGCAGTGTCGAACGCTGAACTAAGCAGTGCTACTTGATCTGATAGTCCTTTGGTGGCTCCGCATCGAGCAACCAGCGGACGAAGTAGTCCCAGCGGCGGCGCATCATGTAGGAGCTGGCGCTGCCGTAGCCGTGGGCGGCGTTCGGGATCATCAGCAGATCGAAATCCTTGTTCGCCCGGATCAGCGCATCGACCACCAGTAGCGTGTTGTCTGGCGGGACGTTGTTGTCCATCGTGCCGTGCGCGAGGAGCAGGTGGCCGCGCAGGTTCTTCGCCAGTGACTGATTCGCCTCGATCGCATAGCTGTCGGGGCCACTCGGTCCGCGCGCAAGCAGGCCCTGATAGCGTTCGCCCCAGTCGTCTTCATAGTTGCGCTGATCGTGATTGCCCGATTCCGAAATGCCGACCTTGAAAAAGTCCGGGTACCGGAACATCGCATCGGCGGTGATGAAGCCGCCGCCGGAATGGCCCCACATGGCGGCCTTGTCGATGTCGATCCAGCTGTAGCGCCTGGCGAGGTTCTGCATGCCCGCGACCTGATCGGGCAGCGTGTTGTCGCGGCCCATCGCGCCGTAGTACGCGTCGTGGAAACTCTTCGAACGTCCCGGTCCGCTGCCGCGACCGTCGATGCTCACGACGATGAAGCCGAGTTCGGCCAGCGCCTGCTTGTCGCCATGCGACGCCGAAAACGCACGCGATCCCACGCTGCCAGTCTGCGGGCCCGGATAGGCCTGGTTGATGATCGGATACGTCTTCGTCGAGTCGAAGTTCGTCGGGCGATAGAGCTGGCCGTAGATGTCTGTCGTCCCGTCAGCGGCCTTCACACTGAACAGCATCGGCGGCTTCCAACCGGTCGCGACGAGCCTCGTAATGTCGGCCGTCTCGAGCGCCATCACGAGCTTGCCCGACTCATCGCGCAGCGCCGTCTGCGGCGCCTGATCCGCCCGCGACCAGGTGTCCACCAGCCACTTGCCATCAGGGGACAACTGCATCCGATGATCGCCATCGTCCGGCGTCAGTGACACCGCCGCCTTGCCATCGAGGCCGATGCGATAGAAGTGCTCGAGGTACGGGTCCTGGCCTTTCTCACGTCCCTGCGCTCCGTACCAGAGCGTGCGGGACTTCTCGTCAATGCGCGCGATCGACGACACGGGGCCCTCGCCACTCGTGATCTTCGTCTTCAGCGCCCCGGTGTTGAGGTCGTAGAGGTACAGCTGGCTCCAGTTGTCGCGCTGCGAATTCCACACGATCTCGTTGCTGGCCCAGAGCACGCGCCAGCCGGTGATCGACTCGAAATGCGTCGGCACCGTCTCTTCGAATACGGTCTTCACATCGCCCGTCCGCGTATCCGCCAGCCGGATGATCGTCTGCTTGTGATCACGCGACGTCGAGGCGAGCACCAGCTTCGCACCGTCGGGGCTGAAGGCGTAGTCGCTCATCGCAATGTCATCGCCGAGCGTCGCACGATGGAAGTCCGGCGCCATCTTCAGGCGGACGATCGCCTTTGTGTCGACGTCGATCACGACACGGTGCACCATCGCGACGACGCTGTCGCCCGGCAACGGATACTTCCACGCGCGCAGCGTCGGATGTCCGACCTTGGTCTGCACGAGGAACATGTCGCCGACATTGCGCTCATCCTGCTGCTGCGTGGCGATCTTCTTCGAATCCGGTGACCAGAGCAGGATCGCGCGATCGCTCGTCGCCCAGCCGGCGTTGTCGGTGGCGTACCCGAAGTTCTTCGTACCGTCGGTGGTCAGCGCCGTTTCCGCGCCGGTCGCGACGTCGCGGATGAAAAGGTTCCAGTCACGCACGAACGCGACGCGTTTGCCATCGGGCGACGGCACCGTCAGTGCACCGCGCGCCTGCGCACCGCTCGCCGCCACGGCTGGCGCCGGGGCGCATGACGTGCCTTTCACGTCACAGGTGAAGCGTCGGCCGCCCGCGGTCATGGTGACGCTGTTGCGGTCGCCGGAGAGCTCGACGGTCGTGAAGGGGAGTGCGCGGGCCGTGTACGCCGTACCCGCCGCCGCGCTCAGCGCCGCCGCCACCTTCTCGTGATCGAAGAGCGGCGCGCGGGATTTTGCCCGCGGATCGATCAGCACGAACTCCGGCCCAGCGGCTCGCGTGCTCCGGTAGTAGAACTTGCCGTCCGAGAGCCAGGTCACGCCCGGTGCCGTGCCCCCGACAGCGAGCGCACCGACCGTGCTGCCGAGCATCTTCACTGCCCTATCGTAGTCCTCGGCCGTGACCTGCCGACGGGTCTGGGCGGCGGCGGTCGCGCTCACAGCGAGCGAGAGGGGCAGGGCCAGCCGCGCGGCGCGCAGCAGGGCGTCGGAGGAGCAGCGCATGCGGAATTCGGAGAAAAGGCCAGCGAGCTACGGCTGAGCGCCGTTACAGGAACAGAGAAAGTGCCGGACGTGCGATCCCACGGCAACGTGCGATACGTGACTCGGTGTCATATCGTTCCCCGAGGTGCGTGGTCTACGCGCCAAACGCTTGTCTCCCCATAGCATCTCCCCCGGTGTTCGGTCCCTTGCTGGTTCTGTCCGCGTTCGCCGTCGTCACGCCACCGGCTCGTGCTCCGCTTTCGGTGCCGCCGGTGCCGCATACCGGCACGGTCTACGACGGCCGACGCGGTGCGCTGTCCATCACCACGCCGCGCGACGCCGCGGCGACCGTCGTCGATGGGTCCCTCGATGAACCGGTCTGGCGAACGGCCGCGCTCCTGACCGGCTTTTCGCAGTTCTTTCCGACCGACGGTGTGCCGGCACGCGACAGCACCGAGGTCTTCGTGTTCTATACGGCCACGGCACTGCATGTCGGTGTTCGCGCGTACGCGGCGCCGGGCACCGTGCGCTACACGCTCGCCGATCGCGACAAGATCACGCAGGACGACAACGTCCAGTTGTTCCTTGGCACGTACGATGACAGTCGGCAGGCGCTGGTGTTCGGGGTGAATCCGATCGGCATTCAGAGCGATGGGGTGCTCATCGAGACGGGCAGCACGACCGGCGGCGGCTTCGCGGCCAACACGGCGAGGTCACGTGAGGCGACCGATCTCGCGCCGGACTACGTGTGGAAGTCGAAGGGACATCTGACCGACTACGGCTATGAAGTCGAGATCGAGATCCCGTTCAAGAGTCTGCGCTATCGCGCCGGCGCCGAGCAAAAGTGGCAGCTGAATGTCGTGCGCACCGTGCAGGCGACCGGTTTCGAGGAAACGTGGGCGCCAACGGTGCGTGCGAGCTCGAGCTTCCTGTCGCAGTCGGGCCATCTGGTCGGGCTGCGTGATCTGTCGCGCGGATTGACCGTCGACCTGATCCCGACCGTGACGTCGTCGTCGGTCGGTAAGCCGGATGCAAACCGCAAGTGGGGCTACGACACCGGCCGGCCACAGCTCGGCGGCAGTGCGCGCTGGGGCATCACGAGCAACCTCACGTTGGCCGGGACGGCGAATCCCGACTTCTCGCAGGTCGAGGCGGATGCGACGCAATTCACCTACGATCCGCGGATCAGGAACTTCTTCAGCGAGCGGCGGCCGTTCTTCCTCGAGAGCCAGGAGCAGTTTTCGACGCCGAACCGCTTGATCTACACTCGGCAGATCACGCAGCCGGTCGCCGCCGCAAAGCTGACAGGCAAGGTCGGCGGGTTCGATCTCGGTTATCTGTCGGCAGTCGACAATCAGAATGCGTCGTTCGACGGCAAGCATTCGCCGATCTTCAACGTGTTGCGCGCACAGCGTGACCTCGGCAGTACGAGTCGCATCGGCCTTGTCTACACCGACAAGATCGACGGCGACCAGTGGAATCGTGTCGCCGGCATCGACGGGCGACTGGTCCGCGGCATCGTGAGTTTCCAGGCACAGGAAGCGACGAGCTTCACGCACACCGCCGCCGGCACCGTGACCGCGCCGTTGTTCAACCTCGCAACGATCGTGAGCGGCCGTCGCTGGGGGGGACAGTACACGATGAACGGCATCTCGCCGAACTTCGATGCGCAGAGCGGTTTCATCTCGCGCAACGGCATCGCGAACGTGAACTTCACGCAGCGTCTGACGCTGTACGGCAAGCCGGGCGCGCTGATCGAAACCGTCACGCCGGAGCTCGCGTTCCTGACCAGCTGGCGCTACGACGACTTCATCGCCGGGCGCGCAAAGCAGGACCAGAAATTCCACATCCGCGGGAACATGCGTCTGCGTGGTGGCTGGGGCGTCGGTGCGCAGCTGCTGCTCGAGGACTTCGGGTACGATCGCGATCTGTACGGCAACTATGTGACGTTGCGCCCGCGTGCACGTGGCGCGGACACGGTGGCGTACAGCGGGACACCGCATCTCAAGAACGTCGACTGGGTGGCATCGGTGGCGTCGCCGGAGTTCAAGCGCTTCTCCTTCAGCACCTTTGCGCTCTATGGTGTGGATGAGAACTTCCCTGAGTGGAGCTCGGCGAATATCGCCATCCTGAATGTGTCGCTGAACGTGCGACCGACCGATCAGCTGCGCATCGGCACGACGTGGAATTATGAGGCCTACGATCGGACGACGGATGGCACACGCGTGCAGACGCGCAACGTGCCGCGCGTGCGGGTGGAGTATCAGGTCACGCGCCAGATCTTCGTGCGCGTGATCGGTGAGGTGGCCAAGCTGCAGCAGGATTCGCTCCGCGACGACTCGCGGACCAACGCGCCGGTGTTCTTCCGCAACGCCGACGGCAGCCTGACGCGGGCAGCGGCATTCGATCGATCGCGCGGTCGCCTCGATTTTCTCTTCTCCTACCTCCCGAGCCCGGGCACCGTGTTCTATTTCGGGTACGGCAACACGTCGACGGCCGACCGTCCTGGTGGCACGGAGTCGCTGCGGCCGACGCGTGACGTATTCTTCGTGAAGCTCAGTTATCTGTTGCGATTGCGATGACGACGCACTCTCTCCGGTCCGGAATGACTCCCATGCGTATTGCGCTGATTGCGGTTGCGTTGACTGGCCTGACTGGCGGCGTCGGTGCGCAGGCCATTCCACCGGAGTCGCAGCAGATCGCCGCCGCCGTGCTGGCGCTGCCAGCCTCGTTGCGCGACGGCGCGGGGGTGATGGGCTATCGCACCGCCGGCACGCTCGAAGTGCTCCGGCCGGCGAAGAATGGCATGCAGTGCCTGGCGAACGATCCTGCGGGCGAGGGCTTCCACGTCGCGTGCTACGCCACCTCGATGGAGCCGTTCATGGCTCGCGGCCGCGCACTCCGCGCCGGAGGTACGAAGGGCACGCAGGTGGACACGGTGCGCTTCGCCGAGGTGCGCAGTGGCAAGCTCAGGATGCCGTCCACGCCCGCCTCGCTGTATACGCTGACCGGCCCGAAGGGTGACTTCGACCCGACGACGGGCACCGCGCCGAAATCAAAGCCGCTCTACGTCCTGTACATGCCGGGCGCCACCACCGCGAACACCGGGCTACCCACCGCCCCCGGCAAGGGCCCGTGGCTGATGTATCCCGGCACCCCGAAGGCGCACATGATGCTGTCGCTGGAGATGTAGCCCTGCGCGTCGCCGGGCATTTGCTGCCGTGACGCAAAACGGCCACAGACGCACACGAGCAACCAGCGCGGAAGGCCGCGTGACGTGTTTCGGATCGTGGTAGATTGGTGGTCGCATCAGATGACCTCCCCCGACCACGTACGAGCACTGGAAGACGATGTCGCTGCTGGGCCTTCAAGATGTCAGTCTCGCGTTCGGTGGACCGTCGTTGCTGTCGCACGCGGATTTCAGCATCGAACGCGGCGAACGCGTCTGCCTGCTCGGACGGAATGGCACCGGCAAGAGCACGCTTCTGAAGCTGCTTGATGGGACGCTGCAGCCCGACACGGGCACCGTCGTGCGGCTGACCGGGCTCAGTGTCGCGAGACTGGAACAGGAAATTCCCGACGACGTGGACGGCACGATGTTCGACGTCGTCGCGGCGGGACTGGGTGACGCGGGCACGCTGCTGGCGCAGTATCACCATGCCAGCGTGCAGGTCTCGCATGACGCGAGTGACAGGGCGTTGCGCGAACTCGATCGACTCCATCACGCACTGGACAGCGCTGGCGCGTGGCAGGTGCACACGCGCGTCTCGACCGTGTTGCAGCATCTCGCGCTCGATCCCGAGCTGCCGTTCGCGAACGCCTCGGGTGGCCGCAAGCGGCAGACACTGCTCGCGCGCGCGCTCGTGCGACAGCCCGACATCCTGCTGCTCGACGAACCCACCAACCATCTCGATATCGAAGCGGTCGAATGGATGGAGGAGTACCTGATCGACCGTGGCACGACACTCGTCTTCGTGACGCACGATCGTGCGTTCCTGGGCCGCGTCGCCACGCGCATCGTCGAACTGGATCGCGGCAAGCTGGTGGACTGGGGCGGCGACTATGACACGTACCTGGCACGCAAGGACGCCGCGCTGGATGTCGAAGCGCGCGAGTGGGCGGAGTTCGATCGCAAGCTCGCGCAGGAAGAAGTCTGGATCCGCACCGGCATTCAGGCGCGCCGCACGCGCAACGAAGGTCGTGTGCGCAATCTCGAAGCGCTGCGCGTCGAGCGCGGTCAGCGTCGCGAGCGCGTCGGTACGGTCAAGCTGCAGGCGCAGGAAGCGGAACGCTCCGGCCGCCTGGTCGTGGAAGCGAAGGATGTCAGCTTCGCGCGGGGCGAACGCCCGATCGTCAGTCACTTCTCGACGATCATCACGCGCGGCGATCGCGTCGGCCTGATCGGACCGAACGGATCGGGCAAGACCACGCTCCTGCGTCTCCTCCTCGGCGAACTCGTGCCCGACTCCGGCATCATCACGCTCGGCACCAACATCGAACTCGCGTACTTCGATCAGCTGCGCGAGCAGCTCGACGAAGAGGCGAGCGTCTTCGATACGATCGCTGACGGCGCCGAGTTCGTGCAGATCGGCAACGCGCGCAAGCATGTGCACGGGTATCTGCAGGAATTTCTCTTTCCGCCGGAGCGCGCGCGGACACCCGTGCGCGCGCTCTCCGGTGGTGAACGCAATCGCTTGCTGTTGGCGCGACTCTTCACGCGCACATTCAACCTGCTGGTGCTCGACGAGCCGACGAACGATCTGGATATCGAGACGCTCGACCTGCTCGAAGCGCTGCTCCTCGAATTCACCGGGACGTTGCTGGTTGTGAGTCACGACCGCGCGTTCCTCGACAACGTCGTCACCAGCACGCTGGCGTTCGAGGGGAATGGCGGCATCGGCGAGTACGCCGGCGGCTATGCCGACTGGGTGCGCCAGCGACCGGAGCCGACTGCGATTGCGACACCGGTCTCAAAACCAACGACTACGCAAGCCGCGCCGCGCGCCGAGAAGAAACGCAAGCTCACGTACAAGGAGATGCAGGAACTGTCCGGCCTGCCAGATCGCATCGACGCGGGGGAGCAGGAACGTGCCGGGATCTACGCGCTGCTCGCGGATCCTGTCTTCCTGCGCGACGGGGTGGCGGTTGCTGCATCGACCGCGCGTCTGGCTGCGTTGGATGCCGAACTGGCGGCGCTCGCCGACCGATGGGAAACCCTCGAGACGATCGCCGCGTCGGCGTGAGACGCACGCGGCTGTCGGGGAACTCGGTGGTCCGTCGTGAGTTAAATTGCGTAGTATTCCGTCTGCCGCCGCAGTGCGCGCGGAGTCGGTCGAGTCTGAATTCCAACAACTTTCTGGATCGCCACATATGCAGCGTTCGCTTCGCTCGTTGTTCCTTCTGGTCGCCGTTGCCGCGCCACTCGCGGCACAAGCACCGCAGGCTGACTATGCCAAGGCCATGCAGCACGAGCACGGCCGTGAGACGCCGACCGCGTCGCCGGCCGCACTGATCGCGCCGCGTAATGCAGTCACGGGCGCCGAAGTGATGTACGGCACGGTCGACGGCAAGATGCTCCACGGCTACCTCGCCAAGCCGGCCTCCAGCGCAAAGAAGGGCCCGGCCATCATCGTCGTGCACGAGTGGTGGGGCCTGAACGAGAACATCAAGGCCGTTGCCGATCGCTATGCCGGCGAAGGCTACACCGTGCTCGCCGTCGACCTGTTCGGCAAGGTTGCCACGACGCCCGACACCGCGATGGTGCTCTATCAGACTGCGATGAAGAACATTCCGGCCGGCGAGAAGAACCTCGGCGCCGCGATTGCCTATCTCAAGGCGCAGGGCGTGACGTCGATCGGGTCGGTCGGCTACTGCTTCGGTGGTCATTGGTCCCTCCGCACCGGCCTCGTTGGCGGTTCGGACATCAAGGCCGTCGTCATGTACTACGGTGCTCCGATCACCGATCCGGCGCAGCTGACGCGCCTCACGGCGCCGGTGTTGGGCCTGTACGGTGGCCTCGACAAGGGCATCCCGGTGGACAGCGTCCGCGCGATGGAGAAGTCGATGAAGGGCGCCGGTCGCTCGGTGAGCATCAACGTGTATGCCGACGCGAACCACGCGTTTGCCAACCCGTCGGGTCAGGCGTACAACGCCGCCGCCGCAACCGATGCATGGGAGAAGTCGCTGGCGTTCTTCAAGGCGAACCTGAAGTAAGCGAGCCGGCTGTTACCAGCCGATCGCCGTAGCTGTCTTCGAAGTGTCGTCGGCCTGGCTGACGACACTTCGTGTTTTCGGGGGCGGTGGTCCTCGTGGCGGAGCAGGGCACTCACCCGGCGGGTCAGGACGAGGCGACATGCGGACACCGTGGCTGGCTCTCGCCGGCGCGACGATCATCGGCAGTGCACCAGGCGCCACGGCGCAGAGTGTCACGCGCGTCGATATCGACAACGACTCATTCAACTTCTGGCAGGCGCCACGCGTTCGCGCCGACCGTGAATACTCGCAGGGCTTTCGCCTGAACGTGTTGCGCCCGACAGATACTCCCCTGGCGCGCAGACTGCTCGGCGGCCCGAACCAGTGCGCCGACGGCGCCACCACTCGCGACTGTCGGTTGCTGTCGTTCGCCATCAATCAGGCGATCTACACACCAACACTCGACGTTCGTCGCCGCGCCGCAGGGGAGCGCCCGTACGCGGGCTGGCTAGGTGCCGAGGTTGGCGTGCAGCGCGAACGTGATCGCGCGCTGACCGCATTCAGCCTCGCACTCGGCGTCACGGGCACACCGTCGATGGCCGAAGCCGCGCAGAAGGCGGTGCATCGCATCTTCGGATTTCCGACGCCTGAGGGCTGGGATGCGCAGCTGCCGAGTGAGCTGGCCGTCGTCGCGACGTACACGGGCGCGGTGGACGCACTGCGTCTCCACGACGCAGCAAGCGGCTTTGGCGTCCACGTCGCGCCGCAATGGACGGTCCGAGCCGGCACGATGGCCACAGATGCCAGCGCGGGCGTGCAGCTGACCGTCGGCATTCGTCCGCCGATGCCGTGGGCATCCTCGACCAGCGGTCGCGCGGATCGTTGGGGCGTGTATTTGCGCGCGGGCGCGGCGCAATCCGTGATCGGTCGCAATCTGTTCCTCGATGGCAGCACGTTCTCGACCAGTGTTCGCGTGGAGAGGAATCGATGGGTGAACCGGACGAACGCCGGCATCGGCGCGCGTACGCCCGTGGGTCTGATCGAGTGGCAGATGCACAGTGGCAGCAGGGAATATCGGTCACAGCCGACGCCGCATGCATATTCCACGTTCTCGTTCATCCTGCGCTGACGGCGGCGTTTCTTCTCCCGGCACTTTCTGTGGCACTGACTGCAACGATCTACAACTTTGCCATCGAGCTCGCGGACGTCGATCGCGGGGTGTACGAGTCACTGGCGCTGAAGGTCGCGCAGCATCCATCGGAAACGGACGAGCGTCTCGTCACGCGCGTGCTGGCCTATTGCCTCGAGTATGCGGAAGGCATCGCGTTTTCGCGCGGTATCAGCGATCCCGACGAGCCCGCGATCACCGTCCGTGACCTGACGGGCACGATCAAGGCGTGGATCGAGGTCGGTGCACCGGACGCTGCGCGGCTGCACAAGGCCAGCAAGGCGTCGCCGCGCGTCGCCGTGTACATCGAGAAGTTGCCGGTGATCTATCTCCGGCAGCTGGCGGGCGAACGGATTCACAAGGCCGAAGCAATCGCCATCGTGAGCATCGATCGCGGCCTGATCGAGCAGCTCGTCGCGCGGCTCGATCGGCGCATGGCGTTCTCGCTCTCCGTCACCGATGGTCACCTGTTCGTGTCGCACGATCAGGGGAGCATCGACGGTGCCATCGCACGGCTGAGCGCGGTCAGCGAATAGCGGTCTGCGGCCGGCAGCCGATCGAACGTACTTCGGTCACGGTAGTCTCACATGATACCAATCACCGCGCAGTCCGAATGCGGCTGCCCGGCGTGCGGTACGAATGGATGAGCCTGTCCGTTCAGTGTGCGTATCCCGAATAGTAGCGTTATGTTCAGTTACGAACTTTCGCTCGCAGGGTGACGGTTCTCCTGCACTCCGGAGTGGGCCGATACCGTTAGTCCGGACTAATTCTTTTTCAGGATTGCGGTTGTGTTGCCGCGGTCGCAATGTCGGTGTGTCAGCGGTCGTGCGCGCTTCAGCGCGCGCCGGCGCGAGCCCCACCCGTGGAGCAGCAAACGATGGCGATTACGTACGACGTCGATCACAACGCCCAGCGCGTGATGGTCACCGCGACCGGCGATATCCGGATCGAGGACATGGCAGCACTGGTGATGGATCTGGCCGAGAAGCGCACGTTCGCGTATGCGCAGCGATTCGATGCACGCAACGCCGCACTGCTGTTGAGCGCGGAGGAGATCCGACGACTCGTCCCCGTCATCGGGCGCCTGCGCGAAGAACATGGGCACGCGCGGACCGCATTCATCGCCGAGTCGGACGTGACGTTCGGCATGGCGCGCATGTACGCGACGCTCTCGTCCGACACCGATAGCGGCTTCATGGTCTACCGCACGATCGAGGACGGCGACGCCTGGCTGGGCTGGCAGCGGGCACCTTCCGCGCAGCGCTCATTCTGATCCAGTCAGCGCGGCGCGATCACTCGTCGAGCGCGGTCACCCAGACATCGGCATGTCCGTCGGTGCCGTATTGCACCGACACGCGCCACGGCTGACAGCAGACTTCGCAGTCCTCGACGTATTCCTGTCGTGACCCGCTGCCGGCATCGAGCACGATTTCGATCGATTCGCCGCAGTACGGGCAGGTGATCACCGCATCGCCGTCGGCGGTGCCGTCGCCGGTCGGGAACTCCTCATCGAGTTCGGGATCATCGGGAAACTCGTTCGCGTCGCGCATGGTGCCGCTCCTGAAATTGGCCGCAGGCAGCGGCACAGACTGATCGCGGCGACTCGGCCGCCCCCTTGAATACCCACAAGCCGCGGCGATGGGGTTGGCCGCCACTGCTGGCGGGCTGCACCGTTGGTGATATTGGCAGAGGTCAAATCAACTCCCCGCCCGAGAGTACGCCATGAGCGCCGAACCGCCGCAGTCTTATGCAAGCCATGCACGCATGGTTCCTGGTTTCCACTACGTCACTGGCGCGTTCACCCTGATCTTCGTCGTGTGGTCGATGTGGTACGCGGCGACGTCGCGCACGCTCGCGGCCCATTTCGAAATGCTGGGCGCCTTCGCGCTCCTCGGCAACTACTGGTACACGCGCGCCTTCCCGCTCGGTGTGCAGGATCGGGTCATCCGGCTCGAGGAGCAGCTGCGCCTCAGCACGCTCCTGCCGGATGACTTGCGCGCACGCATCTCTGAACTGAGCAAGCGGCAGCTGATCGCGATCCGGTTTGCGAGTGATGCTGAGGTTTCCGAGTTGGTGCGATGGGTCCTGACCGACAATGTGATCGATGCGAAGCTGATCAAGCAGAAGATCCGCGCCTGGCGTTCTGACTTCAACCGGATCTGAGACCGCCCATGCCACGTCGCTCCCTCGTTCGTGCAGTGGCTGCCTTTCTCGTCGTCGCATCGCTGACGGCCTGCGCATCGACCGCGGTGCGCCCGGCAGAGTATCTCGGCACAAACCCCGCCGGTCCGCCGCGTCCGTTCTCTCCGGCGGTGCGCATCAACGGCTTTCTCTACCTCTCTGGGCAGGTCGGGTCGGACAGCACGGGGAAAGTCGTTGCCGGCGGCATCAAGGCCGAGACGAGGCAGGTGATGGAGAACATCGGGCGCGTGCTCGCCGCCAACGGCTCGTCGTTTGCGCGTGTGGTGAAGTGCACGGTGTTTCTCGCGGACATGGGCGAGTGGGGCGCGATGAACGAGGTGTACGCCACGTTCTTTCCCGCCGACAAGCGGCCCGCCCGCAGCGCGATGGGTGTGAATGGCCTCGCCCTCGGCGCGCGTGCGGAAATCGAATGCATCGCGTACTGAATGCATCGCGGACTGATCGACTTCACGGCATCTTCACGTTCGTCACTCATCGGATCATGACGTCACGACTCGCTCGAACTTTCTGCGTTGCGGCATCCGTTGCAATCGTCGCTGTTGTTCCCGTGTCACGCGCGCAGGCACAGATGCGGACGGCGCACATCGTCGCCGCTGAAGGGGCGCAACGCGCGATCACTGCGGCGCTGGCCGAGGCGAAGAAACAGGGATGGAACGTCTCGATTTCAGTTGTGGACGTGAGTGGTGATCTGGTCGGCTACCTGCGCATGGATGGCGCACCGCCGGCGAGCATCGACATCTCGCGCGAGAAGGCGCGTACGGCTGCGCGCATGAAGCGCACCACGCGCAGCCTCGACAGCACGCTGACGGCGGGACGCATCGCGATCCTCGGCCTGCCGGGGGTGACGCCGATCGAAGGCGGCGTGCCGATCATCATCAATGGCGAGATCATCGGAGCCATCGGTGTCAGTGGTGCCACGTCGGCGCAGGATGCGCAGGTCGCTCAAGCCGGCGCGGCGGCGGTTCTGCCGTAGATGCGCGACGCGGCCGCTCCGCAGCTGCGTCTCGCAACGGTCGCCGACATTCCGGCGATCCGCGCGCTGATCGATGCATCGGTGCGCGGGCTGGGCGTGGGCTACTACAGCGATGCGGAGATCGAGGAGTCGCTGGTGACGGTATTCGGTGTCGACTCGCAGTTGCTGGCGGACGGCACGTACTTCGTGATCGATTGCGCCGGCGAGATCGCGGCGAGTGGTGGATGGAGCAGGCGGACGACGCTCTACGGCGGTGATCAGGCGAAGGCCACGGACGATGCGCCGCTCGATCCGGCGGTGGATGCGGCGCGCATCCGTGCATTCTACGTGTCACCGACGTGGGCGCGCCGCGGCTTTGCGCGGCGGCTGTACGCTGCGTGCGAATCGGCCGCCGTGGCAGCCGGGTTCCATCGCTTCCAGCTTGGTGCCACGCTCTCCGGCGTACCGCTGTACGAAGCACTCGGATTCCGCGCGCTCGAGCGCGCCGACTGTCCGATGCGATTCGGGCTCACGCTGGGCATTGTGCGGATGGAGCGCGCCATCGGCTGAGGTCCGGCCGCCGCGCGAAGCGCGAACCTGGCGTCGGCGGCGGTCTTGTCGGCGCTTGCAGCATCCCGCATCTTCGGAGGCATCGTCGCACTCGCACGTTGCCTGTGATGGCTCCACTTTCGTGTCCCGCTCCCACTCCGAGACGAGCGCACCGATGCCCAGCCTGAACGATCCTTCTGCACGTGCCGCGTTGGTCGCGCGACTCGATCGTTTGTCGGAGGACGCGGCGCCGCGGTGGGGCCGGATGACGGCACCGAAGATGCTCGCGCACATGACCGATGCGTTCCGTATGGCTCTTGGTGAATTACCGGTGAAGCCGAGGAAGATTCCGCTCATCGGATCGTTTCCGTTCAAGCAGCTCGTGATCTATGTGCTGCCGTTCCCGAAGAATGCGCCGACGGCGCCTGAGATGGTGGCACGTCAACCCGACTCCTTTGACGTTGAGCGCAGGAGCGTGAAGTCGCTCCTCGAGCGAGTTGCCGCCAACGTCACCTACGGCGCGCATCCGATTTTCGGCACGATGAGCAAGTCGGAGTGGGGCGCACTCGGCTATCGCCACTTCGACCATCACCTGCGCCAGTTTGGCGTCTGACGTGACATCGGCGCCGGAGCATCGCGCGCGATCTGCGATGCTGACGGTACTCGCGCTGCTCGCGTTCGCCGGCAACTCGCTGCTGTGCCGACTGGCGCTCACACGCACGACGATCGACGCCGCGAGCTTCACCACGATCCGTATCGTCGCCGGCGCGGTGGTGCTGTTGCTGCTTGTGACGCTGCGTGACCGCGCGCGCGTGACAGCCGGATCGTGGCCGTCGGCGCTGGCCCTCTTCGTGTACGCCGCCGGCTTTTCGTTTGCGTACGTGAAGCTGACGGCGGGGACGGGTGCGCTGCTGCTGTTCGGTGCCGTGCAGGCGACGATGATCAGTGTTGGTACCGTGCGTGGAGAGCGGCTCGCAGCGGTGCAGGTGGGCGGATTGATCCTCGCCTATGCCGGACTGATCGGCCTGGTACTCCCCGGCCTCGCCGCACCGCCGCCGATGAGCGCGATGCTGATGCTGTGCGCCGGCATGGCGTGGGGCGTATACTCGCTGCGCGGCAAGGGCGCGGGAGATCCGACAGCGGTAACCGCGGGCAACTTCATACGGGCGATACCGATGTCGCTGATCGTGAGCGCGCTGGCCGTCCGCGAACTGCGCCTCGATGTCGCGGGCGTAGTCTACGCGGCCGTCTCCGGCGCACTCGCGTCGGGCATCGGCTACGCCATCTGGTACACCGCGCTCCGTGACCTGCGCGCGACGACGGCGGCGACGGTCCAGCTGAGTGTCCCGATCATCGCCGCGCTCGGGGGGGTGCTGCTCCTGCGAGAGCCGCTGACGCCGCGATTGATGGTCGCGGCGATTGCGATTCTCGGTGGCGTGGCGTTGGTCGTGCTGACGCGCGCGCGTCGTCAGGTGGTCGAGTAGCCGCGTTCAACGAGGAATGCGGCGATCGTGGTCTGGTCCCGCACCACATCGACGGCGCCCGGCTTGAGGCCGACGCGGATCAGCAGGCCGGTGCCGGTGATCGTCGCGATCACGATCGCATCGGTGGTCAGGCAGACGACATCGGCATCTTCGGCCAACTGACCCGGATGTCCGCTGAAGTGCATCGCGGCGCCGTCACGGAGTTCGACGCCGAGGACATCCGGGTTGGTCACGGTCCACGTGGCGCCGGTGAAGAGCACGACGTCGTTGCGGCCAAGGCCGAATTCACCGGCGGCATCGGTTGGCGGCGTGGGTGTCGTATCGAGTCGCGCGTTCAGACGAAACGTCTCGAAGGCATCTTCCACATCGGCCGCCTCGGTCTCGATGCGTACCGCGTCACCGGTGACGAGATGGATCGTGACCGCCATCTCCTCGATGGTCAGGGCGTGCCAGACACCACGCGCGAGCCGCAGGGCTTCCTGCGTCACCTCGGTGGCGAGAAATCGGTATTCACGCATCAGCGTCGTCGGGGCATCAGCACGGTGTAGTCGAAATCGAGGACGACGTTCGGGTCGTAGGCACCCGCGGCATCCTTATACGGGAAATCTGCACACGACCGGTCCTTCGCCGCGACCGTACGAATGCGAAGTGCCCCCAGGTCCTGCCGCCCCGGGATTTCCATCGAGGCGAGAATCTCCGACCAGGCGTAGATCGTGTCACCGGCGAACGTGGGTGCGGTATGCCGGCCACCATTGATGGCTGCGATGCTCAGCGCGTTCGCCAGCCCGTTGAACGACAGCGCGCGCGCGAGGCTGATGATGTAGCCGCCGTAGATGATGCGCCGGCCGAACCGGCCCTCACGCTCGACGTGCTGATTGAAGTGGACCTTCGCCGTGTTCTGAAAGAGTCGCGCGGCCATCATGTGCTCCGTCTCCTCGATCGTCATACCGTCCACATGATCGATCCGTTCACCGACGGCGTAGTCGTCCCACAGAAACGGACTGCCGGCGAGGTCGGTGTCGTACCGGCCCGGCTCGATCTCATACGGGACGAGGAGATCGTCCACCGCGACCGCGTCGTCGAGCACCGGAATCACGGCCGTCGGCGCCGGCGCGTCGAGTCGGTTCTTGCGCACCATCACCCAACGCACATAGTCGAGCACCATGTCGCCGACCTGATTCACGCCGATCGAGCGGACGTACACGACGCCCGTCTTCCCATCCTTGTTCTCCTTCACGCCGATCACGGTGGACGTGGTGGAGAGCGTGTCACCGGGATAGACGGGCACACCGAAGCGGCCGTTCGCATAGCCGAGGTTCGCGATCGCGTTGAGCGAGATGTCGGGAACCGTCTTGCCGAAGACGATGTGAAACGCGAGCAGGCTGTCAACCGGTGCGCTGTCGAGGCCGAGATCCGCCGCGAACGGATCGGACGATGTGACGGCGAATCGCGAGCCGAAGAGGGCGGTGTAGAGGGCGACCTCGCCCTCGGTCACCGTGCGCGGTGTGGCGTGGATGATCTCCTGCCCGACGGAGAAATCCTCGAAGTAGTTCCCGGGCTTCGTCTTCGATTCAGAACTCATACGCCGCCGCCAGGTCGGGGTCCTTGCGCGCGACGAGCCGCGCAAGATCGACGATCACCTTCGCCTGCTTCCAGGTTGCGTCATCCTGCATCTTGCCATCGATCATCGCGACGCCGCTGCCATCGGGCATCGAGTCGAGAATGCGCTTCGCGAACAGCACCTCCGTCACATCCGGGCTGAAGACGCGCTTCGCGATCGCGATCTGATTCGGCGCCAGCGACCATGCGCCGCTGCAGCCCATGATGAACGCATTGCGGAACTGCGCCTCGCAGCCGGCTTCGTCCTTGAGATCGCCGAATGGTCCGTAGAATGCACGGATGCCGTTCGATGCACATGCATCAACCATCTTCGCGACGGTGTAGTGCCAGAGATCCTGTTGCGCGAAGACACGCTGCGCGTGCCCGTCGGCCGGGTCAGCGAGCACACCGTAGAACGGATGTCCACCGCCAACGCGAGTCGTCTTCATGCCGCGTGACGCCGCCAGATCCGCCGGCCCCAGACTCATGCCGTGCATGCGCGGACTGGCACCGGCGATCTGCTCCACATTCTTCACGCCTTCGGCCGTCTCGAGCAGCGCGTGCAGCAGAATCGGCTTTCTGACATTGTAGCGCGCTTCGAGCAGCGCGAGGTACTGATCGACAAAGTGAATGTCCCACGGCCCTTCGACCTTCGGGATCATGAACACGTCCATCCTGTTGCCGGCGTGCTTCACGATCTGTTCGAGGTCATCGAGGAACCACGGACTGTTGAGACAGTTCACGCGGATCCAGAGCGCTGTGTCGCCGAAGTCGATTGCGTTCGCGGCCTCGATGAATCCGGCGCGCGCCGCTTCTTTCGCGTCCACCGGAATCGCGTCCTCGAGATTGCCGCAGAGCACATCCACCTGCTTCACCGTTTCCGGCAGCTTGGCGCGGATCTTCTCGAGATGCGGTGGGAAGAAGTGAATCACGCGCTCGGGGCGCACCGGCAATTCACGCAGTGGCTGCGGGGCGCCGATGGCGAGCGGCTTGTAGAAATTTGCAGGGAGCTTCACGTCACGTTCTCCGGATAGAGTCGTTCAGGTGCGCGGCCCCGCGACGATTCCATCGTCATGCAGCAGGCCGACATCGGCTTCGGTCAATCCCAACACATCCAGCAGGATTTCATCGGTGTGCTGCCCAAGCGCCGGGGCGGGCGCGACGGGCACTCGCGGCACTCGGCTGAAATCGAGTGGCGACGCAGCGGCGAGCGTCGCGCCAACGCCCGGTTGCTCGAGCATCGTGAACATCGGATTGGCGAGTGACAGGTCCACGTCCTGCGCAATCGCCTGACGCACGGTGCGATACGGCGCCCACGTCACGCGCGCGGCATCGAGACTGGTGCGTACTTCCGCCAGCGAACGTGCGGCAAACCAGGGGGTCAGCAGCGCGGCAATCTCCTCACGCGCGCGAAAGCGATTGCCTTCCTCCGCGAGATCGAGACCGAGCAGCGCCGCGAGGCTCGCAATGCCCTCGGCGAGCCCGGTCGCCTTCACGAGCGTGTTCCACTGCATGTCGGTCAATCCGACGACCATCGCCCGCTCGCCATCACTCGTCACGAAGTCGCGTCCGAAGGCGCCGAACAGGTAATTCCCGTCGCGCGGGCGATCGCTGTCGTTGACCATCACTTCCGCGATCATACCCAGGTGCCCGAGCATCGCGAGTCCGACATCCTTGAGCGCGAGCGTCACCAACTGACCGGCGCCGTGTCGCGCGCGATGGCGGTCCGCCGCGAGAATCGCCACGGCCAGCATGTGGCCCGCAATCGCATCCCACGCCGGAAAGACGTGGTTCACCGGCTCCGCTGACTCACTCGGGCCCGTGAGCGACGGGAAGCCGATGGCCGGGTTCACGGTGTAGTCCACCTCCGAGCCACCATCACGCCGGCCGAGGAGGTTGACCATGATCAGGTCCGCGCGATGCGCGGACAACGCGTCGTAACTGAGCCAGCCTTTCGCCGGAAAGTTCGTGCTGAAGATCCCGGCATCGGGGCCGGGCGCACAGATCAGTCGCGTCAGCAGTTCCTGCCCGCGCGGCGTCTTGAAATCCACCGCGATCGAGCGCTTACCCTTGTTCAGGCCAGTCCAGAACAGGCTGTGCGCGCCATCCTTCGTGAGCGGCCAGCGGCCGTAGTCGAGTCCACCGCCGATCGGATCGAACCGAATCACGTCGGCGCCGAGCTGCGCGAGCGTCATGCCCCCGAGCGGTGCGGCGACAAACGCCGATCCTTCGATCACTCGCAGGCCAGACAGCATGCCTGTCATGCGCACTCCGCAGTGTGACGGGTTCGTGTCTGGTGCATGCTCAGATGACGCGCTTGCCGCGGAGGTCCGCGATCTGTGCCGGCGACAGTCCGAGGACTTCAGCGAGCACTTCGTCGGTGTGCTCACCCAGCTTCGGACCGAGGCTGCGAATGCTCCCGGGCGTTTCCGACAGCGCGGGTACCGGTGACGGCACGATGATCGACTCACCGGTATCCGGATCGTCGATTGCAACGAGATTCCGCCGGGCATGAAACTGACGGTCGCCGAAGATATCGGCGATGTTGTTCAGCGGACCGGCCGGCGTGTCGGTGGCGTAGCATCGTTCGAGCACCTGCTCGCGCGTGAGTGAGCCACACCAGTCGCGCACGATCTCGTTCACGTCGTGACGATGTTCGAGCCGCGTCTTCTGTTCGCCATACGTACTCGACGCCGCGAGTTCGGGCCGACCCATCGCCATCGCGAGGCGACGGAACAGCTTGTCGGTCGCCGTGGAAATCGCGACCCACTTGCCGTCCTTCGTCGCGAAGTGCCCGTGCGGGCAGGCGAAATCGTTGTGCGATGACCCCTGGCGTTCGCGCACGGTGCCGTACATCGCGAACGCCGGCGCGAGTTCCTCGGTGCAGCGGAACACCGATTCGTACAACGCGGCGTCCACGTATTGCCCTTCGCCCGTGAGATCGCGGTGACGCAGCGCCATCAGCACGCCGAGGCAGCCGTACAGGCCCGTCATGTAGTCACCAAGCGTGGTCGAACCCGGCGTGACGGGCGTACCCTTCGGCATGCCGGCGAGGTAGGCAATGCCGCCAACCGCGTGCGCGACGCGCGCGAAGCCCGGACGATCGCTGTATGGGCCGCTCTGCCCGTAGCCCGTCACGCGCAACATGATCAGGCGCGGATTGATCGCGTGCAGCACGTCCCAGCCGAGGCCCCACTTCTCGAGCGTGCCGGTGCGGAAATTCTCGCAGAGGATGTCCGTCTTCGCGATCAGCTCCTTGAAGACCTCCACGCCTTCAGGCTTCCGCAGGTCGAGCGTCACCGAGCGTTTGTTGCGCGACTCGCTCATCCAGACCAGCGTATCGCCGCGCTGCGATGGCGTGCCGAAGCGTCGGAGCGCATCGCCGCCAACGGGATGTTCGATCTTCAGCACATCGGCGCCGAACTCGCCGAGGATCGTCGCGCAGTACGGCGCCGCGATCACGGTCGCGACGTCCATCACGCGGATGCCCTTCAGCGGCAGCTCGGTACGCGTCTCAGCAGTCATGGTCGCCATGTCCTCAGATGATCTTCTGCTGATGCAACCGCTGCAACTCCGCCGCACCCAGGCCGAGCAGCTCACGCATGACCGCATCCGTCGCGTTGCCGAGCGTGGGCCCGAGATTCGTGATGCGGCCCGGGGTTGCCGAGAGCGTCGGTACCACGCCGGGCACGACGACGTCCCCGAGTTCGGCATCCATGATGTGCACGAGGTTGCCGCGGGCCGCGAAATGCTCGTCCTCGAAGATGTCGGCGATGCTGTTCACCTTGCCGACGGGCACTTCTTCGTCGAGGCAGAGCCGCAGCACGTCATCGCGATCGAGCGACGCGATCCATTCGATCACGATCGTGTTCACCGTGTCACGCGCCGCGAGGCGCTTGCGCTGATCACCGTACAGCCCTGACGACGAGAGGTGCGGCTGACCCATCGCGATCGAGAGACGCTCGAACATCTTGTCGGTGGTGCAGGCGATCGCGATCCACTTGTCGTCCTTCGTGCGAAAGTGCCCATGCGGCACGGCAACGAAGCTGCCGGACCCCTCCCGTTCACGGATCTTGCCCGACACACCATACACCGAGGCGATCTCCTCCATCATTCGGAAGATCGCTTCGTAAATGCCGACATCGATGATCTGACCGCGTCCCGTCTTTTCGCGATGACGCAACGCGACCATGATGCCGATTGCGCCGTAGAGGCTCGCGATGTAGTCGCCGAGTGGCACCGTGCCTGGCAATACCGGTGTTTCGCCGGGGAAACCGGCGAGGTAGTTCAATCCACCGAAAGCCTGTGCAATGTGTGCAAAGCCGGAGCGACGACGATACGGGCCCGTCTGCCCGTAGCCTGACACGCGCAGCATCACGAGGCGTGGATTGGCCGCCGTGAGCGCCTCCCAGGTCAGGCCCCACTCTTCCATCGTGCCCGGGCGGAAATTCTCGATCAGCACATCGGACTTCCCCACCAGCTTCAGAAAGAGCTGCACGCCTTCTGCCTGCCGCAGGTCGATGGTGACCGACTTCTTGTTGCGACTCTCACTGAGCCACTTGAGTGTAGCGTCCGGACGATTGGTC